>NZ_CP157199.1:2744998-3431248 GCF_039954625.1 Pontimicrobium sp. SW4
CAAAAATAAAATAATTAATGAGTACCTATCGAAGTTATAAGTAATTTACTGGATTCCGCATCAAGTGCGGAATGACAAATATTCTCAAACCACAGGAATCCAAATTTCTTCCTCATTTACAGCATTTATTGGACTATAACTTGGGCCTAGCTTTTCAAAATGTGGCCTGTTATCTAGTTTAAATTCAGAATTTGGTAACCATTGTGAATGTATATAATGCCAATTTTTTACAAACTCTTGCATAGAATCTTTAAAATCGATTACTAAATAATTTCCAGGATTAATAGTAAGTATTTCCATTCCAATCGGGACATTATTAAAATTAGTAACCTCAATACCAACCCATTTTTCGAAAGTCATAATTGGTGACACTTTACTAAAATTAAAATCATCATAATTTTGAAGCGACAATGTATAATCATCTACTCGGTTATTAATTTCTTTTAATCTTGGCATAAATTGCCTTGCTAACTTCCCTGTTTCTTCACTAATCGCTTCAAAAGACATGTTAGCTTTCATGCCAACAATTAAAATCTCAGGTGATTGAATAATTCTATGCATCATCTTCACAAATCTGATTTAATAGCCATAAGTAATCTGCTCTATTCTTAATAAAATCCATATCCGAAATATCGATGATTTTAACTTTAATTTCTGTCTGATTTTTCAAAAATTCTAAATACCCAGAGTTAATCTTTTCTAAGTAACCATTTTCAATATTCTGCTCATAATCACGTCCGCGTTTTTTTATATTAGCCTGTAAGCGCTCAATATTTTGATGTAAATACACATACAAATCTGGCTTCGCAATGTCTTTATACATTAAATAGAATAGCTTTCGGTATAGGATAAATTCATCTTCTGGTAAGGTGATTTTAGAAAAAATAAGCGACTTAAACACATCATAATCACTTACAATAAAATCTTTAAATAAATCCAGTTGTGATAAATCGTCACTTATTTGTTGGTATCTATCAGCCAAAAAAGACATTTCTAAAGCAAACGCATAACGCTGTGGTTCTTTATAAAATTTTGGTAAAAAGGCATTATCTGCAAAACGCTCTAACACCAATTTAGCATTAAAATCTTGTGATATTTTTGTTGCCAAACTTGTTTTTCCTGCACCAATATTTCCTTCAATAGCAATATAGTTATGCTTAGAAAAATTAAATACTTTACTTGGATTCTTAAGCCAAATATTAATGCCTTCCAATTCACTACCATCCTCACATTCTTCTAAAAGTAAACTCGCAGACTTATTAAGTTCTGGATGCTCAACTTTTGGAGCAATATTATTTAAAGGACGTAATACAAAACGTCTTTTATGCATTTCAGGATGAGGAACTTTAAGCGTTTTCGTGTTGATTACTTCATCATCAATTAGCAAAATATCTAGATCAATAGTTCGTGCTTCGTAACCATTTTTTTGACTTCTCACTCTGCCTAAACTTTTCTCAATCGACAATAATTCTTGCATCACCTTTTTAGGTTTCAAATAGGTCGATACATGAAGACAAGCATTATAAAAATCGTCTCCTTGAAAACCAAAAGCTGGTGAATTATAAACCTTAGAAATTATTTTTACAGTTCCAATTCCAACATGAATAAGATCAATGGCTTCTTGAAGGTTTTTAAACCTGTCGCCTTTATTACTTCCTAACGATATATAAACTTGCTGTGGTTGGTTCATAAGCAATGGCAAATTAACTAAAAGAAAATTTATTAGTTTATATTTACTGTAACGATTTATTCACAAAAACATCTTGTGTGTAAATTAACACTATATGTCACTTCGAGTGATTCCTATATTTCATCGGAATTGTGTTGAGAAGATTTATTCTAATCAATAACTCTTGATACATTTCGCTAAAGCGAAATATTCGAACTGACAGAAAAATTATTAATAGCTATTTAAATGACACTAAAAGACAAACTTCTAGCGCAACGTATTTACATGCTACTAGGAGCTTTATTTATCACGTCGTTAGTAGTGTCTAACCTAATTTTTCAAAAGTTTTTTTATTGGCATCCTTTAGATATAGAAATTTTTGGAGCTAATTTATTTGAAATTTCCGTTGGTATTTTACCTTATCCAATAACTTTTTTAATAACCGATTTAATAAGTGAGATTTATGGCAAAAAGCGTGCTAATCAAGTAGTGGTTACAGGAATTTTTGCTTCGGTGTTTTCACTACTCATTATTTTAGTTGCTGATAATGTTCCAGCAATAGAAAACTCTCCTGTTGATGATGCCTTGTTTACCAAAGTTTTTGGACAATCAGCTATCGCAGTATTTGCTAGTATGACCGCTTATTTGTTTGCGCAGTTTATCGATATTCAAATTTATCATTTCTGGAAACGCCTAACCAAAGGTAGACATTTATGGTTGCGAAATAATTTTTCCACTTGGTTTTCACAATTTATTGATACCTTTTCCATCCTTACCTTATTATGCACTTTTGAAGTGCTGCCATGGGAAAGCTTTAAAGGCTTACTAATTAGTGGATTTTTATTTAAAGTTATGATCGCAGCTATTGACACCCCTTTCTTGTATTTAGGTGTCTATTTGTTTAGAAAACGTTTTAAACTAAAGGTTAACGAAGAAATTTCGTTGCTTTAATAGTTTGTTAAGACTTATTTTCTAATTTTAATCGTATATATTCCTACAAACAATCATTTATGAAGAAAATATTTAAGATTATTGGTATTATATTATTAATTTTTGTAGTGATTTTAGCAGCAATTCCTTTTGTTTTAGAATCTAAAATTGATGCTATCGTTCAAGCTTACGTAGATGAAAACATAAATGCCAAAGTAGAATTTGACGATGTTAGTTTGAGCTTGCTTAGTAGTTTCCCAAATGCCAAAGTGACTATTGATAATCTTACCATTACCAATAACGCTCCGTTTAAAGATGAAACTTTTACAACGGCTAAATCTATTGGCTTAAAAATGGCTATAAAAGAGCTTTTTAAAAATCAAAATGATGAGCCTATTGTTATTACTAGTGTTACTATTGACGAGACGTTAATCACTTTAAAAGAAAGTACTACTGAGGCAACCAACTGGGATATTTTTAAAACCGAAACCAATGAAAGCACGAATACTGCTTCAACAGAAAGTAATGGTTTTAAAATTAATATTGAAGATTACAGCATTACTAATAGTGCACTAACTTATATTGACGAAGTTTCAAATACTACAGTATATGTAACGCGTTTAAATCATTCCGGAAATGCACAATTTACTGATGTTATTTCTGAGTTAGACACCAAATCTGAAGCCAATGTTAGCTTAAACATTGATAGTACTTCTTACCTAGAAAACAATCATATTACTTTAGATGCTTTAATAGATTTAAATCTAAAAAGCAACACCTACACCTTTAAAGAAAATAAAGGATTCATCAATCAATTACCTTTAGAATTTGATGGTTATGTACAACTCAAAGACGAAGGACAATTAATTGACATCACTTTTAAGAACCCTGAATCGTCGTTTAAAGGTTTTCTAGCTGTCATGCCTGAGCGTTATGCTAAAAACCTTGATGATGTAGAAACCTCAGGCGATTTTAAAGTAGAAGGAATTATTAAAGGCTTAGTGTCCAACAAAACCATTCCTACAATAGATATAAAGATGGTGTCGAATAACGCATCGTTTAAGTATCCTAATCTTCCTAAACGAGTTGAAAATATTAATATTAATGCCTCAGTAAAAAATGATAATGGAAATCCTGATGATACTTATGTAGATTTGAGTACGCTTAACTTTAAAATAGATCAAGATATTTTTAAGTCTTCAGCTATCTTAAAAAACTTAGGAAACAATACGCAAGTAGATGCCAATTTGGACGGAACACTTAACCTTGCGAACATTTCAAAAGCATATCCTATTGAATTAGACAAAGAGCTTAGTGGTATTTTAAAAGGGAAACTAAATACGTCTTTCGACATGAATGCTATTGAAACCAATTCATATAATCGTATTAAAAATAATGGCTCAGTAAGTATTACCGATTTTATTTTCTCTTCAGAAGATATTGTAAATCCAATTCATATTTCAAAGGCAGATTTAACTTTTAAACCAGGAATCATTTCGCTGAATAATTTTGCTGCTAAAACAGGCGAAAGTGACATTAATGCCACTGGAACTATTAAAAATTTGATTGGTTTTTTAATGCAGAAAAATAAATTGCAAGGTGATTTTATAGTAACATCGAACGTATTTGCGGTGAACGATTTTATGGTTGCACAAGATGACACTGCTGAAGAAAACAAGACCACTTCTAATACAGAATCGCTCAAAATTCCTGAGTTTTTAGATTGCAATATCACGGCTGATGTCAATACTGTTATTTATGACAATTTAAATTTAAAAGATGTTAGTGGTTCATTATCTATTAATAACCAGCAAGCCAATTTAAAAGGCTTGACCTCAAAGCTATTTGAAGGTATTTTAGCAATTACTGGAAATGTATCAACCCAAGAAGCAATACCAACATTTAATATCAACTTAGGAGTTGATAATTTTGATATCGCAAAGTCTTTTAACGGTTTAGAGTTGTTTCAAAGTTTAGCTCCTATTGCTA
This sequence comes from Pontimicrobium sp. SW4, assembly GCF_039954625.1. NCBI lineage: Bacteria > Pseudomonadati > Bacteroidota > Flavobacteriia > Flavobacteriales > Flavobacteriaceae > Pontimicrobium > Pontimicrobium maritimum. The sequence continues at coordinate 2,749,587 of NZ_CP157199.1, forward strand.
CTGCATTACAAGGAAAACTAAACTCTACTATTAACTTAAAAGGCAATTTAAACGAGTCGTTCACTCCCGAATTGGCATCGGTTTCTGGAAACACCTTTGCACAGCTTTTTGTAAGCTCTGTAAATTCAGAAAAGTTAAAAGTACTTGGAAAGCTAGAAGAAAGCTTAAATTTTATCGATTTTGACAAACTAAATCTAAACGATTTAAAAACCAATCTATCTTTTGAAAACGGCTTAGTAAATGTAAAACCTTTCAGCGTTAAGTATAAAGACATTAATATTCAAGTATCAGGCTCTCATGGTTTTGACACCTCTTTAAACTACAAAGCCATACTTGATGTACCAGCAAAGTATTTAGGTGGAGAAGTTAATAGATTAATTGGTAGAATTAACGATAACGAAGTCAACAAAATAACCATTCCAGTCACTGCAAACATTTCTGGTACATATGCTAGTCCGCAAGTATCAACCGATTTAACAAGTGGGGTCGCAAACTTAACTAAGCAACTTATCGAGATTGAAAAACAAAAGCTTTTAAACTCTGGAAAAGATAAATTGAAGAATTTACTAGATGGTGTTTTAAACAACAAGAAAAAGCCAACTGATAGCACAAAAGCGAAAATACAAACTAAAAAAGATAGTACAAATATAAAAAACGATAGCACTAAAACTAAAACAGAAGAAACTGTTAAAAGTATTTTAGGTGATTTATTAAAAAAGCGAAAAAAGAAAAAAGATACCATAAATTAGCTTCTTTTTTGTAGTTTTTGTAATAAAACAGCTCATTTATTAGGTTTTTTGAATAAAAACGTTAAGTTAAGAAGATATAACACTTTAAACTTTTAAACTAATATATGAGGCAATTAAAAATTACGAAACAAGTTACCAATAGAGAATCCAAATCACTTGATAAATACCTACAAGACATAAGTAAAATTGATTTAATTACTGCTGATGAAGAAGTAGAATTAGCACAAAGAATACGTGCTGGAGATCAAGTTGCTTTAGATAAGCTCGCAACAGCTAACTTACGTTTTGTTGTTTCTGTCTCTAAACAATACCAAAATCAAGGATTATCATTACCAGATTTGATTAATGAAGGTAATGCTGGTTTAGTTAAGGCTGCAAAACGCTTTGACGAAACAAGAGGTTTTAAGTTTATATCGTATGCTGTTTGGTGGATTAGACAAGCCATTTTACAAGCATTAGCTGAGCAATCTCGAATAGTTAGACTCCCTTTAAATAAAATTGGAGCTATTAATAAAATAAACAAAGCGTATTCCTTTTTAGAGCAAACTCATGAAAGAGCACCCAGTGCTGAAGAAATCGCGAATAATCTAGATCTTTCTGTTAGCAATGTAAAACAGTCTATGAAAATTTCTGGAAGACACGTTTCGATGGATGCACCTTTAAAAGAAGGTGAAAATTCAACACTTTACGATGTTGTAAATTCTAATGAGTCACCAAAACCTGATGCCGATTTAATGAGAGGTTCATTAATTATTGAAATAAATCGCGCATTAGACACACTATCAGAAAAAGAAGCCGTAGTTTTGCGCCATTATTACGGGATTGACAAAAAACAACCTATGAGCCTTCAAGAAATAGGCGACTCTTTTGGATTGACACGAGAACGTGTTAGACAAATAAAAGAAAAAGGAATTCGCAGATTACGACATACATCAAAAAGTAAAGTATTAAAAACATATTTAGGATAAGCCTAAAAGTAAAACATTAATAAAAATATATATGTTAAAAATTATTATCAAAGAAGGTGAAAATATAGAGCGTGCTTTAAAACGTTACAAACGAAAGCACAGAAATATTAAGGTGATGCAAAATTTAAGAGAAAACCAATTTTTTACAAAGCCTTCAGTTAAAAGACGTCGTGAAATCCAAAAAGCTTCTTATATACAAGGCCTAAGAGATCAAGAGGAAATTTAGTATTTCATGTGTTTATATTTATTGTTTTTCTAATGTCACATGCGACATCCATTTAATCATTTCCTTAGGTATCAAAATATAGTTATGGATGTTTCATAAAATAGAAAATATCCATCCCATTTAAAACTAGTTTTAAATGGGATTTTTCAATTAATCGTTAGACTAACTACCAATCCTTCATTTGCTCTAACATTAAAAACAGTTTCGTCTTCAAAAATTAAATATTGTCCTTTGACGCCTACTAGTTTACCAATATACTCTTGAGATTTAATTAAATTCAAACTCGAAGGCTTTTTAGGATACTTAAGTACTGGAAAATCCATATTAGTTTCGGCATTACTTGCTATGTAATATTCTTTTGCTTCATCTGGAATATAATTTTTAAGTCTTTCGCGCCAATCCACTAAGTTTTCATCTTCAATATCATTTTTAAGCATTTTTCGCCAATTGGTTTTATCAGCCACATGGTCTTTTAAAGCGACTTCAGTAATTCCTGCTAAATAACGATTTGGCACTTCAACAATTTCAATAGCCTCATGTGCGCCTTGGTCTATCCAACGTGTTGGCACTTGACTTTTTCTAGTAACTCCAACTTTTACATTACTTGAATTAGCTAAATAGACTATATGTGGTTGCAACTGTACTTTTTTCTCGTACTCCAGGTCTCTATCCTCTTTATTTAAATGTGCAGTACTTAATTCTGGACGCATAATCCAGTCAGCAGCTTGTGGAATATCAAAAAAGCAACTTTTACAAAAACCCTGTCTATAAATGGTTTTATCTAAACCACAATTAAGGCATTGATACTTTACAAAACTGATTTTTAGCGTTTTATTAAGAAGCTGATTCATGTTTATAAAATCCGATTCAAACACTAAATAATAATTAATTGGACTGCTAAATTCAGTTTCCATTTTTGTTAACACACCTTGGTACTGCATAAAAAGATTTTTCCTATTTTAGACCTCGTAAAGATAACCAATATATGCCAATTCCCTTAGTAAATTCTATTGCTTCATGGTTTTTAAAAAAACGATTTCATCAAATCGAATTGTTTTTAAAATACCCTAATGAAGTTCAAAATGAGCTGCTTTTTTCACTTTTAGACACTGCCAAAGACACGCAAATAGGGAAACAATATGATTTTGCTTCTATTAAAAACTATAAAACGTTTAGCGAAAGAATTCCTATTGTATCATATGAAGATATTCAGAATGTTATTGAAGAATCTCGACAAGGAAAACAAAATATTTTTTGGCCAACACCAATAAAATGGTTTGCAAAATCAAGCGGAACAACCAATGCGAAGAGTAAATTTATTCCAGTAAGTGTGGAGTCTCTGGAAGATTGTCATTATGCAGCAGGTAAAGATTTGCTTTGTATGTATTTAAATAACAACGAAAACTCTCAATTGTTTACTGGTAAAAGTTTAAGGTTAGGAGGTAGTAAAGAATTATATCAAGAGAATGGTACTGTATTTGGAGATTTATCGGCCATTTTAATAGACAATATGCCTTTTTGGGCAGAGTTTAGCAGTACACCTAGTAGCAGAGTGTCTTTAATGAGTGATTGGGAGTATAAAATGCAAGCGATTGTTGACGAAACTATTAACGAAAATGTAACAAGTTTAGCAGGAGTGCCTTCTTGGATGTTAGTATTACTTAATAGTGTTTTAGAAACTACAGGAAAAGAAAATATATTTGATATTTGGCCAAATTTAGAAGCCTATTTTCATGGAGGTGTAAGTTTTGTGCCTTATATGAATCAATATAAATCTATTTTACCTCGAAAAGATTTTAAATATTACGAAATCTATAATGCCTCTGAAGGCTTTTTTGCCATTCAAGATCAAAATAATTCCAGTGAATTATTACTGATGTTGGATTATGGTATTTTTTATGAGTTTATAGATATGTCTACCTATGGAACTCCTAAAGAAAAAGTAATTCCTTTAAGCGAAGTTGAAAAGGATACCAATTATGCAGTTATAATTACGACTAACGCTGGGTTATGGCGTTATAAAATTGGAGATACTATTCGATTTACTTCGTTAAATCCATATCGAATTAAGGTTTCTGGACGAACCAAACATCATATTAACGTATTTGGAGAAGAACTCATTATAGAAAATGCCGAAGATGCTTTAAAAGATGTATGCAAAAAAACCAATGCTGAAATTATTGACTATACAGCTGCTCCAGTTTTTATGAAAGGAAAAGAAAAAGGAGCCCATGAATGGCTTATTGAGTTTAAAACACCTCCTAACGATATGAAACATTTTAATGTATTACTAGACGATGCCTTAAAATCTTTAAACTCCGATTATGAAGCTAAACGCTATAACAACATTACACTTAATCAGCCTAAAATAAACATTGCACGACCACAATTATTTTACGATTGGTTAAAAGAAAAAGATAAACTTGGTGGTCAGCATAAAATTCCAAGGCTTTCTAATTCTAGAGATTATTTGGAGGAGTTGTTGAGATTGAATAGTTAAGAATACTATTACTCTTCATCGGTAAAAAAGACCTTCTTTTTTCTTTAAACGAATATACACTTGTATTCATCTAAAAATAGACACTCACTTTTTTTTCTCTCAATTATAATGCTACTTTTAAACTGTAATTAAGAAAAAGATATTAAAAACCCTACAGCAGACATTAATTATAATCCAAGATAAAAACCACTTGTTTCGAGTGGTTTTTTTATTTCAAAAAGTCATTTAATCTAACTTTAATAGCTTATGCCTTATAAAACTTGAATTTTACTTATAAATTCATACATTTAGAAAGTGAAAAAGAAGATTGTAGTAATATGTATGCTATTTACTACCATATTGTTTTCCCAAAACGAAGCTAACAACTGGTTTTTTGGTGAAAACATGGGATTGCGATTTAATAGAAACTCGCCTAGACCAACAGTACAGCAAGGTAGTTTAAATACATTAGAAGGTTGTGCATCAATATCTGATGCGAATGGAAGACTTTTGTTTTATTCGGATGGTTCAACTGCGTGGACTAGAACGCATCAACCTATGCCAAACGGCACCGATTTACTAGGAGATGAATCTAGTACACAATCTGCTATTATAGTTCCTAATCCAACATATCTAAATATCTATTATTTGTTTACTGTTGGCTCCACAATAGAACCCTCAGGCTATCATTATTATACTGTAGATTTATCACTCAATAATGGCTTAGGAGATATTTCAGGAGCTGCTACAGATTTATCTGGAAGTAGCGATGGAGGATTCTGGTCAGAAAAAATTACAGCAGTAGAAACTGAGAATTGTGATGGTTATTGGGTAATTTCGTTAGTTGATAATTTATTTTACTCATATAAAGTAACCGAAAATGGGGTAAATCCAACTCCTGTTATTTCTCAGGTAAATTTTATGTCAAGACAATCCAGAGGTTACTTAAAAATTTCACCTAATGGAAAAAAGTTAGCTGTAGCGCATCAAGGATTAACTTCAAGTACTAGTGGGCTTCTATTATACAGTTTTAATAATAGCACTGGTGTTGTATCCAATGATGGCGACATGATATTTAACTCTGGTGGTGTAGAAGCTCCTTATGGTATTGAATTCTCTTCGAGTGGTAATATGTTATATGCATCTACATTAGATAGTGATACATATAAACTTTATCAGTTCGATCTTAAAGATACTAATCTTAGAACTAGAATGACACTTCTGCATTCTGAGTTAGCTTATAGAGGTGCATTACAATTAGGTCCAGATTTAAAAATATATGTCACAATTCCTGAAGAATATACAGTGGGGACACAATACTTAGATGTAATTCACAATCCTGAATTAAAAGGTGATGATTGTAATTTGGAATTAGATTATATTGACTTTGGTAACGGCAGGCAAGTAATGCAAGGACTACCTCCTTTTATTCAATCCTTTTTTATTATAAACGACTTTAATATTGTAAATCCTAACGAGGAAGTTACTGAAACTAGTGCGGATCTTGCTATCTGTTACGATAGCACTTATACACTTAACGGACCTAACATTCCTGGAGCTGAATATTTTTGGGCGTTTAATGATGGTACTACAACTACTAATATCCCAACGCCTTCTCCTCCTCATCAATTAATCATAAATAGTGATGGTTCGAATACTATAGGTACTTATTCGCTTTTTGTTGATTCTCATGATAACTGTGACAACAAATATGAAGGCTTTGCAAATATTACATTTAACTTACCTCCAAATATTAATTCTAACGTAATGCTAGATAAATGTGATTTATTTGATAATGATTCGCAAGATGGTCTAACTACATTTGATTTAAGAAACAGTATCGATTTAATAACCAGTAATCGATCTAGTAATTTTAATGTTTATTTCTATTTAAACGTTTCTGATGCAGCATCAGACCCTTTAAATCAAAACTCATTAGATCCTATTTTTTCGAATACAATTGCAAATCAAATTGTTATAGCTAAAGTTTATGAAATTGGGAATGACTGCTATAGTTTAAGTGAAATTGAATTAATAGCAACACCAAGTACTGCATTATTAGCAGCAAATGAATATGGTTGTAATCTGGGAGATGATACTGCTTTATTTAAACTATCCGATATTAAAAATAACATCATTAATTCACTTAACCCAGCTGGCACATATACTGTTACTTTATATGATTCTCTTGAAAATGCTATAAATGACAATGAAATTTCTGAAAACAATTATGCAACAGAAGAAACAACCTTGTTTTTTAAAGTTGAAGACAATGGAAACTGTTATGGGTCTGGACAAGTAAATTTGCTCATTAGTACATTTCCTGAGTTTGATTCTCAGGAAACCATCATTATTTGCAATAACTCATTCCCTATCACTTTAACCGCTCCAATACCTACTAATATACAAAATAACTATAGCTATTATTGGAGTACAAATGATACAGGTTATCAAATATCAATACCTAGCTCTCAAACAGTGATTCTTACAATTGTTGATAATGTTTCAGATTGTGAAAAGCAAAAAACTTTTAAAGTATTAAGCTCAACTACACCTATTTTAAACGGTATTACTGTTGATGTAGGAGATAGCAATACTGTAACTGTATCAGCCGCACATAATAGCGATAATCTTTACGCATTAAACAATATAGATGATGTTTTTACATTTAATTACCAATCTGAAAACACTTTTAAAAATGTACCTCCAGGAACTTACGATGTATATATTAATAATGTTTGTGGCACAGTGGTGCAAAGAATTTTTGTTTTTGGTTTTCAAAAATTCTTGACACCTAATAATGATGGCTATCATGATACTTGGAGAGTAAAAGGATTAGATCATGATAATTTTACCTTCTCAGATATTAATATATTCGACAGGTATGGGAAATTGCTTAATATTTTAAATCCAAACTCCGGTTGGGATGGTACTTTTAATGGAAAAAAATTACCATCAAGTGATTATTGGTTTACTATAAGTGTTAATGACCTAAACAATAACTTGGTTACTTATAAGGGTCATTTTAGCTTAGTATACTAAAAATCAATTCCAAACTTCAGTTTGAACCCAAGTGGCAGCATCAGCTAAATAGCTTGCATAATCACATACATCCAAATGTGATAGTCCTGGTGCTACTACAAACTCTATGCTTGAGCCAGCATTTCTGGATTTGTTTACAAAAGCTTCCGTTGCTTCTACTGGAAATAATTCGTCATCTTCCCCATGAATAACATACAATGGCACATCTATTTCTGGAACTTCACCAGATGCTCTTTCTGGATCATATGAGCTTGCCATAGGAATTGCAGCTGAAAAAAGTTCTGGATAATAATCTGCATAAAACCAACTTCCATTGCCTCCATTACTATAACCAGTAATAATAACTTGACTAGGGTTTATATACCAATTAGACTTTGCTAAATCTATTAATGCTAGTACTTGTTGCTGGTTTGAAGAATCGTACCATTCATCAAAACCTGCATTAGGGCTAATAATGAACGCATTTAAAATTTGTAATCCATCTTCTACATAACATTCTGTATTTTTATGTGCTGAAGGACTTCCTCCTGAAGCTCCGTGTAAATCAATAACCAACGGTCTTAAATTATCAATTGACGCATCTGCTGGCGCTACAACTCTAAAATTCCAGTACTTATCACTGACTAATGTCTCTAATGCAAAATCATTAATCCCTGGCTGTACATCAAGATTTTGGAAATCTTCTATAACATCTTCGGCCGTTCGAACTTCAGGAGTTGGAGCTGATTCTTTCTTACTACAACTTAATATTGTAGAAACTGTTACTAATAATACTAATACTTTTTTTAACTTTTTCATGAGTGCTTTTTCTCAAATTTAAAAAAAATTATTGTAGAAGCTCTTATATAATAGAATTTATAATTTTTAGACGTTTAATAAAAAGACATTCAACGAAAAAACCACTCGTTTCGAGTGGTTTTTTTATTTATTTTAAAAGCTTAAAAAACTAAGAAACTGCCTTTAATTTTTTAAGTCTTGTTTTTGTTAGTTTCCCTTCAGCATAGGCCTTAGTAACATTTAATTTAGTTTCATTACTACTTGGTAAATTAAACATAGCGTCAGTTAAAATTTCTTCACAAAGCGATCTTAAGCCACGTGCTCCAAGCTTATACTCAACTGCCTTTTCTACAATAAAATCCAACGCTCCATCAGTTATTGACAGCTCTATTTCATCCATAGCAAACAATTTCTTGTATTGTTTTACTATAGCATTTTTTGGTTCCGTCAAGATTGCTCTAAGGGTATTAGCATCTAAGGGATTCATATATGTTAATACTGGGAGGCGTCCAATAATTTCTGGAATTAAACCAAAGTCTTTAAGATCCTTAGGGATAATATATTGCAAAATATTATCCTTATCTATTATTTCTCCTTCATGTGACGCTTTATAACCAATAGATGACATATTTAAACGTTTGGAAATATGACGCTCAATACCATCAAAAGCACCTCCTGCTATAAATAAGATATTTTCGGTATTTACTTCAATAAATTTTTGATCTGGATGCTTTCTACCTCCTTTTGGTGGTACATTAACAACTGTTCCTTCAAGCAATTTTAATAATGCTTGTTGTACACCTTCGCCAGATACATCTCTGGTAATTGAAGGGTTATCACTTTTACGTGCAATTTTATCTATTTCGTCAATAAATACAATACCTCGTTCTGCTTTTTCTAGATTATAATCAGCTGCTTGCAATAAACGTGTTAAAATACTCTCTACATCTTCACCGACATACCCAGCTTCAGTAAGTACTGTAGCATCTACAATTGCCAAAGGCACATTGAGCATTTTGGCAATAGTTTTTGCCATTAACGTTTTACCTGTTCCTGTTTGACCAACCATCATGATATTTGATTTTTGAATCTCAATATCATCATCGGTAGGTGATTGCAATAAACGTTTATAATGATTATACACAGCTACAGACATTACTTTTTTAGTATGCTCTTGACCTATGATATATTCGTCTAAAAATCCTTTAATTTGTTGAGGTTTGCGTAACATTAATTCTGCAGACAAATCTCCTGAATCCATTTGTTTTGATTCCTCAATAACAATTCCATGAGCTTGCTCAATACAACGATCACAAATGTGTGCATCTAAGCCAGCTATTAATAAATTGGTTTCTGGTTTTTTTCTACCGCAAAACGAACATTCTAATTCTTCCTTCGCCATTCTTTAAAGTTAAAAGTGATTAGTTAAAAGTGAAAACCTTTTGATCAAACTTTTCAAAATGTTTCTAAACCAACACACTATTCATATTATTTTTCTAGTTACGAGACAGTATCTCGTCTATCATTCCATATTCTAAAGCCTTATCAGATTTCATCCAATAATCACGATCACTATCAGCATATACTTTGTCGTAATCTTGTCCAGAATGCTTACTTATTATTTTATACAACTCTTCTTTAAGTATTAATATTTCACGAGCAGTAATTTCAATATCACTAGCTTGCCCTTGTGCACCTCCTAAAGGTTGGTGAATCATAACTCTAGAATGTGTTAACCCACTTCGTTTTCCTTTTTCTCCTGCACATAATAGTACTGCTCCCATTGATGCTGCCATTCCTGTACAAATAGTTGCTACATCTGGTTTAATTAATTGCATAGTATCATAAATACCTAAACCTGCGTACACACTTCCTCCAGGAGAGTTAATATATATTTGAATGTCTTTTGTAGAATCTGTACTCTCCAAAAATAATAGTTGCGCTTGAATAATATTTGCTACTTGATCGTTAATTGCAGTTCCCATAAAAATGATACGATCCATCATTAATCTTGAAAACACATCAAAAATAGCAATGTTCATTTGTCGCTCTTCAATAATATTTGGTGTTAAATTAGTTGGATACATACTACTAATAATTTTATTGTAATAAGTACTACTAATGCCTTGATCTTTTATAGCGAATTTTTCGAATTCTTTTCCGTAATCCATAGTTATTTTAAGTAATATAATTGATAATAAAAAAAGCGTTGAATCCTTATGAATTCAACGCCTAAATATAGTGATTTTTTAAAACTATGAACCGTAAACTTCTTTAACAAATTTGTCGTAAGACAATTCTTTAGCTTTAAGATTTGCATTTTCTTTATAGAATGCTAATAATTTTTGACTTGTTAATTGTTCAGACAAACGCTTAACTTCATCTTGATTTGATAATATTCTAGCCGAAATATCATCCAACTCTTTTTCAGATGGATTCATTTGTCCAAACTGCGCCATTTGACCTTTAATCATCTCGTGCGTATAAGCTTTTAGATCGTCAAAGTTTATTTGAAGGTTATTCTCTACAATTAACTTACTTTCTATTAACTGATAACGCATTGCTTTTTCAGACTTTTCGTATTCCTCTTTAGCTTGCACCTCATCTAATTGCTCTTCTCCTGCTGTTTGAATCCACTTTTGTAAAAACTCAGCTGGCAAATCAAATTTTGTGTTTTCTACTAAATATTCTGTCACATCGTTTAATAATTTTTGATCAGATTGCTGAACGAATTGCTTTTCGGCATCTTCTTTAATCTTCTCTTTCAACTCAGTTGCAGATGTTACGTTGCCTTTTCCAAATAATTTATCGAATAACTCTTGATCTAAATCAGCAAGTTCTCTAGAGTTAACTTCGGTAATTGTAAAATCTACATTAATATTTAAACCATGAGCATCACCATGAGGTACTTTTAAGTAGTTCATTAAATCATGATCGTCACTAAAAAGCCCTTTTGTTTTTAAGGTAATAACATCGCCTACTTTAGCGCCAATAAACTTTTTAGCGTTTACCTTACCTTTTAGTTTATCTAAAGTTAAAGTTGTGGTGTTATTAATCTCTTTTTCTTCGTTTACAAAAGTTCCTGTGATTTCGTCATTTTCTTCAACTTCGTTTTTAGAAATGATTTTACCGTATTGCTTCTGAATATTTTCAACTTGATCATCAATCATTTTATCATCAGCAACAATGTTGTAATGCGTAATAGCTTTTTTTCCTTTAAGTTTTACTTCGAACTCTGGAGTTAAGCCTAATTCAAACTCAAAAGTAAAATCATCGGCATCCCAATTTAAATCGTCTTGTGCTTTTGGCAACGGATTTCCAAGAACATCAAGCTTTTCTTCGGTTAAGTATTTATGCAACGCATCTTGAAGTAATTTATTTACCTCATCTACCAATACAGCCTTTCCATATTGCTTTTTAACCATTCCCATTGGAACATGTCCTTTTCTAAATCCTGGAATGTTTGCAGTTTTACGATAATCGGATAAAATTTTCTCTACTTTATCTGCATAATCGCCTTTTTCAATATCTACTTTTACTACTGCATTTAATGCATCGATATTTTCTCTTGTAATATTCATTTTGCCTAAATAAAATTTGGCTGCAAAAGTACGATATTTTTGAGATTGAACAAAGTTTTTAATTGACTGAAATTCAGTCTATTTTTTATCTTCTTTTAATACAGAATATAAGATGGATTGTAAAAACGAAAGCAACAAGCTAAACAGAATAGCTGTCCATATACTAGACACTTGGAAACCATCAATTAACTTATCAGCCAATAATATAATTAAAGCGTTTACTACTAACAAAAATAACCCTAAGGTTAGGATGGTAATAGGCAAGGTTAAAATAATTAATATTGGTTTTACCAACACATTTAATATTGCTAAAACTAAAGCAACAATTAAAGGTGTAGTAAATGAGTCATCGAGTGATACTCCAGGAAGCAATTTTGCCAAAATAACTACAGCAATAGCACTTAAAACAAGTTTCATTAATAGTTTCATATATCTAATTTTTATTTGATTGAAGATACGAAATATTCCTTTTTAGGTTATGAATTCTATAACGAATTGATAAAACTCTTTAGGGTTTTCGGCATGTAACCAATGTCCTGCCTTATTTACAGTAGCAATCGAAGCATTTGGAAATTGCATTTTTATTAGTCGCTCATCATTAGCTCCAATATATTCTGATCGATCTCCACGAAGAAACAAAGTGCTTTTTTCAAACTTTAAATGTATAGGTAAAGCTTCGCCTACTTCGGATATATTTTTAGTTAGAACTTCTAGATTCACTCTAAGGCCTAACTGTCCTTTTTCTACCCAAAATAAATTTTTTAATAAGAACTGTCTTATTCCAAATTCTGAAACATATTTTGAAAGTACTTCATCTGCTTCAGTTCTAGACGAAATCTCATTAAAATCTAATGCCGCTAATCCTTTTAAAATAGTATCATGATGTATTGGATAAAAACGCGGAGAAATATCAGCAACAATTAATTTTTCTACTTTTTCTGGATATTTAGCCGCGAAAAGCATAGCTGTTTTTCCTCCCATAGAATGTCCAAGTAGAATAATATTCTCTAATTCATGATAGTCGCAGTACTTTTTTAGGTCTTCAGCCAAAATATCGTAATCAAAATCTTCCTCATGAAAACTACGTCCATGATTACGTTGATCTACTAAATGTACTTCATAACCCTGCTCACTGAATTGCTTTCCAAGCGTTTTCCAGTTGTCACCCATTCCCAAAAAACCATGAAGGATCACAAATGGTTTACCTTCTCCTATTATATTTGAATGTAATACTTTTTCCATACAGATTTACCAACTTATTTTACTATGAGTTTCAACATCCCAATATACTCCGTTGTCAAAATCACGATTAATAAAATTATAAATTCTCTTAGCTGATTCTTCTGAAGTCAATCGAGCATTTTCGTTACTGTTTTCTGAAATTGTTGTTTTTACCCAACCTGGATGAACTGCTGCTACATTTATTTTATCTTTCAGCCTATTAGTTAAAATTTTGGTATACATATTTATACCGCTTTTAGATATTCTATAAGCTACAGAGTCTGTATTCGAATTCATACTTACTGAACCCATTTTAGAAGATATATTAATTACTTTTTTCTTAATAAAATTTATAATAGACTCAGTAAAGAAAACTGTTCCAGTTAAATTAACATTAAGTGTTAAGTTAAAACTATCCAACTCTGGGTATTCCATATCTAAATCGGGACCAATCCCAGCATTGTTTACTAATATGTCTATTGGTTTGAATTGTTTTAAAATCGTATCGCTTGCTATGTTAATGCTTGAAACATCAGATAAATCTAGTTTTATTACTGTAAAATCTTTACTGAAAACATCTTTAATTTTTCCATCTCTAGATGTACCAATAACATAAAAACCTTCTTCTAAAAACTTTTTTGCAAGGGCAAATCCTATACCTTTACTAGCCCCAGTTATTAAAACTGTTTTTTTCATTTACTTCAATTTATTCAAATACATTTGTACAACATTTTCAACTCCTAAATACAAACTTTCGGAAATTAATGCGTGGCCAATAGATACTTCCAAAAGGTTAGGTATGTTTTCTTTAAAAAATTGAATATTATCAAGTGACAAATCGTGACCTGCGTTTATACCTAAGCCTAATTCACTGCATCTAACTGCGCATTTTGCATATGGTTCAACAGCCTTTTTATTTCCTAAGCTGTATTGATGTGCAAAAGCTTCAGTATATAATTCAATTCTATCTGTTCCTGTTTCTTTGGCACCATCCACTTGTTCAACAACAGGGTCTAAAAAAATTGAGGTTCTAATTCCGTTATTTTTAAATTCCTTAATAATTTCAGTTAAAAACCCTTTATGCTTAATTGTGTTCCAGCCAGCGTTGCTTGTTAATACATCTACAGCATCAGGCACCAGAGTGACTTGAGTTGGTTTAATAGCTAAAACCATATCCACAAACTTTGGAATTGGATTCCCTTCAATATTATATTCAGTATAAACAACTGGTTTTAAATCGTAAGCGTCTTGATATCGTATATGGCGTTCGTCTGGACGTGGATGGATTGTCACGCCTTCAGCTCCAAATTCTTGAACATCTTTAGCAAATTGCACAACATTTGGTGTATTTCCCCCTCTTGAGTTTCGCAACGTTGCTATCTTATTAATGTTTACACTTAACTTTGTCATCAGTAAAATTTTAAACACAAAAATACAAAGTAAGTTACGCTTATTGTATTTATTTTTGATTATTTTGCAATAGATAACACATCCTATTATGCCTTTAAACGAGTATATAATTAATGATATTAAACCTCTAAAAGTTACCAGTAATATTGGTGAGGCTCAACAGCTTTTCAATCAGCTAACGTATTCTCATATTCCCGTTCAAAAAGATGGAGTTTATATTGGCTGTATCTCTGAAACTGATGCACATTGCTTTGATTCGGATAAATCTATAGCTGAACATTTATACACTCTTGAAGGTTTTTTTGTTAGAAAATCTACCCTTTGGCTGGATATTTTAGAAGCTTTCGCTCAAAAGGACACAAATGTTATGCCTGTTTTAGGAGATAACAATGAGTATTTGGGTTACTATGAGCTTAATGATATTATCTCTATGTTCAATCAAACACCTTTTTTCTCAGAACCAGGTGGCATCTTAATTGTAGAAAAAGGGTATAATGATTATTCGTTTAGTGAAGTTTGCCAAATAGCCGAATCTAATAACGGTAAGCTATTGGGTGCTTTTATTTCTAAAATTGAAAACGATATGGTGCAAATTACACTCAAAATAGGAAATACTGGGCTTAATGATATTATTCAAAGTTTTAGACGCTATAGCTATAACATTATTTCTGGTCATGAGGACGATACTTTTGTTCAAAACCTTAAAGAAAGATCAGATTATTTAAATAAATACTTAAACCTATAGTATATGAAAGTTGCTATTTACGGTCAAGTATATCAGAGGGATTCATTAATTCCTATTGAAAGTCTTATTCAAATTTGCCATAAAAAATCTTTTGATGTTCATATTGAAGCCTCCTTTTTTGAATCTATCGAGCAAGAAGAAAGTATCCGAGAAATCATCAAAGGTTTTAATACTTTTAAATTATTAGATAGCACTTTTGAGCTCCTTATAAGTATTGGTGGTGATGGAACAATATTAAGAGCCACTACTTATATACGTGATTTAAATATTCCTATTATAGGCATTAATACTGGTCGTTTAGGTTTTTTGGCAACTATCCAAAAGAATAATATTGCAAAAGCTATAGATGATATTGTAAAAGGGAATTATAGAATTTCTGAAAGAAGTCTACTCACCATACGCACTGAGCCTGAGAATGAATCGTTATTCGACTTTAACGTAGCATTAAATGAAATTGCTGTGAGTAGAAAAAATACTACTTCAATGATTACTGTCGAAACCTATCTAAACAATGAATATCTAACATCATATTGGGCAGATGGACTCATAATATCTACGCCAACTGGGTCTACTGGATATTCTTTAAGTTGCGGAGGACCTGTTATTATGCCTGAATCAGATAGCATTACCTTAACACCCATTGCACCTCATAATTTAAATGCTAGACCTTTAGTAATCCAAAATTCTACCGAAATAAAACTAAGAGTTAGCGGTAGAGAGGATAGCTATTTAGTATCTCTTGATTCTAGAATTGCGACGCTAGACAATAACGCAACCGTAATTATAAAATTAGCTGACTTCAAAATTAAAATGATTGAACTTTCTAGCGAAAGTTTTTTAAGCACACTTCGCAATAAACTTCTTTGGGGTGAAGATAAACGGAATTAGACAATAAATTTTCTTAATTAGTGTTTATCTGTAATACTAAACAACAAATTATAATAGGCTCATCATATTTATTATATTTGCAAACTTTTGAACATCTATGAGGTATTTAACCGTTTTTATTATATGCTTTTTAAACAGCCAATTAAATTATGCCCAAATTTATGAAGTTGGTGTTTTTGCTGGTGGAAGTAATTTAATTGGAGATGTAGGTTCGAGTAGATATATTGCTCCTAATCAACCAGCATTTGGAGGTGTTTTTAAATGGAATAGAAGCCCTAGACATTCTTATAGGCTGTCTGTGATTTTTACTGACTTAGATGCAAAAGATTCAAAATCAGACGATCCAAGAAGAATAGATAGAGATTATTCTTTTAATGGTAATTTGTTAGAGGTTGCATTAGGTATGGAATTTACTTTTTTTGATTTTAACCTTCATGGTGATGGAAACAAATCTACGCCGTATATTTATACAGGTATTTCTTTTGCAAAACATGACAATTATTACTTTAGAAATGGGGTTCAAACTTCTGAAAACACATCAAGTTGGGCCACTGGAATACCAATGGCATTAGGCTATAAAACAACTTTAACCAATCACATACTTATTGCTGCCGAAATAGGGGCTCGCTATACATTTTCTGATGAGCTAGATGGTAATTTTCCAGAAAGATCATCGCTTTTTAATTATAGTTTTGGGAATTTAAATAATAATGATTGGTATATGTTTACAGGTATTACTTTAACTTATACCTTTGCACGAAAACCTTGTTACTGCGATTTTTAACGTGGATAAAAAAGATCAAATTCATATTGACCAATTACCGCAACACATTGCCATTATTATGGATGGTAATGGTCGTTGGGCTAAAGAAAAGGGGAAATTACGTTTATTTGGTCACGAAAAAGGAAGTAAAGCTGTAAAGCAAGTTGTAGAAGGTTGTGCAGAACTTGGTGTTAAAAATTTAACACTATATGCGTTCTCAACCGAGAACTGGAACAGACCAAAATTAGAGGTGCAAACCCTTATGAAGTTACTAATTTCATCTTTAAAGAAAGAAATAAAAACACTTCAAAAAAACAATATAAAACTTAACGCTATAGGAAACCTTAAGGCATTGCCATCTAAGGTATATACTGAACTTATAGATGTTATGGAGTTAACAAAAGCTAACAGTCATTTAACCCTAACCCTTGCATTAAGTTATGGTTCTAGAGACGAATTGGTAAATACTGTTAAACAAATAAGTATTAAAGTTAAAAATAATATAATTTCGCCAGAAAAAATTGATGAATCCGTAATTAATGAGCATCTTTACACGCAAAATTTGCCAGACGTAGATTTATTAATTAGAACTAGTGGCGAACAACGTATAAGTAATTTCTTATTATGGCAAATTGCTTATGCTGAATTATATTTTACAAATGTGTTTTGGCCAGATTTTACAAAGCAACATTTGTATGAAGCCATAATAAACTATCAACAAAGAGAAAGACGATTTGGAAAAACGAGTGAACAACTTAGCTAATATTAAACTATTGAAAGCATACATTACTAGACTTTTATTTATTGCCTTTATATTTAGCAGCATAACCTTATCTGCACAAATAGACAATACAGAAAACTCAAAAACTTATACCATTGGCGAAATTACTGTTACTGGAAGTACAAGTTTTAATGCTGAATCTGTAATAACCTATTCAGGATTAAGAAAAGGACAAGAAATTACTATCCCAACAACTTCATTATCAAAAATTGGTGAAGCGGTAAAAAAGCTATGGAAACTAAATGTATTTAGCAGTATAGATATTTACATAAGTAATATTGAGGGCAATGTGGCGAATCTCGAGATTGAGCTTAAAGATCTTCCCGAGTTAAAAGACGTAGTAATTGAAGGTGTCAAGAAATCGAAATTTGACGATATTATTAAAGACAATAAACTTATACCTGGTGTTAAAGTTACCGAAAACTTAATTACTACTACCGAAAATTATTTAGAAAACTCTTACCAAAAGAAAGGTTTTTTAAAAGCTAAAGTTACTGTTATTCCTTCTGAAGTAACAGACACTATAGAGAAGCAAAGAGTTAATTTAAAGCTTAATATAGACAAAGGTGACAAAGTAAAAATAAAAGACATTGTATTTATTGGCAGCGAAAAACTTAGTGCAAAAAAGCTTAGAAAAGCCATGAAAAACACTAAGAAGAAAAATCCTATAAGAATTTTAAAACGCTCAAAATATATTGAAGCAGACTTTAACGAAGATTTAACCAGTATTATTGACAAGTACAAAGAAAATGGCTACAGAGATGCGCGTATAATCTCAGATTCGTTAATCTACAATTCGGATAATACAATTACTTTAAACATACAGTTAGAAGAAGGTGAAAAATACACTTATGGAGATATTAAATTCTTAGGAAATACTGTTTATACAGACAAACAATTAAATAGTATTCTTAGAATTGATAAAGGAGACACTTATAATGGCGTTGAACTAGAAAAAAGAATTCAAGACGAAACAAAGCCAGATGGTAATGATTTAGCAAACCTTTATCAAAATAGCGGCTATTTATTCTCTAACATTACTCCTGTTGAAACAAGTGCAGATGGTAATGTAATTGACATGGAAATTAGAATTGTTGAAGGTAAAGTAGCTTACTTTAATAAAATATCTGTCGTTGGAAACGACAAAACAAACGATCATGTTATCTATAGAGAAATTAGAACACGTCCAGGGCAAAGGTATAACAAAGCAGATGTTATACGTACAATTCGTGAGCTTGGACAATTAGGCTTTTTTGATGCACAACAAATATCTCCAGATTTTAAAAATGTAAATGCTAATGATGGAACCTTAGATATGGAATACTCTGTTGTTGAGCGTGGTTCTAGTCAAATAGAATTACAAGGTGGTTATGGTGGAGGTGGCTTTATTGGTACTTTAGGACTATCGTTTAATAACTTCTCTATAAAAGACATCTTTAAAAAAGAAGCTTATCAACCAATTCCTATGGGAGATGGTCAAAAATTAGCACTTCGTTTACAAGCAAGTAGATTTTACCAAACTTATAGTTTTTCATTTTCTGAACCTTGGTTTGGTGGTAAAAAACCTGTGAGTTTTTCTACATCTATATCTCACACGAAGCAGTTTTTATATAATCCTCAAACACGAAATGCCGACAAAGACCGTCGCTTTAATATCACAGGGCTTTCAGTTGGGCTAGCCAAAAGACTATCTGTACCAGATGATTATTTTATTTTATCCCAAGCTTTAAGCTTTCAGCATTATGATTTAAAAAATTACAATACAGGTTTATTTACTTTTGGTGACGGATCAGCTAACAACTTAGCATACACTATTGGACTTAGTAGAGATAATACTAATTTTGACCCTATTTATCCAACTGGTGGTTCTAAGTTTGGAGTTACAGCAAAATTATCTTTGCCATATTCAGCATTTAATAATGTAGATTACAAAGCATTAAAAGAAGAAAGAATCGACCAAACTGATATTCAAAATAATACATCTAACTCTAATTCAGTTAGAACTGCAGCAGCTAATAGAATTGCTGAAATAGATCAAGAACGTTTTAAGTGGTTAGAGTTCTATAAAGTAAAGTTTAATGGTGAATGGTATACAAGAGTTGTTGGAGATATGGTGCTACGCCCTAAAATTGAATTTGGTTTCTTAGGTGCTTACAATAACGATAGAGGCGTTATTCCTTTTGAGCGTTATTTTCTTGGTGGCGACGGTATGGGAACTTATAGTCTAGATGGTAGAGAAGCCATTGCATTGAGAGGCTATCCAAACCAATCATTATCATCACAAGATGGTGGTACTATTTACAACAAGTTTTCTTTAGAATTAAGATACCCTATAACCTTAAAATCACAACAAGCTAAGATTTATGCATTAGCCTTTTTAGAAGCTGGAGCATCGTATGATAATTTTAGAGATTATAATCCTTTTGCTTTAAAACGATCTGCTGGTTTAGGTATTAGATTATTTATGCCTGCATTTGGTTTATTAGGTATTGATTTCGGACATGGTTTCGATCCTTTACCAGGACAAACTATTAAGCATGGATGGGAGACACACTTTATAATTGGGCAGCAATTTTAAGTTTGGCACGATATTTTCTATGTACAGTTTAACGATTTAATTAGCTCGTTAAAATTTTTCAAAATATATTTCGTTTATTTGATAAATATTAACGCTGCATCCAAATCTAAAAATTGTCTGTTAGTGTTATATTTTAAAGAAATAAACAATTATTTAAAACATATACGGATGAAAACAAAAGTTCTTTTTTTACTGGCAATAGCATCCTTTATTAGTCTATCTACTTTTGCACAAAAAAGTGTACGAATTGGTTATATAGATACTGAGTATATTTTACAAAATGTCCCTGAATACCAAAGCGCTTCAACTCAATTAGATACTAAGGTTGATAAATGGAAAAAAGAAATCGAAAAACGTTTAAGTGAAATAGATCAAAAGAAGAAGCAATTATCTTCTGAAAGTGTTCTATTAACACCCGAATTAATTCAGGAACGTCAAGAAGACATTAACATTGAAGAGAATGAAGTTCTTGATTATCAACAAAAGCGTTTTGGCCCAAATGGCGATTTAATGATTCAAAGAAAACAATTAATGCAACCAATTCAAGATCAAATTTTTACAGCAGTACAAGAAATTGCGACCAGTAAAAATTATGATTTTGTTTTTGATAAATCAGCAGATGTTGTAATGCTATATTCGGCAGATAGATATGATATAAGCGACCAAATATTGCGTACCATAACTAGAACAGCCAAACGTACGCAAGCTCAAAATCGTAAGGAGAAAAAAACTGCAGAAGCAGAAGAAATTGTTCCTGAAATAAATGAAAGTCAAGAAGCAAGAGCACAAGCTTTAGCTGACAAAAAAGCGGAACGAGAAAAGGATATTGAAGATAAGCGTGCAAAACAGCAAGCTGATCGTGAAGCTAAGAAAAAAGCTCTTGAAGATAAAAGACAACAAATTCTTGAAGAACGTGCTAAGGCAAGACAAGAGAAACTAGATGCACGCAACAATACTAGTAATAAAGCGGACAATGTTAAAGAGGAAGCTACAAAAACAGTAGATAATACAGAGAAAACTGCAGAAGTAGTTAAAACAGAAACGAAAAAAGCTGAAGAACCTAAGTTAAGTGCTGCCGAAAAAAGAAAGAAAGCACTAGAAGATAAGAAAAAGAAGATTTTAGCTGATAGACAAGCAAAGATTGATGCAAAAAATGCCGAAAATAAAGTAGCTAAAAAAACAACAGATAGTACAGGAGCTAAAAAATTAAGCCCTAAAGAAGCTCGTAAAAAAGCATTAGAAGATAAGAAAAAGAAAATATTAGCCGATAGAAAAGCAAAACTTGAAGCAAAAAGAGTTCAAGATAGCATTACTAAAGCTAAAAAGAAAAATAATTAATAGACAACAACTTATAACACAATTTATTTAAAATGAAACACTTAAAAACCTTAGTATTAGCAGCATTATTTTTATTTGGGAGTACAAGTATTATGAATGCGCAAAGTAAAGTTGCTCATATTAACACGCAGGAGTTAATAGCTGCGATGCCTGATTATAAAGCAGCTCAAGCAGAAATGGAAAAATTGGGTAAAACTTATGAAGCAGATATTCAATCAATGGGAAAGGAATATGAAAACAAGGTAAAGCAATATGATGCTGAAGCATCTGCTCAAACTCAAGAAACAAATCAAAAAAGAATGCAAGAAGTTGCAGCTATGGAGCAAAATATCCGCCAATATCAAAGTAATGCGCAACAAGAAATGCAAAAGAAAGAATTTGACTTATTAAAGCCTATTACCGAAAAAGCTAAAGCAGCTATTATTAAAGTTGCTAAAGCTCAAGGATTTCAATATGTATTGGATTCAACACAAGGGCAAGGTGTAATTTTAGCCGATGGTAAAGACTTAATGGCAGATGTTAAGAAAGAACTAGGATTCTAAAAAACTACTTTTTCTTAAATAACAATTTTAAAAGCTGTCTGAATAAGACAGCTTTTTTATTTTTGTAATAACATGAATAAACAACCTATTGGTATTTTTGACTCTGGCGTTGGAGGGACTTCTATTTGGAGAGAAATCCATACATTACTACCTTTTGAAAGCGCTATCTATCTGGCAGATAGTATTAATGCTCCTTATGGTCCAAAAGGGGAAGAGCGTATTAAAGAACTTTGTATAAAAAATACAGAGCTTCTATTAGACAAAAACTGTAAACTAATTGTTGTTGCTTGTAACACAGCTACAACCAATGCCATTGATTATTTACGTGCTAACTATACTATTCCTTTTATTGGTATTGAACCAGCTATAAAACCAGCTGCATTACAAACTAAAACCAATGCTATTGGTATTTTGGCAACAAAAGGTACACTTTCAAGTAAGCTTTTTCATAAAACCACCAACCTATTTGGGAATGGCATTAATATCATAGAACAAAAGGGTGAAGGTATTGTAGAGCTTATTGAAACTGGGAAATTATATTCCGATGAAATGAAAGGGTTGCTAAACATCTATTTAAAACCTATGATAGAAGCCAATATAGATCATTTAGTGCTTGGTTGCACACATTACCCATACTTAATGCCAATATTACTTGAAATACTCCCAAAACATGTTAAAATAATCGATTCTGGTGAGGCAGTTGCTAAACAAACTAAGGCCGTTTTAGAAAAACATCAATTACTTAATACAAATAAAGTAAAAGCTAAACATACATTTTTTACAAATGGAAATACTAAGGTTTTGAATGAACTTATAGGCGATGGTTTTAAGGTTGAACATTTGGAGTTCTAAATTACTCCTTAAACCAACTGGAATATTTCACATAATTATCTGCAATTCTGTTGATTTCTCCTGAAATAAGTTCCTTGCTAATATCTTTTATTTTTTTTGCAGGAGTTCCAGCATAAATACTACCTGCTTCCACTCTAGTATTTTTAGTAACAACAGCGCCTGCAGCTATAATACTATTGCTTTCAACCACACAATCATCCATCACTATACTTCCCATACCTATAAGTACATTATCTTGAATAGTACAACCATGTACAATGGCATTATGACCAATAGACACATTATTTCCAATGGTTGTTGGTGAGGTTTTATAAGTTGCATGAATCACTGCTCCATCTTGTACGTTTACTTTATTCCCTAGCTTTATGTAATGCACATCACCACGAATTACTGCATTAAACCAAATACTGCATTGGTTTCCCATAGTGACTTCACCCACAATAGTTGCGTTTTCCGCGATGTAACAATCGTTTGGTATGTTTGGTGATTTTCCTTTTACTGGTTTTATTATTGGCATGTGTTATTGTTTAGTTATTGATTTGTTTGTTGTCAGTTCGAGTGTTTTCTGAAAGAAAATGTATCGAGAACTATGTTTCATGTCTTCTCGATACAATTTCGCTATGTGAAATCACTCGAACTGACATCCTTTTTTTATTTAAAATATGATAATAAATCTGATTTTTTAGAGGCTGAGACCATAATCTCTTTTCCGTTACTTAACATAACACTCCCTCCTTTTCCTTTTATGTATTTAACAACTTCATTGACATTTACCAAGTAACTTTTATGCACTCTAGCAAATCCTGAATCTGTTAACGCATCTTCAAAATACTTAAGCGTTTTACTAACTAGCTTCTTTTTGTTGTTGTTTAAATAAATCTCGGTATAATTATCGTCGGCTTTACAATATAAAATATTGGCAGTTTCCAATACCTCAAATCCATCTTGTTGCGGAATAGTTATTTTACCGTTTACATTATTTGTTTTAGGAATTAATACTTGGTCTTGCAAAGCGTCTTCTTTCGTTTTAATTTCAACGACGTAATCTACTGCTTTTATAAGTTCGTCAATAGAAATGGGTTTCATTAAATAATAACTCGCATGTGCATTTAAAGCGTCAATTGCATAATGGTTATAGGCAGTTACAAACACTGTTTCAAAATCTCTATCACCAACTTTTTCCAGTAAATCAAATGCATTACCAAATGGCATTTCTACATCTAAAAACACGAGATCTAATTCATTATTTCTTATAAGTAATAACGCTTCGTCAACATTAGCAGCTTCGGCTAGCACCTCAACATTAGGACAATATTTTTTAAGATAATTTTTTAAAATTTCTCTGCTTGTTTCTTCGTCTTCTACTATGATAGATTTTAGTTTCATTTAATCTTTTTTAAGGTTACCACAACTTTAGTTCCTGAATCTTCGGTATCTAAATAATCGTCAATAAATACATCGACTTTATCTTTATACATCTCGTTTAAAATAGCCACACGTTTTTTAATATTCCCCAATCCTTTAGATCTGTGCTTTTTTTGATTTTCGGTTTTCATGGCTTTGGATTTATCGCGTCCAATACCATCATCTGTGATACTTATTTTTAATTCATCTTTATCGACTTGAGAGATATTGATGTTTAATTGTCCTTTCTCTGTTTTATACCTTAATCCATGCCACACAGCATTCTCAATATATGGTTGCAATAACATAGGTGGTATTTGGAACTCGTTTACTTTTACATTCTCATCAATAATAATATCGTAATCAAACTTATCTTTAAATCTAAAATGCTCTAATTTGGTGTAAAGTTTAAGTAATTCTATTTCCTTTTCTAAGGGAATAAAATCTTCTTCGCTGTTTTCCAATACTGCGCGCATCAAGAGTGAAAAATCAGATAAATATTTATTAGCAGTACGTTCATCATTGTTTGCGATAAAACTATTAACAGAGTTTAATGCATTAAATATAAAATGCGGATTCATTTGACTACGTAGCGATTTTAATGCTAAAAGATTATTATTTAACTTTTGCTGTTTCATGTTTTTTAACATTGAATATACTGCAATAAGCAATAACAACAAACCTCCTATTAATGAATAAATAATAAGCTTTTGACGCTTATTTCGCTCTATTGTTAATTGGTATTTACTTTCGGATAATGCACGATCACTTTCAAGGCTTGTAATACGATTTTGTTTTATTGCTAAATCTTTTGCTAAACGTGCTGCCTGCGATATTTCTTGTTCTTTTTTTATATAAAGCTCGTCTACTAATCGTTCATAGATTCTTGTTGTTGAAATAGCTTTATCAATATCTCCGTCATCTCTAAAGACTTCAGCAAGTTTTCTAGTAGCATCTTTCTGCACTACTAAATCTTCCTTGTTATTTGCTTCTTCAATACTCTTTTCAAGGTATTGAATGGCATTAGGAAAATCTTTTTGTATGGCGTACGCACTTCCTATTTTATAATTCTGTTTTTGAGGCGTAATGGCACTTTCGTTATTAAAAATGGAATCTCTTTCAATATCATTTATTTCAACAAGTGCTTGCTTCCTAAGTTCAATTTCTTTACCATATTCTTTATTCTTACTTTCAAAATCAGCAACTTTTACTTTTTCTTCAACTGCTCTTTTTTTGTTTTCTTTGGAAGCAAGTTCAAGAGAGTTTTGAAAATACCCTTCAGCTTTTTTAATAGCTCCAGAAGCATTATATGCTTCGGCTATTTTTGAATTTAAATCAGTAATTTTGGGAGTTATTAAATGTTTTTGAGCTACTTGAAGACCTTCCTTGTAAGCATTAATGGCAGCAACAAAATCTTGAGTAACCACATAGACATCTCCTAAACCTTCATAAAGGCTGGTTAATTGCCAATTGGATAAATCGTCTTTATTTATTGATAGATATTCATCAATACTTTCCTGATAATTTTCATTGAATTGAAATGATTTAGCAAGTTTTAACCTCACACCATTTTCATCAATATTTTGAAGGCTTATTCGGTAATTTGAAATAGCTAAATCATATTGCTTCCACTCGAAATATACATCACCTAAAGTTTCATAAACTTCAGCATTTTCTTTTACAGTACTAGATACAGTCAAAGCATCGGTAATAAATTGGATACTTTTTTCTGCATCTTTTTTTAAATAGGTATCTGCAGAATCTATTAAAGATTTAAAAGCACCAGCATCTCTTTTAGAAATTTTGCTGATAAAGTTTTTTGAGTCATTATGCTCTACCTCAACTCTAATACGCTCGTTATCTTGAATAATATAGTAAATGGTTTCAAAATCATTATGTTTTATAATGAGTTCATCACCTTTAGATGCATTAATTTTGAATTCTCCAAGCGAATTAGTGGTAGTATAAGCACCTCCATTTACTAGAATATTTACTTTCGGGATAGGTTTATAAGTACTTTTTTCTAACACCGACCCTCTTACTACAAATATTTCTTTTACCGCTTCGTTATTTACTTCTTGAGCAAGCATTGAGCTTGAAAACAACAGTACAAGTAGTATAGTAATATGTCGAGCTAGTTTTATCATTTTTATTTCTTGAAAGGTAAACTTACATACTTTACTTGGTAAAATAAAATGCCTTTTAGTGTATAAAAGTTAGTTTAACTTACAAATTGACCACTTTACTCATTCAAAAAGTGGCTACACTCATTAACCTTTCGTGTTTACTCATTCTGGTTTTTTTAGCAAAAAAATTGGTTCTAAGTTTATGTCATCAATAAAAATCGAATATTATGAAAACACTGTTAAAACTAGGTTTTACATTGACCTTAATGATTGGCTTTATTACCACAAATGCCACAAACAAACACTATGAGAATCAGAAACCTCATACTGAGAAAAACAAGCAATTTATTAAAGTTGCCCTATTATTAGATACTAGTAATAGTATGGATGGATTAATAGACCAGGCAAAAGCGCAACTTTGGAGTATTGTAAATGAGTTGTCGTATGCTAAGTGTAATGATGAGCGTCCTAGCCTTCAAATTGCATTATACGAATATGGAAATGACAATTTAAGTTCGCATGAAGGTTATATTAGACAAGTTTTAGGTTTTACCAACGACTTGGATGATATCTCTAAAGAACTCTTCTCTTTAACAACTAATGGAGGTAGTGAGTTTTGCGGTCAAGTTATTCAATCGTCATTAAATCAATTAGATTGGGGAAACAACCAAGACGATTTAAAACTCGTTTTTATTGCTGGAAACGAACCATTTAACCAAGGGAAAATCAACTATAAACATGCAGCAACTAATGCCAATGAAAAAGATGTAACGATTAACACTATTTATTGTGGCAACTATCAACAAGGGGTTTCTACCTTTTGGAAAGATGGTGCTATTCTAACCAATGGAGACTATTTAGCTATAGACCATAACCAGAAAACAGTTCATATAGCTTCACCTTATGACGATGCTATTTTAGAGTTAAACAAGAGACTTAACAACACTTATATCGCTTATGGAAAGCGTGGAGCAGCCAAAGTATCTATGCAAATGGCTCAAGATAACGAAGCTGAAAGCTATAGTAAAGCAAATGCAGTAGGCCGAACGGTTAGTAAAAGCTCGCATTTCTACAAAAATTCAAAATGGGATTTGGTCGATGCTCTTGAAGAAAAAGTTGTTGAAGTGGAAAAATTGGATGATTCTGCATTACCAGATACATTAAAAGGGAAATCTATAAAAGAAATAAGAGCTTATGTTACTAAAAAAAGTAAAGAGCGATTACAAATTCAAAAAGAAATACAGGAATTGAATACTAAACGAAGAACCTATATAGCTTCAAAGCAAAAAGACACTAAAAATGGTTTGGAAAATGCTATGATACAAGCCATAAAAACACAAGCGAAAAAGAAAAATTACCAATGGAATTAAAAAGAAAAGCCTTGAAATAATCAAGGCTTTTTAATATTAGTTTATTGCTGGACATTTACATTCGTACTTCTCTCGCCTACAGCCAAAGTTGATTCCTAACGTGATTTGGTGAAAACCTCCATTATTAAAAACCACTGAGTTTGCTTGATAAGAATACGTATAGGCGAAGACAAAGTTTTTATAATTAACACCAACTAATGGCGTAATATATTGTAGTTTTTGACTGCTTACGCCTGTGCCATTTAAAAACTCGGCACCATCTAAGCTTGTTCTATAGGATAATCCAGCCCAAAACTTTCCAAATTCAACCTCCTTATACACTTTCATGTTTAAGTCTATTAAAGATTCTTTAGTAGCATCACGGTGCATAAACATAATAGAAGGTTCGTAACTCCATTCGCTACCTAGACGGCTAAATACATTTCCAGCAGAAAACAAAAAAGTTCTTAAGTTGTTATAACTAAGTCCTTGTTCGTTAAAATTTATACCATCGTTAGCTAGAACATTCTTGACAGTTGCATGTGCATAGAAGTCTAGAAAGAAATATGAGAACCCAAAATCAATATTAAAATTGGTCGCACTTTGTTCTATTCCAGAAATAATAGGGTCGAAACCATCAGCTAAAAAAGAAGTTTCATCTAATTTATATTGAATCATTCCTGCGCTTAACCCAAATGATAGCATATTTAAATCGATTGGATTTCTAGAAAACATTAAATGGTGTGCATAAGTCAAATAAGCTCCAGTTTGTGAATGATACCCATTTTTATCATTAAAGACAATGGCTCCATAAGCTGAAGGTGTTTCTCCAAAACGACCATTAACGCTTAACGTTTGTAAACTTGGTGCATTAGATTGCCCTAACCATTGCTGACGACCAGTTAACCTTACTTTATTACAATTTGCTGCTCCAGCCATAGATGGGTGGATTAAGTAATAGTTATCTGTTAAGTAATCAGAGTATATTGGCAATCCTTCTTGTGCTTTGGAAAATTGCGCTAAAAAAAGCACAACGAAGAGTAACGAAAGTTTTTTCAATTTCATATAATTTTATATTTCAAAGTAACTGGGGCTTTATAAGTCACCTTACATCATTTAGCAAAAATGATTACTAAATTTAGGTTAATGATTACCAAATATATATATAACTCGACATTTCTTTTATTATTTTTGCAAAAAATATATTTGCAATGAAAAAAATTGAGGTCTCTATACAAGAAACAAACAATCCAACCATACTTAAATTTGAAGCTAATTCTTTTTTAACTCAATACGAAAGCTTTGAGTTTAATAACATTGATGATGCTAAAAATTCTCCTTTAGCCCAACAACTATTTTATCTACCATTTGTTAAAAAAGTATATATATCTGGCAATTTTGTTGCTATTGAGCGTTTTGACATAGTCACCTGGAATGATGTTCAAAATGAAGTAAGAGAACAAATAGAAAATTATTTAAATAGCGATGGTGTTGTTGTTGCTCCTACAGAAACAAAGAAAAAAACTGCTGTAACAGTATATGCCGAAAGCACGCCAAATCCAGCAGTTACGAAATTTGTTGCCAATAAAAATTTAACACCCTTTATGTTAGAATTCACTTCAATAGACGAAGCAAAAACATCGCCTTTTGCTACAGAATTGTTTCATTTTCCATTCGTTAAAAGTGTTTTTATTGACAAAAACTACGTATCTATTACCAAATATGACGTTGCTGAATGGAACGACATTACTATGGAGTTGAGAGAATTTATTAGAACCTACATTGAAAATGGGAAAGCTATAGTCACAGATGATGCTCCTGAAATAACTAAAAACACTGAAGTTGCTAAAGAAGAGCAATTTGAAACATTAGACGATGTTTCAAAAGAAATTGTAAATATTTTAGAGGAATATGTAAAACCTGCTGTTGCAAGTGATGGTGGAAATATTCAATTTGAATCTTATGACCCACAAACAAAAAAAGTGAAAGTTATTTTACAAGGAGCCTGCAGTGGTTGCCCATCATCAACCTTTACATTAAAAAATGGTATTGAAAATATGCTAAAAGAAATGTTACAAGGTAAAGTTGAAACTGTTGAGGCAATAAACGGTTAAAGAACATTAGTAATGTTGTGACTTTATTTATTTTTTTGTTTCTTATACATAAGATTAATCTATAAAAATATATAATCATGGCAGTAATGAAAGTAATTGAAGTATTAGCAAATTCAGATAAAAGTTGGGAAGACGCAACAAAAAAAGCTGTTAAGCAAGCTTCAAAAAGCGTAAAGAATATTAAATCGGCATTTGTACAATCGCAAAGCGTAGTTGTTAATGATGATGAAGTGACTGAGTTTAGAGTGAACTTGAAAATTACTTTTGAAGTTAATTAAACCATTTTCAAAACACATTATAAAGCGTTCTAAAAGGAACGCTTTTTTTATGCTTTTTTGTAACTTTGAATTAATCTCGAAATGGTTTCTAATAATATTAATCATCTCTCCTTAATCGATATATTATTAAGAACAAATGACATATAAACACACCAACGAGCTAATTAATGAAACAAGTCCTTATTTGTTGCAGCATGCTCATAATCCAATACATTGGAAAGCATGGAACGATAATACCTTAGCCGAAGCGAAAGAAAAAAACAGACTTATTATTATTAGTGTTGGATATGCTGCTTGCCATTGGTGTCATGTTATGGAACATGAAAGTTTTGAAGATATTGAGGTCGCTCAAGTAATGAACGATAATTACATTAACATTAAAGTTGATAGAGAAGAACGTCCAGATATTGACCAAGTTTATATGAATGCTGTACAACTACTAACTGGAAGTGGTGGTTGGCCATTAAATGTAGTGACTTTGCCTGATGGAAGACCAGTTTGGGGAGGCACCTATTTTAGAAAAAAACAATGGATAAATACATTGAACCAAATAGCAGATTTATATAACTCAAATCCAGAAAAATTATATGAATACGCTACAAAATTAGAAGCTGGTATAAAAGCATTAGATATTGTAAACTTAAACACAAATGAGGCAAAGTTTGAAAAAACCACTATTAACAACGCTATAAATAGTTGGTCACAAAGCTTCGATTATGAAAAAGGAGGCACTAATCGTGCACCAAAATTTATGATGCCTAACAACCTACTCTTTTTACTAAGAGAGGCCTATCAAAATAACCATATAGAGCTTCAAAAGTATGTAAACATCACCCTAACCAAAATTGCTTATGGTGGTATTTTCGATCATGTTGGTGGTGGGTTTTCACGTTATTCAGTAGATGATAAATGGCATATACCACATTTTGAAAAAATGCTTTATGATAATGCGCAATTGGTCAGTTTATATAGCGATGCTTACTTAGCAACTAAAAATCCGCTTTATAAAGAAGTTGTTTACGAGACTTTAGATTTTGTAGAGCGTGAACTTACAAATACTGATGGAACATTTTATTCGTCATTAGATGCAGATAGTATCAATCGTAAAGGTGAATTAGAAGAAGGTGCTTTTTATGTTTGGACTGAAAAAGAATTAAAAATTTTGCTAAATGAAGATTTTGAATTGTTTTCAGATTATTATTCAATCAATGATTATGGCTTTTGGGAACATGATAATTATGTACTAATTAGAAAAGATTCAGATGAGATTATCACTAAGAAACATAATATCACTTCTAAATATTTAAAAGAAAAAATTAAACAATGGAAATCTTTGCTATTAGAAGAAAGAGAAAAACGACACAGACCTAGACTAGATGATAAAATACTAACATCATGGAATGCCTTAATGACTAAAGGCTATATAGATGCCTATCGTGTTTTTAATGAAGAACGATTTTTAAATCCCGCAAAAAAAAATGCGCACTTTATTATAAAGACTCAATCTAAAGAGGATGGAGGTTTAAATCATAACTACAAAGAAGGGAAAAGTACTATTAATGGATATCTTGAAGATTATGCAACAACAATTGAGGCATTTATAGCACTTTACGAAAACACTTTAAATGAAAAATGGCTGCATCACTCACGAAATTTAACCAACTATACACTCGATCATTTTTTTGATGAGACTAGTAAAATGTTCTTTTTTACTTCAAACCAAGACACTTCATTAGTATCCAGAACTATAGAATATAGAGACAATGTAATTCCTGCAAGTAATTCCATAATGGCAAAAAACCTATTTAAGTTATCGCATTATTATAACAATGCCTCTTATGAAAGAATAGCTATAATAATGTTAAACAATATGTTGCCTGAGTTAGAGAAATACCCTTCTGCTTTTTCAAATTGGATGGATTTAATGCTAAACTATACCAGTAATTATTATGAAGTTGCCATTGTTGGGAAACATGCTGAAGAAAAAGTAAATACTTTAAATAAAACATACCTTCCAAATAAACTCATTGCTGGTAGTTATAGTGAAAATGATTTACCTTTATTAAAAAGTAGATACTCTCAAGATAAAACACTTATATATGTTTGTGTTAACAAGGCTTGTAAACTACCTGTATCTAGAGTTGACCAGGCAATTGATTTAATTAAATAACTTTTTCAAAATGGATACTCTAATTATAGTTTTAATATGTATCGTAGCAATCGAACATATTTACTTCCTGATTTTAGAAATGTTTCTTTGGGCTAAACCAAAAGGCATAAAAACCTTTGGATTAAAATCTAAAGAATTTGCTGAAGACACAAAGGTCTTAGCTGCAAATCAAGGTTTATATAATGGGTTTTTAGCAGCTGGGTTAATTTATAGTTTAATTGTTGACAACATGAGCACTTCTATTTTGTTTCTTATTTTTGTGACTATTGCAGGAATTTATGGGTCTTACTCAACAAAGAACATTCGTTTGTTTTTTGTGCAAAGCATTCCTGCTATTTTAGCACTTACAATAATTCTAATCAACAATTAACAAAAAAAATCAGATTAAATGAATTTTGAAAACATCTTAGAAAAATTAATAGACTTTGCTTCGGTTTATGGTATTAAAGTAATTGGAGCCATCATAATATGGATTATTGGTTCTTGGGTTATTAAAAAAATAATGAAAGGCATTAAAAAAATAATGTCTAAACGTGATTATGATGAAAGTCTTCAAAAATTTCTATTAAACCTCATCAGTTGGGTTTTAAAAATCCTATTAATAATTGCTATTTTAGGTCAATTAGGTGTTGAAACAACATCTTTTGCGGCGATTTTAGCAGCGGCTGGTTTAGCAATTGGGATGGCATTACAAGGAAGCTTGGGCAATTTTGCTGGAGGTGTTTTACTAATGATATTTAAACCTATAAAAATTGGCGATCTTATTGAGGCTCAAGGCGAAGTTGGTGTGGTTAAGGAAATAGAAATTTTTACTACCAAACTTACTGGACTCTCAAATAGAGAGATTATCATCCCAAATGGTGCTTTATCTAACGGAAATATCATTAATTATACAACTGAGGGGACACGTCGTGTGGATTTAACTTTCGGTGTTGGATACGATTCGGATATTAAGAAAACTAAAGATGTACTAATGAATGTTCTTACCTCAAATCCGTTAGTTTTAGAAGATCCTAAACCAACTGTAAATGTTTCTGAATTAGCTGACAGTTCTGTAAATTTTGCTGTAAGACCTTGGTGTAAGTCTGAACATTACTGGGATGTGTACTTTGGTGTCACAGAACAAACTAAAGAAGCCTTAGATGCTGCAGGTATTGAAATTCCATACCCTCATCAAGTTGAAATACATAAGGAAAATTAAGATTTAGGCTTAATAGCAATAAAATCTTTTAAATAATAAGGTTCAAAATAGGCGACATCTTCGATGTCGCTTTTTTTATACTTCTGGTAAGCTAATTGACTCAATTCATTTGCCGAAGGCAATTTATCCTCAACAAAAACAGCATTGACATGTTTTATTAGCTCTTTTGTTTTAGCAGCTCCATTACCTATAAAATATACTTTTCCTATTTCTAAATACTCCATAAAAGAATTTTCATCAAGTATTTGAGCTTCTGTTTCCCTAATTTGATTATGGTTAACATCAAAAACCGCTGAATATACTTCCATACGTCTAGCATCCAACATTGGAACTATTACACCTCCTGATTCAGTTTTTATTTGATGCGCTAAAGATTCTAAAGTTGGAATTGAAATCAAAGGGACATCTAAAGCAAAACAAAGTCCCTTAGCTGCCGAAACACCAATACGAAGTCCTGTATAAGATCCAGGGCCTTTACTAATGGCTATAGCTTCTAAATCGCTTAATGATATATTAGCTTCGTTTAACACTTCATCAATATAGACATGTAATCTTTCGGCATGCGAGTAATTATTATTGTAATCTTCTTTTAAAATAACAGTCTCTCCTTTGTTTGAAAGAGAGACTGAACAATTTGTCGTTGCGGTTTCTATGTTAAGTATGTAAGCCAACCTTATAAAACTATTGTTTTCCCAAGGAAAA
The DNA here is from genome assembly GCF_039954625.1 of Pontimicrobium sp. SW4. Classification (NCBI taxonomy): domain Bacteria; kingdom Pseudomonadati; phylum Bacteroidota; class Flavobacteriia; order Flavobacteriales; family Flavobacteriaceae; genus Pontimicrobium; species Pontimicrobium maritimum. Next base: position 2,783,871 of record NZ_CP157199.1, read on the forward strand.
AGTCTAACACTTTTGTTTTGAAAACAAAATCATACTTTGCATTAATTAATGACGATTCAGCATTAATTAATCTAATTCTCGCTTGTTCTAATTCAAAAGCATTCATATTACCTAAATTATATCGCTCTTGTGTATTAGAGAAAGATAAATTTTGTGCTTCTAATGATTTTTGTGCAGCAACATACGTTTTAAGCGCAGCCTGTGCATCTGTAAAGGCTCTTTGAATATTAGACTCTAAAGTTAATTTTGCTTGATCTAAATCTAATTTTGAGTTCTCTTGTCTAATTTTTGATTTAGCAACTGCCGTTTTATTTTGGAATCTTGAAAAGATTGGAATATTAACGCTTAATCTAAAACTATGTCCTTTATTATCGTTTAATTGATTAAAAAAACTTTCTTCAGTACTACTTAGGTTAGTGTAAAATGCATTAGTACCAAGTCCATAACTTGCACTTACGTTTGGCATAAATCCACTTTTAGAAATTTCAGTGCTTAATTCTGCATTTTCTATATTCTTTTCAGCTACTTTAATTTCATTTCTGTTCTCAAAAGCATAGTTTAAAATAGGCTTAATATCGTTATACATAATTTCAGCCGAAGGCGTATCTATTTCTATAATTTCAACATTAAATCCTTCAAAGGGTACTTGAAGCAATTGAGATAAATTTAATAATGACATAGTATAGTTGTTTTCGGCAACTGTTACACTTTGTTCATCACCACTCAAAGTAGCTTCAGCATCATATATATTTGCACGAGGTTGCACTCCAGCATCAACAAGATCTTTAACTTGTTGTAATTGTTTACTCGAAAAATCGTACTGAGCTCTTGCTGTTTCTAGTCTTTCTTTATTAAACAACACATTTAGATAAGAGTTTGCTACATTAAGAGATATGTCGTCTCTTATTCTATTTAACTCCAATTGATTAGTTTCTAAATTTAATTGTGCTTGTTTATATAAATTGATAGTTCTAAAACCATTAAAAATGTTTTGAGAAACACTTACACTCATGCTTGTAGAGTGACTCGTTCTATTAACAAACGATCCAGGGAATAGTTCTTGCTGACCAAAACTAAGGCCTTGAGACATATTTGCACCAACTGATGGCAAGAAATTACCTTTTGCTCCTTTAATATCTTCCTCATTAATCAATAACGTGTTTTCTCCTCTTTGTATAGTAATATTATTCTCTAAAGCATGAGTTACACATTCTTGAAGGGTCCATACTTTGTTTTGTGCTGTAATTGAAAACCCCACAAAAAGGGTAAATATTAAATAGATATACTTCATATTATGTATACTGGTCGATTGATTAGTTATCTTCTTCATCTTCATCATCTTCTTTAGCTTTATTCCAAACTTTAATTTTGTCTCCTTCTTTAACACCTTCAGTAATTTCAACATTAATTCCATCAGATAAACCAATTACAACATCTACTTTCTTAAACTTCCCGTCTTCTTGCTGTATTTCTACAAAAGGTTTTTCGGTAATTCTATTAAACTGCAACAACGCTTCCTTTATACATAAAATGCTATCCTTACTTTCTAGTTCGATTTGTGCATTTGCACTATAACCTGCTCTAATATTAGTAGACTGTTCTACCTCTACATCTGCTTTTATTGTAAATTGGACTGCTCCATTTGTTTCAATTCCCTTAGGTGCTACAAATGTTAATTTTGCTGGAAACTCTTTCTCGTTAATTGCGCCTAGAATAACTTTTATGTCTTTACCCTCTTCTAACTTTCCTACCTCTGACTCATCTACTTTTCCTTCGAAAATCATAATACTCATATCTGCAATTGTTGCTATTGTAGTACCTGCATTAAACGTATTACTTTCAATAACTTGATCGCCTTCTCTAACAGGAATCTCTAGTATCGTTCCCGAAATTTGAGCTACAATATTAGTATTGGCAGAACTTCCGCCAGATAATGATCCTCGCTTAATAATTTGGTAATCATTTTGCGCTTGAGTTAAACTTTGTACAGCTTGATTTAAGGATAATTCACTATTCTCAAAATCTTGCTTAGAAATCACTCCTTTTTCAAAAAGTGCTTTATTTCTATCATACAACGTTTGTGCATTATCTTTAGATAGTTTAGCAGTTTGAATTCTACTATTAGCACTAACCAAACTTTGCTCGTTTGGTACGACTCTAATTTTTGCAATTAAGTCTCCCTTTTTTATAATATCACCTTCTTCAACTAAAATTTTATCTACAATTCCAGATATTTGAGGTTTTAATTCAATTTCTTCTTCTGGATTTAGTTTTCCTGTAGCTACAATTTTAGTTTTTATAGATGTATAGTATGGCTCTTTTACTTTAAACTCTTCAACTTCTGCCGTGTTAGATTTTTTAAAATACGCTAATACCCAAACTAACAGTATTAATAATACGATTCCTAAAATAATTTTTACTGCTTTTTTCATTTCTTACTTTATCAAATTGTTGGTTTTTTATTCTTCTCTTAATGCTTCTATTGGTTTAATACTTGTGGCTTTAAACGCTGGTATTAATCCTATAAGTGTACCTAATGTTACTAATATTAATAATGCTAAAAATACTACTGCTATTGAAACTGATGCGTTAACTAAAGTGGCGTCTGGACCTTGACCAAAAGCAGAATCTAACAAAATTAGTATCCAGCCTCCTGATAAAATTCCAAATAATCCAGCTATAAGTGTTAAAAAGACTGCCTCAACAACAATCTGTCTTTTCACTTCAAAAGGTGTGGCGCCTAAAGCACGTCTTACTCCTATTTCTTTAGTACGTTCTTTAACGGTAATTAATAATATATTTCCAATAGCAAAAACACCAGCTATTAATGTAGCTATACCAATAAACCAAGTTAAGAACTGCATCCCTTTTAAGAAACCTGTTAACTTTCCAAAAGCTTCTCCTAAATTAAAACTACCAAATGCACGTTTATCTTCAGGATGTACTCTATTTAAGTTTTTAAGTAGCAACTTAGTATCACTTTCTATTTGATTAATATCATATTCAGGTTTTCCTGTAATCATCATCCAACCAATTTGTTCTCCTTGATTATAAATTTGTTGAAATGTTGTAAAAGGGATATGCATATCGTTTGAAGGTCCCATGGAGATATCTCCTTCATCAAAAACACCAATGACTGAAAAATTTAAGCCATTAATAGTTACTAATTCTCCTATGGCTTCTTCATCTTTCTCAAATAGTTGTTTATAAACATCTTCTGTTATAACTACTACCTTTTTATTATTATCTATATCGTTTTGGTTTATAAATCGACCACTAATAAGCTTTTTCTTTTGTACAACATCTAATAAAGGATAATCTCCTGCTATACTAAAATTACCTGATAACATTTTTCTATTAACAAACCCTTGATTTAAATTTCTAGGGACAACAAACTCAATGCCTTCAATATTATCTTGTACTTTTTGTGCATGTGTTAGTGTTAATCGAATTGATTTTCCTTCTTGAAATCCTTTAAATGGTTTACTTGTATTTTGCCCCCAAATAAAAACACTGTTCGTTGCAAAATCTCCAAATAAGCGATTAAATGAGTTTTCAACTCCACGAGCAGAGCCTAACAATCCAATAAGTAACAATATTCCCCACCAGACACCTACCATGGTAATAACAGTTCTAAGCTTGTTCTTGCTCATACTATCATACACTTCTTGCCAAGTATCTCTATCAAATAAAAATTTAAACATAATTAATCGTCTCTTAGTGCTACAATAGGTTTAATTCGTGATGCCTTTTTAGCAGGTAAATAGCCAGCTAAAGCTCCTGCCATAACTAAAGTAATAGTTGCCGATATTACAAGAGAGGTTTGTACACTAGGGTCTTTTATAAAATACTCTTCTAAACTTGGTCCTGCAGCTTCTAACACTCCTGTTCCAATTAATAAGCCTATATAACCAGCAATAGCTGTAATTAAAATGGATTCTATCATTATCAGAGAAATAATAGATCTAGGTTGTGCTCCTAATGCTTTACGTATACCTATTTCTTTTGTGCGTTCCTTAACAATAAAAATCATTATATTACTAATACCCACAATTCCTGCTATTAATGTTCCTAAGCCAATTACAAGTACAAGAATTCCTAAAACTACCATCATTTGATTTACATTTTTGGTCGCTTCAGCCATATTTCTAACTCTTACTGCGCTTTGATCTAAAGGTGCAATACTAAATCGTTCTTTTAATTTCTTCTCTATACTATTGCTAAAAGCAATGGCTTGATCGAAGTCCATTTTAGGATTATAACTTAAATTAATTTGGTCGACATACTCATTATTACCATATACTTGTTGTGCAGTAGTAACTGGCATATAAATCATACGTTCTTCATTATCATTTCCTTCATCTGAAAACGTCCCTACAATCTTATATTGTATACCACTTAAATTAAGATATTTACCAATAGCCTTTGTTTTAAGAAACAAATCTTCTTCTACTAATCTTCCAATAATAATAACTTTTGTTTCTTCATCGATATCTCGTTGATTAATATAACGACCTTCATTCATTAATGTTTTTTCTAAAAACTGATGATCAGGATGTACAGCTCTTACCGAATAATTATTTTGTTCGTTTCTAAAAGTTGCAGTCACATTTTTATATATTCTAGCAGTAATAAATTCTACTTTATCACCATTCTCATCTTTAATATAATCTATGTCTTTATTTTCAAATTGAATACGTCTTCCTTCCTGTAGTCCCTTATAAGCTTTTGTTGTTCTTCCAGAATTGATAAATATGGCGTTTGTAGCATCGTCAGCGAATGCTTCTTTAAATGTATTTTTAAATCCATTTATTATCCCAAAAAGAATGGTAAATAACATGATAGCAAAAAGCACAGTAAACCCAGATAAAATAGTTCTAGTTCTATTTTTATTTATACTCTGAAGTATTTCGCGCCAAAGATCTAAATCAAACATACTGCGAAGCTCTTACTTGGTTCACTTTTTTATCTTCCATAATAACACCATCTCGCAAACGTACTATACGTTTGCACATTTCGGCAATATCTTCTTCGTGTGTTACAATTAAAATAGTTTTTCCTTCGTCATTTAATTGTTGAAGAAACTCCATAATTTCATATGAAGTCGTGGTATCTAATGCTCCTGTAGGTTCATCGGCTAATAATAGTTTTGGATTTGCAGCTAACGCTCTAGCAATTGCCACACGTTGTTTTTGTCCTCCAGAAAGCTCACTAGGCAAGTGGTGTGCCCAATCTAACAAGCCAACTTTGTTTAAATGAAACTTACCTTTCTCTTGTCGTTCTCTTCGTTTTAGCCCTTGATAATATAAAGGAAGTGCTACATTTTCTAATGCATTTTTATAATTTATAAGGTTGAAAGATTGAAAGATAAACCCTAAAAACTTATTTCTGTATACTGCAGCTTTTTTTTCTGTAAGATTTTTAATTGGTACTCCATCTAGAATATAATCGCCTGAATCAGCTTCATCTAGCATTCCAATAATGTTTAACAGTGTAGATTTACCAGAACCAGAAGAACCCATAATGGCTACCATTTCTCCGCTATCTACATGCAAATCTATCCCTTTTAATACATGCAAACTGGAATCGCCTATTGGGTAAGACTTATGTAGTTGGTTGATTTTTAGCATAGTTAGTGTTATTTTTAAGCTATATGAAAAACGATATAACAACAATTAGACTGCAAAAGTTCTTATTTGTTACATCAATAAGCCTAATTATATGTTAAAATTATTTTTTACTAAGTTTTCTATAAATAACAAAACCTATTCCTCCAATTAGTATATATGGAATAAGCATTAAGTAAACAATCCCATTATTAATACCTTTAGCTGTCTTTTGTCCATCTTCACTCTCCAACACTGCTCTACACATAGCACATTGGGCATCAACATCTATAATGACAAATAACATAAGTATTATTAATATAACGTGACTTTTCTTCAAAGGTTTAATAATAAGGTGAAATCATTATGTAAACCACTACACCAGAGATAGCGACATATAACCATAATGGAAATGTGATTCTTGCTATTTTTTTATGCTGCTCGAAATTATTAGTGACTGCTCTAACATAGGTAATTAACACAAATGGTATCACAGCAACAGATAATATGATATGAGAAATTAAAACAATATAGTAGACATACTTTACTAGACCCTCGCCTCCAAACTTGGTTGATTCACTAGTCATGTGGTAGGCAACGTACATTGCCAAAAATACAACTGATAGCGAAATAGCCAATTGCATTAATCGTTTGTGCAACTTTTGTTTTTTATTTATAATAGCTATAAAAGCACTTATTAAAACCAATGCTGTAAAAGCATTAATAGTTGCATAAATTGGTGGTAAAAACGTAAGAGGTTCTACATTTGGTATTTTAATTCCGAATAACGCAGCGACAACTAATGGAATAGCTATTGACAAAACAACTATCCACTTGTTATATTTTTTTTCTTTTGTTTTATCGCTTGTCATACTACTCTTTTAAAAGCTTTGTTATATCTTCTTTTAGCATGGTTATTTCTTCCTTAAAACCATCTTCATCATACTTTTCTTCTTCACTAATAATACCATTATAATATATTAACGGATTTCCATTAACTGTTCTAGATCGAATAAATCCGTTTTTATCAATAAGAGCAAAATTACCTGAATGTTCAAATCCACCTTCTACCGTTCCATCTTCAGCAGTGTATAAATTAAAACCTTCGTTAGCTAACGCATAAATGGTGTCTTGATTTCCTGTCATTAAATGCCAATTAGGGTTCGTTATACCATACTTTTCGGCGTAGATTTTTAAAACTTCTGGTGTGTCGTTTTTAGGGTTAATAGTGAAAGAGGCTACTCCAAAATTTTCATAGCCAATAAAGTTATTTTGAATTTGCACTAAGTTTCTGCTCATTCTTGGGCAAATTGTTGGACAAGTAGTAAAAAAGAATTCTACCAAATATACTTTGCCTACGTAATCTTTATTTGTAATAGTATGTCCGTTTTGATCAGTAAAACTAAATGTTGGCACTTTTTTAGGTTCTCCATTTATTTCTAAAAAAGCCAAAGGTTCATCACTTGATACTTGAGTACTTGCCTTTTTGCTTCTGCTCTCTTCTCTAGTGATATCATCACTAGTAATTCTATCAATAATTCTTGGAATAAAAATGATTCCGAACACTAATATGATTAGCGCTATACCTACGTATGAATAATTAGTTTTCTTCATTTGTTTTAATATCGTCGGCTCTTCTTGATGAAGAGTCAAAATTCCCATCTCTTTTTTGTCTATATTCCGTAAATAAAATCCGAATGTCTTCGCTCATCTTGTTTTTAAGTTCTGCAACTTCCACACAATCATAAGAAGTCATGCTATAAATAGCTTTGTTGGCTTCAATTTCATTTTCAGTTCTATCGTCAATTCTACCTCGTTGTTTCAACTCATTATCAACTATAAAGACATGACTAGTTGCATAATTATCATTTAAAGAAGTTTCAGATTTCAAACTATTAAAAACGTTTAAAATATCTTGCGGATGGCCATAAGCAAAATGCCAATACTTTAACTCATCGTATTTTAAAAGCTCCTTCCTTAATTCTGCAATTTGTTCTTGTGAACCATCAGGAACTAAAATTAATATCTGGAAACGTTTAAAGCCTTTAAACTTATCATAGATTAGTTCTTTGAGATTTAAGGCTGTTGTGGTTTGTTGCATAGGTTCACTACCTAAAAACCCTACAACTGTTATGTTGCCTTTAAAATTGATATCATTCCCTTCTTCATCCTTAAAACCGCTAACCTCTTCTATTTGGATTTTAACGACATCTAGAGGATTGTAATTGTGTTTTGAAGGGTATAAAAACAATAAAAACAGTACTGGTAGAAAAAATAAAACCGATAGTATAATTGTTTTTTTAAGGCTCTTTTTTTGCATGGTACAAAAATAAAAAAGACGGTATTAATAACCGCCTTTATCTATATGTTTTAACATATTACTATGTTGTTATTATAATTAAAAATCTGTTTTTACAAATCCTTCTTTGTAAACATCAAAAACATAACCTCCTTCTAATAAAAGAATAAAAATTAGGTAACAAATAAGGAATACTGCTGTCCACACTACTACTCGACGTAAGCTTTTGGTTTCGTCTCTCATGTGCATAAAATCCCAAGTAATGTAGTACGCTTTTACAATTGTTAGAATAATGAATATCCAGTTTAGAATTTTCATTCCTAAAAATGAAGCCATTAATGATTCAGGCTTGTATATACCTAATATAACTTCTACTGCAGTAACAATAGTAAGAAGTATTAATACTCCCCAAATTTTTTGTGTATTAGATTTAAACTTAATTAAACCTCTTAATATTTCTAATTTATGTGCGTGATCTGCCATTTTTAAATCGAATTATTATAATTAAACTAGGTAGAAGAATGTAAATACGAATACCCAAACTAAATCTACAAAGTGCCAATACAGTCCAACTTTCTCAACCATTTCGTAGCTTTTTCTTCGCTCGTAAGTTCCTATTATTACATTAAAAAATATAATGATATTAATAACAACTCCTGAGAATACGTGGAAACCATGGAATCCAGTTATAAAGAAAAAGAAATCTGCAAATAAAGGTGATCCATACTCATTAACATGAAGATTAGCACCTTCAACAACTAGCATTCCATTATCTTTAATTTGTCTTAATGATTCTGCTCTAGATAAGACAGTTTTTTCTCCTTCTTCATTAATTATTTGAGTACGAACTAATACATTTTCATTAGCTTCTAAACCATTTAAGACTTCAGCTACTGTATAAGTTGGTAATGTCCCTTCGCTTGTAAACCAAAGACCTGATTTTCTTTCGTCTTGCACACGCTCTTTATGTTCATCTATAACTGCAAAATCACGAAGTGCTACACGATGTCCATCAGTATCTACAAATTGTAATATATTTCCACCCTTTGTTTGTACAGCGCCATAATCTCCTTTAATAAATGTTCCCCATTCCCAAGCTTGAGAACCAACAAATATTAAACCTCCAATAATGGTAAGAAACATATAAAATGTTACTTTGGCTTTTTTCATTTGATGTCCAGCATCTACAGCAAGCACCATAGTTACCGATGACATAATAAGTACAAAAGTCATGAATGCCACGTAAATCATTGGGTAATTCCCATGAAAAAATGGTACGTGAGTAAACACTTCATCGGCAATTGGCCAAGAGTCTATAAATTTGAATCTAGAAAATCCATAAGCAGCCAAAAACCCAGAAAATGTTAATGCATCAGAAACGATGAAAAACCACATCATCATTTTTCCATAGCTTGCTTTTAATGGCTTATTTCCGCCACCCCAAGTTTTTCCCTCGGTTCCAGTACTTACAACTGTATTATCCATAAGATGAATTTCGTTTTAAAAATTGAACAAAAATAATCATTTTATTTATCTAAAGAAATATAAAAAGAAAAACAAGTATATCCACAAAATATCTATAAAATGCCAGAAGGTTGCAGCTAGTTCTAAACCAAGCATTTTAGAGGCATTATACTTTTGTTTAAAATGATTATAAATTACCACCAATAAGCAAATTAATCCAGCAATAACGTGCACAATATGCGCAAATGCTATCACATAAATATATGACATGGTGATATTACTTGTTGGGCCAGTAAAGTTATACCCTAATTCTATTATTTGATTGAATCCTATAAGCTGGCTTATAATAAAACCTACACCCAACGCCAATGTAATTAGCAAGAATATTGTTGTGGCATTTCTATTGCCAGATTTTAAAGCTCGTTTAGCTAAAATAAATGTGATACTACTTACTACTATTAACACTAAACTTATTGTAAATGCTTGTGGTAATTGAAAATCTTTTAACCAATCCTCTCTTACACTACTTACAATAAAAGCACTCGTTAAACCACCAAACGACATTATTAAAGAAACAATACCAAACCATAGCATCATTTTTTTTGCTCTTCTATTCTTTTCTTCTAAGGTTCCTTGCGTTAAATCCATAACTATCTAATAAACTTATCTAAAACGTAAATTATTTGCACCAATGTAATGTACAATACACTTGCTAACATTAATTGTCTTGCAGCAACTACAGTCATTTTTTTAAATAATTGTACCGCGTAATACAACATAACTAATCCTAAAATAAACACAACTATAGCACCAACAATAGTTAGTTTTAATTCTCCTGTAAAACCAAATACAGGAATTATAGAGACTATTATTGTCCAAACCGTATATAAAATTGTTTGTACTGCTGTGCCTTTATCTCTTTTACCAGTTGGCAGCATATTAAATCCTGCCTTTTGATAATCGTCATGTAAAAACCATCCTATAGCCCAAAAATGAGGAAATTGCCAAAAAAATTGAAGCATAAACAAGGTTCCTGGTTCAATTCCAAAATCATTAGTAGCAGCTACCCAACCTAACATAAAAGGGATGGCTCCTGGAATGGCTCCAACAAAAACTGATAATGGTGTTTTGGTCTTTAAAGGTGTATAAGCACTTGTATATAAAAAAATTGATATGGCGCCAAACATGGCAGTTTGTGGATTGATAATGTACAATACAGTAATCCCAAGAATGGTAAAAATAGTTGCTAAAATAAATGCCGACTGTACAGATATACTTCCTGAAGGAATTGGTCTGTTTTTAGTACGCTCCATTAACGCATCTAAATCACGTTCGATTATTTGATTGTAAGCATTGGAAGCTCCAACCATAAAATAACCACCAAAAGCCAATAATAATAAGGTATAAAAACTAACAGTATCTACAGCCAACAAATATCCTGCAAGAGATGAAAATACAACACTTAAAGATAAACGCATTTTGGTAATTTCTTTAAAAATTGAAATTACTGAAGGCTTTGATAATGTTGAATTTGAAACCTTTGACATTAGTCAGTTTTGTGCTAAAGTTTTGCGCTGGCAAAGATACTTTTAAAATTGGTTTTGAGCAATGTAAAATATAAGTAATTGTGTATTTAACAACCTTCCTTTAAGTTTAGTATCTTTAACAGACTTTAAAATTATTCCATTATGAAAACACTTAGACTATTTTTATCTCTTTTTTTAGTTAGTGCATTTGCAACTATTTTTGCGCAAAACGATGTTACAATAAAAACTATTCCTGTGTCCAATAATGTGTATATGCTTATTGGTCAAGGCGGAAATATTGGGGTATCTGTAGGTGATGATGGTGTTTTTGTAATAGATGACCAATTTGCACAATTAACGCCAAAAATTCTTGTAGCCATAAAACAATTGAGTGATAAACCCATACAGTACGTGGTGAACACACACTATCATGGTGACCATACTGGAGGCAATGCAAATATGGAAAAAGCTGGTGCTAAAATTATTGCGCATGATAATGTTTACAAGCGTTTATCTGAAGGAAATGTCACTGGAGGTCTCCCTGTTATTACATTTAATGACAAATTGAGTGTGCATATAAATGGAGAAAAGGTATTGGTATTTCATACTGATAATGCACACACTGATGGCGATGCCATGTTATATTTTACTGAAAGCAATGTACTCCATACTGGTGACAATTATTTTCATAAGCGCTATCCTTATATTGATGTGAATTCTGGAGGAAGTATTGATGGATACATTAAGGCTGTAAAAATGGCCTTAATGGTTATTGATGAAAACACAAAGATTATTCCTGGTCATGGTGATCTATCTAACAAAGCTGAGTATGCATCATTTTTAGAAATGCTTATTAAATTAAGAGCTAATGTTCAAGCTGAGATTGATAAAAGTAAAACTGAAGCGGAAGTTGTAAGCAATACTGCTATTACAAAACAATATGATGACTTAAACTATAGCTGGAGTTTTATTAATTCTGAGAAAATTAGACGTGCTATTTATAAGAGTTTGAAAACTAAGAATTAAAATTCATCTGTTCTTCTTGAATTTATTAAATATATATTCACATGCCTCCGCTTTACTATTAAATGTTTGCGTGGATTGCTTCTCACCACGTTCCTTATAGTAGACTTCATATTCATACATATACTTTCCTTTTTTGATTGTCAAAGCAATTTTATTATTGTCGTCAGTCGATCCGAAAAGTCCGTGCAAAAAATATCTGTCCTCAGAAACACCTATTCTTTTGAGTTCATTATTTAATTCTTCAATAGTCATTTTTTATATCGCAGTAAACTATATATTATTTCCAAACTAAAGTAGGCAGTACTAAAAATCAAAATACCAATTAAATAAATCGGTACGCAAGCCTATACTAAACCAAAGGGTGTTGTTTTCAAAAGTTGTTGCTGTGGTGGTATTAGGGTTAAAATCTCTGTAACTCAAGTAAGCAAATAGCTTTAAGTTGGTTGCCGGATTTACCACATAGCCAGATTGCAATTCGGCATGAAAAATATTAGTTTTATTCCCTTGCCCAACTTCAACGCCAGTATCGAAAGGACGGTCATTATAATCTCTATAAATATCGCCACCATAACTAAAATCGTCTGTACCATTATTATAATCTAATCCTCTAGACCCAAACACCAACTTTGCATCAGCAAACCAACGTTTATAGTTATAACGTCCAATCACGATAGCTTCACTAAAATTAGCTCCCCATAGATGCGCCATAGATTGGTTGTTATGTCCATAATTAAGCACAATGGTATTATGAGAGTATGTGTAAGGTCTTACGCGATTGTACTCCAATTGTAAATACAAATTATCTACTTTAAAGGCATTGTAATATTTCATACCTAATTGGTAGCCATATTTGTTTTTCCAACTCTTCTCACCTCCTTTGATGTCACCTAGAGAGAATTCGTCTAACACAAACTGACTGTAAATATTAATATTATCATTCACTTTATATTTTGCGGTAGCTCCAAGTACGGCGTTTCCAGCGCCTTGACCAGTTTCAAACTCAATAGCACGATAAAATATAATGGGGTTTAAATAATTAATATCGAAACCTCTATTATTTGAGTTGGTCCATAATACCGACTCGAATAATCCAAGATTGAATTTTTTAGACACATTCCAACTTAAATAATGGTTTGCCATATACTTGGTTAAAAAAGCTTTATCACTTACAACATCTGTCCTAATATCTTTTAACCACATCCAAGTATTGGTGTATTTAATTTTCCAGAATTTGGTGCTCAACTTTAAAAAAGGTGAAGGACTTGCAACATCACTTTGCAATAACGAACGATAACCATCACCTATGAAATTTTTACCATGACCAAACTGAACGTTTAAAAAATCGGTTGGAGAATACGATAAGTAAGCCTCGGCTACAGGGTAATCGTAAGCATCCTCTTTAAATCGTTTTGCTATACCACGACCTGGAATAACCGCTGGATCTGGACCAAAACCTTTTAAACTTTCGGCATATCTATTTATATAATCTGCAAAACGTCCTTGACTTTCATACACAGAAGATGAAAAACTTAACTTTTTACCTAAACCTCCTTGAACATAAAACCCTCTAGTATTATTAAAGGTTGATTTAAAATCGGCATCAGAATCCTTTCCAACTTGAAGGTCAAAAATTGGGTCAAGGGTAAACCAATACCCTTTCCCTTGCAACTGAACCAAATGTTCGTTGAATAATTTTTTTTGCCACCAACTATTCGATTCTTTTGTGAGTGCATCTTTTGCAACTTTAAAATCATAATAATCTGCAACCTCGCTATACATAAATGGCTTAGCTGCTGTATGACTATTAGTTCCTACAAGATTTAAACTTCTATCAAATTTCGCATAAGAACTGTGCAAAAATGGAATGTTAAGCGTACTACTATATTCTAAATCTTCATAGGGTTTTATAGAAGCATTTAAATCGTCATATTCACTTTTAGCCTCTAGCTCTATCTTAGAAATGGCTTTCATTTCTAAATTTTCATCACTTAGCTCAACAGCCGATGGTACTTCTAAAGGAATACCTATTTTATATGAATATTGTTTAAATATTGGTCTTCCATTATAAGTGGCTGGTTGTATTTTAGGCAATTGATTAAATACCTCTTCAATTTCTGTTTTTAATTCGGTATAAGTAGCATCTGTGTATAATACCTTAAAATTTCCTTGATTTGTTACTTCAAATAACACAAAAATGTTGCCCTTGTAATTCTCATCAATAACAATTTGAGGCATTTTAAATTTTTCATGAATAAAGTGTGCTAGCTCAGTTTTAAAACAGTTACTTAAAACTTCAATTTCTTGAGATTCGCACTCTGGAAATACAGGAGATTTTTCATAATCTACATCTTGAGCAAGGGTATTTAAAGAAAAGAAAATTAAAGGAAGTAGAAATAATTTCTTCATGAGCTGCTACACAAATTTTTTGTTCGTGAAAGATACTATTTTTTAAGATTAATAATAAAAAAACCGCTATCATATAACGATAACGGTTTTTTAAAAGTATGTCTATTATATTACTGAACCTTTAAGGTTATAGGAATTGAATACATTACTGCTACCTCTTTATTACTTTGCTTAGCAGGAATCATTTTAGGGATTTTATGTATTACTTTAATTGCCTCATTTTCTAGCCTCTTATGTGGCGCTCTCGCTTTCACTTGGGTAACATTTCCAAGTTCATCTATTGTAAACTGTACATAAACTTTCTGTTTATCACTAAAACCCAGTTCACTAATCAAATCAGAATCAAATTTCCGACCAATTAATCTTCCAATTTTTTTTGACATACAGTTTCTTAATTCATCATTAGTTTGAAAATCTTCACATCCTGGATAGATAGGTACCTGTTCTACACCAATAATAGAATATGTTGATTTTTCTGCTGGTGCTGGTTTGCCTGGTTTTTTATTTACTGTTGGTTTACTAAGAGGAATTGGCTCGGTAACAACATCTTTTGTTGGTTCTTTTGTTGGAGAATTATTGTCAATTGGTTTAAAACTTATTGCTAATAATTTTTTCCTAACAGGCTCTACTTTTTTTGCTTTAGCAGGTTCTGGAGTTGGCTTAGGGACATAATTAACATAAATTGTATCATCAGTATCAACAGGATAAGTAATTACGGGAATTGATTTAATTTGAAACTGCATTTCAAACAAACCATAAGTTGCGAGAAGTGTTAAAATCAACCCAACCTGAAAGTAGAGGGTTGAGTTTTTTTGTAAATTTGCATCATGCTTCTGTGATGTTTTCACGATTTGCTCGTTCTGACCAACGAGTTCGTGAATTTTCTTTGAAAAATTCATAATTATTGTTTTAAAATGTTAATGTTATGAGTAAATCACAAGAAGCATACCAAAAAAACCCCATTACAATTGTAATGGGGTTTTAATTTTAAACAAATTATATCCTTAGTTTTGAACTTGAAATATAATTGGTAACGAATATGATACGGTAACAGCATCTCCACGCTGTCTACCAGGTTTCATTTTAGGAAGCAAATTAATTACTCGCGCTGCTTCTTGTTCTAATCTTGGGTGAGGTGCTCTAGATTGTACATCAACAATGTTTCCTGTTTTGTCTATTTTAAACATAACACGTATCGTTTGTTTACCTGACAAACCTAATTCTTCGGCTAAGTCAGCGTTAAACTTTTTTTGTACATGTTTAGATATTTTTTGCGACATGCAGGCTTTTTTAGCATTATTATCGCCTTCGTCACATCCAGGGAAAACTGGTACATTTTCGATAAATGCAAATGGCACTTCAACATCTTCATCTGGTTCATCCACAAAAACATCTTCGACGTTCAAAATTGGTTCTTCTGCATTATTTTCAGATGTATCTATAACAGACTCTTCAATATCTGCATCGTCTTCTACCTCCTCAATCACATCAGGAATTACTGGTGGCTTCGTTTCTGGTGGCGGCGTTTTGATGTGCTCAGTTTGTGGAATTACTTCGTCATCTAAGTCTCCCATAGATAACATCGCTATATCAATAGCTTCCTTATCGTAGGTTTTGTAGTTAATAGAATAGTTAGCAACTAAAAGCATTAGAGCTAAACCAACAGCAAAATAGATAGAGCTGTTTCTCCGTACATCTGCACGCGGGTTTTTTTTTGTTTCCATAATTATTGTTTTAAAATGTTAATATTATGGTAAACTCACAAGAAACATACCAAAAAAAATCCCGCTACTTTAAAAGTAGCGGGATTTAAAATTTATGTCGTTCTATTCTTAGTCTTGAACTGCGAATATAATTGGCAACGAGTAAGGTACTGTTACAGCTTTACCTCTTTGCTTTCCTGGTTTCATTTTAGGAAGTGAGTTAATTACTCGCGCTGCTTCTTTCTCTAACCTTGGGTGTGGTGCTCTAGCCATTACGCCAGTTACAGTTCCTGTTTTATCAATCTTAAACATCACACGTATCGTCTGTCTACCTGATAAACCTAAATCTCCAGCTAAATCTGTATTAAATTTATCTCTTACAAATTTTGAAATCTTATCAGACATACATTTTCTTTTTGCATCGTTATTTCCACTTTCACAACCTGGGAAAATTGGAACGTTTTCAATAACTGCAAAAGGAACCTCTATATCTTCTTCTACTTCTTCTACTACTACTTCTTCTACTTCTACAATTTCTTCTTCTTCAGTTGTTTCTGTAGACTCAATAACAGTTTCTTCAATTTCCTCTTCATCTTCTACTACCTCTATTACTTCAGGCGCTGCTGGTGGAGGTGGTGGAGGTGGAGGTGTTTGAATTTGCTCAGTGATTGGAATTTCTTCATCATCCAATTCATCCATATTTAACTGACCTATATCAATAGCTTCTTTGTCATAAGTCTTATAGTTAATAGAATAATTAGTAATTAATAACATTAATGCAAGACCAACAGCAAAATAAATTGAGCTGTTCCTTCTTACATCAGCATTTAAATTCTTTTTAGGTTCCATAATTATTTTTTTTCGAGATTGGTAAAATAACCAATAATTTGCTAAAAAAGCAAGGGTTTATATATTTTTAACGATTGTTTTATTTCTAATTGTTAAAATAAGAGAAATAATTGTAGCTCCAACTATATTTGCTGCAATATCTGCAATTGAAGCATCTCTAGTTGTTGTTAACTGTCCTTGTAATACTTCAATAATTGTACCATAAACAATTGAAATAGCAAAAGCTATAGCTATAGCGTACTTAACTTTTTGATTATTTAATACTTTATACCACAAAAAACAAAATATCCCATAAGCGATTAAATGGTAAATTTTATCTTCGTAGTTAGTGCCAAAATATGGTAAGCCATCATTTCTAATCAAGCATATTGTAGCTAGAGCGATTGTATAAACTACAGCTAAAAAAAGAAATACTCGCTTATTAAGCACCTATTAAAGCCTTGTAATCGTCGGCGGAAAGCAATGCGTCAAACTCTGAAGTATCTGAACATTTTACTTTTATCATCCAACCATCTCCATAAGGATCGGTATTAACCTTTTCTGGTTCGTCTTCTAGAGATTCATTAAATTCTATAATCTCTCCTGTTACAGGTAAGAACAAATCTGATACTGTTTTAACAGCTTCTACTGTTCCAAAAACTTCCTCAATATCAAGGGTTTCATCAACAGTTTCTACTTCAACATAAACAATATCTCCTAATTCGCTTTGTGCAAAATCGGTAATTCCAATGGTTACAACATCTCCATCGATGCTTACCCATTCGTGGTCTTTAGTGTACTTTAATTCAGATGGAATATTCATAAAAATAAAATTTTTGGTAAATATGTTAGTTTTTTATTTAATTTCCAAAGTTATATCGTAAAGTTAATCCTGAACGGATAGATGTCTGTGGAAATGCTGTAGAAATAGCATATTCTGAGAATGTATAATCAAAGTAGAAAATTCCTGTTAGGTTCTTGCTAAAAGCATAATCGGCAGTATATTTTAATCCCCAAACAGTTTGTCCTGCGGTTACTTGATTATTTTCTAAATCTAGATATCGAATAATCGTTTTATTTTCTCTAATTGAAACATCTGCCTTCATATTAAGATCACTCTTAATCACATTTCTTGGTCCTGCTAGCTTAGAGTTTATTTTAACGTCTTTAATTCTAAAACCTAACCCAAAAACATATTCGCTTCCTTTTATTTCAGTCAATAAATTGTTGTCAAAACTTAAAAATAATCGACGATCCTTTTTAATTTCAGCTAGGATTTTCATCGAGTTTTTCATTTCAAAATCAACTTTAATTAGCGGACTAAACATTTCGGTTAATGCTACAGCGCTAAACAAGGTTTTATTTTTATAGTTTCCAGATTGATCTAAAACATTAGGATTTTGCGATGCATAATCAGTATTTGGATCAAAAGCATTATAATCTAAGTTTGACCTAAATTGATTAATAGTATATACAGAATTATACCCATGAGTTATGGAAAATCGCTTAAATTGTTTTTTAAACCATGGTAATTTCATTAAACCAGTATATTTTAACGTCCAGTTTGGAATTGGAATATCTCTAAATGCTCCAAGTGAAACTTTCCCTGCATCCTTCCCTGTATATGCCGATAAAAATGCTGGCAACAATACCGCTTGATTATTTTTACCAAACCCAAGAGGATATCCTTCTGCGTCTAAATTTGCTGGATTATTAATATCTACTCCTGCTTTAATTGCAAGTCTTTGAGCTATTTCTAGTCTATTTGCTCTAAAATTATCAAACGTTTCAGAGCCATTTTCGTCACTACTAGCAAAAGCAGTTTTAATCATAGATGTTGAAATATTATAGTTTCCAAAGGAATTTCTAATTAGCGGATTATAGCCATCACTAAAGCCATCATTATCTCCATCGATTGCATTAAAACTTTCAGTTAAATTTTCATTATAGGTTCGTCCTCCAGTAAGATCTATTTTTAAATCTTGCATTGGTTCAAGCGCTGCCGAAAAATCTAATATTTTAGATTCTTCTTCTGTGTATTGTTGATTAAACTCAGGGAACACTGTTAACCATCCATTTTTTGCTGCTAGATATCTAATGTCTCTTTGACTACCAAAAGTAAAACCAAAGGTAGGCTTAAGGGTTCCTATAAATCCTGGAGTTTCCATATATCCAGGTAAGAAAGTTCCATTACGTTGTGTATAATTAACTTGAATTCTCTTAATACTGGTTAACAGGTCTATTGCTGCATTGGTTAGACCATTCTTTTTAGGTGTTACTGGTTGTGCTCCTGTTGGTTGACCACCTGGTGGCACTCCTTTTGCAGATCTTGATCCAGTATTTTTTCTTGTCAATCCTACATAACGATACAAACGATTCATATCTAAGGTTGTATTTAACGTATGTGAACTTGCATTGGATACTGAATTCCCTAAATCGTAAGTCGAACCATTAATGGTTAAGTTACCATATAAATCTGACCCTTTTTGCCATAAGAAATCTCCTGTATAAGCGTAAGTAGCTCTTAAAAAATCTAAGGCTGGAATTTTGTTTAAAGGCAACTCATAATTAATTCCTAATTGTTGAAATTGTCTATTTGGATCTCCAACATCAAAGAATCCATCCCAAACTTCTTTTGTTGGGTCTTGGGCGCCATTTAGGTTATCGTCAACAAAATAATTACGTACAATATTATTATTAGATGCAGAGAAATTTAAACTTAATGCATCTGTAAGGTTATAGTTTATATTGTATTGAAAATCGAACGTATAATTTCTTCTATATAATTCTTCAATCCCAATATTTGAACCTCCTAAATCAAGATCTCTAAATTTTTGCTTATTAAATTGTCTAATGAAGTCGGTATTTACCGTAATACTAGATGGTAATAAGTTAAAATTAAAGTCTTTTAAAATTTTCCAGTATTTCCCTTTAAAAAGCGAATCGTTCTTTTTGAAAGGTTCAATTTTAATAGGATCAAAACTAAAATTATAATTAGCTCCAACTCTTACATTTTGATTTAAAGAGTTTTCAATTTCAAAATCCCTATGCTCTACTTGATTGTACGAATAATTTAATGTAAGGTTTTCAACATCGTAAAATTTTGGCTTTGCTTCGCCTGTTCTTTGTTTCCTAATACCAATAAAGTTAATACTCTGTCTTTTGGTATAATCTTCCGATTGTTGTCTAATAGTTTCTCTTTCTGAGCTTGTCGCAGCAGCGTCCAATCTATCTTGTAGCTTAACATCTTTATATTGTTGGTCATACTCTGGTGTGACAATTTCTTCACTTTGACCATAGTTAAAAGGAATTTGTACTCCCCATTTTTTAGGTAACAATTGTCCTAAATTTACATTAGTAACAACATCATATTGCTTTACGTCTTCTCTACTTCTTTGGTTTGGACCTTGTTCTATTGTCCCAAAACCTGTAGTACTACGTCTCCCTGTAGCACTAACATCCATAAAGTCTGCAATATTAGAATCCATACTTGCAATAGCAGCCCAACCTCCTTCATTATCCATATCAGATAAACGTAATTCATTGAACCAAACCTCAGTACAAACATCAATACTTTCTAATTGCGTATGTGAATTTTTAATACCTACCATTAAAGTTCTAATATCTCCGAAATTTGGATTACCCTTTATAGCCACACGTTGCTGACCAATAGTATATGGTGAAAATTCTGCAACATCTGTTTCGTCTAAAACACCATCAATGACATTATAGAATGTTGGTTCTAGATTACCTAAAGTTCCTGCCGAAATCCCTAGGGCTTTTATTTTTGCTAAAACTTCTATTGGTAAATTAATTTCGTTTTCTGGCTTCCAAACTTCTGATTCACTCGTTGAACCCGTTGCAGAAACTGCTAATGGAATTTCAATTTGATAATAGTTTTGTGTAAAATCGTTACCCATTCTAATAAATCCAACAGCATCACCATCTTGTAATCCTAAAGCGGCACCTTCTTCAGCATGAATAAACATACGTAGTTTTTTATACTGACGCATATCTACATTAATATTTTTATATACTGCTCTAGAATCTTCAGGTTCTAGCTTACACGTATTAACAACTAATGATTGCTCATTTTGTCTTTGAAGTGTATTGTTATTGTTAAGCTGCTCTCTTTCTACTCCTGGAGGAGATACATAACTACCATCATTTTCTTGAATACCTATAATTCCAACATTAAACTCTGTACCATCTGAATCGTTATTTGGGTCGTCATCTAAAGATTGTTGATAGCGTCTCCAATCACTTCTTACTAAATCTAAAGACCCAAAACGTAACACTGTGTTTTCAGAAAACTCAGATAAATACATACGCATAAAACGAATCGATCTAAAATCTGTTATTCCTCCAATTTGATTTGTGTATGCTGTTAATGGAATTCTAAACTGATACCATCGAACTTGCTCTGAATCGCCATTAGGGAGTGTTACAGTAACTTGTTTTCTGTCTCTAATTAGTGTATTGTTTATGTTAGCTAGACCACTTGGTGTAATATCTAATTCATATTCAAAATAACTGTCTATGGTATTCATAGTGTTATCTCTATTAATATCTTCTACATCTGGCTGTGTCGTAGAGCCTCTATTAGTTTGCGTAAAAGTATCAGGAGAGTTTCCTTGTAATCCATTATACTTTTTATAACGCTCAAAGACGTCACCAGTGGTATTAAGAAAGTAAGTATAGTTATCGTTAGCAGGATCTTCTAAACTTGAAAACGCTGGGAACGCTATTCCTTCTTCAGCATCATCATAACCATCAAATCCAACATCTTGATTCGTTCTTTGTTGCCCTAATGTTGAAAACGCATAAATTAATGCTTGGTTTTGAGGTGTAACACTTCCCCAAACAGTTTGTGGTAATGAACTTATATCACCATTTTCTGGCAATCCATTTTCATACTGTTTTCTACCATCTTTTAAAATATCTTCAGAAATATTACCAAGGTTTAACGTTAATTTACCGCCTGGATTTGTTAAGTTATCTAAAAATGGATCTTGTAGCCAAAACTCAATATATTCAACATTGGCTTGCTCAAAATCGGTTGATGTCAACTGTCGTGTAATTCCTGCCCAAGAATCTTGAGGATTGTCTAAAATTCCATCTTCTGCTCCAGGTTGGAAATTATAAGGTCCTCTTTCAGAAGGATAATAAGCAAGGTCTAAAGAATTAATGACCGTTGGCTGACCTTGTACTATATCTTGCTGAGGGAAAATTTCATCTATAAAAATACGTCTCGTATACAAATTAGACATATCATCATCACTAATACCACTTGGTCTTTGACCACCATAGAAAACTGGATCAATAAAGTACCAGTTTAAAAGTGCTCTATCAAAACCATTTTGAATTCCATTATCATCTTCTGGCCCTTCAACATAAGATTGCCCTAATTCTTTTGGTCTACTAGACAAACTCCAAGAAATTGGCGATAATAAATCAATGGCATTTTGTGTGCCTTCAAAATCATCTACATATGTTGTTGCTTCACCTTGAAAATCTGATCCTTTGGGTGCTCCTGGTAATAAATAAGCAAATTCTCCTCTAATTGATAAATTAGATTGTACATCTGTATCTATGTTAGGTAGTTTATTTGCAAGTCTTGTTAAGAAAGGTACTTCAGTTGAGAAATTTCCATTAATTCCAAAAATAGAATTATTTATTGGCTCTGTTCCATAATTTGCTTTTTGAGTAATTGGGCGTTCATTTAAGTTTAAAAACGTAGCTCCCAACACAAAATTTTCATTAAACTGATGCTCTACATTTATCCCAGTAAAACGTTTTGTTTGCTGACCAAATACCGCATTATTTTCAACAGACACTTGAATAGGTGTATTAGACGCTTGTAAGGCAGGATCTAAAATTTGAACTGTTCCTATTTGATAATTAACCGTATAGTCTACACCTTCTACTAAAACACGCCCTCCAGCTGTTACTTTTACTGACCCTCTTGGAACATTAAACGCACCAATTGGAATTCCGCCACCTCCACCAGCTTTATAGCGTCCTTTTATCTGGAACTTATTTTTTTCTCCGTCTTCTAAGGCAGCTGTTTTGGTCGATTTATATAATTTATCGTAAACGTATTTAGCTTGGTTAGGGTTAAATTGCGCTGGGTCATTATAATCGGCCTCGTTATCACTTGGATTGTTATCTATATCAAGAATATCAAATAAGTACTTACCAAATGGTTCTACATTGGTAAATATTATTTTTCCATTTTGCTGAATAACCGTAATTCCTGGAACGAAATCGAAAAACCCGTCGCCATTAAACTGTGGATCATTATTATAATTTAACTTATCTAAATTAAACACTCTTAATAAAGGTGTTTCTTGTAAGGCATCTTCGGTTGGCGCAGGTGTTGGAAATGGTGTTCCATCTACAGGTGTAATAAAGTTTACAGGTGAAGACTCAGTATAAAAAATATTTAATTTAAAATCTTCCCTTTCTAAATTAAAAGCACCTGTATTATAGATGTTTTTCATCATTAAGTCCCAAATGGGTTGATCCACACTTGTGACAGTACTCTTAAGCATCTTAAGAATTAAACTATTATTAGTTACAACTGTGTTAGTCCCTACTGTTGTAACATCTGTCGCAGTCACACCATCGTTAGCAAATTCACCAACTTGATAAACTTGGTCACCAACTGTAAATTGATAAGCAACAGCTAGTATCTCGTCATTCTGTAAGCGCTGATTTAATGATACATATCCTAATTGCGTATTAAGTGTAAACTCTGAGCCTTCTTGAAGCTTTCTTGCATTTTCTAACTTTCCATAATCAAACCCTTCATTAACTCCTGATACTAAAATACCAGATTCTACCGTTGCAATATCTCTAATAGCATTGGTTATTTGTGAACCTCCACCACCAATATTAGTAGGGTCGTAAGCATTGTTTGCATTGTTAGGATATGCATTTGGTCCAGCAGTTATATTTACCGCAGATCCAACTTTAGCTGGATTAGACTCCCCTAAATCTTGCAATGCTACAATATTTCTTACATCGTCTGTTTGATTTGAACGATTGGTCACCCAAACCTCAACTCTAGTAATTTGAATACGTGAATTTATATGAGGATAGGTTTCTAATGCAGTATCATAATTATCTCTAAAGTATTGCGCTAAGAAAAAGTGTCTATTCTCATCGTAATCCAATCCAAAAAACTCAAAATCTTGTAAGGTTCCACCTCCTTGTGCAACCACAGTTCTTGTTTGTGATTTTTGTTCAGAGAAAATTCCTGTAATGGTTGTTTTTCCAAATTGTAATTGTGTTTTTACACCAAATAAACTTTGTGCACCAGTAATAAGTGAGCTATTTAATGGCATACTCACGTTACCTACTTCAATTTTTTGAATAATGTCATCTTCGGTAGGCGTGTATTCTAATTTTATTAAGTTTTGAAAATCAAAACTTGATTGTGTATCGTAATTTGCAGTTACTTGTAGCCTTGTACCAACCTTACCAAGTAAACTTAGTTCGATTCGTTGGTCAAAATCAAAAGTGAAATTACTCCTATTTCTTGGGGAAAATGATGGGTTATCTTGTTTTGTATATAAAATCCCTAAATCCATTTCTACCGAACCTTGAGGAATCACTTCAATGGTACTTCCTCCAAAAACCGATTCAAAAAAATCGGAATCGACATATAACTCAGGAATTAAATTTTTTTTGGCATCTTCTAAACCTGCTTTCTTACCATCGTAAGCATCTATTTTTTCTTTGTAATAATTACGCAAATTTTCTTGAGCCACAAGTTTCCTATACTCTTCTGGCGTTAGAATAATTGGATAATTAATGTTTATCTTTCCTAAGCTTTGATTGAAAATATATCTATCGGTTAAAGGGTCATAGGTATACTTAGATACAATACTATCTGGATTAGGTAATAATAAATTATTAAACGAAAAAGTGGTGCTTGTAGAATCTCTAACTGTAGTTTGTTGCGCAAAAGAGGCAATATACAAAAGCAACATCATGCTGGTTAGCATGAATGTTCTAGTAGATTTATAAAAATTAATGTTGGCGGCTTTCAAATCAATTATAATTTTTTTAAGGCTTCTTTTATAATAGTTTCGACACTTGCTTCTTGGTCACTAGAAACAATTTTATCTATAACACGTTCAGACTGCTTCTTGGTAAAACCAAGAACTTCTAATGCTGATAACGCTTCATCTTTATTAGTATTGTTTTGGAATGTAATTCCTTCATCAATATCGTAGGCTTTTAAAACTTTATCCTTTAACTCTATTACAACACGTTGTGCTGTTTTAAGTCCAATACCTTTAACCGATTGGATTAAAGCCACATCTTCAAGCGCAATAGCTTCCCTAACTTGTTTTGGTGTTAAGGACGATAACATGGTTCGTGCCGTACTTGTTCCAATACCGCTTACAGAAATAAGCAGTCTAAAAATTTGTCTTTCACCAAGCGATGAAAACCCATATAATGTATGTGAATCTTCTTTTACTTGAAGATGCGTATACAACTTTAAATGTTCTTGATTAGGTATTTGAGAATATGTATGTAAAGATATATTTAGCATATAGCCAACACCATTACAATCAATCACAACATCTGTAGGATTTTTTTCAACAAGTTTACCTTGTATATGCGTAATCATAGATTTGGTTTAGTTACGCATCAAATGTAATAAAATAATTATACATTATAACGACATAATCTAACCGCAAACCCTAGTTTTACGCTCTTTTTTGCTTTTTTTGAGCATCAATAACAGCAATTGCAGCCATATTCACTATTTCATCGACACTTGCATCAAGCTGTAAAATATGTGCTGGTTTCTTTAATCCCATCATAATGGGTCCAATGTTCTCTGCTTTATTCAGCTCCTTTAAAAGTTTATAAGTAATGTTTGCTGAGTCTAAATTAGGAAATATCAAGGTGTTAACTTTTCTACCAGCTAATTTTGAAAATGGAAAAATATCTTGTCGCATTTCATTATTAAGTGCAAAGTCAGTTTGAAATTCACCATCAACAATTAAACTTGGATAAAAACGGTGCAAATAAGACACTGCTTGTCTTACTTTTGATGCTCTTTCGTTATCGGAAGACCCAAAGTTAGAATAAGAAATCATTGCCATAACTGGCTCTAATCCAAACATTTTTACTGTTGTGGCTGTCATTTGGGCAATTTTAGCTAAGTCTTTTGAGGTGGGGTCTATATTTATAGAAGTATCACTTAAAAACAAAGGGCCTCTCTGAGTCATTAACACATTTGTTGTTGCTATTCTGGTAGCGCCTTTATCTAAACCAATTAATTCTAGCATTGGTTTTACAACAGTTGGATAATTTCTAGAAAAACCTGAAATAAGGGCATCAGCATCTCCTTCATTTACCATCATTGCTGCATAGTAATTACGCTCACGCATTAATTTTTTAGCAGTATGAAGTGTAATTCCACGTCGTTTGCGTTGATCCCAATAAATTTCAGCATAGGCATTTTTTGTACCTTCCTGTTCATCAGATTTTGGATCTATAATAGTCACTTCAGCATCAAATTCAATCTCTTCTTTTAATTTTTCAATTTTATCACGACGACCTAATAAAATTGGAATAGCGATCCCTTCTTCATGAACTATTTGTGCTGCTTTTAAAACAGTTAATTGATCTGCTTCAGCAAAAACAACACGTTTAGGGTTTAATTTAGCACGACTATGTAATAAACGTACCAACTTATTATCACCACCTAATCGTTGCAATAAATGTTCTTCATATTTATCCCAATCTTCAATTGGTTCAGTAGCTACTCCACTATCCATTGCAGCTTTGGCAACTGCAGGAGGAACCACACCTATTAATCTTGGATCAAACGGTTTTGGAATAATATAATCTCTACCAAAAGTTAAACGTGTTTCTCCATAAGCTACATTTACCTGTTCTGGTACTGGTTCTTTTGCTAAATCTGCCAAAGCAATAACCGCAGCTTTCTTCATTTCTTCGTTAATCGAAGTAGATCTAACATCTAAAGCGCCTCTAAAAATAAAAGGAAACCCAAGTACATTATTTACCTGATTAGGATGATCACTTCTTCCAGTTGCCATAATAATATCGTCTCTAGTATCTATGGCCAGTTGATAGGCAATTTCAGGATCAGGGTTTGCCATAGCAAAAACTATTGGGTCTTTCGCCATAGTTTTAAGCATCTCAGGTGATACGATATCCGACGTAGACAATCCAATAAACACATCTGCATTTTTCATGGCATCATCAAGTGTACTAATATCTCTTAAAGTAGCAAACTCTGCTTTTTGTGATGTTAAGCTATCTCTATCTTTCCTAATAACGCCTTTACTATCTAGCATGACAATATTTTCACGTTTGGCTCCGAAAGATTGATATAATCGTGTGCAAGAAATTGCAGCAGCTCCAGCGCCACTTATAACTATATTGATATCTTCAATATTTTTCTCAATGATTTCCAGAGCATTCAATAAGGCTGCAGCTGATATAATTGCTGTCCCATGTTGATCATCATGCATTACAGGAATATTGAGTTCTTCTTTTAAACGTCTTTCTATTTCAAAAGCTTCAGGAGCTTTAATATCTTCAAGGTTAATACCTCCAAAAGTTGGTGCTATATTTTTCACAGTTTGAATAAACTCTTCAACATTTTCTGTATCAACCTCAATATCAAACACATCTATATCAGCAAATATTTTAAAGAGCAGCCCTTTACCTTCCATCACTGGTTTAGATGCTTCCGGACCAATATTTCCTAAGCCTAAAACAGCAGTTCCGTTTGAAATTACAGCAACTAAATTTCCTTTTGCTGTATATTTATAAGCATTCGCTTTGTCTTTTTCAATTTCTAAACAAGGTTCGGCTACTCCAGGTGAATACGCTAAGGATAAATCTCTTTGTGTGGCGTACCTTTTGGTTGGTACTACTTTAATTTTTCCAGGGATTGGTTTTGCGTGATATATTAAAGCTTCTCTTCGTTTACTTTCCTTGCTCATATTATAGTTAGTTGCTATGAACTGGCAAAGGTACGATGTAGAAATTAATAGCCCTAATCTTTTAAAAATTTAATATTTCTAGTTAGTCCCGAATATTTTGTACGCTTTACTGCAGATTTTTGAAATACTTTATTGAAAGTGTCTTGAGTAATTTCTTCCCAATCTTTTTTGGTCATATCGAGTAGTTCTGGATGCGGATTAAAAAGCGGTTCGTTATGTGGTTTTGAAAAACGATTCCAAGGACACACATCTTGACAGACATCGCAACCAAACATCCAATCATCAAATTGTCCTTTAAATTCTGAAGGTATATTTTCTTTAAGTTCAATGGTAAAATAAGAAATACATTTACTTCCATCAACCACATAAGGCTCTGTAATTGCTTGTGTAGGACAAGCATCAATACAGGCAGTACAAGTACCACAATGATCAGTAACAGGAGTATCGTACTCTAATTCTAAATCGATAATCAACTCAGCAATAAAATAGAAAGAGCCTACTTGTTGCGTTAGTAAATTACTATGTTTACCAATCCAACCTAAACCTGATTTTGCTGCCCAAGCTTTATCTAATACAGGAGCAGAATCAACAAATGCACGTCCATCAACTTCGCCAATTTCATCTTGAATAAAATGTAAAAGCGATTTCAGTTTATCTTTAATCACAAAATGGTAATCTGTTCCGTATGCATATTTACTAATTTTTGGAGCAGATGAATCTTTTTGAGTTCCAGAAGGAAAATAGTTTAATAATAAAGACACTACACTCTTAGAGTCATCAACTAGTTTTGTTGGGTCTAAACGTTTGTCAAAATGGTTTTCCATGTATTGCATTTGGCCATGCATATTATGGTTAAGCCACTTTTCTAATCGAGGAGCTTCTGTTTCTAAAAACTCAGCCTTACTAATACCACAAGACAAAAAACCGAGGCGTTTGGCTTCGGTTTTAATTAGTAAAGCATGTTCTTGTTTTGTAGTCATATTTTGAGATTCTGAAACAAGTTCAGAATGACGTTCATATTAAAATAAACCCCCTTGATTCCCACCTTTGATTTTTCCTAGATGTTTGTATGCCTGTTCGGTCACTTCACGACCACGAGGTGTACGCATTAAAAACCCTTGTTGAATTAAAAATGGTTCGTAAACTTCTTCAATAGTTTCAGCACTTTCGCTTACAGCAGTTGCTATGGTTGTAATACCAACTGGACCTCCCTTAAACTTATCGATTATTGTGGTTAGAATTTTATTATCCATTTCGTCCAAGCCATGAGCATCTACATTCAAGGCTTGCAAACTGTACTTAGAAATCTCAATATCAATTTTCCCATTACCTTTAATTTGAGCAAAATCTCTAACACGCCTTAGTAAAGCATTGGCAATTCTTGGTGTACCTCTACTTCTACCTGCAATTTCAATAGCTGCTTCCATAGAAATTGGTACTTTTAATATATGTGCGCTTCGCTGTACAATGGTTGACAATAGCTCTGTAGAGTAATATTGTAATCTGCTACTAATTCCAAAACGTGCTCGCATTGGTGCTGTTAGCAAACCTGAACGTGTTGTTGCACCAACTAAGGTAAAAGGGTTTAAATTTATTTGAACCGAGCGAGCATTAGGTCCAGTTTCAATCATGATGTCAATTTTAAAATCCTCCATGGCTGAATATAAATATTCTTCAACTATTGGGCTTAAACGATGGATTTCGTCAATAAACAATACATCTCGTTCTTCTAGATTCGTTAACAAGCCTGCTAAATCTCCTGGCTTGTCCAAAACTGGTCCAGAAGTTACTTTAATACTAACGTCTAGTTCGTTAGATAAAATATGTGCTAAAGTGGTTTTTCCTAACCCTGGAGGCCCATGAAACAGCGTATGATCTAAAGCATCACCACGTAAATTAGAAGCTTGAACAAACACTTTTAGATTCTCTAATACTTGATCTTGTCCTGCAAAATCTTCAAAGGATAAAGGCCTTAATGCTCTTTCTATATCATGTTCTTCTGAAGAGAGATTCTCACTGGATGGATTAAGGTTTTCGTTCATGTTTACTTCCCACGAAAGTGGGAATCTAATTTTTAATTACTTATTCAGTTTTTAAAGTGGATTCCTGCCTGCGCAGGAATGACAACTCAATATCAAAAAAGAACCTATTAAATTCTTTTGTAAATATAAAGATACTCAAGCAAAATTCTATATAAAAAAAGCCTTTCTAAATTAGAAAGGCTTTTCAATATTATATCTCATCTTAAAAAAACATTTAAAATTTTTTTAATACTAACAAACTTGGTTTCTTTATTATTTTTTAACGATAATTTTTGTTAAACTTCCTTGATTTGTTCTAACCTTTATAAAATATAGGCCACTATACACATTAGAAAAATTGATTTTTTTATTTATTAACGTTAATGTTCTTAATAGTTTTCCTGAAACATCATATACTTTTACATCTTCAACTTCAATACTACTTTCAATATCTATATATAACTCATCAACTACTGGATTTGGATAAACATTAATTGATTTTTGTAAAAACTCATCATCAACGCTTAATGCTGATGTTATAAGCATCTTTACAGTTCCATAACTTGTACCTTGGTTATTTATAGCATATGCCGCATAAGAATATTGCGTACTTGCAGCTAATCCAGTTATAGACTCACTAAAGGCTCCAATACCAGAAGCGTTATCATCTTTAGTTACTCCTATACCACCAATAGTTGGGTTATTATTTGTACTTGTTATAGCATATACAACGCCTCTTTCTGAAACAGTATCTCCGCCATCTGAAGTGACATTTCCACCTATCGTTGCACTCGTTGTACTTATGTTTGATGCTGTTGTTGTTGTTACTATTGGCACGCTTGCACTAGCTCCAACTGCTTGAATACTAAAATGATAATTATATTCATGAATATCATCATTATTAATATGCAAAACTGCTGTTCGTGTACTTGCTACTCCTGAAGCAAAATCTATTGTAAATGTTGTACTACTACTCCCCGAAACACTTGTTGCAGGTTGTGTACTCACAGAAAAATCAGATGCATTTGTTCCAGAAATTGAAACAGCATTAGAGCCAAGAGTGAGTGTCCCAGAACCTGTGTTTTGTATTGTGAATGTTTTAGAAAGACTAGCACCAGTACCGAAATCTGTATAATCACTTGTGCTTGGTGAAGAATCACCTGATACAATATCAGTAGAATTTCCTTGTATATTTATTTCTGGATTTGTTGTTGAAGTGAGAGTAAAAACTTTTACATCCCCACGTTCATCTGTTACACCATTAACATTATCATCGTCAATAAAAACGCCTACAAACTTATCTGCATTAATACTAACAACTTGAAATTCATCTGCATTTCCAGAAATTAATTCTGTTTCAGCCCCTAGTGTAAAATTATTGCCCAAAAGTGATGCCGTAAAATAATGTGATGTTGTTGTACTTTGACCGTTTATCCCAACAACAACTTCGGTAGAAGACAACGTGGTCATACTTAAATCTTCAATGGATTTACCAGAATAAAAATTCGTTTCCGAACCTGGAATAGTGAATGTAGTCCCTGATAAAGTTGCGTAAAATAATCGTCCTTCATCAGTACCACCATCATCTTCAAATATAACAGCTAAACTTGATTCTGTTAATGATGTTAAACCGATTGTACCTATAATACTCGTTGATTCAAATGATTGCGGCGTTCCCATCGTAATTGCGTTACTATTTACTGTACCTGCAACAAGCATGCCTTCACCACTTATTGCTCCATCATTCCATTCATAACCCATTGCAAATTTCATGTCAGACATTCTAACTAGACTCACATTAGATACATTTGATGCAACATTTACCTCGTTCCCCCAAGAAATAGTGTTGCCTGAAACTGTTCCTGTAAAAACTTTTAACGAGTCAGTTGCTATATTTGCTTCCATCGCAATAACAACTTGATTTTCAGTAAGTGCAACCATTTGTAATGAACGTTGCCAACCAATATCGTACGCCGTATTTGAAAGCTGAGCAGAGGACGAAGCGGTAATGGTAGTTCCTGAAATTGTTAACATTTTATATTTATACACGTCTGGCGTCGCATTTTCTTCATATACAAACAACACTTTTTCAGATGAAAGAGTTA
Source organism: Pontimicrobium sp. SW4 (assembly GCF_039954625.1). NCBI lineage: Bacteria > Pseudomonadati > Bacteroidota > Flavobacteriia > Flavobacteriales > Flavobacteriaceae > Pontimicrobium > Pontimicrobium maritimum. Next base: position 2,815,855 of record NZ_CP157199.1, read on the forward strand.
CAATTTTCGCATAAATGATATTATCTGTAACCAATTCTAAAGCGGATCCCCAACTTATCGTAGAGCCACTGATAGTACCCACGACAGCAAATCCATCACCAGTTGAACCACTAGATGCATTTTTATAATAAACTATAATTTTATCATCACTCAATCGCTGCGCATTTGTTCCCCACGAAATCCCATTATTATATGTTTGTATCGAACCAGCAACAGGTGTTCGCTGAGCAAATAAATTGTTTATTGAAAAGACAGTAGTCAATAATAATATCTTTAAAAGATTATAGACGTATTTTTGATTCATTAGATTAATATGGTTTAAAATTTAAGGCAGCAATATAATATATTTATAACAGCCAATCATTTCATTTCACGTTTTGGTTATTCTAATTTTTTTAACAACAAGAATTTCTAACGTTAAGTTTTCAAATAATGAATCTCTAGCGCTTCATTTATATAAAGATTGTCAATACTAATATCAAAAAAATAAGTTTAGATTATTGGCTGATTTATATAACTAGTTCAAAATTGTAAATTCGCAACGTCTATTTATATCGTATTCTTCATCTTCGCAAATGCCTTCTTTATCACATTTGTTTAGTGGTTGCATTTCTCCATAACCTATACTTTTTAAACGGCTTCTGTCAATTCCTTTACTAACTAGATATTCTAAAGTTGAAGCGGCACGTTTTTTAGATAGTTCTAAATTATATTGATCTTTACCACGAGCATCTGTATGAGCCGACACTTCAACTTCCATGTCTGGATACTTATTCATTAAATCAACTAACACATCTAATGTTGTTGCTGCATCTATACGAATATTGGATTTATCGAAATCGAAATATATTTTCTCTAACTCGATTTGCACTTCTCCTTTTTCATTTTCTTTTATGCGTTCTTCAGCATCTGCATAAGATTCTAGAGTTAGGTATATATTATGCTGAACTTTTCCTTCACTATCTGTTGAAAACTCAACATCTTGTGGAATATAGGCTTTTCTAGTTCCACGAATAGTATATTTTTTATTTGGCTCAATCTTAAATAAGTAATCTGCTTTACTACCAACAATTGAATCTTGAATCACAGTTCCAGTTTCATCAAATAATGTTACCAATGATCCTGATAATAATTCTTTACTGTTTTTGTCTTGAACAATTCCTTCTACAAGATATTTGGTAAGGATATTTTCTTCTCTAGCAAAACCATACAATCTATCATGCCCACTTTTATTTGAAGACACATAACCTTTGTTATCTTTTTCTCTAATTACATAGGCAAAATCATCTAAGCTACTATTTATAGTACTTCCTAAATTTACTGGCTTATCAAAATTACCGTTTACCATATTACTTCTAAATACGTCTAGTCCACCATATCCTTGATGATCATCCGATGAAAAGTATAAAACATCTAAATTGCTAATAAATGGAAACTGCTCTCTATGCTTTGTGTTTATATTCTTTCCTAAGTTTTCTGGATCCCCATAAGTACCATCGTCATTAATTGCTACTTTATAAATATCAAAACCTCCCATACCTCCAGGCATATCGCTAGCAAAATAAAGTGTTTTACCATCTTTACTAAGGCTAGGGTGCTCTGTACTATACTTGTTTGATGTGAATGGTAATGCAGTCACATTTGTCCAATTACCATCAACTAATTCTGCTTTGTAAATTTTAATATGAGCAATCCTTTCTTCGTCTGTTTTATTGCGTGTCTTGTTGGTTCTATTAAAATACATGGTTTTACCATCACGACTAAATGTGGCGTTACTTTCGTGAGATTCTGTATTAATAGCATCCGAAAAAGGCGTGATGTTTTCTAAACTATTATCACCTGTTAAGTTAGCACTATACAAGTCTAAGTAAGGTAAGTTGTTCCAAGCATACGATGGATTATTGCTATTTCTAGAAGACGCAAAAACTACTTTATCGTCACCATAAAATGACAATCCGAAATCACTACTAGAGCCTTTATTTTCAATTTCCTTTAGGTTAAATGTATGAGGTGTTGTTTTTTCTGTTTTTTCAATAAAAGCTTGAGTGTTCATTCTTTTGTTATAATATCTGCTTAAATGAACATCGGCTTCTTTATAATTTTTAACTCCTTTTAAGGCTTGTGCATATCGAAAATGCAGCTCAATATCTATAGAGTCTCCATAAGTTACAAATAGCTCACGATACGTTTTAATGGCTTTTTGTAAAGACGTATTATAGTAATAACTATCTGCCAAATTTTGAAGCACAGTTTGTGAACGTTCTTTTGTTTCATAAATTTCGGCTGCTTCAACATAAGCTTTCATTTCAAAAAGTTTATTGGCTCTTTTTAGGTTTGCGTTTTGTGCCATTGTTATTCCACTAACTAATAAAAGGCAAACAAGAATATATTTTTGTGTTTTCATGGTTGTTTCGTTAAAGATTAGAAGAATCTTGGTGAGCGGTCGTAACCACCTTTAAGTCCAAATAAATCAACATCAAATAAGATGAATATTTCATGTGAACCAGAATTAAAGCTTCCTAAGTTAGATGTTGTAAAATCGTATGAGTAACCTATCCTTAAATCGGGAGAAACTCTAAAATTAACTAAGGCACTAATGGCATCGTCTAAACGATACCCTAATCCTGCTTCTAGTTTTTTATTAATTAAAACGTTAGCTGTTATATCTATTGCCAAAGGAGCTCCTTTAACGCCTTTTGCCATAAATGCTGGCTTAAATTTTAAATCTTCATTAATATCAAAAACATATCCACCTGTTAAAAAGTAATGTATGTCTTGTACACCTGTAGATTTAATTCCATTTTCCGACTCTAAATGTGTTGTCGTTAACATATTTGGTGCCGATAAACCTAAGTAATAATTATCTGTAAAATAAAAGGCTCCAATTCCAATGTTAGGAAACGTCTTATTTATGTTTTCATTAAAAGCAATGTCTGTTGATGTATTACCAGAGTTTAATATAAAGCCATCGAAATTTGCATTAAAGAAAGTAAAACCTGCTTTAATACCTAATGATAGCTTGCTTTCTAAGCCTACAGGCAACACATATGCAAAATCGGCATATATGTTATTCTCATTAACAACATCTCCAATATTATCGTTGGTAAACGAAATGCCTAACTCTATCTTTTCGTTAATTGGTGTGTGTGCAAAAAAGCTTGCTGTTTTAGGCGCTCCTTCCATACCAACCCATTGTGTTCTATAAATACCTCCAATGTTTAAAATATCTTCAGTTGCAGTGGCATAAGCTGGGTTAATAACACTCATGTTATACATATAATGAGTAAACTGAGGGTCTTGTTGTGCTTGACTTTGTATGGACAATAATGTCAAACAAACTAAAGTCGCTATTCTATGGTATATTTTTGATTGTTTCATTTTTCTAAAATTGTGTGTTGTCAACAAATTATCTGCTTAGGTATAATCGCCCTTGTTCAGGTTTATTTTCACCATCGTTAAAATTGAAAATATAATAGTACACTCCTACTGGCAACTCTTTTCCTGATGCTCCAGAAACATTAGATTTACCATTAAAATGAGGTGTTGATGCATTTCCTTTATAAATAAGATTTCCGTATCTGTTATAAATTTCCATTACAAAATTTGGATATATAACATCTAAATTATCAATGTTAAATGTTTCGTTAACACCATCTCCATTTGGTGAAAATCCGTCTGGTAATACTAGCTTACCGCAAGCTGAAAGATCAGGCACAACTGCTAATCTAATACTACTTTCGCAGCCAGTTAATTGGTCGACTATTACTGCATAGTATGTTGTAGCATTTACAAGTAATGTTCCTGCGCTTAATACTGTTCCGTTCGTAGCAGCATCATACCAAATTATATTGTTTGATGATGCATTATACTCTGCAATATTTAATGTTAAATCGCTAATAGTTGGGCTATCATTAATGCAATATTCCATATTTGGATTAATAAGTGTTGGCGTTGGAGCATCGTTTACAGTTGCTACAACAAAATCACTTTCTGAAGATTCACAGCCAGAACCATTTGTTTGGGTTACGTAATAATCTTCACCATCTATTAAAGTTTCTGTTCCACTTAATGACGTTGTAAGTGTATTATCGGTATACCAAGTTAATGTTCCAGTTGCTGAAATACTTGCATTTAAACTATTAACTGTTGGATTATCTACTCTACAAAAGGTTGGATTAGCATCTAACACAGTTGGAGCTGAAATATCGCTTACTGTAACTGTAACTTGTGCACTAGCATCTGTACTACATGGTGTGGTTGCAGCAACTGTATATGTATATGTTCCAGAAGCATCTACATCAGGATCAAAAACTCCTGTCCCACTAGCTAACGCTGGTGACCAAGTTCCTCCTGAATCTGGTGTACCTCCTAATTGTGTAAACAAATCGATACTCCCATTAATAACACATGCTATTATAGAGTTATCACTTCCTGCGTTTGGTGCTTGAGTTACTGTAACCACTACATCACTGCTAGTAGTTCCGCAAGCATTAGACAATGTATAAGTATATGTTCTTGTTCCAACCAATAGATCTACTAAAGGATCAAAAACTCCAGTTCCACTAGCCAAAGCTGGTGACCAGGTTCCTCCTGCATCTGCTGGACTTATTAGTGTAAACAAATCTACAGTTCCATTATCACTACAAATATCAAGAGTGGCGTCTGTACCAGAATTATAAGGCTCTTCAACTGTAACTGTAATAATCGTGCTGGCATCTACACAAGGTGCAGATCCTGCAATAAAATAAGTAAATTGGTAAGTTCCTGCTGTAACTGCTGTTGCATCAAAAATGTTTCCTGTTAAAGCACCAGTACCATCTGTATCTTGCCAAACGCCTCCAGCATCTTGCGTACCATCTAATCCAGTGAAAAGATCAACATTGTTATTATCGTTACATACAACAATTGGTGTTGCATTTGGATTTCCTGAGCTTGGTGTTTGAAAAATAGTCACAGTTACTTCTAATCTTACTGAAGATTCACAACCTGTAGTTGCATCTGTTTGAGTTGCATAATATATTTCCCCATCAACTAGTGCTGTTGTTGGGTCTAGAGGAGCTCCACCTGTTGCTTCATCATACCAAAGAATTGATGTTCCTGTAGCTACTAAATTGGCTACTGTTGCGGTATCGCAAAATTCCTGAGTAATTGCTCCAGTTGGAGTAGCTGTATCATTAATAATAATACTTACAGTAACTAAAACATCATCACAACTGCCTATAGCATCAACATCAAATGTGAAATTATAGGTTCCTGTTGTTAAACCATCAATGGTTACTAAGTTACCAGATAAAGCTCCTGTTGTATCATCATCATTCCAAGTTCCTGTTTGGTCTTCTCCTTCAAGTAAGTCAAATAAATTTACAGTTTGAGCAGTAGTAATATCAGCAATACAAAATTCTAATGGTGTATTGACTGTTCCCGATTCTGGAGCGTCTTCAATTATCACTGCTACTGTACTACTATTTGTACATCCATTGCCATTTGTAATACTATATGTATAGTTATATGTTCCAATGGTTAATATTGTTAAATCAACGTCGCTTCCTGTTAAAGCTCCAGAAGAATCATCATCGGTCCAAGTCCCTCCAGAATCATTCCCTGAAAGCTGTCCAAATAAATCTAATGGTGAATTTGCAGCTAAATCATTTTCACAAAAAACAGCTGGTGTTGGTGTTCCAGTGTTTGGTAATGGATTAATTATGATTGTTACCGTAACTAATTCATCATCACATGATCCTATTGCATCTACATCGTACGTAAAATTATATGTTGCCGCAGTTAATCCAGATAAATCTATTGGATTAGTTGTTACCGTTCCCGTATTATCTGTGCCTATATACCATGTTCCTGTTTGATCTTCTCCAGTAAGTAAATCAAATAAATTATAATTTGTTGGTGCAGCTCCTTCACAAAACTCAACAGCTGGATTAGCTGTTCCCGATTCTGGAGAAGGCTCTACAGTAATAGTTATAGTTTCTGTGTCTTCACAAGTACCATTTGTGATAGTATAAGTAAATTGATAAGGACTTGCACCTACTGTAAATGATGTTATATCTATTGGATTAGACACTACTGCATCATTTATATCTGTCCAAACCCCTGAATTATTATCTTGAGAACCATCTAAGGCTAAGAATAAATCGAAAGGTGAGTTTGCTGCTAAATCATTTTCACAAAATATTTGATTAACTGCAATTCCTGCATTTGGGTCTTGCAATACAATAACTTGTACTGTTGTAGATTCTTCAGGACAAGGATTAGGTAATACATTTTGAGTATATGTAAAATTATACGTTCCTGGTGTAAATCCTGTTAAATCTATTGGAGTCGTCACTATAGGATCCGTACTTAAAGTCCCTTGAGTCCATTGTCCATTAGGATCTTCATTCTCTAATAAGGTAAATAAATCAAAGGCTGATGGCAGTTCTATTACACAAAAAGTAGCTGGGTTAGCTGCTGATGGTGTTCCAGATGAAAACGTTTCATAAATTGTGATTGTAACTGTAGATGTATTTTCTGGGCAAGTTCCATTACTAGGAACTGTATATGTAAACACATGGTTACCTGGTGTAGTTAATGTTGTTATATTAACTGTTCCTAAATGACCGTTTGTAGTCGGTAAGGATCCAGTCCACGCTCCATTAGTATCTGGTGTTCCGCCAAGTTCATCAAACAAATTAAAATCTGAAGTAGGTATGCTATCATCGCAATATTCTAAAGCACCTGGAGTGCCAGGATCAAAAGGAATGTCAATGTTTACAGTAACAGGTACTGGGTTACTATCACAAAAGACATCATTAATCTGGACGTAGTAAGTATTACCATCTATTAAAAGTGTTGATAATGAAAGTGCTGGTAATATTGGATCTCCAAAACCATCAAGATTATCATACCAACTATAACTTGCTGTAGTTCCTGGATCTAAATCTCCAACTGTTGGGTTAGTGTCTGAACAAAAATCTTGTGGGCTTGCAGGAGTAGGATCAGCTGGTGCATCAAATACTGCAGTACTCCCAATTTCTATTTGACTTTTACAACCTCCATTGTCAACAAATACTATAAAAAAGTTTGTTGCTCCACTAGGTATTGGATCTGTGCTATTTGCTAGAGATGATAAATTTATATCTGTATATACTTCCACAGAACCTCCAGAAGGAATGTGTGGTTGTAAAACATCATCTATATATGTTTGAATTGTTGGGTTTTCGTTACTACAGTAAATTTGATCCAAATTTTGACCAGAAGGATCTACTTGAAAATCAACAATTATTGAAGCTCTTACTCCACATGCTCCAGAATTGTCATCAGCAAAATAAGTACCTTCTTCGACTAATTGGTTTGGATTAAAAGGACTACCTCCGCTAAGGACGTTATACCAAACTATTCCGTTTCCGCCATCAATTGCATAGTCAGTACTTAAATCTGCAAAAGTGTATCCCGAAGCATCACATATTGTTGGTGTGGGATTACTAATTGTTGGACATTGAGCAAAAGCAGAATATGTGGTAAATAAAAATACCATAATATAGGAAGCTGTTTTTATAACATTCCTAAATAAGACTTTTGTTTTCATAGTTGGTTAAATTAAAATACTGTTTATAAATAGCTTAAAAACTGAGTGTTTTCCTATATTGTATAGAATATTATTACTCATAATAATTTTATTTGGATGCAAATTAACTGATTTTTTTGTATTTCAACGTATTTTTTTGATTTATTTTACATTTTATCGATATTATATGTATTTTATCTAATTAAAGTAGAGGATTAAACCTACAAGTTTATATACAATAAAAGCCTTTCAATAATTGAAAGGCTTTTATAATATTATAAAATCTGTTTTATGAGATGTTCTCTGTTGCGAGAATTTTAATGTTGAAGTTCTTCTTCTCCTTCTTTTAAAGGAATGTTTTGAGGAACGAAATCATCATCATGTCCAGGTTTACTATAGTCATAAGGCCAACGGTGTACATGAGGTATTTCTCCTTCCCAATTTCCGTGGATATGCTTTATTGGGGCTGTCCATTCAAGCGTGTTAGATCTCCATGGATTTTGAACCGTTTTCTTACCATAGAATATACTATAAAAGAAGTTCCATAAAAATACTAATTGGAATGCTCCACCAATAATAGCAAATAATGTTATAATCACATTTACATTGGATAAATCATCAAATAATGGAAAATTACTATTTGTATAATAACGTCTTGGCAATCCAGCCATTCCAATGAAGTGCATTGGGAAGAACACACCATACGCACAGACTGCTGTTACCCAAAAGTGTATGTATCCCAAATTTTTATTAAGCATCCTACCAAACATTTTAGGGAACCAATGATAGATTCCTGCAAACATTCCATAAAGCGCAGAAATACCCATTACTAAGTGGAAGTGAGCTACTACAAAATATGTGTCGTGTACATTAATATCTAAGGCGCTATCTCCTAAGATAATTCCTGTTAAACCTCCTGTAATAAATGTTGATACTAATCCAATTGAGAATAGCATCGCTGGGTTAAATTGGAGATTACCTTTCCAGAGTGTCGTTATATAGTTAAATGCTTTTACCGCAGACGGAATTGCAATAAGCAATGTTGTAAATGTAAATACCGATCCTAAGAATGGATTCATTCCTGAAATAAACATATGATGTCCCCAAACTATTGTAGATAAGAATGCAATTGCTAAAATTGAAGCAACCATAGCACGATAACCAAAAATTGGTTTACGTGAATTTGTTGCAATAATTTCTGAGGTTATTCCTAATGCTGGTAATAATACAATATAAACTTCTGGGTGACCTAAAAACCAAAATAAGTGCTCAAACAATACTGGAGAACCTCCTTGGTAGTGTAATACTTCACCTTGTATAAATATATCTGACAAGAAGAATGATGTTCCAAAACTTCTATCCATTATTAATAATAACGCTGCAGATAATAATACTGGGAAAGATACTACACCAATAATAGCTGTTACAAAAAATGCCCAAATAGTTAAAGGTAGTCTTGTCATAGACATTCCTTTTGTACGTAAGTTTATTACTGTAACAATATAGTTAAGTGATCCTAATAGTGACGATGCAATAAATATAGCCATAGATACTAACCATAAGGTCATACCCATTCCTGAACCTCCTTGTGCCATTGGTAATGCACTTAAAGGTGGATAAATTGTCCAACCTGCTGCTGCTGGTCCTGCCTCTACAAACAATGAAATAACCATTACCACACTTGATAAGAAAAATAACCAATACGATACCATGTTAAGGAATCCAGAAGCCATATCTCGTGCACCAATTTGCAACGGAATTAAGAGGTTACTAAACGTACCACTTAAACCAGCTGTTAATACAAAAAATACCATAATGGTACCGTGTATTGTTACCAGTGCTAAATACATATCAGCATCCATCACACCTCCTGGAGCCCATTTTCCTAATAAGGCTTCAAAAATAACATTAGGTTCTTCTGGCCATGCAATTTGCATACGAATCATTAATGACATAATTACACCAACAACTCCCATTATTGTACCAGTTATAAGGTACTGCTTTGCAATCATTTTATGATCTTGACTAAATATGTATTTAGTTACAAAGGTTTCTTTATGATGATGTCCGTGGTCGTCTTCGTGAGCGTGAGTATCTGCGTGTGCTGACATAATCTATATCTATTTTATTCTTTTATTAAAATTAATTTTGAACTAATGAATTTTTAAAGACTTGTTGCTCTTTAATCCAAGCATTATAGTCTTCTTCTTCCTCAACAATTATTTTCATTTGCATATTATAATGTGATTTCCCACAAATTTTATTACAAATTAAAAGATAGTCGAACTCATAAGGGTCTAATGCTTCTTCTCCTTTAGCAACTAAATCTTTACTCTTCTCAGTTCTAATTTTATTAATGTTTGCTACTTTTTCAACCATGTCAGCGTTCTGTCTCATTTGAGCAGTAGTTACTGTAGGTGTAAAAGCAAATTCTGTAATCATACCAGGAACACAGTTCATTTGTGCTCTAAAGTGAGGCATATACGCAGAATGCAATACATCTTGCGAACGCATTTTAAATATTACTTGTCTACCAACTGGTAAATGTAATTCGGTAGTTATGATATCGTCTTGAGCATTTAAATCTGATTCATCAAGACCTAAAATATTAGCGTTATCAAGATTAATTAATCTTACATTGGCTTGACCCAATACATTATCTTCACCAGCATATCTCGCTTTCCAGTTAAACTGTTGTGCATATAATTCAACAACTAAAGCGTCTTCATCTTCCTCAAAGTTCATAATATCTGACCACGTAAATAGTCCATAGATAATTAATCCAGCAAGCGTAATAACTGGAATGATTGTCCAAATAAATTCTAATTTATCATTATCTGCAAAAAATAATGCTTTACGACCTTTTTCTCCTTTATACTTAAAAGCAAAATAGTGTAATAAAAACTGGGTTATAGTCTGCACTACAAAAATAAGTACCATTGAGATAATCATTAAATTATCTATTTGAGGTCCATGTTCTGAAGCTGAATTAGACATTAATGGTAAATCCCCCCATTTAACAACACATACAATTGTGATGATGTAAATGAAGGCTAAAAAACCTAACATTAAATATCCATTAACTCTATTATCCTTGTCATTGGCAACCTGCGAGTTCTCATTATTAGCATTTGCTAAATCAAAGATTTTTACCATTTGCCAAATGGCTATTGTAATAAATACTAAAACTATAATTGTTAATAAAGCTGTCATTGTTATTCTTCGTCTTTATTTTAATAATTAATAATGGAATTGTTTACTCTCCTTAACAAAAGGATTTCCTTTTGCCAATAATGGTTGTTTTGAAATTGCATAGAATACAACTAGCATAAACAATCCAAGGAAAAAGAATATAGCTCCAAATTCTGCTAATCCGAATCCCCAACGGTCACCAACTGTTGCTGGCATAATCATGTTATAAACATCAACATAATGTCCAACTAATATCGCAATACCAGCCATAACTATAAACCATGGAATACGTTTGTAATCGCTATTCATTAATACTAAGAATGGGAAAATAAAGTTTAAAGCTAGCATTCCAAAGAATGGCAATTTATAATCCTCAATTCTAGTCACAAAATATGTTACTTCTTCAGGGATATTGGCGTACCAAATCAACATAAATTGTGAGAACCATAAATAAGTCCAAAATATACTAATAGCAAACATGAATTTAGCCAAATCATGCATGTGGCTATCATTTACAAACTCCATTAAGCCTTTAGATTTTAAGTACATAGTAATTAATGCAATTACTGTAATGCCACTTACAAACATACTTGCAAATACATACCATCCAAATAATGTAGAGAACCAGTGAGGGTCTACACTCATAATCCAATCCCAAGACATCATAGATTCTGTATAGATATAGAACACCAAGAATGCAGCCGAAATACGGAAATTCTTTTTAAAGTTTCTATTATCATTAATATCAGCATTATCTTGAGCTATTGAAAATTTACGAGAAAAATATCTATACAAACTCCATCCACCAAGAAATATCAATCCACGAATAAAGAACCATGGCTTGTTTAACCAACTTGCTTTTCCTTGAATTAACTCATCGTGAGCTACTACTTCTGGATCCATCCAAATAAATATATGATCTCCTGCCCAAAATGCTATAGCTAAAACTATTAAACCACCAGGCAATACATAATATGTTATTCCTTCCATGACTCTAAATAGCACTGGCGACCATCCCGCTTGAGATGCATATTGAATACCATAAAAAGCCAACACACCTAAAGCAATCATAAAGAAAAAGAATGCTGCTACATATAATGCGGAGTAAGGTCTGTTGTGTATTTGATGCATCACATGCTCTGCATGTTCATCACCATGATCTACAGCTGCATCATGAGATACTTCTTCGCCATGTGTATCAGCAGTTGGCGCATGTTGTTCTGTTGCTACTGCTTCGTGACCTCCACCATGAGATGCCTCTTCTTCAGCTAACATGGTTTTAACATCTTCAACAGAAACGTGTGAAGACATATAAGAATAACCCCATCCTAATGCTCCTAAAAGCATCAATGCTACTGAAACTATTTTTAATCTATTTGAAATGGTATACATATCGATATATAACTTTATCTAAATCTTATTTTTCTAAATCTGCTTTTAATTTCATCACGTAAGCAGCAACTTGCCAACGCTCTTCTTCCTTCAATTGGTTCTTGTGAGATCCCATAGCATTCTTTCCATAGTATATAACATGGTAAATACTACCTTCATTTATAGCTCTATTTACATCATCATACGATGGAATTCCAGCAAGTTTCTCTCTTTTTACAAGATTTCCTTGACCATCTCCTTTAGCTCCGTGGCAAACACCACAGTAAATATCATATAGTTCTTTTCCTCTAACAAGATCAACTTGAGTAGAATCTAATGGACTCATTAACTCTACTTTAGCCCGATCATATTCTGCTGTTGAGCTACCATAATCGAATATTGAGTGACCTCTAGAAATGGTTCCTTCAGCAGGAAGCATTGCAGATTGTTCACCTGGAAATATCTCATAAGCTCCATAAGTTTCATAACTTGGAGATGTGTACATATTAGGAAAGAACTGATAGTTTGGTGTTTCGTTGTTTTTACAAGACACTATCGAACTTACCATTATTGCTAATACAAATATTTTAACTAAGCCTTTCATACTAATGTGCTTCTTTATCTACAATGTTAATTTCTACTGCTCCTGTTCCTGCAAGGAATAATTCTAATTCCTTTTCATTTCCATGAACAGGGATTTCCATTAAAAAATGATCGTCAGTAGTTCTTGGGTCTGGATTTTCAGCTTTTTTAAATGGCCACATTCTACTACGTAAATAAAACGTAATAACCATTAAATGCGCAGAGAAAAATACTGTTAACTCAAACATAATTGGAACAAATGCAGGCATATTCTCTAAATAACTAAAGCTTGGTTTACCTCCAATATTTTGTGGCCAATCCTCTATCATGATATAATTCATCATAACAATAGATACAATTAAACCAAGACAACCATACATAAATGCTGTAATAGCAAGACGCGTTGGCGCTAATCCCATTGCTTTGTCTAGTCCATGTACAGGAAAAGGCGTATATATTTCTTCTATATGATGTTTCGCAGCTTTAACTTTCTTTACAGCCGACATTAACACATCATCATCAGTATAAATAGCGTGAATTACTTTTGAAGATTCCATATGCTACTTTTATTTTATTAATTTTTTAGCTTGTCCTGACCAATCATCACGTTCTGCTCTTCCTGGGAAAGAACCTGTGATAGAGTCTAACAAGTCATATTCTCTTTTCGTCATTTTGCTAACCTGAAGGAATGAGTAAATACCAATACTGTTAAGTACTTCTTCCATTTTAGGTCCAACACCACTTATTTCCTTTAAATCATCAGCTGTTTGAGTTGATAGGTCGAAGGTTCCAATACTATCCAGTAATGAGCTCGTCATTTCAGATTTATCGCTTTCTGATACTTCAACTTTTGCTGCTTCAACTTTAACAGTCTTTCCAGATGTTCTTGCATCTGCTCCTGTACCAACCAAACTATCTCCAGCTTCTCTTATCTTTTTATAACGCTCACCCGAAGATTTTAAAATCGTCTTCACTTCCGCTTGCGCAATTACTGGGAATGTTCTAGCATATAATAAGAATAATACAAAGAAGAATCCAATTGTTCCGATAAAAATTCCAATATCAACAAACGTAGGAGAGAACATAGACCAAGATGATGGTAAATAATCTCTATGTAACGATGTTACAATAATTACAAAACGCTCAAACCACATTCCAATATTTACTACAATCGAGATGAAGAATGAGAACATAATGCTTGTACGCAATTTCTTGAACCACATAAACTGAGGAGAGAACACGTTACAGGTCATCATCGCCCAATATGCCCAAGCATAAGGCCCTGTTGCTCTGTTTAAGAATGCATATTGTTCATATTCAACACCTGAATACCATGCAATGAATAACTCAGTAATATAAGCCACCCCAACAATAGAGCCAGTAATCATGATCACTATGTTCATTAACTCGATGTGTTGTACTGTAATATAATCTTCAAGGTTACACACTTTTCTCATAATAATAAGAAGCGTGTTTACCATAGCAAATCCTGAGAAAATAGCTCCTGCAACGAAGTAAGGAGGGAATATTGTAGTATGCCAACCTGGAATTACCGACGTTGCGAAGTCAAATGATACAATAGTATGTACCGAAAGTACTAAAGGTGTTGCTAAACCAGCAAGTACTAAAGATACTTCTTCAAAACGTTGCCAATCTTTTGCGCGACCAGACCAACCAAAACTCAATAATGAGTAAATTTTCTTTTGGAAAGGTCTTACTGCTCTATCACGAATCATTGCAAAATCTGGTAATAAACCAGTCCACCAGAACACTAATGACACTGATAAATATGTAGAAATTGCGAATACATCCCAAAGTAACGGTGAGTTAAAGTTAACCCAAAGTGACCCGAATTGGTTTGGTATTGGTAATACCCAATAACCTAACCATGGACGACCCATGTGAATGATTGGGAATAAACCTGCTTGAACAACAGAGAATATCGTCATTGCTTCAGCAGAACGGTTAATTGCCATTCTCCATTTTTGACGGAAGAGTAAAAGTACTGCAGAAATTAATGTTCCTGCGTGACCAATACCAACCCACCAAACGAAGTTAGTAATATCCCAAGCCCAACCAACAGTTTTGTTTAGACCCCAAGTTCCGATTCCTGTTGAAATTGTGTATATAATACAGCCAACTCCCCAAAGGAAAGCGACAAGTGCTATTGAAAATACAATCCACCAAGATTTATTTGCTTTTCCTTCAACAGGTGCAGCCACATCTACCGATACATCGTGATATGATTTTTCTCCTGTAACTAAAGGTCTTCTAATAGGTGCTTCGTAATGAGACGCCATAATCCTTTTATAATTGTTTCTTAATTAATTTATTTATGCTTCGTTCGTATTTCTTACTTTCACTTGATACACCACATTTGGTTTAGTACCAACAGCTTCCAATAAGTGATACGCTCTTTTATCATGCTTAAGAGCAGCTATATCGCTCTCTTTATTATTAATATCACCAAACTTCATTGCACCATTACTACATGCTGCAGAACAGGCTGTTTTAAATTCGTTTGGCTTAACTTCTCTTCCATCTCGTTTGGCATCAAGAACTGTTTTTTGTGTTATTTGTATACACATAGAACATTTCTCCATAACTCCACGAGATCTTACAGTAACATCTGGGTTAATTACCATACGTCCTAAATCGTCATTCATATGGTAATCAAACTCATCATTCTCATTATACAAGAACCAGTTAAAACGGCGTACTTTGTATGGACAGTTGTTAGCACAGTAACGTGTACCTACACAACGGTTATAAGCCATGTGATTTTGTCCTTGACGACCATGTGATGTTGCTGCTACTGGGCAAACAGTTTCACAAGGTGCATGGTTACAATGCTGACACATAATTGGCTGGAATGCTACTTGAGGATTAGCTGATGGAGATTCCATTTCGCCAAAACTACTTAATGAGCTACTTAAGCCTTTAATGTTGTCTTTCTTTTCGTTATCACCATCAAATGATTCTTCCGATGAATAATATCTATCAATACGTAACCAGTGCATATCACGACTACGTCTAATTTCTTCTTTACCAACTACTGGCACATTGTTCTCAGCATGACATGCAATAACACAAGCACCACAACCTGTACAGGCATTTAGGTCAATAGATAAGTTAAAATGATGTCCGATAGAACGATCAAATTCATCCCATAAATCAACTCTAGAAGAGTTAACTGGTGTTTCTTCATGATTTAAAGAAACAACAGGGACAGCGTTATAATAATCTTTATCTTTTGTGTTGAATATTTCAAGAGAAGTTTCTCTAATAATATCACCACGACCCATTAAAGTATTATGTAGTTGTACCGAAGCAAACTCATGTCTTCCTTCAGCTACTTCTATTGTTACTTCTTGAACAGGATTAAAATTTGCATACAATGGATACGCATTTACACCTGTTTGCATTTCAGATTTCATTCCTAATGTTCTACCATAACCAAATGATAATCCAAAAGTTCCTTTTGCTTGTCCTGGTTGAATAATTACTGGAGCTGTTACTGTTACTCCATTTGCAGTTACATTAGCATATTTTCCGTTTAAACCACCTGTAGCATCATGTTGACTTTGTTTAAAGAATGTACTTGGATCAAGATTTAATCCTAATTCTTTAGCATCAGCTTCCGAAATAGTTAAGTAATTATCCCACGTTAAACGTGTTAGTGGGTCTGGAAACTCTTGCAACCATGGGTTATTAGCTTGTTGACCATCTCCCATTCCTGTTTTTGAATATAATGTTAATTCAAATCCAGAAGAAGATGCTGTTGCTAATGCTCTTGCAGCAGCACTTGCATCCATTAGTATTTGATCTTCATTGGCATCATCTGTAGTTTCTTCTACTTGCGAGCCAGTTCCAACAAACACACCATCGTGCAATGCTTGATTCCAAGAACCACCATTTAATATGTTTGTATTCCAATTATCCTTAATATAATCATGATAAGACATGTCATTACCATTCCACATTAATAAAGCTTCTTGAAATTGTTTTGTATCGAATAATGGACGAATTGCTGGTTGGGTTAAACCATAGTGCCCTTTTTTAAGTTCTACATCTCCCCAAGATTCTAAATAGTGAGGTGCTGCAGCTATATAACTTGTTAACGAAGATGTTTCGTCTTCTTTCATTGAGAACGCCACAGACATAGTAACATTTGCTAAACCAGCTTCAAACTCTGCTGCATTTGGCAATGTATACATTGGATTTACGCCACTCATAATAAGTGCTCCAACTTTTCCAGCATTCATATCAGCTACTAATTGAGCAACTGCTTTGTCATTCCCTAGTCTTGTTTTTATAGGCGTTTTTGGATCAAACGCTTTACTTGCCAAAGCTTCGTTAATTGCAAACACCACAGTTTGTGCATTTACATCTTGAATTCCTGTAACAACAACACCATTACTTCCTGCTTTACTTAACTCCGAAGCTGCTGCATTTACAGCTTCATCTATATGAGCTGGAAGATTTCCTGAAACAGCGTTTCCTGTAATCTTTCCATATAGTTTAGCTAAAGCAACTTTTTGTTCGCTTGGTTTTAATGGCACACGTTTATCTGCATTTGCACCAGTTAAACTCATATTAGATTCAAACTGAATATGACGTGACATTTTTCCGTGATTTGGAATACGTCCTTTTGCATATGCTGAATCAAATCCACCACCTTGCCAATCTCCTAAGAAATCTGCACCAATAGAAACAATTGTAGCAGCTTTAGAGAAATCGTAATTAGCTAAACCACGTTCTCCATATGTGTTATGATATGCCTCAACTGCAGCCGACTCTGAAATAGCATCGTAAACTACATGACGAACAGTACCATATTTTTCTTTAAACTCTGAAATTAATTTAGATGTAGAAGGACTTGCAAACGTTTGTGTTAATAACACAATGTCTTTTCCAGATGCGACAGCGCTATTCAATGCTTGAGTAGTATCAGCATCAAACTCAGTCCAAGAACTATCTTCTCCATTCTTTTTTGGTCCTCCAACTCTTAAACTGTCATATAAATCTAAAACTGATGCATTAACTCTTGCATTAGCTCCACCATTTGTTGCAGCTAAATCATTGTTTTCAATTTTTATTGGTCGTCCTTCTCGCGTCTTTACTAAAACGCTTGCAAAATCATGGCCATTTGCAATCGTACTTGCATAATAATTAGCAACGCCAGGAATAATTTGATCTGGTTGTACTACATAAGGAATCGATTTTCTTACTGGTCCTTCACAAG
Source organism: Pontimicrobium sp. SW4 (assembly GCF_039954625.1). Taxonomy (NCBI): domain Bacteria; kingdom Pseudomonadati; phylum Bacteroidota; class Flavobacteriia; order Flavobacteriales; family Flavobacteriaceae; genus Pontimicrobium; species Pontimicrobium maritimum. The sequence continues at coordinate 2,833,800 of NZ_CP157199.1, forward strand.
CTGCTAAAGATGCAGCAGCAGTACTAAAACCAACATATTTTAAGAAATCACGACGTGTAGTTGAAGAAGTTTCAAGAGTTTCTTTATCTCCTAAAAATTCATCTACAGGAATCTCTTGCACAAACTCTTTATGCCTAAGCGCCTCAACCATAGAGCTATTGTCTTGATTTAGCTCTTCAACACTTTTCCAGTATTTCTTGTTTGATGACATATTATAATTGAATTAACTTCTTTTATTATTAGTAATGACATTTTCCACATTCTAACCCTCCTTGTTGAGCAACAGTTAGTTTGTCTACGCCATATTTTTTTGATAACTCTTCGTGTATTTTTGTATAATACTCATTGTCTTTAACCTTCACATTTGTTTCTCTATGACAGTTAATACACCATCCCATAGTTAAAGGCGAATATTGATACACTATTTCCATTTCCTCAACTGGACCATGACATGTTTGACATTCTATATCACCAACAGTAACGTGCTGTGAGTGATTGAAATAAGCAAAATCTGGAAGATTATGTACTCGTGTCCATTTTACAGCTTGAGTTTCTCCTGTGTATTCTTGATTCTCATCATCCCAACCTACAGCTGCATATAGCTTTTTAATCTCACCATCATAAAACTCTTTTGAGTATTCAGCAGTAGTTTCTCCTGTATACTCATACACAGATTTGTGACAGTTCATACATACATTTAGTGATGGAATCCCTGACGTTTTACTTACTCTAGCAGAAGAGTGACAATATTTACAGTCTACGCCATTGTCTCCAGCGTGGATTTTATGAGAAAAATGAATTTCCTGTACTGGCTGATATCCTTGATCTACACCTAGCTGCATAAAGTACCCATAAGCAAAATATGCACTTGATAATAAAAAGAATATCGCAACAACCAACATTAAAAATTGATTTTGTACAAATGCTTTCCAAAGTGGTTTTCTATTTGACGATTCTGGAATTTCAACATTGTTTGCTTCAGCAAAACGACGAAGCGTTTTGTTAACCATAATCAATCCAATAGCTAATAGCATAAATAAAATAGCTAATGCACCGAGAATTAAATCATTAGAAATACCTCCTTCAGATTGTGTTGTCACTCCAGCAACTCCAGCTCCAGTACTCGCAGTTGGTACAGCTTTTTCTTGAGCAGTATATGCTAAAATATCACTAATATCTTGATCTGTTAATTGGGGCATCGCTGTCATTGCTGCTCCGCCATACTCATTGAATATCTTGTTTCCGTAAGCATCTCCAGACTTTACTACTGCAGCACTATTTCTAATCCATGCAGCAATCCAATCTCTATCTAAACCTTCGTCGTCTGCCAATCTCTGTTCAACAAAACGTAATGCTGGCCCAGTCATTTTTTTGTCAAGACTATGGCAAGCAGCACAATTGGTGTTAAATAATGATTTTCCTTTTGCAGGATCTCCATCTTGAGCGAATAGAGAAGTTGAGAATGTTAGTAAAAATATTAACCCAAAAAGTAGAAATTTTGTGGTTAGTTTACGGTTTATCACCTGTTTCATATCGTTAGTTGAATTACCTTCTATACTTTGGTACGATTTTTTCATACAAATAGACAATATTCGGTTATAAAAATCTCGGACAAAAGTAACATTTAAAGTCGATTTTAGAAATGTTAGATAAGTGTTAACGCGTAATTTATAAGGATTCTAAATAATAAAATTAATAATGTTTAAGTTTATATACTTTACATTTGTACAAAATAAAAATAATGATGATAAAAACAGGTTATAAGTATTTAATTCTAACTTTCTTGTTTTCAGTATTATTCGCAAATACTATTGAAGCTCAAGATGGTGTTGTTAAGGTAAATCAAGACAAAGATATTGAAACACTAATACGATTAAAAAAGGATGTAAACCGAACGCTTGTTAATTATAGAATTCAAATTTATAACGGTAATCGTCAAGGTGCGAATAAAGCTGAAATGGAGTTTAAGCAAATATTTTCTGATTGGAATCCAGACATGAAATTTCAAACACCAAACTACAAAATTTGGGTTGGAAATTTTAAAACTAGGCTAGAAGCGGATCGTGCATTATTAAGAATTAAAAAAGAGTTTAGAAATGCTTTTATTATTAACCTTAAAAATTAAACAAAAACACCTTTTTTACTAAAAGTATACATATAAAAAAAGCGACCTCATTGGTCGCTTTTTTCTTTAACATCTCAATTTGTATCGATGTAATCCACTTACTGGATTACTCAAAAAACATATGATTATTTTAATTTCTTTTTAACTTCTACTTCTTGGAATGCTTCTATAACATCACCTTCTTTAATGTCGTTATAGTTTTTAATTTGCATACCACAATCGTAACCTTTAGAAACTTCTTTAACGTCATCTTTAAATCTCTTAAGCGATGCTAACTCGCCTGTGTAAATAACAACACCTTCTCTAATTAAACGCACACCAGAGTTTCTGAATATTTTACCATTAGTTACCATACATCCTGCAATGCTTCCTATTTTGGAAACTTTAAAGATTTCTCTTATTTCTGCATTCCCAGTAATTTCTTCTTTAAATACTGGTGATAGCATACCTTCCATAGCATCTTTAAGATCATTAATAGCATCATAAATAATAGAATACATTCTGATATCGATTTCTTCCTTGTCAGCTATTTGACGTGCATTACCCATTGGTCTAACATTAAACCCAATAATAATAGCATCTGATGCTGTTGCTAATAACACATCACTTTCTGTAATTGCTCCAACACCTTTATGTATGATATTCACTTGAATCTCTTCGGTCGATAATTTTTGGAAAGAATCTGTTAATGCTTCAACTGATCCATCCACATCACCTTTAAGGATAATGTTAAGTTCTTTAAAGTCTCCTAATGCTATACGACGTCCAATTTCATCAAGTGTAATATGGCGCTGTGTTCTAACCGATTGTTCTCTTTGAAGCTGAGTACGTTTAGCTGCAATCTGTTTTGCTTCACGCTCATCTTCAAATACATTAAACTTATCACCTGCTTGTGGCGCTCCATCTAGCCCTAGTATTGATACTGGAGTTGATGGTCCAGCTGCTTCAACATCATTTCCACGTTCGTCATGCATTGCTTTTACTTTTCCACTATTTTTTCCAGCTAGTACATAATCTCCAACTCGAAGTGTTCCAGCTTGTACTAAAATTGTAGACACATAACCTCTACCTTTATCTAAAAAGGCCTCTACTACAGTTCCTTGTGCAGGTTTATTTGGATTTGCTTTTAGCTCTAATAATTCAGCTTCAAGCAATACTTTTTCTAATAATTCTTTAACACCAGTTCCTACTTTAGCCGAAATATCATGTGACTGAATTTTCCCTCCCCAATCTTCAACCAAAAGGTTCATTTGTGCTAATCCTTCTTTTATTTTTTCTGGATTTGCATCTGGTTTATCAATTTTGTTTATGGCAAAAACTATAGGAACTCCTGCTGCTTGAGCGTGAGCAATAGCTTCTTTTGTTTGCGGCATAATATCATCATCTGCTGCTGCAACAATAATTGCAATATCTGTAACTTGAGCTCCACGAGCACGCATTGCTGTAAAGGCCTCGTGACCAGGCGTATCTAAAAATGCGATTTTTTGACCGCCAGATAACTCTACACCATAGGCACCAATGTGCTGTGTGATTCCTCCTGATTCTCCTGCTATTACATTTTCTTCACGTATATAATCTAAAAGCGATGTTTTACCATGATCAACATGTCCCATTACTGTTACAATTGGAGCTCTTGGTAATAAATCTTCTTCTTTATCTACAACTTCTTCAATAGATTCTTCAATATCGGAAGTAACAAACTCAACATCATAGCCAAATTCATCTGCAACAACCGATAAGGTTTCTGCATCTAAACGTTGATTCATAGTTACCATCATACCAAGTGACATACATGCAGAAATAATTTCAGTAACAGAAACATTCATCATCGTAGCAACTTCATTAGAGGTTACAAACTCTGTTACTTTAAGAATTTTACTTTCTGCAGCTTCAATTTTTTGATCAATTTCAGATTGCTCTCTATGCTGGTCTCTTTTTTCTCTTCTATATTTTGCGCCTTTACCTTTGCTAGATTTTCCTTGAAGCTTTTCTAAGGTTTCTCTTACTTGCTTTTGTACTTCTTCAGCACTTGGCTCTTCTTTTACTGCTTGTGGACGACGTTGTCCTCCTCTCCCTTTTGCACCAGCTTTATTTCCTCCTCTATTTTGCGATCCTGATCTTTGACCTCCTGGAGCATTTCCATTACCTACCTTACTAATACGACGACGTTTCTTTTTAGCGTCTGCGGCTGACTTAGCATCTGGTTTTTTATCTTCTTTCTTTTTCTTTGGTTTATTAAATTGAGATAAATCAATTTTATCACCTGAAAGTTTTGGTCCAGTAAGTTTTTGATATTTAGTAGCAACCTTTTCTTCTTTAGGTGCTTCAATTTCTTCAGCTTTTGGAGTAACTTTTTTTGCTTCTTTTACTTCCTTAACTTCTTTTACCTCTTCAACCTTTTCCTCTACTTTTTTAGGAGATTCCTTTTTCGAAGCAGGGGTTTTTGCCTTCTCTTCAGCAACAGGTTTTTCTGGTTCAACTTCAACAGTTTTCTCTTTTTTAGGAGCCTCAACAACTTTTTTAGGTTTTTCTAAATCAATTTTACCTACTTGCTTAGGTCCTTCAAGGACTTTTTTAGCTTTTACAACTTCTTTTTTAGCAGCTTCCTCTTTTTGAAATTTTTCTTCGATTTCACGCTCACGCTCTAATCTCAAAGCTTCCTTTTCTTTAAGTTTTGCTTCACTTACTTCTTTGGAGGCTACTCTTTTACTAGCATCGGTTTGAAATTCTCCTGAAAGAATATCATATACTTCTGTAGTAATTTTAGTAGTAGGACGTTTCTCTATTTCGATACCTTTGGTTTCTAAGAAATCAACAGCACGATCTATAGAGATATTTAACTCCCTTAATACTTTATTTAATCTAATTGTTTCAGCCATAAATTGCCTTTAATATCAAACAGTCTAAAACTGTTTATGTTTTTGCGCTTACAAAATTTGATGAAAAACTAACGACTTGTTACTTTAAACACCTAATATATAATAATTTTTTATTCTTCAAATTCTTCTTTCAGGATTCTAACAACTTCATTAATTGTTTCTTCTTCAAGATCGGTACGTTTTACTAAATCATCCACATCTTGTTCTAGAACACTTTTTGCAGTATCTAAGCCTACTTTTGCTAATTCTTCAATAATCCATGGGTCGATTTCATCAGAGAATTCAGATAATTCAACATCTTCTTCTACTCCTTCTCTAAATACATCGATTTCATAACCTGTTAATTGACCTGCTAATCTAATGTTATGTCCTCCTCTACCAATTGCTTTACTTACTTCTTCTGGCTTTAAAATCACCTCAGCTCGTTTAGTTTCTTCATCAATTTTGATTGAAGTAATTCTAGCTGGACTTAAAGCTCTTGTAATAAATAGTTGTAAATTATTAGTATAGTTAATAACGTCTATATTTTCGTTCCCTAACTCTCTAACAATCCCATGTATTCTTGAGCCTTTCATACCAACACAAGCACCTACTGGGTCTATTCTGTCATCATAAGAATCTACTGCTACTTTAGCTTTTTCACCAGGGATTCTCACAACATTCTTAACCGTAATTAAACCGTCAAATACTTCAGGAATTTCTTGCTCAAACAATTTCTCTAAAAATATAGGTGCAGTTCTAGACATAATAATTGCTGGCTTATTTCCTTTTAACTCAACACTTTCAATAACACCTCTAACATTTTCTCCTTTTCTAAAGAAATCTGATGGGATTTGCCTGTCTTTAGGTAAAATTATTTCGTTGCCCTCATCATCTAATAAAATGATGGCTCTATGACGAATATGATGTACCTCTGCAGTATAAATTTCTCCTATTAGATCTTTAAATTGCTTATAGATATTCGTATTATCATGTTCATGAATTTTAGAAATTAAATTTTGACGTAATGCTAAAATAGCTCTACGACCTAAATCTATAAGTTTTACCTCTTCAGATACATCTTCACCAACTTCAAAATCTGGTTCAATTTTACGTGCTTCACTTAAAGAAATTTCTTGATTTGGCTCTTCTACTTCACCATCTGCAACCACAATTCTATTTCTCCAAATTTCTAAATCGCCTTTATCTGGATTAATAATAATATCGAAATTATCATCATCACCAAATTTTTTCTTTAATGCATTTCTAAAAACATCTTCTAAAATCGCCATTAAGGTGACACGGTCTATTAGTTTATCGTCCTTAAATTCTGAAAATGACTCAATTAACGCAATATTTTCCATAATTATTCTGGATTAAAATTTTATCTTAACTTTTGCTTCTGTTATATTTTCATAAGGTAATGCTACTGTTTTTTCTACAGTAACTTTTCCTTTTCCTACTGCTTTTGGCTCTCTGGCTTTCCATGTAAGCACAATGTTTTCTTCATTAGCTTCACTTAAAACCCCTTCATATTTTTCTCCATTAGTTTTCACTTCTAGAGTTCTGCCAATATTCTTTTTATATTGTCTTTTATGTCCTAACGGTGTTGTCGCTCCAGCCGAAGCCACTTCTAAAGAAAAATCGTGTTCCTCTCTATCTAAATTATGCTCGATGGCTCTGCTAATAAACATACAATCTTCAACAAGCACCCCATTGTCACCATCAATAATTATCTTAATGGCGTTTGCTTCTGAAATATCATAACTCAATAAAAACAAATCTTGTCTTTCATCGAGTGCAGCATTTAATAATGTTTGAACAGTGTCTTTGAACATTTTTTAGTATAAAAAGAGGGGACTTCTCGTCCCCTCATTTATTCTTTTTTCTTACAACGCTGCAAATATACAACATTATTATTGATTTTTACAAGGGTTTTTGCTCGATTTACTCAAAAAGCTAATTCTTTGTTCTGATCATTGTTAGAAACAAAAAAATCCAACATAATGTTGGATTTTTGTTGGCCTACTAGGGCTCGAACCTAGACTCTTCTGGACCAAAACCAGACGTGTTGCCAGTTACACCATAGGCCATTCTCTTATTTTGAGGTTGCAAATTTATAACAAAGTTTTATTTGCACAAGTATTTTTAGAAGAAAATAATATGAAACCCTTAACGTTTACTTAAAAATAGCCTAGTGTAATATTTTTATTATTAAATTCGCCATTAGTAACAAACAACCATTATGACACAAAACAGCTTCAAAAAATGGAATTCCATTTTAGGTTGGATCGCTTTTTTAATAGCATTTATAACGTTTAGTTTAACCGTAGAGCCCACAGTAAGTTACTGGGATGCTGGAGAATATATACTGACTTCGTCAAAATTACAAGTTGGTCATCCACCTGGAGCGCCCTTTTTTCAAATGCTTGGAGCTTTTTTCTCAATATTTGCATTAGAGCCATCTCAAATTGGATTAATGCTTAATATGATGAGCGCTGCAGCAAGTGCATTTACTATTGCATTTATGTTTTGGTCTATATCGATACTTCTACAAAAAGTAGTTGTTAAAAACAACACCATGTCTTTAAGTCAAGGGCAAGCTATACTTGGAGCTTCATTGGTTGGTAGTATTGCATTTACGTTTACAGATTCTTTTTGGTTTAACGCTGTAGAAACCGAAGTATATGCCATGGCAACTATGATTATGGCATTAATGTTTTATTTAGGTCTTCGTTGGGAACAAGATATGCATAAGCCTAGAGGGAATAGATGGCTTGTTTTAATATCATTTATTGTTGGTTTATCATTTGGAGTTCATTTTATGGGCTTACTGACTATACCTGCTATTGGACTTATTTACTTCTTTAAAAATTATAAAACAATTACTATAAAGAACTTCATACTAGCAAATGTAACTGTAGTCGCTATTTTGTTGTTTATATTTAAGTTGTTGGCACCAAATATTTTGCGCTTTTTTAGTGCCTTAGAAATATTTTTTGTGAATAGTATTGGCCTACCATTTAATTCTGGTTCAATTATCGCAGGACTATTAATTGTAGCTGCTATATACTATGGATTAAACTATACACGTAGAAAACAGTACAAACATATAAATACAGCTATTTTATGTTTAACGTTTGTAATATTAGGTTTTTCATCATGGTTAATGTTACCAATTAGAGCTAACGCCAATGTTGTTATTAATGAAAATAATCCTTCTAGCGCAAGAGAATTACTAGCTTATTATAACTTAGAACAATATCCAAAAACATACTTGTTTTATGGTCCCCAGTTTACTGAGCAATATTCAGGACAAGACGAAAATAATCCTTATCGCGACGATAAGCCTAAATATGAAAAAGACTTAGAAAAGGGGAAATACGTGATTGTAAATAATTATAAAAATGCTACTTATAATTTCAATTCCGAACATGCATCTATATTACCTAGAATGTGGAGCGGCGAACATGCCGAAAACTATATGATGTATACAGGGTTTTTGGACTTTAAAATAAAGCCTGAATACCAGATGAGTAATGAAGTAAGAGCTTTGGTAAATGATTTTAGATCGAGAGTGCAAAATGGAGAAATCGATTATGAACAATACTCACAGTTTTTAAGTCAATATGGTCAGCAACTCCTTGATATAGAAAAGCCATCCTTATTAAATAATATTGCCTATATGCTTGAATATCAATTAGGCTACATGTATTGGCGTTATTTTATGTGGAATTTTACTGGAAGACAAGATGACATCCAAGGAAAATATGATATGCACGGTAATTGGATTAGTGGCATCAATTTTATTGATGAAATCCATCTTGGTATGTCTCAAGATAATCTGCCAAGTGACGTCTTAAATAATAAAGGGAGAAACACCTATTACTTCTTACCATTAATTTTAGGATTAATTGGTTTATTCTTTATGTTTAATTCCGATAAAAAATTATTCTGGATTATGTTGGTTTTTTTCCTGTTTACGGGACTAGCTATCCAGGTTTATACAAATGTTCGACCATTTGAACCTCGAGAAAGAGATTACTCAGTTGTTGGATCTTTTTATGTATTTGCTATATGGATTGGTTTTGGAGCTTATGCTTTTTACGATCTACTTTCAAAATTCACAAAACATAAGCTTTTAGCACCAGCTGTAACTTTAATATGCTTGATTTTAGTACCAGGTATTTTAGCAGCAAACAATTGGGACGACCATGATCGTTCTGGAAAAGAAACGGCAAACTCAATGGCTCGTAAATATCTGGAATCCTGCGCCCCAAATGCTATTTTATTTAGTATTGGTGATAATGATTCGTTTCCGTTATGGTATTTACAAGAAATTGAAGGCGTACGAACGGACGTAAGAGTCGTGAATACAAGTTTGTTTCAAACAGATTGGTATATAGACCAAATGAAGCGTAAAGCTTACGAGAGTGATCCTATTCCATCACAATTAACACATGACCAATACAAATATGGAACAAGAGATGCATTAAGAATAGAGCAAAAACTTCCTGATTCGGTGTCATTAAATATAAAAGAAGCTTTAAATTTTGTGACCAGTGATAATGCAAAAGCTAAATTCAAATATGTAGCCCAACAGGATGGTTGGGATACTAGTATCATGCGCTCACAAGATCTAGAAGCCAATTATCTCCCAACAAGACACTTAAGAGTTCCTGTTGATAAGGAATCTGTACTAAAAAATGGCATTGTAAAACCTAAAGACGCTGACGAGATTGTGCCGTATATTGATTTAACAATCACTGGAAATGCCTTATATAAAAATCGCTTATTAATGTTGGATATTGTCGCCAACAACAATTGGGAACGTCCAATATATTTTACAGGTGGTGCTTTTGGTGATGACGATTATATTTGGATGAAAGACTATTTACAGCTAGATGGACTATGCTATAAATTAGTCCCTATAAAAACCCCTGTTGATAGAGCTAATCCTTTTGATATGGGACGAGTTGATCCAGATTTAATGTATGAACAAGTAAAAAACTGGGGCTGGGGAAATAGTGGAGAAGATATTTACCATGATGTTGAGACAAGAAAAAATGGAATTTCTTATCGTGGTAATTTAGCACGTTTAATTGAAGCACTTATTAATGAAGATGAATTAGAAAAAGCTGAAGAGATTGCAGATTTAGCTATGGAAAAAATGCCTGTGGATGAGTTTGGTTTTTACACATTGCTCGAACCATTTATTAGTGCTTATTATGAAGTTGAAGCTAATGATAAAGGGCGACAATTATACAAAGATGTCTCCATCAAATATCAAGAAAGCTTAACTTATTTTAGTGCTTTATCTCAAGAAAAACAAACGCAATATATTGATGAAATATCTACTGATATAGCTAGATATAGGGGATTAATAGATGTGTTAATGCGATACGAAGAACAAGCATTTGTAGAAGCTGAAATGCAAAAGTATAATAACTTTATTAGATTATTTACTGGTGAAACTGAAGAGTTTGACAGACAAGACGCAGATATCCCAACAGATACAACCATTGTTCCTATTGATAGTAATGAATAAATGAACTTTACTCCAATAACAACTCCCAAGGTTGTTAAGGCACTTTTCCCAACATTGACTTGGAACATATCCACATCAAAAAAGGATATGTATTTAACCTTTGATGATGGTCCAACACCAGAAATCACTCATTGGGTATTGGAGACATTAAAACAGTTTAACGCAAAAGCAACATTTTTTTGTATTGGAAAAAATGTAGAACAACATTCTAATATATTTCAACAAATAGTTAAAGATGGTCATGGTATAGGAAACCACACTTATAATCATGTAAAAGGATGGAAAACAAAAACTAAGGATTATCTTGATGAAATTGTTCTTTGCGAGAAAGCCTTTAAAACACAGAATTATAAAAGCGAAAAACTATTTAGACCTCCTTATGGACAAATACATCCAAAACAAATAAATAAGCTTCAAGAGCAAGCGTATAAAATTGTTATGTGGAATGTGCTTTCGATAGATTGGGATAATTCTCTAACTGAAGAAATATGTTTAAAAAACGTTGTAAATCATGCTAAATCAGGAAGTATTATTGTATTACATGATAGTGTTAAAGCTTCTAAAAACATGAAATATATACTTCCAAAAATATTAGAATATTTTACAGAAAAGGGATTTACGTTTAAACGTATTCCTGGATAAGACCTATTAAAGTATTGGCATCTTGCTCGCCACTTTGACGCCATTTCATCTCACCATCTTTGTAAATAATTAAGGTTGGCAATCCCTTAATACGTAAAGCGTCTGCAAGGTCTTGATTTTTTTCAACATCAATTTTAATAACCTTGGCTTTATCTCCTAAAGCAGCAGCTACGTCACGTAAAACTGCATGCATTGATACAGATTGCTCATTCCATTCTGTAAAAAAATCTAACAAAACTGGAATATTTACATCTATTAATTCACCAAACTTTGACATACTTTAAAGTTTTAAATCAAATGTGCTTATACAAACCTACGTATTTTTTTTATACTATGCTTTAAATCAAGCATTCTATTAAGTTCACTCTTACTTATTTATAAAAATAAGTATTTTCGTAGTAAATATAATATTTCCGTACAATTACACATTATTTACACCCCTTTTTAACTCTATTACTGTTATTTCTGGCCAAATACCAACACGTCCAGGATATGCCAAAACTCCAAACCCTCTATTTACATTAATATATTGACCTGCTTCTTTATAAATTCCAGCCCAATATTTATAACGCCATTTTACTGGACTCCACTTAATCCATCCTGGGATTTCAATACCAAATTGCATACCATGCGTATGACCACTTAAGGTTAAATGATAATGATAATCGTCATCTATAACTTGATGTTCCCAATGCGAAGGGTCATGACTCATTAATATTTTAAAATCATGACTATCTACTCCTTCACTTGCTTTCTTTAAATCGCCTTTTTGTTTAAATCCTTTCCCCCAGTTCTCGACCCCAACAATCGCAATTCGTTGTCCGTTTTTTTCAATGAATCGACTTTCATTAAGCATTAAATCAAACCCTATATCTTTTTGAATGTTTCTTAAGTCTTCTAAATTTTGCTGCTTTTTTTCGGCTGAATCCCAATCTACATAATCACCATAATCATGATTTCCTAAAACTGAATAAATACCATCTGTGGCCTTTAGCTTTTTAAAAGTGTCTTTCCAAGGCAGCATTTCGATAGCTTTATTATTAACCATATCTCCAGTAAACAAAATAGTGTCCGATTGTTGCTCATTAATTAAATCTACAGCGTAAGAAACCTTTTCTTTATTATCAAAACTACCACTGTGAAGGTCACTTATTTGGGTAATCTTATAACCATCGAAAGCTTCAGGTAAGTCTTCAAAATATAAAGTGTATTTTAATACTTTAAAATTGTATTTACCTTTATACATTCCATATAAAAGCGATGTAAATGGTATAGCAGCAAGACCTAAGGCTAGCTGACTAATAAATTTTCGGCGTGATGGTAAATAAAAATTCTTGTTTGTAGAAAACACTTTATTATATATAGCTAAAACACTTCGAAAAATATCTTCACTAAACATAATAGGTACTACGACTATTTTTAAAGCCAAAAGCGTTAATAAAAACCCAAAAGCATAACTTTTTTCTAGAGATAAAACCCTCCCATCGCTAGTTTGTGTAAATTGATAGATAAAGTTTCCAACAACAATAATAGATACCAAAACATGAAAATAATGTATCCATTTATTTTTTGTTACGGTTTTAATTGCCTGAAAAGCATAAAAATCTACTATTGTATAGATTGCAACAAAAATTAACCACTTTATCATTTTATCTTTTCCTTATCAGTACAAAAATAACTCCAAAACTTATTTTTAATAACCCTTTTAGCAAACATTAACAATATCAGATCATAAAGAGTTGCAAACTGAAAACATGACAGTTAAAAGTATTATTTTTTTCTATCAACTGACACCCAATATTCTTTTTTGACCTTGCTTTTTTTTATTTAAGATTAGCTAAGTTTTATTATCTTTCAACTTCTATTTCAAAAAACACTAATGAAACAATTTTTTTCCTCCCTCTGCTTTATCCTGATATTATCTAGTTGTCAAGAAAAAACAAATATTCCTTCTGCAAAAAAAGACAAAAACCTTATCTCTTATGTCAATCCATTCATAGGAACAGGAGGCCATGGTCATACCTATCCAGGAGCAACCTTGCCTTTTGCCATGATGCAACTCTCTCCAGATACACGTTTAGATGGATGGGATGGTTGCTCAGGCTATCATTATTCCGATAGCTACATTTACGGTTTCTCACATACACATTTAAGTGGCACAGGAGTTTCCGATTATGGTGATATTCTCTTAATGCCAACAAACGAAGTTATTTTCAATGATGGTGCTGATGGGGAAAAAGGCTATCGTGCTCATTTTAGTCATGACAATGAAGTGGCAGAACCTGGCTTCTACAAAGTGTATCTAGACTCCACACAAATTGGTGTTGAACTCACTGTTTCAAAAAGAAGTGGTATTCAGAAATACCAATTCTCAGAAGGTTCTAAACAAATTGTGATACTAGATTTAGAACATCGTGATGAAGTACTAGACTCTAAAGTAAACATGTATTCGAACACAGAAATTGGAGGGCACAGACATTCCAAAGCTTGGGCTACAGATCAATATCTATTTTTCAATATGGAGTTTTCGAGACCCTTTAAAAACATGACTTTTCTCAACGATGTTAATGAAGGAAAAAAAGTAAAAGTAGCTTTTGAGTTTGACCCCTCAGTAAGTAACATCCTTGAAATCAAAGTTGGTATTTCACCTGTTGATGAAGAAGGTGCTCGTAAAAACCGAAGGGATGAACTCGATGGAAAATCATTTGAACAAGTAAAAACCGAAGCTCAAAACATTTGGGAACAACAACTCGAAAAAATTGTGGTTGAAAGTGATAATGATGATTATAAAACCAACTTTTACACATCGATGTATCATGTGAGTATTGCTCCAAATCTATACCAAGACGTGGATGGCAGATATAGAGGTATGGATTTAGAAATTCATGAAACTAAAGATTTTGATTACTACACAGTCTTTTCACTTTGGGACACCTACAGAGCTGCACATCCATTATATACGATTATTGAACAAGACAGAACGAATGATTTTATCAATACGTTTTTAGCAAAATATGACGAAGGTGGCATCATGCCTATTTGGGATTTATCAGCTTGTTATACAGGTTGTATGATTGGCTATCATGCAGTCCCAGTCATTGCAGATGCTTATTTAAAAGGATTACGAGGTTATGATATTGATAAAGCTTTTGAAGCCATGAAGCACTCGGCTAATCAAGATAAATTAGGTCTGGAGTCTTATAAATCACTTGGTTATATTCCTGTAGAATTTGAAAGTGAGTCGGTGTCTAAAACCCTTGAATACGCTTACGATGATTGGACCATTGCTCAAATGGCAAAAGATTTAGGCAAAGATGATGATTATAAAACTTTCTCTGAAAGGGCACAGTATTACAAAAACATTTTTGACCCAGCCTCACAGTTTATGAGAGGTCGTTTCAGAAATACTTGGTTTGCACCTTTCGACCCTTACGAAGTGAATTTTAATTATACCGAAGCCAATTCATGGCAATATAGTTTTTATGTGCCTCAAGATATTTCAGGATTTATGGATTTGCTTGGAGGAAAGGATAAATTAGAAGAAAATCTAGATGAATTATTTACTGCTGAAGCTGAAACTTCTGGACGTGACCAAGCAGATATAACAGGTTTAATTGGGCAATATGCGCATGGTAACGAGCCAAGTCATCACATGGCCTATCTATACAATTTTGTGAATAAGCCTCACAAAACACAAGAGCGTGTTCATCAAATTTTAACCGAATTGTATCAAAATGCTCCTGACGGAATTTCGGGAAATGAAGATTGCGGACAAATGAGCGCTTGGTATATTTTGAGTTCTATGGGATTTTATTCCGTTACACCTGCATCGAACCAATACATTATAGGTACACCATTATTTCCTAAAGCTACTATTAACTTAGAAAATGACCAGCAATTTACTATTGTGGCTCATAATATTAGTGATTCGAATAAATACATTGAAAGTGCCACTCTAAATGGAAAACCTTTAGAAAGAACATTCATATATCATAATGAAGTTGTTGAAGGCGGAACCTTAGAATTTCAAATGACAAATACGCCTTCAAGTTGGGGAACTAAAGAAGGTCAAGAGCCTAAAACCGAAATCAAAGACCACTTAATTATTCCAGCGCCTTTTATTGCAAAAGGTGATGTAGCTTTTAAAGGCGAAACAGAAGTTGTTCTTGAAAATGTAGACAAAAACGCAACTATTTTTTACAAACTCGGAGAAGATGATTATAGAAAGTATGAAGTACCTTTTACTATTTCTGAACCTACATCATTAAGTGTTTATTCTGAAAAGGAAGGCGTCAAAAGTTCTACCATAAGCACTCAATTTTACAAAATAGACCCAAACATTTCTATTACATTAGAAACCGAATACGCTAACCAGTATAATGCTGGCGGCGATGATGCACTAATTGATGGCATCGTTGGCGCAAGGGATTTTAGAACTGGAACTTGGCAAGGCTATTTTGACGAAGACATAGTTGCGACTGTTGATTTGGGAAGTGAGAAACCAATCAATATCATTTCAGTCAATTTTTTAAAGGACCAACGCTCATGGATATTTTATCCAACTGAAGTTGAATGTCTAGTTTCAAAGGATGGAAAAAATTTCAAATCCATTGGGAACTTTAAATTTGAAGAGATTACACCATCTGATGAAGTTGATATAAAAAAAGTTGAATTTAAACTATCAAATAGCAAGTATCGTTATGTAAAACTCATCGCAAAAAAATTAGGACAACTTCCTGAATGGCATTTAGGCTATGAACATGATGGAAGAAGCTGGTTGTTTGTAGATGAAATAACAATAAATTAAAAACATGAACCAACCAAAATCTTATCGTTCCTCATTCATTCTGCTAACCACACTATTCTTCCTTTGGGGATTTATAACGGTTTTAGTCGATTCTTTAATTCCGCGATTGCGTGAGCTATTTACACTAACCTACTTTCAAGCAGGTTTAGTCCAATTTGCTTTTTTTGGAGCCTATTTCTTGCTGTCTATTCCAGCAAGTTATATTTTATCTAAAATTGGGTACAAAAAAGGGATAATTCTTGGTTTATTAACGATGGCAGCTGGTTGTTTATTATTTTATCCTGCAGCCTCCTATCGTGTATTTGGAATTTTCATGTTAGCTTATTTTATTTTAGCTGGAGGTATGACCATTTTACAAGTGGCTGCCAATCCGTTTGTGGCGGTTTTAGGTAGTGAAGATGGTGCTTCAAGCCGTTTAAACTTATCACAAGCTTTCAACTCCCTAGGAACGGCCATTGCTCCTGCAGTTGGTGCTTTATTTATTTTGAGTGACACCATAAAAACCGAAGATGAAATTGCGGCTTTAACCGAAATAGCAAAAGACAGCTATTTAGCTTCCGAAGCTTCTGCGGTACAAACGCCCTTTTTAGGATTGGCTTTGTTTATTGGACTCATTGCAGTCGTTTTTCTTTTTGCAAAGCTCCCAAAAATGATAAGCGAAACCGAAACAGGAACCTATGCTGAAGCTTTTAAAAATAAAAATTTAATGCTCGGTGTGCTTGGTATTTTCTTTTACGTAGGTGCCGAAGTTGCCATTGGTAGTTATTTAGTGAACTACTTTTTAGATATGAATTTGGTAGACGTCATTAAGGAAAATGGATTGATGAAATCTATTGCTGAAGGTATTCTTAATTCAGGTATAACTGAAAATGACAATAAAGCCATTGTTGGCGTATTTGTGACCTTCTATTGGTCCGGAGCAATGATTGGACGTTTTGTAGGCTCATATCTCACACGAATAATGAAGCCAGGTAAAGTCCTTGGTATATTCGCAACCATTGCTATTCTTTTGATTCTTATTTCTATTAGCACAACTGGTTTGGTGAGTATGTGGAGTATTTTGGCAGTAGGATTATTTAATTCCATTATGTTCCCAACCATTTTTACTTTATCTATTGATGGTATTGGCGAATTAAAGCCTAAAGGCTCCGGATTGTTATGCACAGCTATTGTTGGTGGCGCATTAATTCCACCTCTGTATGGTTATTTAACAGATCAAATAGGATTTAAAACAGCTTTGTTCTTTATTATCATCTGTTACTCATACATACTCTGGTTTGGTTATAGAAATTCAAAAAAATCTGTTCAACATGCATAAAAAAATTGCATTCATCCTATTACTTGGAATTGTTTTCAATTGCAAAAATGAAACCGCTTCTGTTGAAAAAATAATAACAAATTCATCTGAAACCGATTATACGCAATTTGTTAATCCATTCATAGGCACCAGTAAAATGGGACATGTTTTTCCAGGTGCAACAGCGCCTTTTGGAATGGTACAATTAAGTCCGCAAACCAACTTTGAAGTCATGCATAATGAAAATGGTAGTTATAATACTGAAACCTATGAGTATTGTGCAGGTTATCAATATCGTGATTCGACTATAATTGGATTTGCACACACCAATTTTAGTGGTACAGGCCATTCCGATTTAGGAGATTTCCTAGTTATGCCAACTATTGGGAATTTGGTACTTGATCCATTAGAAACAGAGCAAGGTAACAAAGGCTTTTACTCTGTATTTTCACATGATAATGAAGAGGCCTCTCCAGGTTATTACAAAGTAAATTTGGATAGTTATAATATAAAAGCCGAATTAACGGCAAGCGAACGCGTAGGATTTCATCAATATACCTTTCCGGAATCTGATGATGCACACATTATTTTAGATTTGGTTTACAACGTGTATCATCACGACAATAAAAATGTGTGGACCTTTATTCGTGTAGAAAATGATTCCCTTATTACAGGATATAGACAAACTAAAGGTTGGGCAAGAACCAAAAAAGTGTTTTTTGCGATGCAGTTTTCTAAACCTTTTAAAAGCTATGGCCACAAAAAATACGATGAGATTAAATACGATGGGTTTTACAGACGCTTCAAGCAAGATGAAAATTTCCCAGAAATGGCAGGAAAGGATATTCGTGCTTACTTTAATTTTGACACAGAAGAAGGTGAAAAAATCAATGTCAAATTTGCCTTATCTCCAGTAAGTTCAGCTGGAGCATTGAAGAATTTGGAGGCTGAAATTCCACATTGGGATTTTGCGAAAACCAAAGAAGAAACCAAAGAAAAATGGAATAAAGAACTTTCTAAAATTGAAGTAAAGACTTTAACAGAGGCCGATAGAACAACGTTTTACACTGCCATGTACCATACCAATCTATCTCCTATTTTATACGAAGATGTAGATGGACAATATCGTGGACTAGATCAAAATATCCATCAATCAGAAGGGTTTACCAATTACACTATTTTTTCACTTTGGGATACGTATCGCGCGCTACATCCTTTGTTTAACATCACACAACCTGAACGCAACAATGACATGATAAAAAGCATGTTAGCTCATCACGATGAAAGTGTTCATAACATGCTACCTATTTGGTCGCATTATGCTAATGAGAATTGGTGTATGATTGGCTATCATGCTACCTCAGTGATTGCTGATGCAATGGCAAAAAACGTAGGTGATTTTAGCCATGAACGCGCTTTACAAGCATCAGTAAATACGGCAAATGTTAGATATTTTGATGGATTAGGAGAATATATCGATTACAAATATGTTCCAGACGATTTAAGTCATTCATCTGTTTCAAAAACCTTAGAGTATGCCTATAACGATTGGTGTATTGCCCAAATGGCAAAACAAGTTGGAAATACTTCAACGGAAGAAAAATTCATGAAACGTTCAGAATATTACAACAATGTTTACGACCCAAAAATTGGGTATATGCGACCAAAGCTTTCGGATGGAAATTTCAGAAAAAACTTTGACCCAATGGACACACATGGACAAGGCTTTATTGAAGGTAACGCATGGAATTATGGCTTATATGTGCCACAAAATATTGATAAAATGGTTGATATGATGGGAGGCAAAGAACGCTTCACTCAACATTTAGATTCTTTATTCACAATGGACATCGATGAAAAAT
This sequence comes from Pontimicrobium sp. SW4, assembly GCF_039954625.1. NCBI lineage: Bacteria > Pseudomonadati > Bacteroidota > Flavobacteriia > Flavobacteriales > Flavobacteriaceae > Pontimicrobium > Pontimicrobium maritimum. The sequence continues at coordinate 2,852,939 of NZ_CP157199.1, forward strand.
ATATTGAAAAACACGAAGATATTACTCGTGATGGAATAATTGGCAATTATGTGCATGGCAACGAACCAGGACATCATATTCCCTATTTATACAATTGGACAGGTCATCCTGAAAAGACCCAATCTCGTGTACGCATGATTATGGACACTATGTATGGTCCAACTGTTGAAGGTTTGTGTGGTAATGACGATGCAGGACAAATGAGTGCTTGGTACATTTTTAGTAGTTTAGGATTTTATCCTGTAACACCTGGCTCTGCTGATTATGCTTTAGGAAGTCCTTCATTGAAAGAAGCTAAAATCCATTTAGACAATGGAAAGACTTTAACTATTAAAGCCAATAATCAAAGCAAAGACAATGTATATGTGCAAAGCGTTTCTATAAATGGAAAAGCCTTAAAAGACAACTTATTGTCGCATTTGGATATTATGAATGGAGGTGAAATCATATTCGAAATGTCAAATCAACCAAAAAAATAATATTATGAAACGTAGAAACTTTATAAAAAACGCATCCTTAACAGGAGTTGGCATTACAGTAGGAGCTTCGGCAATAGCTTGTAATGAACAAGAAAAATCATCTTCAAGCGAAGTCACATCAATTGACAAATCAAAATTCCCTATTGCTATTTGTACATGGGGATTTGCAGAAGCTAATGCCAAAGCAGGTGAGGCATTATCAAAAAATTTATCGGCTTTAGATGCAGCCATAGAAGGTGTTGCAGTTGAAGAAGAAAATATAAAAAATACAACCGTTGGTAAAGGCGGCGCACCAGATAGAGATGGCAACGTTACGCTTGATGCATGCGTTATGGATTCTAATGGTGATTGTGGTTCTGTGCTATGTGTTGAGAATATTACTAACGTTGCAGCTTTAGCCAAAAAAGTGATGGAAGATACGCCTCACGTAATGCTAGCTGGAAAAGGTGCTGAAGAATTTGCCTATACACAAGGATTTAAAAAAGAAGAACTTTTAACAGAAACATCAAAAGAAGCATGGGTAAAATGGAAAGAAACTTCTAAATACCAACCAATTATTAATATTGAAAATCACGACACTATTGGTATGGTTACCATGGATAAAGATGGAAATATTGCTGGTGCATGCACCACTTCTGGATTGGCTTATAAAATGAAAGGGAGAATTGGTGACTCACCAATAATTGGGTCTGGATTGTTTATAGATAATGAAATTGGTGGTGCTGTTGCCACAGGAATGGGTGAAGAAGTTGTAAAAACTGTCGGTAGCTTTTTAATTGTTGAATTAATGCGTCAGGGAAAATCACCACAGGAAGCGTGCGAAGAAGCTATTAGTAGGATTGTCTCTAAAGATAATCGTTATAAAGATTTCCAAATTGCATATCTAGCAATGAATAAATTAGGTGAAATAGGATCTTATTGCATTCACAAAGGATTTACATATATGAAATATCATGATGGTGAAAATAAAAATATCCCATCAGATTATTATAATAAAGCGTAAGTTTTCATTTATAGTGTTATTCCTACAATTGTGATATGTTTATAATTCGATGAATGGTTAAATTACATCTATTAACGACCAAATGTGCATTTACTAAGATTAACGGCAATAGCAAAAAACGCACTTCATCGATGTTTTGCTCAAAATGATACAATTAAACTAGTTTTCTTTGCATTTCGACAAAAATTTAGAAAACTAACTCATTGTGTGTCTTTACTTTGTCTCAGAATCAAACCCCAAGTTATGAACAGAGTATTAATAGTAATAGCATTTTTAATCGTTCCTTTTTTCGCTTCTGCACAAAGCGATATTAAGATTGAAAAAACCGAAGTTAAAACTGAGGTAATAGCTGAAATCGATGTTAAATCTGAAATCTTTCAAGAGCTTGCTATTAAGAGAGTTGATCCTATAACAATTAATCCAAAAAGACAAAACTTAGACCTTAACTTTAAAAAGAGTAACGATATTATTAGCGTTAAGGCATATATAAAGAGCTTACAGTTAAAGCGTAAAGCTACTGTAATAAGTTAAATTTTTCATTTTAACTAAATAGTCAAATAGCAAAAAAAGCCTCTGAAAATTCAGAGGCTTTTTATTTATAATTTGGTTATTTTAATCTACATAATTCAGGAATCATTGACCTTTTACGAAGGTTCAAGCGCCTCCATGAATGGCTATTGAGTAGTTATTCATTTCAAATTATTTAATGGCGAAAAATACAAATTGCAATCCAAATAACATCCATGAAAGGATAAGTTTTTGTAGTTTTATAATCTTCAAAAACAAATTCAATGTCAGAACAAAAACGTCTTTTTCTAGTCGATGCTTATGCCTTAATTTTTCGTGGGTATTATGCCTTTATAAAGAACCCAAGAATCAATTCAAAAGGTGTTGACACCTCAGCTATTATGGGTTTTATGAATTCACTTTTAGATGTTATTAAACGTGAACGTCCAGACCACTTAGCGGTTTGTTTTGATAAAGGTGGAAGTGTTGACAGAGTCGAAATGTTTGAAGCCTATAAAGCCAATCGTGACGAAACTCCAGAGGCCATTAAAATTGCTATTCCTTACATACAAGAGATTTTAAAAGCTATGCATATTCCAATTATGGTGAAGGAAGGTTATGAAGCAGATGACGTTATTGGTACTTTGTCTAAACAAGCAGAGAAAGAAGGCTATAAAACGTTTATGGTCACTCCTGATAAGGATTTTGCTCAATTGGTTTCTGAAAATATTTTTATGTACAAACCTGTTTTTGGTGGGGGTTATGAAACTTGGGGCATTCCCGAAGTGCAGAAAAAATTTGAAGTAGAAGATCCCTTGCAAGTTATTGACTTTTTGGGCATGATGGGAGATTCTAGCGATAATATTCCTGGACTTCCTGGAGTTGGTGAAAAGACTGCAAAAAAATTCATTACTACCTATGGAAGTATGGAAAATCTTTTAGCTAACACACATGAGTTAAAAGGAAAAATGAAAGAAAAAGTAGAAGCTGCAAAAGATTTAGGTATGCTATCAAAAGAACTTGCAAAAATCATGTTAGATGTTCCTGTGACTTTTGATGCCAAAGATTTTGAACTTGACCATCCAGATATTAAAAAAGTAACCGAGATTTTTCAGGATTTAGAATTTAGACGCTTAACAGATAATTTCTTAAAGACTTTCTCTACTGAAGTAAGTACCCCTTCAACTGAAACAACTTCACCATCGCAAAAGGTAGATGTTAAATCTACTCCAAAAGAAAAAGCATCGGCAGGTGCAGGACAATTTTCGCTTTTTGGAGGTAATACCGAAGTTTCAAATACAACAGAAACCGTTTCAGAATACACAAGAAAAACGGCCGAAACCACATCACATTTTTACCAAAGTGTTGCTCCTGGAATAGCCACAAAATTGTTTATCAAAAATTTAATGCAGCAAAAGTCAGTATGTTTTGACACTGAAACTACTGGAATAAACCCAATAACTGCTGAGTTGGTTGGCATAGCATTTTCTTGGGAAGTTGGTAAAGGTTTTTATTTACCATTTCCGGAAGACAGAAATAAGGCTCAAGAACTCATAGAGCAATTACGTCCGTTTTTTGAAAATGAATCTATTGAAAAAATTGGTCAGAATTTAAAGTATGACATTAAAGTGCTTGCAAAATATAATGTGAGCGTCAAAGGAAAATTATTTGATACCATGTTGGCGCATTACCTCATTAATCCAGATATGCGACATAATATGGATGTATTAGCCGAAACGTATCTGAATTATACACCTATTTCTATTGAAGCACTTATAGGTAAAAAAGGAAAAAATCAACTCTCAATGCGAGAAATTCCTTTAGAAAAACAAACAGAATACGCTGTTGAAGATTCAGATATTACATTGCAATTAAAAGAACATTTTGAAAAAGAATTAGGTGAAGCCAATACACAAAAGCTCTTTGACGAGATTGAGATTCCGTTACTTCGAGTACTTGCAGCTATGGAATTGGAAGGAATTAACTTAGATAAAGAGTTTTTAAACTCACTTTCAGAGCAATTAAATAGTGATATTTTAACTTTAGAAACTAAAATTTATGAGGCAGCAGGAGAGGAATTCAATATAGCGTCTCCAAAACAATTAGGTATTATCCTTTTTGAAAAATTGAAATTAGTTGACAAACCTAAAAAGACCAAAACCGGGCAATATGCAACTTCCGAAGATATTTTAAGTTATTTAGCAAAAGACCATAAGATTATTCAACATATTTTGGACTATCGTGGTTTGGCAAAGTTAAAGAGTACATATGTTGATGCCTTACCACTTCAGGTTGAGCCTTCAACTGGGAGAGTACACACCGATTACATGCAAACCGTTGCTGCAACAGGACGTTTAAGTAGTAACAATCCAAATTTACAAAACATTCCTATTAGAACAGAGCGTGGTCGACAAGTACGTAAAGCATTTATTCCGAGAGATGAAAATTACACGTTATTAGCGGCCGATTATTCGCAAATAGAACTACGTGTAATTGCGGCTTTAAGTGAAGAAGAGACCATGATTAACGCTTTTAAGAATGGTGAAGATATTCATGCTTCAACTGCTTCAAAAGTATTTAATGTGCCTTTAAATGAAGTGACTCGTGAACAACGTAGTAATGCCAAAACAGTTAATTTCGGAATTATTTATGGAGTTTCTGCTTTTGGTTTAAGCAATCAAACCGATTTAAACCGAACGGAAGCTAAAGAACTTATTGATACTTATTACGAAACCTATCCAAAATTAAAAGCCTTTATAAGCAAGCAAGTAGATTTTGCACGTGATAACGGTTATGTGGAAACGGTTCTAGGACGTCGTCGTTATTTGAAAGATATAAATTCTAGAAATGCTGTAGTGAGAGGGGCTGCTGAACGTAATGCTGTAAACGCACCAATACAAGGTAGTGCTGCAGATATTATTAAAATAGCCATGATTCATATTTATGAAAAATTACAAGAAGGTAATTTTAAAACTAAAATGTTGCTTCAAGTTCATGATGAATTAGTGTTTGATGTTTTTAAACCTGAACTAGAATCCATTAAAACTTTAGTGAAAACCCAAATGGAAAACGCTTATAAATTAGAAGTCCCTTTGGATGTTGATTTGGATATTGGTGATAATTGGTTAGAAGCTCATTAAACTTCTTGAATGGCTAAATATTATATTTATGTAGTTGAATTATCTAAGCGTGTCTATACCGAAAATGCTAAGTTTAGAAACGCAAACCCACAATTTAACGGTGTGTTAGAATGCTTGTATGTAGGTATGACAAGTAAAACTCCTAAAGAACGATTTACACAACACAAAACAGGGTCTATAAATAAAAAAGGATATAAATTATCCTCAAATATTGTACATAAATATGGTGAATATTTACGCCCAAGTTTGTATAATCATATCTCACCTTTAGCAACAAGAGTTGAAGCTTTAAAAATGGAAGAACTATTAGCCTTAGAGCTTCGAAGAAAAAAATATGCTGTTTGGTATAATTAATTGCTTGACTACGAGACTAATCAGATACGAAAAAATAACTAAAAATTTAAATAACCCTAGAAATGAAAATAAGAAAAGTAATCATTGGAATTCTAACAATAGGAATATTTAATTGCAATTCTAATAAAAACGAAAATACTTCTAATGGAACCTACAAAGACATAAGAATTGTAGGAGCAATGAAAAATGTTATGTGGAAAGGAGAATTAGGTGGCAATATTAATCTTGATACTATTTCTAACAAGAAAGGACTTTATGGACTTGGGCCTGAAAGTTATCTCACTGGTGAATTACTTATTAACGACGGGAATAGTTACGTCTCAAAAGTCACATCTGATTCGACTATGATAGTTGAAGAAAGGTTTGATGTTTCAGCGCCTTTTTTTGTTTACGCAAACGTAACTGAATGGAATGAAATTGAATTAGATGCAACCATTAAGACCATACAAGACCTTGAAAAATTAATCGACCAAAAATTGAACGAATTTAAAAGACCTTTTGTTTTTAAATTGACTGGAAAAGTAGTAAAAGCAATCATACATATTCAAAATCTACCTAAAGGAACAAAAGTTTCATCACCGCAGGAAGCTCATCAAGGACAAACCAATTACGAACTTAAAGATGAAGAAGCTACAATTATTGGATTTTTCTCAACTGAACATAAAGGAATTTTCACACACCACGATTCAAACATTCATTTACATTTTATCACTAAAGACGAAAGTAAAATGGGTCATTTGGACGAGGTGGAAATTGATAATATGAAACTATATTTACCGAAGAAATAAAAACTGCTATAAATCTCTTTTTTTTTGTGCTCTGAAAATCATTTTTCAAATGGAAGAAAAAATAACTCTAAAACAATTTGAACGTAAACTGTTGAAATAATTGTAAGACATTTTAAAATTAGATAACCGAGAACTTTCAAATAATAATTAAACATTAACTACATGATAGCAAGAATCTGGAAAGGAAAAACAAAAATTGAACATCTAGAAGAATACACAGAGTTCATGAAAATTAGAGCAATACCTGATTATAAAAAAACCGATGGATTGACTTTTTGGAAAAATATCGAGGTTATTAAAAGTTTTGTAGGAGATGATTTTGAAAAAGCAAAATACTATCCAGAAGACAACAATTATCTAATTGATTTCCCTGAAAAAGTTACTCATTACGAAGTATTTGCAGAATAAGACCAGCTTACTACAATACAAATCTATAAGTGGCTTTAATTAAAAAGGTATTATGTGGTTTTTGGTTTAAAATTCCTTGTTCTAGTCCATCAGTCAAACCATCACTAGGGTCTACAAGTCCTGTGATGCCTTGAGACCACACAAAATAAAGTTCAGACCCTGGAATGTATTCCCAACGCATTACCAAGTTTGACCTAAATTGAACAAAAGAGAAGTCTGGGTCACCAAACGAATAATCAGTGGTCGCATCAATATTTTCGTCTACTTCATAAACGCCATTATTGTAGATTATTTGGTTGCTGTCATAAGCATCAAAACGGTCATATAAATTATCAGCCGTTGGATTGGTAACATATTTAAAATTAGAATACCTCGCTCTAGAAATAAATGGTTGTCCGTAATATTGAATTGTTAAATTAGGATTTATGGTATAATTTAATCTAATGGATGCACTTAACGTTTTATTATCAATAGTTCCAAGCACATAACGTGTGGTACCATTATAATCGGTTTGCGTGACATATTGCGTTTTACTTGGTCTGTTACTATAATTAGGGTTAAAAGAAACAGTTAATGCATTGGTTGGCTGATAGGTAAAATCTACCTCGGTTGAAAACATTGAAAAGTTATTTTGTTTTGCTCCTGAATAGGCAAACCCAAAACTGGTCCTAAATTTTTTACTTTCATCGGTTCCAAAAAATACTGACACATGATCTTCTTGCGAATATCTCCAACGAGGTCCACCTCGTAATGCTGTGTTGATATAAATTCGAGGTTTATGTACAGCGTTAATATTAATGGAATTATTATTCTTAAACGTAAGGTTTCCTCCTAAAGAATATTGAATTCTATTAAAATTCCCTTCAAAATCATACGTAGTATATTGTTGAAAGCGTGCATTAATCCTTCTAAAGGTTTCTGTTGGCTTTAAAGTTCTATAGCTCAAATTAAAATACTGTCGTATTTCATCGGCTTGTCTTAAAAAACCAATATCATTTAGCTCTAATTCTGGTGAACGCCAAATAACACCTCCATTATATTGCCAATGTCCTCCTCCAACTTTTCCAGCAGATAAACGCCCTCCTGTTCCTGTTAATGACGTTTTATTTGGATCAACACTCACATGACTAGCGTCAACTCTATTAAATAAATGCGTTAATGACGTTTGTGTTTCTATAATCGCTTCTTTGCTTCCTTTAACATGACTTGAAACTATATTCCCTTCAACAAAATACTTTCTTCCTTGCCATTGGTGTTTAAAATCAAAGCCTCCTGTATATGCTTCTTTTCGTAAATAGCTTAAATGGTCTTCTAAATTTCTATTTGTTGCCGTAAAAATACCCCCAACGTAACTATTTCTATCGTTAAAATCTTTTTGCAAACGACCAACAAAGTAATTGGTTAAAGGTTCAACAAGTTCCTTGCTTTTATTCCCATTAAAATTTATTTCAGCATATTGATTTGAAGTAACACTCTCCAAAACTCCTATTGACCAACCATTTTTTGTCTTTCCAGAAAATTTTGCTGCTCCTAAAATAGTGGTATTGTCAGGTTGGTCTACATAAGCCCCCGATGGTGCATTTGGATAACCTTGAGGATTTCGACCTATGCGTCTTGAGAAAAATAAATTATCTTGGTTATTGCCAAAATTATAGTCGAAAATGTTTTTATTCTGTACAAAAAATGGACGTTGTTCCTCAAAGAAAATTTCAAAACCATCTAATGTGATGGCAGCAGGATCTGCTTCTACCTGCCCAAAATCTGGGTTTACGGTTAAATCTAATGTTAGGTCGTTAGTAATACCGATTTTTGCATCAAGCCCAGCATTAACATTAAAGTCGCTACCATCTCGATACGGATTCCCAACTTCTTCTGGATAAGTATCTAACTTTGTTACTGTAAAAGGTTGAATTTCTAATTGTTTTTGAGGTCTCAACCCTTTTAAACCATGTAGTTCTCCAAATTCACTAATCCAACCAGGAGCTGTAACTGGTTTTCGTTGCCATAAAGAGCGTTCTTGTTTTCTAAAAAAGAAACGCTGAATTTGAATCCCCCAAACTTGTTCATCATCGCTACTAAATCGTAATTGACTTAATGGTATTCTCATTTCTGTACTCCAACCTTCTTCATCTATTTGGCTTTTATTTGTCCATATTGGACTCCAACTACCATCCCAATTACCACCATTTAAACTTGCAAATTCATCGCCTTTAACTCCAGTTGCAGAAGATGTAAATGAAAAGCAAGTCCTTAAATCACGATCACTATCAATATTTATTTCTACCCAATCTCCTGCAAAACTATCGCGTCTTCCAAGTCGTTTAGCAATACTATCTACTGCTGTGTCGTAAGCTCTTATACCTACATATAAATATTTGTCGTCATAAAGAATTCTAAATTTTGTTTTCTGGCTAGGAGGTGTGTTTTCATCTGGCGAAAGCTCAGTGAAATTTTCAGCCCATTCTACCATTTCCCATGCTGTATCATCTAATTTTCCATCTATTACAGGAGGTAAAACACCTCCAATATTAGTTGTTGTATATATTCTCTTAGATAATTGAGGAGATGATTCTTGTGCTTGAATAAGACTATAGAAACACAATAAAAAACATAGGATTAATTTAATTGGAAGCTTCATGTGATTTTTGATTGATTTATAATAAACATGATAAACTATAATTAGTTTTTAAGATACATCAATCATGTTAAAAAGATGTTATAATAGACTTAAAACTAAAATAGTTGCTTCAAATAAGTGGGTTCTTTCAGAAAAGTTTAACTTTTTAAACACCAAAAACATATCAAACTTAAGGCTTAAAATATTCATTAAAAATAAACGTGTTATAGAGTTTGTTAATCAAATATATAATTGTAAATTTGCAAACTCTTTTTGAGAGAGGAATGTTTAATTTAGAAAAATAATTTAGTGTGGATACATTAAGCTACAAAACGATTTCAGCAAACAAAGCTACTGTTAATAAAGAGTGGGTTTTAGTTGATGCTGAAGGTCAAACATTAGGTCGTTTAGCTTCTAAAGTAGCAATACTTTTAAGAGGTAAACACAAGCCTAACTTTACACCACACGTTGATTGCGGAGATAACGTTATAGTTATTAATTCCGAAAAAATCAACTTAACAGGTAACAAGTGGAATGACAAAACGTACATTCGTCACACAGGTTATCCAGGTGGACAAAGATCGCTTACTGCTAATGAAATGTTTGGAAAAGATCCAGCAAGATTAGTAGAAAAGTCAGTAAAAGGAATGCTCCCTAAAAACAAATTAGGTGCGGCTTTATTCCGTAATTTAAATGTTGTTGTTGGTGCAGAGCATGCTCATGCTGCTCAAAAACCAAAAGCAATTAACTTAAACGAAGTTAACTAATGGAAGTAATTCACAAAATTGGTCGTAGAAAAACGGCTGTTGCACGTGTGTATGTTTCAGAAGGAAAAGGAAACATCACAGTCAACAAAAAAGATGTTAACACATACTTCCCAACTGCTACATTACAGTACAAAGTAAACCAACCGTTAGCATTGACTAACAACGAAGGTAACTTTGATGTAAAAGTAAATGTATTTGGTGGTGGTGTTACAGGTCAGGCAGAAGCTGTTCGTTTAGCATTATCTCGCGCAATGTGTGAGCTTAATGAAGAAAACAGAGGTATCTTAAAACCTGAAGGATTATTAACAAGAGACCCTAGAATGGTTGAGCGTAAAAAATTCGGACAGAAGAAAGCTCGTAAGAAATTCCAGTTCTCTAAACGTTAATATTAAAAGAAATTTAAACCAGTTATTGTTGTCCATGACAGTAATGTCAGGATTTAGTTTAGCATCTAAATGATTAAGGCGATTTAAAATAAAGACCACTTAATCATTGCTAATTCAACAGAACGTAAACTATTACAAAATGGCAAAAGTAGAAGTAAAAGACTTACTAGATGGTGGTGTACACTTTGGACATCTTACCAGAAAATGGGATCCAAACATGGCTCCTTACATTTATATGGAACGTAACGGTATCCATATAATTAACCTTTACAAAACAGCTGCAAAATTAGAAGAAGCTTCTCAAGCTTTAGGGAAAATTGCAGCCTCAGGTAGAAAAATTTTATTTGTAGCTACCAAAAAACAAGCTAAAGACATTGTTGCTGAAAAAGCAGGAAACGTAAATATGCCTTACATCACTGAAAGATGGCCTGGTGGAATGTTAACTAACTTTGTTACTATTAGAAAAGCTGTTAAAAAAATGGCTTCTATTGATAGAATGAAGAAAGATGGAACATTCATGACGCTTTCTAAAAAAGAGCGTTTACAAGTAGATCGTTTAAGAGCAAAATTAGAAAAGAATTTAGGTTCTATTTCTGATATGACTCGTCTTCCAGGAGCTTTGTTTGTAGTTGATATTAAGCGTGAGCACATCGCAATTAAAGAAGCACAAAAATTAAACATTCCAATCTTTGCAATGGTTGACACGAATTCAGACCCAAGACAGGTTGATTACGTGATTCCAGCAAATGATGATGCTTCAAAATCTATCGATAAAATTTTAACTCACGTTAGTAATGGCATTGCAAACGGATTAGCAGATAGAAAATCTGAAAAAGATGCTAAAGCTGAAGGGAAAGACACTCCAAAAGCTAAAGCAAAAACTGAAGCTGCTCCAGTAGCCGCAACTGCGACTCAAGAAGAAGAATAAAACTATTTCAAAAAGTTTAAAAGTCGTTTAGTTCTTTTCTTGGAGAAAAATTAAACGACTTTTATTTTATTATAATAATATTATGGAAAATACAGTAAAAATAAGTGCTGCAGATGTAAAAAAGCTTAGAGAAGCTACTGGTGCAGGAATGATGGATTGTAAAAATGCTTTAGTAGAAGCTGGAGGAAACTTTGATAAAGCTATTGAGGTATTACGTAAAAAAGGACAAAAAGTTGCTGCAAAAAGAGCAGATCGCGAATCCACTGAAGGTTTAGCGATTACAAAAATCAATGACGATAATACTGTTGGAGTTGCTATTGTATTAGCATGTGAAACAGATTTCGTAGGTAAAAATGATTCTTTCAAAGCGCTAGCAGAAGAGTTTGTTGCAATAGCAATAAACCATACTAGTAAAGAGGGTTTTCTAACTGCTGATTTTGGAGGTATGACTGTTGCTGAAAAATTAATTGAGCAAACTGGTGTTATTGGCGAAAAAATAGATATTACAGCATTTGAAAGAATAGAAGCTCCTTATGTTGGTGCTTATACACATATTGGTAAAATTGCTGCAATTGTTGGGTTAAATAGCTCAATTGATAAAGCAGATGTTTTAACTAAAGATTTAGCAATGCAAGTTGCTTCTATGGGAGCAACAACACTGTCTTACAAAGATTTTGATCCAGCTTTTGTAGCTTCTGAAACTGAAGCAAGAATCGCTGTAATTGAAAAAGATAATGAAGAATTAGCGCGTTTAGGTAAAACATTAAAAAATGTACCTAAGTATATTTCTATGTCTCAATTAACTCCAGAAGTTTTAACTCAAGCTGAAGAAGATGCAAAAGCAGAACTTAAAGCTGAAGGTAAGCCAGAACAAATTTGGGATAGAATCCTTCCAGGGAAAATGGAGCGTTTTATTTCAGATAATACTACTTTAGATAAAGAACAGTGTTTACTAGATCAAGATTTTATTAAAGACGAAAAATTAAACGTTGCAGGTTATGTTAACTCTTATGGTGATGTAGCTGTATCTAATTTTATTCGTGTATCTTTAGGATAGATAATAATCTTATCATAATTATAAAAAAGCTTCGATTGCCATCGAAGCTTTTTTTATACAAAATTTCTACTTTTCCAATATAAGATATTGATTATATTTGCTAAACTTTCAAACAAACTAATGAAGTATAAAAGAATCCTACTCAAATTATCTGGTGAAGCCTTAATGGGAAATAGACAATATGGAATTGACCCTGATCGTCTATCTGAATATGCACAAGACATCAAACAGATAACAAATCTTGGTGTAGAAGTTGCCATTGTTATTGGTGGTGGAAACATTTTTAGAGGTGTCTCTGGTGCAAGTAATGGAATGGATCGCGTACAAGGGGACCATATGGGAATGCTCGCTACCGTTATAAATGGGTTAGCGTTACAAAGTGCTTTGGAAAATGCTAACGTACCTACTAGATTACAATCTGCGATTAAAATAAATGAAGTTGCAGAGCCTTTTATACGACGTAAAGCTATGAGACACCTTGAGAAAGGTCGTGTAGTAATTTTTGGTGGAGGGACAGGTAATCCATACTTTACAACAGATTCGGCTGCTGTTTTAAGAGCTATAGAAATTGAGGCAGATGTAATTTTAAAAGGCACTCGTGTTGATGGTATTTATAATGCCGATCCAGAAAAAGATTCAGCTGCTGTTAAGTTTGACAACATTAGCTTTGATGACGTTTTAAGAAAAGGATTAAAAGTTATGGACACTACAGCTTTTACTTTAAGTCAAGAAAATGAGTTGCCTATTATAGTTTTTGATATGAATAAGAAAGGCAATCTATTAAAAGTAGTCTCTGGAGAAAATATTGGTACAACAGTAAACTTATAAACTCGTTATTCCTTATTTTTGGCTTAGTTTTTGAAATAATAATTTAAAAATTTTAGAAATGAACGAAGACATTCAATTTATACTAGACACAGCAAAAGAAGCTATGGATGCTGCTATAAAGCATCTTGAAAAACAGTTTGTAAATATTAGAGCAGGCAAAGCAAGTCCTGCAATGCTAGGCAGTGTAATGGTAGATTATTATGGCTCTCAAACACCGTTAAATCAAGTTGCTAACGTTAATACGCCTGATGGTAGAACTATTACTGTACAGCCATGGGAAAAAAGTATGCTACAAGAAATTGAACGTAGCATTATGATTGCTAACCTTGGTTTTAACCCAATGAATAATGGCGAAAGTATTATTATTAATGTTCCTGCCTTAACCGAAGAGCGTCGTCGTGAACTAGCAAAACAAGCAAAAGCCGAAGCCGAAGATGCTAAAATAGGTATAAGAAATGCCCGAAAAGACGCTAATCATGACATTAAAAAAGTAGACGATGCCTCTGAAGATTTACAGAATAATGCAGAAATGGATATTCAAACCATGACTGACAACTATGTTAAGAAAGTCGACGACATTTTTCATGTAAAGGAAACAGAAATAATGACAGTTTAATTAAAAGCGACACTAAAGTCGCTTTTTTTATGTTATATATACTTTTATATCACATCAATTAATGAAATACTTTTTGCCTTTATTTTTTATTCTCCTTTTTACAAATAAAGGCTTTTCTCAGATAGATAGCACATCTGTTAAAACGAGCCAGCAAGATTCTATTCGTAAAGCAGAATTCCTAAAAAGCATTGGAAATGGCTACTTCCCTACTAAATATCTAAATATTGATTTACGATATTTAATAAAATATAATCAATATGAAGGTTTTCGTACAGGTTTAGGAGGTATAACTAATAACGCTTTCTCTAAAAAGTTTAGACTCCAAGGTTATACAGTATATGGTTTTTTAGATCACAATTTTAAATACAGCATTGGTGGTGGTTTTAGAATTGCCAAAAGCACAAATACATGGATTAATTTAGTATATACAAATGATTTACAAGAAACAGGAAGTTCTAATTTTTTAACTGATAAACGGTTCTTTCAATTTTTTGAACCTCGATTAATTAATATAAATTTGTTTCATAAGTATGTTTCAAAGACAATCACATTAGAGCATCAATTACACCCAAAAATTATCACCGAAACGCAGTTTGGTATAAGTAAAATATCCCCAACCTACAATTATACTTTTAATCTAGGCTCCGAAGAAAGCTTCAATAGCTACAATTTAACTTTATTCAAAACCTCATTACAATGGAGCCCTTTTAGTGATTTTGAATATACCAATAATGGTATAAAAGAAACGACCATAGGTTATCCAAAATTTACACTTCAATACACCAAAAGTTTAGCAAACATATTGGATGGTGATTTAAGTTTCTCGAAAGTAGATTTTAGAACAATTCAAAAATTTATTTACAAAAACAATGCCTCAACAGAGTTAGTTTTAACTACAGGTATGACAAGTGAAAACACGCCACTTACGCATATGTATCATGCATATCCTAATAATGTAAATAAAGAAACTATCTGGAATAGGTTTTCGGTTGCAGGAACTAATAGTTTTGAAACTATGTATTTTAATGAGTTCTTTTCGGATAAATTTGCAACGTTTCAAATAAAACACGAGTTAGCACCATTTAATATTTCACCTTGGTTTAAACCACAATTAGTGTTCATTTCTCGATTTGCTTTTGGAACGATGAAAGACCCTTATAGACATGAAGGTATTAGCTTTAATACACTTGATAAGGGCTTTACGGAATCTGGTTTAGAAATAAACAAGTTTTTTTTTGGTTTTGGTCTTAGCTTTGCCTATCGCTATGGCGCTTATCATTTACCAACTCTTGAAGATAATATTGCTGTAAAATTCACTTTTAATATTAGTCTGGATTAATCTTATTAAATCCTTGTATTTAGGCTAATTATCTATTCATTTTATCTACCTTTGCTGCCATTATTTTTGCTATGATA
Organism: Pontimicrobium sp. SW4; assembly: GCF_039954625.1. Taxonomy (NCBI): domain Bacteria; kingdom Pseudomonadati; phylum Bacteroidota; class Flavobacteriia; order Flavobacteriales; family Flavobacteriaceae; genus Pontimicrobium; species Pontimicrobium maritimum. Next base: position 2,868,233 of record NZ_CP157199.1, read on the forward strand.
AAACTTTTTTCGGTCGGTTTTTGGGAAGCTATTGCTAGATTAATTCTACGAAACAGAATTGGTATTATTCTAGTTGTAATTGCTGCAACATTCTTCTTTAGTTGGCAATGGGATAAGATGCGATTTACCTATACCGAAGCAAACTTATTACCTGATGAGCATAGTGTTAATTTAGAGTACAATTCATTTTTAGAAACTTTTGGAGAAGAAGGTAATTTAATTGTTCTTGGTATTAAAGATGCTTCTCTTTTTGCTATTGATAACTTAAATGCATGGAATAAACTATCAACTAGTTTTAAATCTAACAAAGAAGTCGAAACAGTTGTTTCTATTTATGATCTTCAAAAATTAGTAAAAAACACTCAAAAAGAGCAGTTTGATCTTAAACCATTTATAAAGGATTCCATTAGCAACGTTAATGAACTTAATGAGCTACAAGAACAGCTCTTTGAGCAGTATCCTTTTTATGATAATTTTTTGTTTAATAAAGAGACAAAAACCATTAGATCTGCCATATATCTTGAAAAATCAATTGTCAATACTCCTGCAAGAAAAGATTTTATTACTAACATTCTCATTCCTAAAATTGAAGCATTTGAAACAAAATATAATCTAGATGTTCGTGTATCTGGAATGCCTTACATACGCACATTAAATTCTCAAAATATTATTGATGAAATAAGTCTTTTTATTGGTGCAGCATTATTAGTTACATCAATCATTTTCTTTTTCTTCTTTAGGTCTTTTAGAGCCACTTTTATTTCAATGTTTGTAGTGCTTATAGGTGTTATGTGGACTTTTGGGATTATTGGTTTACTAGAATATGAAATTACAGTACTTACAGCTTTAATTCCGCCATTAATTATTGTTATTGGTATTCCTAACTGTATATTTTTAATAAATAAATATCAGCATGAGGTAAATAAACATGGTAATAAAGCAAAGTCGTTACAGCGGGTTATTACTAAAATTGGAAATGCCACTTTAATGACCAACGTTACTACGGCTTCTGGTTTTGCAACCTTTATTATTACCGAAAGTAAATTGTTGAAAGAGTTTGGAACTGTAGCTTCGCTAAGTATTCTTGGAATATTCCTGCTGTGTCTTCTCATTATTCCTGTCATTTATAGTTATATGCCAATGCCAAAAGACAAGCATCTAGAGCATTTAAATAAGCGTTGGATAAATGGATTTGTCGATTGGATGGAAAACATGGTTAGACATAGAAAAATTACTATTTATGCAACAGCCCTTATCCTATTAATTGCAAGTATTATTGGTATTTATCAAATAAAAATATCTGGAAGCTTAATTGAAGATATGCCAAAAAAGGCTGCATTTTTTAAAGATATTCGATTCTTTGAAGAAGAGTTTAATGGTATTATGCCTTTAGAAATAATGGTTAATACAAACCAGAAAAAGGGAGTGATGAAACTCGCTACATTAAAGCGAATGAATGAACTTGAGGAACTCATTATTGAAACTCCCGAGCTTTCCAAGCCAATTTCAATAGTGAGTTTAGTAAAGTACTCGAAGCAAGCTTATTATAATGGCAACCTAAAATATTATCAGTTACCTACATCTCAGGAAAATAGCTTTATTCTATCTTACGCAAAAAATTCTTCAAGTGATGTGGATTTGCTTAAAAACTTTGTAGATTCTACTGGACAATATGCAAGAATTACCACGTTTATGAAAGATAGTGGTATAGATAAAATGGAGCGTATTGAAGACAATCTCCGAACAAAAATTGATAAAGTATTTCCAAAAGATAGATACGATGTTATTATAACTGGAAAAGCCTATTTATTTCAAAAGGGTACTAAGTATCTAGTAAATAACCTCATCTTATCCTTATCGTTAGCCATTTTCTTAATATCGCTTTTTATGGCTTATATGTTTAGGTCTTTTAGAATGATAATTGTGTCATTAATTCCTAACTTATTACCATTACTTATTACAGCAGGTTTAATGGGATATTTAGGTGTACCTATTAAACCATCCACAATTTTGGTATTTAGTATTGCTTTTGGTATTTCGGTAGACGATACCATCCATTTCTTAGCAAAATACAGGCAAGAACTTCAAGCCAATCATTGGAGGATTAGAAAATCGGTATACGCAGCATTACGAGAAACTGGTGTTAGTATGTTCTATACCTCTATTGTATTATTCTTTGGGTTTTCAGTTTTTATAATATCAAATTTTGGTGGTACAGTAGCACTTGGAGCTTTAGTTTCAGGAACACTTCTCTTTGCTATGTTAGCAAATTTACTACTATTACCATCACTTTTATTATCATTAGAAAGAAGCATTGCCAACAAAGAAGTTTTAAAAGAACCTCACTTTAGAATTATCCCAGAAGAAGATAAAAATGCGGATAAATAATTTGGAGGAATGCCTTATCTTTGCAGCTTAAATTAAAAGAATAATGAAATTAAGTACTGTTTCAGAATTACTATCGCAAGAAACCACATTAATAGATATAGAAGTTAAAGGTTGGGTTAGAACCTTTAGAGCAAATCGTTTTATTGCTTTAAATGATGGTTCTACCATCAATAATATTCAATGTGTAGTAGATTTCGAAAATACTGACGAAGCTACTCTTAAAAGAATTACTACTGGAGCTGCGATTTATATAAAAGGTCTTTTGGTTGAGAGTCAAGGAAAAGGACAAAATGTCGAAGTCCAAGCGACGTCGATAGAAATTTTAGGAGATTCAGATCCTGAAACATATCCTATTCAGCCTAAAAAGCATTCCCTTGAATTTTTACGTGAAAACGCACATTTACGTACTCGAACAAATACGTTTAGTGCAGTGATGCGTTTACGTTCATCATTATCGTTTGCTATTCATAAGTACTTTAATGACAATGGATTCTACTACATGCACACACCAATAATTACAGGTAGCGATGCTGAAGGTGCTGGTGAGATGTTTCGTGTAAGTTCGCTGGATGCTAAGAATCCTCCACTTACTGAAGATGGGAGAGTAGATTACTCCAAAGATTTCTTTGGAAAAGAAGCAAATCTTACTGTTTCTGGACAATTGGAAGCTGAAACTTATGCCATGTCTCTTGGCAAGGTCTATACATTTGGACCAACGTTTAGAGCAGAAAACTCTAATACATCTCGTCATTTATCTGAATTTTGGATGATTGAACCTGAGGTGGCTTTTATGGATTTAGATGGAAACATGGATTTAGCCGAAGACTTTATGAGATCTGTACTAAATTATGTATTAGAAAATAACAAAGATGATTTAGCATTTTTAGAGCAACGTCAAACTCAAGAAGATAAATCTAAACCGCAAACAGAGCGTAATGAAATGACACTTACCAACAAGCTAAAATTTGTTGTTGAAAACAATTTTAAACGAGTAAGTTATACTGAAGCCATTGATATTTTAAGAAATTCTAAACCAAATAAGAAAAAGAAGTTTCAATATTTAATCAATGAATGGGGAGCCGATTTACAAAGTGAACATGAGCGTTTTTTAGTTGAAAAACACTTTAAATGTCCTGTAATCTTATTTGATTATCCTGCAAACATCAAAGCATTCTACATGCGTTTAAATGAGGATAAAAAAACAGTTCGTGCTATGGATATTTTATTCCCAGGAATTGGTGAAATAGTAGGTGGAAGTCAACGTGAAGAACGGCTAGAGGTTCTTAAAGAAAAAATGGCTGCACTAGATATTCCTGAAGAAGAACTTTGGTGGTATCTAGATTTAAGAAAATATGGAACAGCTGTGCATTCTGGATTTGGACTAGGTTTTGAGCGTTTAGTAATGTTCGTTACTGGAATGGGTAATATTAGAGATGTAATCCCTTATCCAAGAACACCTCAAAATGCTGAATTCTAATTTTTAAGAATAAATATATTTAAATAAAACAATCTTCGTTCTAACATAATGTAGATTGTTTTATTTATTTTTACTCTAAACCCAAATAACACAATGCTTAAGCAGTATTTACAATTTAAATTGTCTCAAAAATTATCTCCTCAGCAAATACAACTGATGAAGTTAATTCAGTTACCTACACAAGCTTTTGAGCAGCGTTTAAAGCAAGAGTTAGAAGAAAACCCTGCACTTGAAAGTGGTAAAGATAAAACTGATGAGTTTGATGATGATTTTGATAACTCTGAAGATTTCAATGACAGTGACTCTATCAATGCTGAAGATATAAATGTTGACGAATATTTAAGTGATGATGAGATTCCTGATTATAGAATGCAGGCAAATAATTATAGTGTCGATGATGAAGACAAAAGCATTCCTTATGCTTCTGGAACCTCTTTTACACAGCATTTAAAATCCCAATTAAACACTTTTAGACTTGATGATGAGGAGGAGCAAATCGCTTTGTTCTTAGTGGGTAGTGTAGATGAAAGTGGTTATATAAGGCGTGAACTTTCTGATATTATGGATGATTTGGCGTTTACGCAAAACGTCTATACTACCGAAGATAAAATTGAGAATGTTCTTTCCATAGTTCAGCAATTAGATCCAGCTGGTGTTGGCGCAAGAGGGTTACAAGAATGTTTAAGCATACAATTACACCGTAAAACACCTACACCAAATATTGAATTGGCTCAAAAAATAATAGATAAAGCCTTTGAGCAGTTTACAAAAAAACACTACAAAAAACTACTACAAAAATTTGATATTACAGAAGAGCAACTAAAAGATGCTATTCATGAAATTGAGCGATTAAACCCTAAACCAGGTGGTTCGTTTTCAGGAAATACACGAATGGTAGAACATGTAGTACCAGATTTTACTATAAAAATTGTTGATGGCGAATTAGAACTAACTCTAAATGGAAGAAATGCTCCTGAGCTTCATGTATCTAGAGAATACAATAACATGCTTAAAGGTTATAAAGAGTCTAAAGACAAATCTAAATCTCAAAAAGATGCGGTACTCTTTATAAAACAAAAGTTAGATGCTGCAAAATGGTTTATTGATGCTATTAGACAACGACAGCAAACATTATTTGTTACTATGAGTGCCATTATGCACTATCAAAAAGAATATTTTTTAACTGGTGATGAGCGCAAGTTAAAACCAATGATTTTAAAAGATATAGCTGACGAAATTGAGATGGATGTTTCTACCGTTTCAAGAGTAGCAAACAGTAAATATGTCGATACTCCATATGGCACTAAGCTAATTAAAGAATTCTTTAGTGAGTCAATGAAAAATGATCAAGGAGAAGATGTTTCAACCAGAGAAATTAAAAAAATATTGGAGACAGTTATTGAAGATGAAGATAAAAGAAAACCTTTAACTGATGAAAAACTTGCAGCAATTTTAAAAGAAAAAGGGTATCCAATAGCTAGAAGAACAGTCGCAAAATATCGTGAACAATTAGATATCTCTGTAGCTAGGTTGAGAAAACAAATTTAGGATGAGTGCATTTTTAAGAAGCATATCGTTCATTTTTCATCCACTTTTCATGCCCCTTTTAGGCACTGCTTTCTTTTTTTCAAAATCTCCAAGGTATTTGCCAGTCGAGTTTATTAAAGCCAAACTATTTTCTATCGGACTCCTAACTGTTATACTTCCAATTCTACTTTTTCTATTATTAAAAACTTTTAAAAAAGTAAAGTCGGTAAATCTACCAACAGCAAAAGAGCGTATTTTACCATTAGCTCTTAACTGTATTATCGTTTTTTTAGTACTACAACGTGTGTTACCAAGTAATGAACTTATTGAATTGTATTGTTTTTTTATAGGAATACTATTATCTACTCTAGCTTGTTTAATGCTAGCTATATTGCAATTCAAGCCAAGTATTCATATGACAGCAGCTGGTGGGATTGTTATGTTTTTCATAGGTATTAGTATTCATTACCATATTAATATAAATGGCTCAATAATACTCATGTGTATAATCGCTGGAGCAATTGCAACCTCAAGATTACACTTAAAAGCGCATAATAATATAGAGCTGTTAATTGGATTATTTATTGGAATGATTCCTCAAATAATTATGCTTAACTATTGGTTATAGAATATAAAGCATTATGCCTATTTTCAGCATTTTAGCATCCAAGTTGTTATTATTTAATTGTGCTCTAGAATCGAATATTGAATTTAGGGTATAATGCATATATGCGTTCCATGAATCATAGCCAATTGCTAAAGTAAGCCCATATTGCAATTGGTTAAAATCTTTAATATTATTATTTTTTATTTGCTCTGTTGAATTTTTAAACTTTGTATTTGAAGCAAATACATATCCAAATTTGATTCCGGAATAAATTCTCCAAAATTTATAAGTACTAGCTGTAGATGTACGCCAGCGAAACTCTAATGGAACTTCAACAAGATGCTGTACAAACTTGTTTTTAGTGAACTCAGAGTCATTTAGAAGCTCATATGTATAGGAATCGTTCTGTGTCTTCGAAATTAATAGATTATGATTTATAGAATTGGTAGAATATCCTAATCCAACACCAATAGCAACATTACGTCGTTTGTTAATTGGCATATCTTTAATCATTCCAAAATGAAACCCGCTTGAAAAGCTATTTTGGCGCATTCCTTTTGGCATATTTGTTAATGTATTATATGTTACCCCAAAATAGTATTGATCTTCCTTATACTTATAATCTAATCTGTCACTAACCAGTGTATTACTAACATTTTGCGAAAATGAAAGTTGTACACAAAACGATGCTATAATAAAAAACAATAATCGTTTCATAATATTTCTAATAGTTACAAATATAACGCAAAAGAAAAGCACTCTAATAAGAGTGCTTTTCAATATTATCTAACAAATTAAGATTATTTTCTAATTAATTATTATTAGAAACATCTCCTTGCGCTGTAGTATAATTAATTTTTAAGGCATTTACTTTTCTAAGTTCTTGCTTAATATCTCCTACAATTCCCATGTTTGCTTCTTTATCAACTCTTAAAGAGGTTGTCAGAAAAGGAACTTCTTCTTCCCTTTTTGTAGCACGCTCCGCAGCTATAAATGCAGCTATTTCACTAACTTGAGCAAACTTATCATTTAACTGAATTCTAGCTTCATCACCATACTTTGCCTTATATTGACTACTTGGTTTTCCAACATAAATATACATTACCAGATTTTTCTTCTCAAGCTTTTCAATTTGATCTGCACTTGGTAATCTATTCTCAATCATAAGTGTATCTTCTCTCATTACGGTTGCAACCATAAAAAAGAATAATAGCATAAATACAATATCTGGTAATGATGCTGTGTTTACCGCTGGTAAATCTCCTCCTTTTTTCTTTTTAAACTTAGACATATTATTGTTGTATTAAGTTTTAAATTATTATTGTACTTCAGAAAGTTTTTGAGGGTATTCCTTTTTTATTTGGTCTATTACCTCTTCTAACTTTTTCTTATTCCCAGGCCAATTCACGTCTTTAAGGTTTTTTTGCATTTCTGCAAAGTTCATATCTCTAAAACCTTTTTGAGGCCCTATCTCTAAAGCTCTTCTATTTCTTAGTACATTATAAGCGCCTACCAATTCATTTTGAACTGAGATATACGCTTTATAAGATGTTTCTCTATCATTTTTTAAGGAAATAATTGCCTTGTCTGGATGATCTGACGAGTTAGTGTCTCTTTTTCCTTTACAGTAATCACATTTTTCACCGTTGGCGTTTTCGCCACCACCATTGTCTAAAAACTCAACAGCAGCATCTCTTAAATCTTTTAACTCCATTACCTCATCTTCAACCATCAATTGATCATTTCTATTTAACAGTACTGTAAATATATTTCTCTGTCTAATCACTACATCTTCTTCAGATTCTTCCATTGGAGGCAGCTTTCTGCTAATTCCAGAATCCTTTTCCATAGTCGTAGTTACCAAGAAAAATATTAACAGTAAGAAGGCAATGTCGGCCATAGAGCCTGCATTAACTTCTGGTGCTGATCTTTTTGCCATAATTTTACTTAATCATTTTTTTAATTCCAGAAAATAGCATAATTCCAACTGCAATAAACACTAAAAAGTAGAATAAGTATAATCCTGCCCCCACTAATTGTGAATTCCCTGCTGTTAAAACTTCTCCATCTCTTAAAGGTGTTTCAATACCATTAGCAAATCCAAAATATGCTACTAAGGCTAAAGCTACAAAAGCTCCAACATTAGTTAAGGTCTTTTTTAATGTTGCTGTATTAGAAAACATTTGTTTTACTGAAAATATAACAACTAAAAAGACCATTATTCCTAATATAAGGTACGCTATGTACATAAAAGGCGACACTATACTGTCTTGTAAATCAGGTGAAGTTTCAAGAGCTTCATCTCCTGCTCCAATAATTCTTATAAGAAAGAATATTGAAATAACTCCAACTATTGCAGCAACAAGTTTTATTATTTTTTGCAAATTCATAATCTATAAAGATTTTAAGTTGTTGTTATTACTTCTTGTGTTTTACTAATAAATCCATCAATGAAATTGATGCATCTTCCATATCGTTTACAATTGCATCAATTTTTGAAATGATATAATTATAAAATATCTGTAATATAATAGCAACAATTAGACCAAACACGGTTGTAAGAAGTGCAACTTTAATACCTCCTGCAACTAAAGATGGTTGCATGTCTCCAGCAGCCTCAATTTTATCGAATGCTTGAATCATACCAATTACTGTTCCCATGAACCCTAACATTGGTGCTAATGCGATAAATAATGATATCCAAGATACGTTTTTTTCTAACTGTCCCATTTGTACCCCACCATAAGCAACAACTGCTTTTTCTGCAGCATCAATATCTTCATCTGCACGATCTAATCCTTGATAGAATATAGATGCAACAGGTCCTTTTGTATTTCTACAAACTTCTTTTGCTGCTTCAACACCACCAGATGCAAGTGCGTCTTCAACATTTTGAGTTAATTTTTTAGAATTTGAAGTAGATAAGTTTAAAAAGATAATTCTTTCTATAGCAATTGCTAATCCAAGAATTAAACATAACAATACAATACCCATAAATCCAGGGCCTCCTTCAATAAATCTCTTTTTTAATTCCTGATGAAATCCAAGTTCTTCAGCAGCAGCTCCATCTTCTTGGGCTGAAACAACCGTATTAACAATTGTTGTAGTAGTGTTCGCGTTTGTACTTGCATTTACAGTTCCGAATGCCATAATACATGCGATGGCTAGAATAGAAAATAATCTTTTCATTAGTTCTTGATCTTAATTTTATTAGTTAAAGCGTTAAAGATATAAAAAAATTGTAATTAAAAAATTAAAATTTATTTAGAGATTAGTCATTTCTATTAGGGAAATCGCAATTATCTCTTTTGCAGAGAGGAAGGGATTCGAACCCTCGATACGCTTTTGACGTATACACACTTTCCAGGCGTGCGCCTTCGACCACTCGGCCACCTCTCTATAACTTTTATTTTTTAGTTACAGCGGCTCAAATAACAAAAAAAAGTTTAAACGCTAAAATTTTGGTTGTTAATTTTAAGATATCTCTCCGCGTAATGAACTTTCAAAAAGTTTCTTGAATTTTTTTATAGATAAATTCTTACCTAATAAATACATGAGTTTGGTTATCGCAGCTTCAGTTGTCATATCGCCTCCCGAAATTACACCTATATCTTTTAGTTGTGTACTCGTTTCATATTGCCCCATTATTACACTACCTCCTGAGCACTGTGTTACATTAACTATATGTATCCCTTTATCAATATACTCTTTTAGTATATCAATAAACCACTCTATATTTGTTGTGTTTCCCGCACCATAAGTTTCTAATATCACACCTTCTATGCTTGGAGTAGAAAAAATAGAACGCATCACATTTTTAGAAATTCCAGGAAACAACTTAATAATCGCAGTATTATTATTAAGCGTTTTGTGGACTCGTAATGACTTGCCTTTTTTTGGTTTAAGCAAATACTCTTTATTTACTTTAAGGTGTACACCAGATTCTACTAAATCTGGATAATTTAAAGAAGCAAAGGCTTCAAAATGTTCAGCATTAATCTTTGTGGTTCTGTTACCTCGATATAATTTATATTCAAAATAAAGACATACTTCTTTTATAAGAGGCTGTTCTTTTTCTTGAAGCGAAGCTACTTGAATTGATGTAATTAAATTTTCTTTAGCATCGGTACGTAAATCTCCTATTGGTAATTGTGATCCTGTAAAAATCACAGGTTTTGCTAAGTTTTCTAACATAAAACTTAATGCGGAAGCAGTATAACTCATAGTATCACTTCCATGCAATACCACAAAACCATCACAAGAATGATAATTTTGTTCAATTATTTCAGCGATTTGATTCCAATAATCTGGACTCATATTTGAAGAATCTATGGGCTCTCCAAAAGAAATGGTCTCAATAGAACAAGATAAAAGTTTTAATTCTGGTATTTTATCTAGTAAATTATCAAAATCAAAAGAACGTAACGCTCCTATTTCGGGATCCTTAATCATCCCAATAGTTCCTCCTGTATATATTAAAAGTATGTTTGGTATTTTCATTTCTAAATTTTAAAAACGTCTCTTGAATTGGCTGTGGTAATTTCGGCAATTTCTTTTGTAGTTATACCATATATATATGACAATTTTTCTAACACATTAATTATGTAGCTACTTTCATTGCGTTTTCCACGGTACGGTGTTGGAGCCAAATAAGGTGAGTCTGTCTCTAAAACTATATGGTATAAATCTATTTGATTTAAAAATTGGTCTATCTTTCCATTTTTAAATGTTACTACGCCACCTATTCCTAATTTCATATTATAGGAGATAGCTCTTTGAGCTTGCTCTAATGTTCCTGTAAAGCAATGAAAAATTCCGAATAAATCGTCTCCTTTTTCTTCTTCTAAAATTTCAAAAATCTCATCGAACGAGTCTCTGCAATGAATCACTATTGGCAATTTATATTTCTTGGATAATTTAATTTGATGCCTAAATGCTTCCTGTTGTATGTTTAATGTTGATTTGTCCCAATACAAGTCAATACCTATTTCGCCAATGGCTATAAAAGCTCGTTCAGATAATAGTTTTTCAACATGAGCTAGTTCCTCCTTGTAATTTTCTTTAACAGAAGTAGGATGTAAACCCATCATCAAAAATACATTATTAGGATAATCCTCCTCGAGTTTAAGCATTGCTTTTGTATAGGTTGAATCTATAGCTGGAATAAAAAAACGTGTAATATTATTGCTAAAAGCTCTCTGCATCATTTCTCTACGATCATCATTAAAAGCCTCACTATATAAATGTGTATGTGTATCGGTAATTATCATTTAGCAAAAGTAAGCTTTGATTACTATATTTGAAAGCTCTTAAAAAAGCAATATACTAAAGCACGACCCAACTATTTAACTATGAGCTTACAGCAATTTTTATTAAAAAAAGGTTACACCAAAATAAAGATACACCTTACAAAAACTAATCATTTTGAATTAAAAGCTATGATTAATGGCAAAAAAGGACAGTTTATTTTGGATACAGGAGCATCAAACTCATGTGTTGATTTTACTTTTACCGACACATTTGGGTTAACAGTAGAAGACTCAGAGGTAAAAGCTGCTGGCGCAGGAGCAATAGATATGCTCACACAAGTTTCAAAAAAGAATACAGTTAAGATAGGTAAATGGGTATCAAAAAAAACTTCAATCATTCTATTTGATTTAGCTCATGTAAATACCGCTTTAACTAACCACAATTCAAACCCTGTTCATGGTATTATTGGTGCAGACATTTTAAAAAAAACTAAAGCAATAATTGATTACAATAAGAAATATTTATATCTTAAACTCTAATATTAATAGCAACTCTACTTAATCCTTCTATGAACCCATCAATAATTATTGCTGATGACCACCCATTAGTCCTTAAGGGCTTACAGGATTTTTTGTTTGAAAAAAAGTACAATATTATTGATAGTGCCACTGACGGAAAAGAGGCCTATAAACTGATTGTTAAACATGAACCAGATATTGCCATTCTTGATATAAGAATGCCACATCTAACTGGTATTGAAATAGCCGAACTATGTCAAGGTAAATTAGACACCAAAATTGTGCTAATTACGTTTGAAAAAAGTAGTGCGTTTTATAAACAAGCAAAACAGTATAATATCTATGGTTACTTATTAAAAGAGTTTGCTTTAGTTGAAATTGAAAATTGTTTAAAGGCAGTCGTTAAGGGCACTCCATATTTTAGTAAAGAAATTGAAAATCAGTTTTCAATTGAACAAAATAATATAGATATAAATAGTTTAACACCTTCGGAAAAAAGAATCCTCAAATTAATAACGCAGAATAAAACAGCAAAAGAAATAGCTTCTATCTTAAATGTCTCCTATAGAACAGTTGAAAAACACAAGAGCCATATTATTAAAAAATTTCGTTTAGAGCCTAAACACAACAGTCTTTTATTGTTTGCAAAAGAAAATGAAAACTTTTTATTGTAAATTTTAATTTTTTTAAACATATAACTGCTTGATTTTCTTGTAAATAGGTTTTAAAGAATCAAATATACGTATTTATACGTATTGTTTGGTATTCTTTTATTTATGACATTTACAAAGCTATTAATTAGTTCTTAGGGAGAATTATGGAAGGCTTCAGGTTTAGTTGCCTGAAGCTTTCATTCTTTATAAGAATAAACCCCAAATATTAATGAATAAAAATTATACTACTCTTTGGCGTAAAATTTTATTAGTTGGATTAGTTACTATAACAATTGTAGTAATTTCTATTAATCTGTTAGTTAGTTTAATATGAATAAAAAAGGCGTTTGTTAAACAAACGCCTTTTTAAATTAACAAATATTTTATTACATCTCTAAAGCTTTCTTAATATCATTATCCATTAATAATTCGATTGGATTTTCTAAAGCTTCTTTAACAGCTACCAAAAACCCTACAGATTCTCTTCCATCAATAATTCTATGATCGTAAGACAATGCTACAAACATGATTGGTCGTATTTCAACTTTACCATCAATAGCGACTGGACGTTCAACAATGTTATGCATTCCTAAAATACCACTTTGCGGTGGATTAATAATTGGCGTAGATAACATACTTCCAAAAACACCTCCATTAGATATAGTAAAAGTACCTCCAGTCATCTCATCAACAGTTATTTGACCATCTCTTGCTCTAATGGCTAATCTTTTCACTTCAGCCTCAACACCTCTAAAAGTTAAATCTTCGGCATTTCTAATTACCGGAACCATTAATCCTTTAGGTCCAGATACTGCAATACTAATATCGCAAAAATCATAGCTTATCATTTCTTTACCGTCTATCATAGAATTGACAGCGGGATACATTTTTAATGCTCTAACGACAGCTAATGTAAAGAAACTCATAAAGCCTAGACCTACTCCATGCTTTTCTTTGAAAGCTTCTTTATATTCTTTACGTAATGCAAAAATAGGAGACATATCAACCTCGTTAAAGGTCGTTAGCATTGCTGTAGTATTCTTTGCTTCAACTAATCTTTCTGCTACTTTACGACGAAGCATAGACATTTTACTTCTTGAGCTTCCTCTGCCTTCGACATTAATTGCTTGTCCCATTGAAGGTACCGCTTTAATAGCATCCTCTTTTGTTATGCGTCCATCTCTTCCAGAGCCATTAACTTGAGAAGCATCTATACCTTTTTCGGCTAATATTTTATTAGCAGCAGGACTTGGTGTTCCTGTAGCATAGGTTTGGCTTGAAGAAGTAGCTTGCACAGTTGATTGGGCAGTTTCAACTTTCTCAACTTTTTTTACTGGTACAGTTCCTTCTGGTTTTGTAGCGCTTGTGTCAATTAAACAAACTACTTGTCCAACTGCAACAGCATCCCCACTTTCAGCTTTTAAAGTAATTACTCCGCTTGCTTCTGCAGGCAGTTCTAAAGTTGCTTTGTCACTATCTACCTCAGCAATGGCTTGATCTTTTTCTACATAATCTCCATCTTCTACCAACCATTCTGCTATTTCAACTTCTGTGATTGATTCTCCTGGTGACGGAACTTTCATTTCTAAAATCATTCTATATATATTTTAGTTTTATAATGTTATCTACGTTGGTTATCTTTTGCTTTATCAAAAACGAAATCTATAACTTCTTGATGTCGCCTTTTTGACCTTGTTGAGCTTCCCGCGGCTGGAGCACTATAAGGTCTTCTTGTGGCTGCTCTCCAAGTTCTAGCTTCATCAATATGCATCATCATATGGCTGTAAGCTCCCATATTTCGTGGTTCTTCCTGAGCCCAAACTATTTCTTCTACATTCTTATATTTGTTTATCACTAAACGAATATCTTCGATTGGTAATGGAAATAATTGCTCTATCCTTACTATTGCAACATCTTTCCTTCCTAATCTTTCTTGTTCTTCCAATAAATCATAGTAAAATTTTCCTGTCACAAATACCAAAGATTTTATTTGTTCAACATTAGCTTCGACATCATCAATAAGCATTTGAAAATTACCGTTAGAGAATTCATCAACTGTTGAAACAACTTTTGGATGACGTAATAAACTTTTTGGTGTAAAAACAATTAAAGGCTTTCTATAATTTGCTTTCATTTGTCGTCTTAACAAATGATACATATTTGCAGGTGTTGTACAATCTGCAACAAACATATTATCTCTTGAGCATAATTGTAAATAGCGTTCCATACGTGCTGAAGAATGCTCAGCTCCTTGACCTTCGTAGCCATGTGGTAATAACATTACCAATCCATTTTGAAGCTTCCATTTATCTTCTGCTGCCGAAATGTATTGGTCCAACATTATTTGTGCACCATTACTAAAGTCTCCAAATTGTGCTTCCCAAATCGTTAACGTATTTGGACTTGCCATAGCATAACCATAATCAAAACCTACAACACCATATTCTGATAAAAGTGAATTATAAATATGAAATTCTCCTTGGTTATCACTTATACTATTATGTAAAATAATTTCTTCTTCACTATCTTCAACTTTAACAACTGCATGACGATGAGAAAATGTACCACGTTCTACATCTTGACCAGAAATACGAACATCAAACCCTTCTTCTAACAGTGTCCCATAAGCCAAGTGCTCACCCATTGCCCAATCCAACTTATCTTCATTGAACATTGTTTTTCTAGATTCAATAAGACGCTCTATTTTTCGAATAAATTTTTTATTCTTTGGAAGAGTCGAAATTACTTCAGCTATCTTTTCTAATTTGTTTTTAGGATATGTAGTATCAATTGGAATCATTATTTCTGAAGCATTGGCTCTTCTAAAATCCTTCCAATCTTCTTGCATAAATGGCGTTATGACTGTTTTATTCTCTTTTCTTGAATCTTCTAATTCAGACTCTAACATTGCCTTGTAATCAGATTCAAGCTTATTTACATAATTGCTATCAATAATTCCTTCTTCAATTAATTTAGTTGCATAAATATCTCTTGGATTTAGATGCTTTGAAATAGCTTTATATAATTTTGGTTGAGTAAATCTAGGTTCATCTCCTTCATTATGCCCATATTTTCTATAACCTAGCAAATCAATAAAAACATCACGCTTAAATGTCATTCTAAAATCTAGTGCAAATAATACTGCATGAACAACCGCTTCAGCATCATCAGCATTAATGTGTAAAACTGGTGATAACGTTACTTTTGCAACATCTGTACAATACGTACTCGAACGAGCATCTAAATAATTGGTTGTAAACCCAATTTGGTTATTTACAACAATATGAATGGTTCCGTTGGTTTTGTATCCATCCAGTTTTGCCATTTGTACAACTTCATAAACAAGTCCTTGTCCAGCAATAGCAGCATCCCCATGTACTACAATTGGTAAGACTTTACTAAAATCGTCTGGGTAATATTTATCTTGTTTTGCTCTTGTGATTCCTTCAACAACTGCTCCAACTGTTTCAAGATGCGAAGGGTTTGGAGCTATGCTTAAGTTAATTCTATTACCATTATCTGTTGTGCGCTTACTAGTCCATCCCAAATGGTATTTCACATCACCATCAAACACTTTCTCTTCGTAGTCTTTACCATCAAACTCGCTAAAAATATCTTTAGCAGATTTACCAAATATATTAGTGAGTGTACTTAGTCGACCACGATGTGCCATTCCCATAACAAATTCTTTCACACCATAAGAAGCAGCTTTTTCAATAACAGCATCAAGAGCTGGTATTAACGTTTCACCCCCTTCAAGTGAAAATCGCTTTTGACCAACATATTTTGTGTGCAAGAAGTTTTCAAAAGACACTGCTTCATTTAACTTTTCAAGGATATGCTTTTTTTGGTCTATTGAAAATTTTGTATGATTATCATTACTGTTAAGCTTATCTTGAATCCATTTAATTTCTTCTGGTTGACGTATGTACATATATTCTACACCAATGGCTTCACAATAAATAGCTTCAAGATGCTTTCTTATCTCACTAAGAGTTTGCGCTCCTATACCTAAAACATCTCCTGCGTTAAAAACAGTATTCAAATCGCTTTGAGATAATCCAAAGTTTTCAATCTCTAAAGTTGGTGTATACTTACGTCTGGCACGAACAGGGTTTGTTTTTGTAAATAAATGTCCTCTATTTCTATAACCTTCAATAAGTTTTATAACTTGAAATTCTTTCTGAACATGTTCTGGAATTTGCGCTGAAACACCTTCTACAATTTCACCATATAAACCATAATTTTCACTGCCAAAATCATAGCCTTGAAAAAAAGCTCTCCAACTTGGTTCAACCGAATCTGGATTTTCTAAATATTGTTCGTAAAGATCAGCGAAATATGCCGTATGTGCTGCGTTTAAAAAGGAATATTTATCCATTATTTTTTTTAAGACTTTCTTACGTCAAGAAAATTTTTTCAAAAATACAACTTTTAGTAAAATGTGATGTCTTTTTTTCTATTAAAAACACATCTTTTATAGTGGTAAGAAAACCTTGCCTTGTTCTATTTGTAAAGAAAAATTTTTGATGGTATTTTGATTAAGACTTTGAATGAATTTTGACCTACTTGGACTTGCTATATCATGTAACGGACACGGTTTATTTGAATTACACTTTTCTAGACTTAACAAACAAGAATTAAACTTATCATCTCCATCAATAACATTAACAATATCCATTAAAGTATGGTTTGCATTTTCCTCACTTAAAAAAAATCCGCCTTTAGATCCCTTCTTTGAAGATATTATATCCTCTCTAGATAATTCTTGTAATAATTTCGCTAAATATGCTTGAGGAACATTAATAGGTTCTGCCATATCCTTAACTCTTATTCTATTATCTTCACTAGAGTTAACAGATAGAAATAAAACAGCTTTAATAGCATATTTTGATGAGTTTGAAAACATGTTTTTGAAATTAATTAAGATACTGTAAATATAAAAAAGATGTTTTCGTCCTAAATATGATTTTTATCATGTTTTAATGCCTCTATAGATTATACTTTTGCTCCATAAAATCATTTTTAAATTTTTTATACACCTAAAATTTGAACAAAAAATTAGATAAAACCTAAAACAGAATGAAATCAACACTAAAAATTTTAACACTAGCAATTACCTTATTGGCTTTAAGCTGTGGAGGTGGTGAAGAAAAGAAGGAAGAAAAGACAAAAGTTCAACTTAAAAAACAAACAACAACAAAAGCAGAGCCAAAAACTACTAATACAAAAGCATCCGAAACAATAGATTTAACCAATAAGGGTGTTGGGCCAATAACATCTGTAGACATATCTGCTCCAGTAGATCAAGTCATGGCGACTCGCGGAAAAGAAGTATATGATAAAATGTGTACCGCTTGCCATAGAATTGATAAAAAATTCATTGGTCCTGCGCCAACAGGAATTCTAAAAAAGAGAACACCAGAATGGGTGATGAACATGATCCTAGATCCTGAAGGAATGACTCAAAAAGATCCTTTAGCAAAAGCTCTATTAATTGAGTTTAACGGCTCTCCTATGGCAAATCAAAACTTAACAGAAGAAGAAGCCAGAAATGTCCTTGAATATTTTAGAACATTAAAATAAGCATATATGAAATCAATTAAACATCTATTTTTTGTTTTTACACTAGTAGCATTGGTTTGTTCATGTAAAAATGAAAACAAAGAAGCCTCAACGACCTCTACAGCTAATCAAGCTGATACGAATACAGAAGAACGATCTGGTCAAGCTTTTATAACAGATGATGAAAGTAAGCCAACCGTTTTAAGTATTGCAATAGGATCTAAAGATCATACCACTTTAGTCGCTGCTGTTCAAGCTGCACAATTAGAAAACGCTTTAGTAAATGCAGGCCCGCTAATGGTATTTGCTCCTACTAATGAAGCTTTTGCTGCGCTACCAGAAGGCACTGTAGAAAATTTATTAAAACCAGAAAACAAGGATGCCTTAGCAAATATCTTAAAGTATCATGTAACACCTGGGAACTATTCTAAAGATTTTATAAAGAAGTTTAAAAAGTTAGGACAGGCAAATAATGGCTATGTACAAGTCGAAGTTGTTGATGGTGAACCATTAATTGGAGGTGCAAAAATTTTAGCTAGTGTGCCAGCAGGAAATGGTATTGTCCATGTTATCGACAAGGTGCTTTTGCCACCATCAAATGAGTAAAATAACACTAATCAAAATAAAAAAAATGAAAAATATAATTAAATCAACTATTGCAATGTTAAGTGTTCTAGTAGCATTTACAAGTTGTAATAATTCAGAGAAGTCAGATAGCAAGTCTGGAGCTTTAGCGAGCAACGTTGCCGAAAAAGTATATGTGGCTCCAGGTGAGCATGACGAATTTTACGCATTCATCTCAGGTGGATTTAGTGGGCAGCTATCTGTTTACGGTCTTCCATCTGGACGTTTATTTAAAGTGATTCCTGTGTTCTCACAAGATGCAGAAAAAGCTTATGGTTATAACGAAGAAACTAAACCAATGTTAAACACATCACATGGTTTTGTGCCTTGGGATGATAGTCACCATCCAGATATTTCGCAAACTGCTGGAGAAATAGATGGTCGATGGATATTTATTAATGGTAATAATACACCTCGTATTGCAAAAATAGATTTATCTACTTTTGAAACTACTGAAATTATCGAGATACCTAATAGTGCAGGTAACCATAGCTCTTCTTTTGTTACAGAGAACACAGAATATGTTGTAGCTGGAACACGTTTTTCTGTCCCAATTCCACAAAGAGATATGCCAATTAAGGATTATAAAGGAAACTTTAAAGGATCTTTATCTTTTATCTCTGTAGATCCTGAACATGGTCATATGGATATAAAATTCCAATTAATAATGCCTGGATTTGATTATGATTTATCACACCCTGGTCGTGGAAAATCTCATGGTTGGTTCTTCTTTACAACGTATAATACAGAAGAAGCTAGTACGCTTATGGAAGTTAATGCTTCTCAAAATGATAAAGATTTTATTGCTGCCGTAAACTGGAAAAAAATTGAAGAGTATGTTAACAATGGTGGAGGTACAATGATGCCAGCAAATTATGCTCATAACGTTTATGATGAGTCAACACATATGGCTACTTCTACAATGAAGAAAGAAGTACTTACAGTAAATCCTTTAGATGTCCCTGGAGCAGTATATTTCTTACCAACTCCAAAATCACCTCATGGTTGTGATGTAGATCCAACTGGAGAATATATTATAGGAAACGGAAAATTGTCATCTGCCTTAACTGTACATTCATTTACAAAAATGTTAGACGCTATAGAAAATGAAAAATTTGCAGGCGATGCTTATGGTATCCCTATCATAAATTTTGAAGATGTGTTGGCTGGAACTGTTGAATCTTCAGGTTTAGGCCCATTACATACAGAATTTGATGGAAAAGGAAATGCTTACACTACATTCTTTATTTCTTCAGAAGTTGTGAAATGGAAATTAGGTACTTGGGAAGTTATAGATAGACAACCTTGTTACTACTCAGTTGGTCACTTAATGATTCCTGGTGGAAACTCTAGAAAACCATTTGGCAAGTATGTAGTTGCAATGAATAAAATTACTAAAGACCGTTACCTACCAACTGGTCCCGAAGTTACACAGTCTGCGCAACTGTATGACATTTCAGGTGAAAAAATGGAATTGTTATTAGATTTTCCAACTATTGGAGAACCTCACTATGCAGCTGGTGCTCCTGCCGATTTAATAAAAGCTCGTTCTAAAAAAATATTTAATTTAGAAGACAATAACCACCCTTATGCTGCAAAAAGTGAAGGAGAAACAAAGGTTGTACGTGACGGTAATACAGTTCACATATACATGACAACTATACGTAGTCACTTCTCACCAGATAACATAGAAGGTATTAGAGTAGGCGACAAGGTATATTTTCATGTGACTAATTTAGAACAAGATTACGATGTACCTCATGGTATAAGTATGATTGGAGCTAACACTTCCGAATTACTAATTATGCCAGGACAAACAGAAACATTTACTTGGGAACCAAAACAAGAAGGTGTTTGGCCTTTCTATTGTACAGATTTCTGTTCTGCATTACACCAAGAAATGCAAGGTTATGTTCGTGTATCTGCCAAAAATGCTAATACACCATTAAAATGGTCGCTTGGTGAAGACATTGAATAAATAACATATTAAATAAGTATAAAATTAGGAGAATTTTGTTTTAGTGTTTATTTTCCTATCAAAGGCGAGAGCTGTCTTTTCGCTCTCGCCTTTCTTTTTAAACACTAATATTCCCCAAAAGCTAGAGCTTAAAAATATAGTACCAATAATTTAGATTTAAAAAGATGAAAAAATCAAATATCATCATGTTGCTTGCCGCAATATTACCATTAGGATTATTCTTATTTCCTCTTTGGAAAATTACGCTAGAAGCACCACAATATCCGACACCATTAGGTATGTATATTCATATTAATGATTTTTCTGACGTTAATCCCCACGACATTAAAAACATCAATTTAATGAATCACTATGTTGGTATGAAATACATTCCAGATGCTATACCAGAATTTAAAATATTTCCTGCAGGAATCCTTATTACAACATTAATAGGACTAATTATAGCTTTTAAAGGAAATTACAAATGGTTTTTGTTTTGGTTTATTTTAATGATGGTATTAAGTAGTGCTGGATTATATGATTTTTATATTTGGGAACATGATTATGGTCATAATTTAGACCCTAAAGCTATTATGAAATTTACCAATCCAGATGGTTCACAAATGGGCTTTCAACCTCCATTATTTGGCACTAAAGATATTCTAAATTTTAGGGCACATTCATATCCAAGATTAGGAGCTTACTTTTTAGGACTTGGTATTGCAGCATCACTTTTTGCGTATCTTGTTGGTAAGAAAACCCATAAAAAACCTTAAGTATGTAGAGAGGGAAAGACAAAACACTA
Source organism: Pontimicrobium sp. SW4 (assembly GCF_039954625.1). Lineage (NCBI taxonomy): Bacteria > Pseudomonadati > Bacteroidota > Flavobacteriia > Flavobacteriales > Flavobacteriaceae > Pontimicrobium > Pontimicrobium maritimum. The sequence goes on from NZ_CP157199.1 coordinate 2,889,604, forward strand.
AAAACACTAAAAAATGCAAACACTAAAACACTATTTAATTGCTGCATTATTGCTGATTCTTTTTAGCTGTAATGTGTCACCTAAAGCTATAGATTATGGTAGCGATGGTTGTCATTTTTGTAAGATGACTATTGTAGATAAAGTTCATGCCGCCGAAATTGTAACAAAAAAAGGAAAGGTCTACAAATTTGATGCAACAGAGTGTATGGTTAACTCTATGGATGAATTTGACTCATCCGAAGTAAAACTATATTTATCGAACAATTATACAGAGCCAGAAGCTCTAATAGATGCTACTCAAGCTACTTTTTTAATTAGTAAAAATATTCCAAGTCCAATGGGAGCTTTTTTATCTGCCTTTAAAAATAAAGTTGATGCTAAAAAAATGCAATCTGATAAAGGTGGTGAGTTATATACTTGGGAGGAACTACTAGCTCATTTAAACAATTAATTTCATGAATAAATTATTTGTTTTTTTAACAGTCATTTTATTGGCTCAAAAAAGTAGTGCACAAAACATTGAGATATGTAATACGTGTCCAATTTCAACACTTAAAGATGCCATTATCCAAGCCAAAGACTTTGACACAATAACAGTAAAAAAAGGCACATATAAGGAGCATGATATTATCATTGACAAACCAATAACCATTATTGGCAAAGACTACCCAGTAATTGACGGTGAGTTAAAAGGAGAGATCATTACCATTATTTCAGATAATGTAACAGTTGACGGTTTATTTATTATCAATGTTGGTACAAGTTATACAGAGGATTATGCTGCAATTCGTGTGCGTAAAAGCAAAAATTTTGTGATTCAGAATTTAGTGTTAGAAAAACTTTTTTTTGGTATATACATTGAAAAATCTAACTACGGGAAAATATATCATAATAAAATAATTGGAGATGCTAAAGAAGAATATAATTCTGGTAATGGCATACAGCTTTGGTATAGCAATCACATTACAGTAGAGCATAATTACGTCGAGCATGTTCGTGATGGTATTTATTTGGAGTTTTCGGATGATTGTTTAATTAAAAATAATGTAAGTGCCCAAAATCTTCGGTATGGTTTGCATTTTATGTTCTCTAACGACGATATTTATCAAGACAACACTTTTGAAAATAATGGTGCAGGAGTAGCTGTGATGTTTTCCAAAAAAATAAAAATGCTCAACAATACCTTTAAAGAAAATTGGGGAACTGCTTCCTATGGTATGCTCTTAAAAGAAATTAACGATGCCGAAATTATTGGAAATACATTTGAAGAAAATACCATAGGCATCAATATAGAAGGCTCTAACAGGATTATCTATAAAAATAATGATTTTAAAAACAACGGTTGGGCAATTAAAGTACGTGGTGCTTGTTATACCAATAGTTTTATTGAAAATAATTTTTTGTACAACTCTTTTGATATTGCTTACAACAGTAAGGTAAACGATAATGTTTTTGATAGAAATTATTGGAGTAATTACACAGGTTACGATCTTGATAAAAATGGTATTGGTGATGTACCATATCGTCCTGTAAAATTGTTTTCATACATTGTAAATCGCACACCAGAAACTATAATTTTACTACGAAGTATGTTTATTGATATTATGGATTTTTCTGAAAAAGTATCCCCAGTTTTTACACCAGATAATTTAATGGACAACAATCCTTCAATTAAAAAAAACACATGGTAACTATTCAAAATTTACATAAAAAATTTGGCAAAAATCAAGTGCTTAAAGGCATCGATTTAAATATTAATGAAGGAGGAATATTTGCAGTATTAGGGCCAAATGGTTCTGGGAAAACAACTTTGATTAAATCTATTCTGGGAATGGTCATTCCCAATAAAGGCAACATAGAAGTATTAGGAAATAATATTAAAAAGAATTCAGACTATAGACATAAAATTGATTACCTGCCTCAAATAGCTAATTTCCCTAGCAATTTAAAAGTTAAAGAATTAATCAAAATGATTAAGGATTTACGTAAAAATACTACTGAAGATGAACGCCTAATAGAATTGTTTAAGCTTGAACCTTTTTTAGATAAAAAACTAGGTAACCTATCAGGAGGAACAAAACAAAAAGTAAATATTGTATTAACCTTCATGTTTGATAGTCCATTAATAATTTTAGACGAACCAACAACTGGTTTGGATCCTATTTCGCTTATTAGGTTAAAAGATTTAATTCAAGTCGAAAAAGCAAAAGGAAAAACCATATTAATTACATCACATATTATGAGTTTTGTCGAAGAAGTGTCTGATGAAATTGTTTTCATATTAGAAGGCAAAATATACTTTAAAGGAACCATTCAAGATTTAAAAACCAAGACCAAGCAACCAGATTTTGAACATGCTATTGCGTCTATATTAACCGATAATCATGCTTAAAATATTAAAATATAGTTTTTACGATTTAATGCGCAGTCGCTGGAGTTATGTCTATTTTGCATTTTATTTATTGCTTGGGATTATCCTCTTATTTTTAAACAACGACTTATCTAAAGCAGTCATAACTTTAATGAATGTTATTATTGTTCTTGTACCGTTGATAGGCACCATTTTTGGCGTAATGTACTACTACAACTCTAGAGAATTTACCGAATTGTTATTAGCACAACCCTTAAAACGTTCGTCCATTTTCTTAGGACAATATTTAGGAGTCGCTTTATCACTTTCTATGAGTTTGATTTTAGGTTTAGGTATTCCATTCGTGTTTTATGGTTTATTTGAGAGTAGTGCCATTTGGGATTTTTCACTATTACTAATTACTGGAACATTTCTCACTTTAATCTTTACAGCCTTGGCTTTTAATATTGCCTTGTCTAATGAAAACAAAATTAAAGGGTTTGGATATGCCATTTTGCTATGGCTGTTCTTAGCTATTATTTATGATGGGATCTTTTTAATGACTTTAATTATGTTTGAAGATTATCCCCTTGATAAATTATCTCTTGTTGGCACCATGCTAAACCCAATAGATTTATCGCGAACACTTATTTTATTGAAGCTAGATATTTCAGCTTTACTAGGTTATACAGGAGCTGTGTTTAAACAATTTTTCGGAACGAATTTTGGACTCATTGTTTCTTTTATAGTATTAATAATTTGGGTAATGTTGCCAGTGTGGAGAATTTCGGCAAAATCAAAAAAGAAAGATTTTTAAAAGTATATTGTCAATATTAAATAACATATCTATGAAAACACAAATCTTAACATTTATTGTTTTTGCTTTCCTTTTTTCTAGTTGCAAAAATGGAGAAAATAAAAGAAGTAATGAGACTCTAACAAATATTGACTTATCAGAATTAAGATTAGATAATGGGAATAAATGGATTGTTAACCTTGAAACACATGATGGTCTAAAAAATATGGATGCAATCATTAAGAATTTTAAATCTAAAACTAGCAAGGAGTATATAGTATTAGGCGAAACTTTATCTAAAGAAACAAGTGTTATTATTAAAAAATGCTCTATGAAAGGCGAACCTCACGACCAGTTGCACGTTGTTTTGGTTCCAATGTTAGATGAAATTTCTACTCTAAAGGAAACCAATGTTAATATTGAAGCAAAACAAGTCTCGGTAGAAAAGTTAGATTATCTAATCAAAAAGTATTTTGAGCATTTTAGCCTTTAGTACTTATGTCTGTACCACACTTTTTGCCACTCACGAAGCAAAATTAAAAACGTAACCTGCTCCGATAATAACACAATATCGCTTCCGTCAAGTTGTTTTATTTTATGCTCTGGAACATCAATAATATACAATAGGTTTAAATACTCCGCGAATTTCTCCTGTATTAACTTAAATACAGTTTCGTGCAATAAAAATTTAAGACTTGTTGGTAAAATAGTTTCATCAAAATCGAGGTCAATACTTGCCAATAAAAAATCCTTATTAAGCTGTTTTATAAGCTTACTATATAAGTTTTCATCATTAGCTAGAGCAATTAATTCTTCAAAATTATTAGGAAGTAACATTATACGTTTCTATTCATTAATGCAGTCCCAAACTGTTTTAATAACTCTTTTTTCTCTGATGATATACTTATGGATTCTAACACATTAAATGCTTTTTCAGTATAACTCTCTATAATTTCTTTTATTGCTGTAGAGGCACCGCTAGCATCAAATATTTGCTTTACTCTAGTTACCTTATCATCATTATTTGACAAAGAATTATTATAGAATTGTAATAATTCGGTCTTTTTTTGTGTATCTGACAACTCAAGTGCCTTTAAAAAAAGATAGGTTTTTTTATTTTCAATAATATCCCCTCCTACTTGCTTCCCAAACGATTCTGGGTCTCCAAAGGCATCTAAATAATCATCTTGTAATTGAAATGCTATTCCTAGGTTTTTCCCAAACTCATAAATATTATCTTGATCTTCACTTGAAGCTTTGGCAACAATAGCTCCCATTTTCATTGCTGCACCAACTAAAACAGCTGTTTTGTATTCGATCATTTTAAGATATTCCGGAATATCAACATCATTCCGTGTTTCAAAATCAATATCATATTGCTGTCCTTCACAAACTTCAATAGCAGTTTTACTAAACAACTTTGCCAATGATTTAAATCTATTGCCTTCATAATTTTCAAACAATTGGTAGGCAAGAATTAGCATTGCATCACCAGATAAAATTCCAGTATTTAAATCCCATTTTTCATGAACGGTTCGTTGGCCTCTTCTTAAAGGTGCATCATCCATAATATCATCATGAACTAACGAGAAATTATGAAATACTTCAACTGCCAATGCAGCATCTAAAGATATTTTGTAACTCTCATCAAAAATTTCTGTAGTCATTAAAGTAAGTACTGGACGTAAACGTTTTCCTCCTAAACCTAGAATATATTGAATAGGTTCATACAAACTATGAGGAGTTTTTGGAGTAGCAAAATCATTCAAATATTTCACAAACGCCTTTTGGTATTGTTCTATAGATAACATGGCGCAAAAATAAAGCAATTCAAAATAATAAAAGGCACACTTGATAAATCCAATGTTAAATAATTATTAAAACTTTGGAAACTTTTTAGGTTTTTAAAGTTTCCTCTTGTATTTTTGCGCCTTATTATGAGAGAAAAGATAATACATAAATCGGCTGATTTATTTTTAAGCTATGGTTTTAAAAGCGTTACAATGGACGATATTGCTAATGCTTTAGGAATTTCCAAAAAAACCATTTACCAACATTTTGACAATAAAACAAAATTAGTTGAAGCAACAACATTATCCTTATTTAACATAATTTCTTATGGAATAGACGCTATTTGCGCTTTAGAAAAAAATCCTATTGAAGAAATTTACGATATAAAACGCTTTGTTTCTGAGCATTTGAAAGATGAAAAATCGTCTCCTCAATATCAATTACAAAAATATTATCCAAAAATCTATAATACCCTCAAAGGAAAACAATTTGATGTGATGTATCAATGCGTTAATGCAAACTTAAAACGTGGTATAAAACTCAAAATTTATAGAGATACCATACATGTAGATTTTATAACTCGAATTTATTTCAACGGTATTCTTGCAATTAAAGATGAAGATCTTTTTTCAAAAAAGAAATTTTCTGTGAACATGCTTCTAGATAATTATTTAGAATATCATTTACGAGGCATTTGCACTAACAAAGGTCTAGCAATATTAAATACTACTATACAAAAAAATCAATCATTAAACTCATGAAGAAAACAATCTTAACTATTTTTAGTTTAGCAATTTACGTTGGAGGTTTTTCTCAAGAAATACCTCAAACATTAAGTTTACAACAAGCCATAGATTATGCTCTTGAAAACAACCGAACCGCTAAGAATGCACAACGAGATATTGAAGCAGCTAAACAACAAAAGTGGGAGACTATTGCTTCTGGTTTACCACAAATAAGCGCATCTATAGACTATAACCATTGGTTAAAACAACAAATATCTCTTATTCCTGCAGAGTTCTTCGGTGGAAATCCTGGAGAGTTTACGGAAGTCGCTTTTGGTACCAAAAAAACCATGAATGCAACAGCTACCTTAAACCAGAAAATATTTGATGGTTCTTATTTAGTAGGCTTACAATCTGCAAAAGTGTTTTTAGAAATATCTAAAAATGCTAAAGAAAAAACAGATTTGGAAGTTAGAAAAGCGGTTATTAATGCTTATGGAAATGTTCTACTATCTGAAGAGAGTGTAAATATATTAGAAAGAAATATTGCTGTTCTTGAAAAAAACCTAAATGAAACCACAAAAATTTACGAAAACGGACTTGGTGAAGAAGAAAGCGTTGAGCAATTACAAATAACTCTTTCAAGTATTAAAAGTAATTTATCCAATACCGAACGTTTAAAAACTTTAGCTTACAAAATGCTAAATATTACTTTAGGCATAGACTTAGATGCAAACATTAAACTTACTGATAATTTAAGTAGCCTAACATCCGAAAATATGGTTGTTAGTTTATTGGATGCCAATGAAAATATTGAACAAACCATCGATTATAAAATTGCTGAAAACGATAAAGTCTCAAAAGAATTATTACTAAAATTAGAAAAAAGCAAAGCACTACCAACCTTAAACGCTTTTATTAATGGAGGCTATTCTGGCAATAATGATAAGTTTCAATTTTTAAAAAACTCACAAGAATGGTTTGGATCATCATTACTTGGTGTAAGTATGAATATTCCTATTTTTAGTTCTGGCATGAGAAACGCTGCTACACAACGAGCAAAAATCAACCTAGAAAAAGCAAAGGACGATTTAACTGAAACAGAGCAAAAATTGAAACTGCAAATTGAAACTGCAAAAAGCGAATATAAATTTGCAATTGAAGATTATAAGAACAAAAAAAATAATTTAGGTCTTGCAGAACGTATTGAAAAGAAAAATGAGATTAAATTCTTTGAAGGTATCAGCTCAAGTTTTGAGTTACGTCAAGCGCAAACACAATTATATACAGCACAACAAGAATTACTTCAAGCTATGCTCGATGTAATCAATAAAAAAGCAGCTTTAGAAACTGTACTTAATGAAATACCAAAAAATTAATCAACCTAAAACATTAAAAAAATGAAACATATATTCACATTATTAATCTTAGTTCTTGTTTTGTCCTCATGTGGAGGTGAGAAAAACACAAAATCTGTTCAAGGTGTCATCGAAGAAGGTAATCTTACCAATATGAAATTAAAAAAAGATGAAATCTTAAAATCTTATGATAGCATTGGAAAAATTTTAGGCACATTAGAGGTTGCTATTTCAGAAAAAGACACACTTAAGCGTCTACCATTAGTAACATCTTTTGCAGTAAAGGATACTGTTTTTAACCATTATATTGATATTCAAGGAGATGTTGACACCAAAGAAAACTTAATTATTTATCCTGAATTTTCTGGCACTCTAACTAATGTATATGTTAAAGAAGGACAGCATGTTTCAAAAGGACAGCTTTTAGCTCGTATTGATGATGGAGGTATGTCAAGTCAGTTAGCACAAATGCAAACTCAATACGAGTTAGCTAAAACAACTTTTGAAAGACAAAAACGCCTTTGGGAACAAAAAATTGGTAGCGAAATTCAGTATCTACAAGCCAAAGCTAGTATGGAAGGTCTTGAAAATTCTGTAAAACAAATGCAAGCACAAGTTGGTAAAACGGCAGTAAGAGCTCCTTTTTCAGGAACAATTGATGAAGTTATTACAGATCAAGGTCAAGTAGTTTCTCCAGGTGGTAGTCAATTAATGCGTATTGTGAGTTTAAAGAATATGTTTGTTAAAGCTTCTATTCCTGAAAACTATTTAGGAACTATTAAAAAAGGAACTTCAGTAAATGTTGGGTTCTCATCGTTAGGAAAAAGCATTGAAGGTAAAGTAAGACAAGTTGGTAACTTCATTAACCCAAACAACCGAACCTTTGAAATTGAAATTGCTATTCCAAATAAAGATTTACAAATCAAACCAAACTTAGTAGCTAATTTAGAAATCAATGATTATTCAAAAAAGAATGCTTTAATTATTCCTGATAATGTGATTCAAGAAAACGCCAAAGGAGAAAAATTTGTTTACATCATCAGTAATATTGATAATAATGAGGCTAAAGTAGTTAAAACAAAAGTAGATACAGGAAAATCTTATAAAGGTTTTATCGAGATTTTAAGCGGATTGGAAGCTGGACAAAGCATAGTTAAAGATGGTGCCATAACTATGAGGGATGGTCTAAATGTAAAAATTCAATAATCACTAAACTAACCAACTCTATGGAAAATAAAAAGGTTAAATATTTCGGACTCTCCTCTTGGTCAATTGACAACAGGAAAACCGTTTTTGTAATCATAGCGATTATTTTAATTGGTGGTTTAATGAGCTATTCCAGTTTACCACGAGAATCATTCCCAGAGATTATAGAATCTAAAATTTATGTCAGTTCTATAAATCCCGGAAATGCTGCTGAAGATATTGAAAAGCTAATTACTAAACCTCTTGAAGAGGCTTTCGATGATATTACAGGCGTTACAAAAATTACTTCTACATCTGTTCAAGACTTCTCTTCTATTCAGGTAGAATTTCAAGAAGATATAACACCAGATGAAGCCAAAGTAAAAATTAAAGATAAAATTGACAATGTAAAAGCTCAACAAGATTGGCCAACAATTGATGGAGGCGTAAAGGTTGAACCTAATGCATTTGATTTAAATATGTCTGAAATGATGCCAATTGCCAACATTAACCTGACTGGTGATTTTACATCTGAACAACTAAAAGATTTTGCTGAATTATTACAAGATGAAATTGAAGAACTTCATGAAATAAAAGAAGCACAAATTTTAGGTGCTGAAGACAAGGAGGTTGAAGTTGCTGTAGATATCTTTAAAATGAATGCCTCCAATCTAAGTTTTGGAGATATTATTGGAGCCATTCAATCTGAAAATGTGACCATTTCTGGTGGCAATGTATTGCAAAATGGTATGCAACGCAACATTCGTGTGTTAGGTGAGATTGAAGACCCTCAAGATTTGCAAAACATAGTTGTAAAAAATGATGGAGGACGTATATTACTACGTGATGTTGCTAATGTGAACTTTAGAGAAAAAGATAGAACCACCTTTGCTCGTGAATATGCAAAACCTGTTGTTATGCTAAGCATCATGAAAAAAAGTGGCGAAAACATGATTACTGCTATTGAAAAAATCAAGGTTATTTTAGATGAAGCTGTGGGGAATTATATTCCGGACAACTTAAACATTTCTATTACAAACGACCAATCCACCAGAACCGAAGCACAAGTTTCTGAACTAGAAAACAGTATCATCTTTGGTGTACTTTTGGTTGTTGGAGTTTTAATGTTCTTTTTAGGGTTTAGAAATGCCATTTTTGTCGGTATTGCAATCCCTTTATCAATAATGATGTCATTTTTGGTATTACCTATTTTTGGGGACTTTATGGGAATGAACATTACATTAAATACCATGGTTCTTTTTGCAACGGTTATGGGATTAGGTATGCTTGTAGATAATGGAATTGTGGTTGTAGAAAACGTATATCGTTTGATGGACGAAGGTGTTCCACGTTTAGAAGCAGCGAAGCAAGGAGTAGGTGAAATTGCATGGCCAATTATAGCATCTACAGCAACAACATTAGCAGCGTTTTTACCTTTAGGGTTTTGGCCTGGAATTATGGGAAAATTTATGATTTATTTCCCATTAACATTGGCAACTGTTTTAGGATCTTCATTGTTTGTTGCTCTTATTATCAACTCGATGTTAACTTCAGTATTTATGAAAACCGAAGAGGTAGAAATGGAACGAAAGTCTTTGATAAAAATTAGTGCAGCACTACTAATTTTTGGCGCTTTACTTATTGTCTCTGCTTTATTAAAAACAAACGCTATTTTTATGGCAATTGGTCCAATAGCAGTTTTAACAGGAATAGCATTAAGCTTTTATGGTTGGTTGAAGCGTGATAAAACTAGCCTCTTAAAAAAAGGTTTGGCTATATTTAGCGTTGGAGTTCTTTTTTCTGTAATTGGTTTTACCGGAGGCCCAAAAGCATTATTTGGTTTTGGAAACTTATTTATTGTTTTAGCTGCTATTTTATGGCTTCACAAATATTTCCTACTACCTTTGTCAAACAAATTTCAATACAAATGGCTTCCAAAGTTAGAAAATAGTTATAAAAACTTTTTGAATTTTTCTTTAAAAGGAGGCAATGCCTATAAATTTTTCTTCGGAACATTCTTTTTGCTAATCTTATCATTTATTGTTTTTGGAGCTAAACAGCCAAACGTGTTATTCTTCCCTGAGAATGAAGCAAATCAAGCGATTGTTTATATCGAGTATCCAGAAGGAACAGATATATCAAAAACTAATGCTATTACACAAGATATTGAAGCTAAAGTTATTGAAACCTTAGATAAATTCTCTTATCAAAAAAGTGGAGAACCTTATAATTATATGGCAGAATCTATCATCTCACAAGTTGGTGAAGGTGCTGGAAATCCGCAAACTGATGGTGGAGGACAAAACGAAATGCCTCATAAAGGTAAGGTCACAGTATTATTTAGAGAATTTAAATATCGCGTTGATGAAAATGGAAATGCTATAAGTAGTAATGATGTTTTAACTGCTATGAGAAAAGCTGTCCAAGGGTATCCTGGTGTTTCAGTAATAGTTGATAAAAATCAAGATGGTCCACCTGCTGGTTATGCAATTAATATGGAAGTAAAAGGTGATGACTACAATAAATTGTTAATCGAAGCCGAAAATATTCAACGCTTTATTAACGAAAATAATATTCCAGGTATTGAAGAATTAAAACTTGATGTTAATCAAAACAAGCCTGAAATGGAAGTTTTTGTTGATAGAAAAAAAGCTGGTGAACTTGGTGTAAGTACTGCTATGGTTGGGCAAACATTGCGACAAGCAATTTATGGTTTTGATGCATCAACATACAAAGAAGGAGAAGATGATTACGATATTTACGTTCGATTTAATAATGAAAATAGATATAACGAAAGTGCGTTGTTTAATCAATCGGTTACTTTTAGAGATAACAATGGGAAGCTAAAGAAAATTCCAATTTCATCTGTTGTTAATAAGCGAAATATTGCCACATTTAGTTCTATCAAACGTAAAGATTTAAAACGAGTTATAACAGTATATTCTAATGCTCTTGAAGGTTATAATGCTACTGAAATTGTTGGTAAAATTGAGAGTTTAATGACCAATTATAAATTGCCTCAAGGTGTTTCTTATCAATTTACTGGCGAACAAGAAGAACAAGCTAAAAACATGGCATTTTTAAGTAAAGCATTAGCTATTGCATTAGCACTTATTCTATTGATTATTGTCGCTCAGTTTAATTCAATTAGTAAACCTATAATCATATTTGGAGCTATAATATTGAGTTTTATAGGTGTGCTTTTTGGAATGGTAATATTTGGAAATGATTTCGTGGTCATTATGACCATGATGGGAATTATTGCACTTGCTGGAATTGTGGTAAATAATGCTATTGTGCTTATTGATTATACACAGTTATTAATAGATAGAAAGAAAATAGAATTAGGTCAAGACGAAGAAAGTTTATTAACTAGAGAGCAATACAGAGATGCTATTGTTGAAGGAGGTCGTGCTCGTTTACGTCCAGTAATGTTGACAGCTATTACAACAATTTTAGGGTTATTCCCATTAGCAGTTGGCTTAAATATTGATTTCTTTTCTTTATTTACTGAGTTTGATCCAAAAATTTATTTAGGAGGTGATAATACTATTTTCTGGAAGCCTATGTCGTTAACCATTATTTATGGTTTAACATTTGCAACCTTTTTAACCTTGGTTATTGTTCCAGTAATGTTTTATTTACTTAATAGAGCTAAGATTAGATTTGCCAGTAATTAATATTAATAAAATTTTAGCTTAATAAAAAAGCCCTCATTAAATGTTGAGGGCTTTTTTTATTTATATAATTAGATTTTAAAATCTATAATTTAAACCAATACTAAAGTTTGTTCCTAATTGACCTAGTTGTTGTACCTCAGACGAGTATACAAACCTACTTCCTGCTTGTGCTGTTCCTGTAGATGCTTCAGTAACATCAGGGTATACATCAAAAAGGTTGTTAACTATTCCTGTTAAACTTAACTTGTCTGTAAAATTATAGCTCAAACTTAAATCTGTTGCCATTTTAGAAGATAACTCTTGATCAAACTCTGCACCATTAGGAGAGGTAATAGTTACTTTTCCAAATAATGTATTATAAAGACCTACGTTAACTTTTTCAGATTCATAATCTAATCCAAAAATTATTTTAGATTTAGGCCTAGCACTTGTAATTAAACCTTTTTCTATTCTAGCAAAAATATCATACCCATTTGCTGCTAAAGCTGCAGGAGTATTAATTGCATCAATTGTCGTTTTATTAAAGTTAGCGGCTAAATTAGCATGTAATTTACCATCTCCTCCCATATCTATATTTCTATAATTTAAAACAAAATCGGCTCCAGTAGTTTTAGTGTCTCCAGCATTTATAAAAAATTGTACTGCAACTACACCATTATCCTCAAGAATTTGTTCCACTGGATTAGTTGTAGTATCATCAGAATCAGCACCGATTTGAGAAGAAAATAATACACGATCATCCACCTTAATTTGATAAAAATCTAAGGATGCTGAAAAATTTCTATCAAACTTATAAGTAATCCCTGCAGCAATGTTTTTTGATGTTTCTGCGAATAAATTTGGAACACCTAATGCTTCAACTGCTGGATTGTTATTTGCCAAAGTTCCTTGTAATAATGGCTCTGGAGAGCTAGCAACAATAATATATTGGCTATTTGTTAAATGACGTTGGTGCAATGTTGGTGCTCTAAAACCTGTACTATAAGAGGCTCTGATTGTACCATCTTCTCCTAATTTTTGACGTCCAAAAACTTTCCAAGAGAAATTATCTCCAAAATCTGAAAAATCTTCATAGCGCCCTGCAATACCTAACAATAAATCATCTGATATGTCAAAATCTAACCCTGCATACGCTGCAAAGTTATTTCTATCCCATTCCCCAGCTTCTTCTGGCTTAATTCCAGCAAAAGAATCTGATCCTGCACCATAATATGATAATGGGTTTCCTTCATAAGCATCAAAATATTCTACTTTATATTCAAACCCAAATGAAGCACTAACCATCTCAGAAAATACTGTAGAAAAATCTAAATTCCCTATCACATTACTTAAACTATATCCTCCAGGATTAAAAGATCGAGGTGATGTTCCATGGTCAGCTAGATAATCTCTATTTACAGAATTATTTACTGTATAACTTACACTGTTTTTACCAAAAGTTAAACTAGCATCCGCATTCCAACTATCTCCTAAATCCATTTTTAATCCAATGGAATTTATATGATCCTTAATTCTAGCTTCGAAGGTTGGTTGATATCCTTGAAAGTTATTAATACTAGGATCTGATGGGTCAGTAGGCCCAAGGAATCCTGAATCAGCTACATCACGTCTCCAATAAGGTGCTCTATAATAAGCAAAGCTTCTCCCAGTTCTTAAAGTATATCCGTGGAAAGAATAGAATTCTGAGTTCTCTCCTATTGGATGAGACATATTAACAAACACATCTCCTTTTTCTAAATCTGGTTGACCTACATGCATCCCTAGATCTGGATTGTTTTGAGCCCACTCTATTTCATTTGGTCTTGCATCTCCCGGTAAATCAGCAACACCTGGCGTACCTGCTCTATTTGTTAACCTTTGGTTATAATACCCTAAAGTAAAATTCACAAAACCACCTTCACCAAAACCCATAGTTGTATTGAAGTCTGTGGCAAAATTAAATCCATCACCTTCAGAGGTAACACCAGTCTTAGCCGTAAATGTAGAATATTGTGCGTCTTTTTTTAGTACCATATTAATTACACCAGCAATAGCATCAGATCCATATTGCGCCGATGCTCCATCTCTTAAAATCTCAACACGCTCAATAGCAGCCGTGGGGATGCTTTTTAAATCAACTCCAACTTCTCCTTTTCCAGGAGTTCTATTTAAATAAACTTGAGCACTTTGGTTTTTACGTTTCCCATTAACCAAAACCAATGTTCTACTAGGTCCCAAACCTCTCAAATCAGCAGGATCATAATGAGCTGTAGCATCTGAAATTGCCTGCGACTGTGCATTAAAAGAAGGCACTTTAAAAGTTAGCATAGACTCAATTGTTGGTTGTCCGCCACTTGTTAATTCTTGCACACTGATATTATCTATTGGCACAGGAGAATCTAGAATAGTTCTAGGCTTAGAGCGGTTACCTGTAAGTACGACAGCATCCAACGCGACACCATCTTGCATAGAAATATTTATGTTCTGTGCAGAACTTACATTAATTTCTTGAGTTGTAAACCCTACAGAAGAAACAACTAAGGTAGCTGGAAAAGAATTTACATTAATTGTAAAATTACCATCAAAGTCCGTAATGGCTCCATTTGTTGTCCCTTTTACAATAACATTTGCTCCTGGTAGCGGATCGCCAGTACTAGCCTCTGTAACTGTTCCTGTAACTGTTCCTTGTGCTAAAACACTAAGAGGAAGCATACATATTAATAGCAAAAAAAGTTTTAAATAATTTGTTTGTATCATAATACATCTTTTTGATTAGTTTACTAATTTGCAATAAAATATTCGTTTTAACAATTTTTAATAAAAAATATTCTTAAATAATTACGAATAAAATAATTATTTAAGTTAAATTTTAAGAATTATATATTCAATGCTATCGCTTAAATTATAGATTAAAATATATGTTATAAGGACTTAGATTAGTAAATTTGCAAATCAAATTTTTTAAGCATGTATAGAAGTCATAATTGTGGAGAATTAAGAGCTAGTGATGTCAATAAAAAAGTGACATTAGCAGGTTGGGTTCAAAAATCCAGAGATAAAGGGTTTATGATTTGGGTCGATTTAAGAGATCGTTATGGTATCACACAATTGATTTTTGATGAAGAACGTACATCTAAAGAAATGATGCAACAAGCTCAAAAATTAGGTCGTGAGTTTGTTGTTCAAGTCGAGGGAGAGGTGATTGAGAGAACATCGAAAAACCCGAATATACCAACAGGAGATATTGAAATATTAGTTACTAAACTAAGTATTCTTAACAGTGCTAAACTCCCTCCTTTTACTATTGAAGATACTACTGATGGAGGTGAAGAGTTGCGCATGCAATATCGTTATTTAGATATTAGACGCAATCCAGTAAAAGACAATTTAATTTTTAGACATAAGGTAGCACAAGAAGTTAGAAACTATCTTTCAAAAAATGATTTCATTGAAGTTGAAACACCTTATTTAATAAAATCTACACCTGAAGGCGCTAGAGATTTTGTAGTACCTTCTAGAATGAATGAAGGACAATTCTATGCGCTTCCTCAATCACCGCAAACCTTTAAGCAATTGCTTATGGTTGGTGGTATGGATAAATATTTTCAGATTGTAAAATGTTTTAGAGATGAAGATTTAAGAGCCGACAGACAACCAGAATTTACACAAATAGACTGTGAAATGGCATTTGTGGAACAAGAAGATATACTAAACACTTTTGAAGGCTTAACACGACATTTAATTAAAGAAATTCATGGTATTGAAGTAGCAGATTTCCCTAGAATGACATTTGACGAAGCCATGAAACGCTATGGTAATGATAAACCAGACATTCGTTTTGGGATGGAATTTGGCGAGCTTAATGATGTTTCTAAACATAAAGATTTTAATGTATTTAATTCGGCTGAATTAGTCGTTGGAATTGCAGTTCCTGGTGGAAATTCTTATTCAAGAAAAGACATCGATAAATTAATTGATTGGGTAAAACGCCCTCAAGTTGGTGCGCTTGGAATGGTGTATGTACGTTGTAATGATGATGGCACTTATAAATCATCCGTCGATAAGTTCTATGACCAAGACGATTTAGCAAAATGGGCAAAAGCTACTAATGCTAAAGCAGGCGATTTAATTTGTGTGTTGTCAGGGAATACCAATGAAGTGAGAGCACAATTAAGTGCTTTACGTATGGAGCTTGCAGAACAGCTAGGCCTAAGAAAATCTAACGAATTTGCACCTCTTTGGGTAATTGATTTTCCATTACTAGAATGGGATGAAGACACGCAACGTTACCACGCCATGCATCATCCTTTTACATCCCCTAAACCTGGACAAATTAAGTTATTGGACACCAATCCTGGAGACGTTAAAGCCAATGCTTACGATTTAGTATTAAATGGGAATGAAATTGGTGGTGGATCTATTAGAATTCACGACAAGGAAACACAATCGTTAATGTTTGACCATTTAGGATTTACAAAAGAGGAAGCCAAAGCACAATTTGGTTTTTTAATGAATGCTTTTGAATATGGTGCCCCTCCACACGGTGGCATTGCTTTTGGATTGGATAGATTAGTTGCGATTTTAGGTGGACAAGAAACCATTAGAGACTTTATTGCATTTCCTAAAAATAATTCTGGCCGTGATGTGATGATAGATGCCCCTGCTCCAATTGATGATGACCAACTAAAAGAATTGAGCTTAAAACTTAATTTAAAATCATAAATAAAAAATCCTGCATATTAGCGGGATTTTTTATTAGCTTTAATTATGGCAAACAATACCTTACTTGCAAGAGTACTTCTTTGGCGATACAAATACATATCGCACAAAAATTTTGTTTTCCTATTAAGTATGCTTATTGGTTTATTGGCAGGGTTGGTCTCGGTAACTATTAAAAACATTACCTACTCTATTGAGTGGTTGTTAGAGCAAAGTATTATTCTATCTAAAGAGTATTTATACTTTATTTTACCAACTATTGGCTTATTTTTGGTGTATTTATTTGTTAGATATGTATCTAAGAAACCTATCGAGCACGCGATTCCTTCAATACTCTTTTCTTTATCAAAAAAAAGCGGATTACTTAACCGAAATAAAATATACTATCCTTTAATAACTGCCCCATTAACAGTTGGGTTTGGTGGTTCGGTAGGATTACTGGGACCTGCAATTGCTTCTGCTTCTGCAATAAGCTCAAATATTGGTCAACTGTTTCATATTGACAGAAAAACACGAACACTTCTAATTGGTTGTGCATCAGCTGGAGCAATAGCGTCTATTTTTAAATCACCAATCGCAGCTATTATTTTTGCAATCGAGGTTTTTAGTTTAGACTTAACATTTGCTTCATTATTGCCATTACTGATAGCTTCTGTGTCTTCGGTGTTGACATCCTACTTTTTTGTAGGTGATGACACTATTTTTAATTTCACAGTTTCCGATAAGTTTGCAATTAATGATACGCTTTTCTATATCGTTTTAGGAATTGGAACTGGGATAGCGTCCATTTATTTTTCAAAAATTTACTTTGCAATCATCAAGTTTTTTAACCGTTTTAATACTAAAAGAAAAAAATTACTCTTTGGTGGTTTGGTTATTGGAGTGATGCTCTATTTTATTCCACCATTATATGGTGAAGGTTTTGGTTTTATTAACGACTTAATGGCTGGAAATCATCTTGACGCCTTAGGAAAAACACCTTTTGATAGTTATTTAGATAACATTTGGGTGGTCATTGCATTACTTATAGGTATTACCATTTTTAAAGCAGTTGCAATGACGACTACACTTGCGGCTGGTGGTGTTGGCGGTATAATTATCCCTACGCTTGTTATGGGTAGTGCATTAGGAAATGTAGTAGCAAAAATTATTAACAATTTAGGATTAGATTTTCAAGTATCCGAAGCAAATTTCACTTTAGTAGGTATGGCTGGTTTAATTGCTGGTGTTTTACATGCGCCATTAACTGCCATATTCTTAATTGCAGAAATTACTGGAGGTTATGAGTTATTCATCCCATTAATGATAACTGTCTCTATGTCGTTTATAATAACAAAAAACGCAGTTGAGCATACAATATACACTAAAGAATTAGCTGAAAAAGGTGCACTGCTAACACATAATAAAGACCAAAGTGTTTTAACCTTAATGAGCCTTGATAGTGTCATAGAAAAAGATTTCATAGTGCTTCATCCTGAAATGTCTTTGGGCGATATGCTTAAAAATGGCGTTTCAAAATCTAGTCGAAATCTCTTTCCTGTCGTAGATGAATCTCATGTTTTGGTTGGCATTATTTTACTGGATGATATTAGAACCGTCATGTTCGACCAATCATTATACGAAACAACTTCTGTTCAAACATTTATGAGCAACCCACCAGAATTTATCGATTATGAAAACGATTCGATGAAACAAGTCATGAAGAAATTTCAAACGTCTGGTGCTTGGAATCTTCCTGTAATTAAACAAGGAACATATCTAGGGTTTGTGTCAAAATCAAAATTATTAACCGCGTATAGACGCGAATTAATTAATTTTACATCATGAAATATGTAATCTGGCTTTTTTTTATAGCATCACTAGCAAGCATAATCGCTGGCTACTTTTTTGATTTAGACTACTCTAAAAAATTAATTGGATTTGGAGTTGTTGGCTTATTCTTTATAGTATTCCCATTATTTTCTTATTATAGATGGAAAGACAAAAAAGTCGAAGATTATATGTTAACAAAAGAAAATATAGACAAGATGCGTGAAAATCAGAAATAAAAAAATTAATGCTTACATCAATTTAAATTTCGTCGCTTAATAAAAAACTGTTTCATTAAATTTGAAGCCTCATCTGCCATGACACCTCCCTTAATTTTAGTTTTTGGATGTAGCTGGGTTCCCATTACACCACATCCTCTTTTTTCGTCTTTAGCTCCATAAACTATCTTACTAATTTGACTCCAATATAAAGCTCCTGCACACATTTGGCAAGGTTCTAAAGTGACATACAAAGTGCAATTTTGAAGATATTTTCCTCCTAAAAAATTTGAAGCGGCAGTAATGGCTTGCATTTCGGCATGGGCAGTCACATCATTAAGTAATTCTGTAAGGTTATGTGCTCGAGCAATTACTCTATCATTAACAACTACGATAGCGCCTACAGGGATTTCTCCTTTATCAAAAGCTATTTCTGCTTCTTGCAGAGCTTTTTTCATAAAATAAGTATCGTCAAAAGGATTCTCCATAAACGCAAAAATACAATTTCTAATGGTTTATTATTGCTTCGGCAAGAAGTTTGATAAACAATATTTAAATCTTCTTATTATGAAAAACTACTACTCTATTTCAATTCCAAAACCTTGTCATGAAGACTGGAATACTATGACTCCAAAAGAAAAAGGAAGATTCTGTGATTCTTGTTCTAAAACTGTTATCGATTTTACAAACATGAGAACTCATGAAATTCAAGATTTCATAATCAAAAATAAAAATAATCGCATCTGTGGCCATTTTAAGCAAACACAATTGGACAGTATTAATTTACGTATTCCTTCTCATGTTTTATCAAAAAAGCATAGCTTTAACAAGTTGTTTTTGATAGCATTAATGATTATTATGGGGACTTCATTGTTTAGCTGTACAAATAAAAGAGGTAAGAAACAGAAAATTGATAGTGTCGAGGTTATTGACACCTTAAATAAAAAGGCAATAAACATAATTGAGTTGGTGCCAACAATTAATACAGATTCAATTTCAAAAAAAACTGCTAAAACAAATCCCGAGGAAACAAAAATAATAGAGCCACAAATCGATGGTGAAATAATTATTGAAACTACAGGCGATATTGATGTTATTGAAAATGAAACCCTTGAAGTTGATTCAATAAAAGTAATTGAACCACCTGAAATTGAAGTAGTGTTTGGAATCATAGAAATTCCTAAATGCCCTGGTTCAAAAAAAACTCCAACAGATCCTTATAATTTCATTGAAGTAGAGACACCTCCAAAATTTAAAAGTACAAATGAAGAGTTAACCAATAGTGAATTAAAAACTGATTTTGAAAAGAAAATAGCTGATTTCGTAAGTGAAAATTTCAATATCCCCCAAGAGGATATAAATTTGAAAGGAAAACAAAGAGTTAGTACGCAATTCAAAATTGATAGCCTTGGTCTTGTTAAAGATATTCGAGTCCGTTCGCCTTATAAATGGTTAGAAAAAGAAGCCATAAGAACACTTTCATTATTACCAAAGCTTATTCCTGCAAAACATAATGAGAAACCAGTTGAAATGCTTTATTCGCTACCAATAATTTTTCAAGTAGAAGAATAATAATTCTTGTACTTTTGCTTTGTGCAAAACAAACTTTTAAATCATATTAATTCCCCTAAAGAATTACGTCAACTTAAACAAGGTGACTTACCTCAACTTGCAAAAGAATTGCGTGATTTCATCATTAATATTGTGGCTACTAAAGAAGGTCATTTAGGAGCAAGTTTAGGTGTAGTTGAATTAACTATTGCACTACATTATGTATTTAACACACCTGAAGATTTACTCATTTGGGATGTTGGTCATCAAGCGTATGGTCACAAAATTTTAACTGGAAGAAAAGACAGCTTTAATACCAATAGGCAATTTAAAGGCATTAGTGGTTTTCCTAAACGTGAAGAAAGTGTATATGATGCCTTTGGTGTAGGACATTCTTCAACGTCTATTTCAGCAGCTTTGGGTATGGCAATTGCCTCAAAGTTAAAAGGCGAAAACAAACAACACATTGCGGTTATTGGTGATGCATCTATTGCCAGCGGAATGGCTTTTGAAGGCTTAAATCATGCAGGTGTAACTGATGCTAATGTTCTAATTATTTTAAACGATAATGCGATAGGAATTGATCCAAGTGTTGGTGCTTTAAAACAGTATTTAACGAATGTTAAAAAAGGAACTCAAAAACAAGACAATATTTTTGAAGCTTTGAATTTTGATTATTCTGGTCCAATTGACGGTCATAATATTGATAAACTTGTTGTAGAATTAGAGCGACTAAAAACAGTTAAAGGCCCTAAATTATTACATGTTATTACCAAAAAAGGTAAAGGACTAAAGCAAGCCGAAGAAAACCAAGTAACCTATCATGCTCCTGGGAAATTTAATGCTTCTACTGGAGACTTAATTTTAAAAGAGCCTTCAAAGTTTACAAAGTTTCAAGATGTTTTTGGGCTTACTATTGTTGAACTAGCAAAAGAAAACAAAAATATTATAGGAATTACGCCAGCAATGCCAACGGGAAGTTCACTTAAATGCATGATGGATATTTATCCGGAAAGAGCTTTTGATGTTGGAATCGCTGAACAACATGCAGTCACTCTTGCTGCAGGAATGGCAACTCAAGGCTTAGTCCCTTTTTGTAATATTTATTCAACGTTTTTGCAACGCGCTTACGACCAAATAATACATGATGTAGCTATACAAAAACTACCCGTTATTTTTTGCTTAGATCGTGCTGGTTTAGTTGGTGAAGATGGTGCAACACATCACGGTGTTTTCGATTTGGCGTATTTAAGGTGTATTCCAAATCTTATTGTTTTTGCTCCTAGAAATGAAATAGAGTTACGAAACATTATGTACACTGCACAACTTGGATTAGAGCTTCCAATTACAATTAGATATCCTAGAGGAAATGGTCATATTGAAGATTGGAAACAACCATTTGTTAAGATAGACATTGGAAAGGGTGAGTTATTAAAAAAAGGTAAAGATGTTGCTGTTTTAAGCTTAGGAGCCATTGCTAAAAACGTTTCCGAAGCTATTGAGAGCTTAGATATCTCACATTACGATATGAGGTTTCTTAAACCAATAGACGAAAACTTACTGCATCAAATATTCAAAAGCTATCAAATAGTTATCACTGTAGAAGATGGTACTATTAAAGGTGGGCTTGGAAGTGAGATATTAGAATTTGCATCAAAAAACGGTTACACAAACATCGTAAAAATCATTGGAATTCCTGATGAGTTTATTGAACATGGTAATATACACGAGTTACAAAAGGATATTAGTTTAGATGCTGAAGGTATACGAAACGCTATAGTTAATATACTATAACGTCATTCCCATTAGTTTTTTATAGGTTAAAATAGCATTACTATCAGACAATAATGATACGTAATGACATACACTCAACACCCTATTATAAAGGTTATCATCATTGGCTTTTACAGAACTAGGAAGTGTTTTTAAAATTAATTTATCATAATTAGAAGCATGATTTTCATAGCAACTATTCACTGCCGAAATGTAGGTGTCCAAAAGTTTGGTAATAACCTCATACCCAGAAATTTCTTTTTCAATAACTTCTTTTGATTGGTAAATGTTTTCAACACTTAATTTAATAATATCATTAATCTGTGCTTCATACATACTTTTATCTAAAAGTGCACAATCAAAATCACCATTTAAAATAGCATCTTCATGTTTCATGAAAATATCTACTGTTTCATTTATAAGTGTCCCAATAGCCAAAGCTCGTAAATACCCTACACGGTCTTCTCTAGTTGAAAGCGCATAATAATTTTCAGGCTTAATAGTATTTCTAATTATTTTAGATAGATATTCCAACGCAAATTCCTCTGGTATTAATCCAAGATTAATACCATCTTCGAAATCAATTATTGTATAACAAATATCATCGGCTGCCTCTACTAAAAAGGCTAAAGGGTGTCTAGCAAAACTCACATTGCTTCCAGTTCTTGTAGCTTTTAAGCCAAGTTCATTTGCAATATCTAAAAAACCTTCTTTTTCACTTTGAAAAAAACCATACTTTTTATCTGCAATATGGCTAGTTGCTTTTTTAGGTAATGACTCTTTAGGGTATTTTGTAAAAGCTCCTAAAGTAGCGTAGCTTAAACGAAGCCCTCCTTCTCTACCTTCTCTAGATTGAGTTGCAATTTTAAATCCGTTAGCATTGCCTTCAAAATCACACAAATCTTGATATTCTTTTGAGCTTAATCTATCTTTAAAAGCTTTACCATTTCCTTTAGAAAAATATTGCCCAATAGCCTTTTCTCCAGAATGACCAAAAGGCGGATTCCCAATATCATGCGCTAACGCAGCAGAAGCTACAATAGCTCCAAAATCATTAGCCTGATATCCATGAATTTCCTGTAAATGTGGATGCTTTTCTAAAACTCTCAATCCTACTTGCCTCCCCAAAGAACGACCAACAACACTTACTTCTAAACTATGTGTGAGTCTTGTGTGTACAAAATCTGTTTGCGATAAAGGAATGACTTGTGTTTTATCTTGTAGGCTTCTAAACTCCGAAGAAAAAATAATGCGATCGTAGTCTACTTCAAAACCAAGACGTGTTTCATCTTGTTCCTTTCGTAATCTTTTATTAGTATCTCCGTAACGCTTTAAAGAGAGTAATTGTTCCCAATTCATAGTTCAAAATTTGAGGCTGTAAGATACATATTTTCAATGTTAAATAATTGTTTTCAAATAATTAAGAATTGACTATTTCGTAACAATAACATAACCCTTTTGTTACCGAGCTTTAACCTACGATTAACCTCAACTTTACAATGTGTAGGTTTCTTTGCAGCAATAAAAAAGTACAAAAACTAATGAGAATTTTTACACTATTATTTTTAATGTTTTCAGCAACAATAATGTATGCTCAAAACACTGGTTCAATTGTTGGGAAATTAATTGATAAAGAATACAACAATGAGCCTTTATCATTTGCAAATATTTTAATTAAAGGAACCATCACTGGAACAACATCAGATTTTGATGGCTTATATACTTTTGAAGATTTATCTCCTGGAAATTACACCTTACAATTTAGCTTTGTGGGTTATGAAACCCAAGAAATAACAGTGACTGTTGAGGCAAATAAAGTTACCGAAGTAAATGTATCAATGGCAGCTAGTGCAGCTTCTTTAGATGAAGTACTAATTACAACAACTACAAGAAAGGAAAGTGAAGTAGCTTTATTATTAGAACAAAAAAAGGCAACTACTATAAAAGAAAGTATTGGTGCTGAAAGATTATCTAAAATAGGTGTTTCTGATGCTGCTGGTGCTACTTCAAAAATTTCTGGTGTAACTAAAAGTGAAAGCTCTGGTGATATTTATATTCGCGGTCTTGGGGATAGATATCTATCTACTAGTATGAATGGGTTGCCAATTCCATCGGATGATGTAAACAATAAAAATATAGATTTAGGATTGTTTTCAACGGACTTAATTCAAAATGTAGGTATTAGCAAAACATATACTACAAGTAGTTATGGAGATCAAGCTTCAGGAAATGTTAATATTGTTTCTAAGGAATATTCATCTAAAGGATTTTCTATAGGGTTAAGTACTGGTACAAACACTAATGTATTGAGTCTTGATAGAAATTTCAAAAAAAGCATCATAAGCAAAGATGTAACTTTAGGTTTTCATAAAAAGCAATATGCAGTTGTTGACCTAATAACAAGACAAGGTTGGGACCCTTTAAGCAAAGGGAAATCTATTAATTATGGCTTATCATTATCTGGAGGACATAAAGTATCTGTTTTCGATAAGGATATTTCAATATTCGCTGCTGGTTCTTATTCAAAAAGCTTAGAATATGCCGAAGGTGTTTTTAGAAGCTATAGAGCCAATATTTTAGATAACGAATTTACTGATACTGAATCTTACACTACAAAAATAAGTACCACAGGATACCTTAATTCAAATATAAAGATTAATGAAAATAATCGTGTTTCTTATAATTTCCTCGCAATAAATAAGGGAATCGATAATGTGTATGAACAAGGCAGAAATGGTTTAGGTTATGTATTTGATCAAGATCCTCAAGAAAATGGTGCTTTTGTTAGAGACCAAAACTTTAAGCAAACCACCATGTTTGTTAACCAACTTTTAGGAACACACAATTTTAGCGAAATTCATAAACTAACATGGGCAGCAGGATATAACTTTGTATTGGCAGAAGAGCCTAATAGAATTAGAAATGAAGCCAATATATTAGATCAAAATACCGTACAATATGCACATGTTGGAGATTTTCAACAAAGAAAATCTAGTCAAAAAATTGAGGACATAGAATATAATGGCTATATAAAAGATCAACTAGAATTTGGAACTCCAGACGAAGAAGACATAAACCCTTTTAAACTAAACTTTGGCGCAGATTTTCGTCAAAAAGAAAGAGCTTTTAACTCCCTTTTCATTGGTGTGAGAGCTAGAGATTTCCAAGTACCATCAGTAGATAACCTGTCACTCACGTTTACTGAAAGTAATTTCAACAACGGACTCATACTTAGACAAAGAGATCCTGATAGATATACTGCCGATTTAAAAATTTATGCAGGCTTTGCAAGTGTTGATTTTGGTACAAATAAAAAATTATCAGGAAACGTTGGCCTTCGTTATGAGAAAGATCAAATAGAAGTGCTTTGGGATGTTGCAAATTATGTTGGGCGTGTTGGTTCAATCAAAAAAAATTATAGCGAAGTATTTCCAAGTGCTAATATTAAGTATCAATTAAACGACAAAAATTCTTTGCGTTTTGCTACAAGTTTAACACAAACATTACCAGAGTTTAAAGAGTTAGCGCCTTTTGAATATGTGTCACCAACTGGTCGAGTAACAAGAGGAAATCCAGATTTAGAAAAATCGGATGTGTTGAATATCGATCTAAAGTGGGAGTTTTTTCCAAGCTCAAGTGAACTGCTTTCTGCTACTACCTTTTATAAGAAAATCAATAATCCTATCAACCTTGCACAAACAAGAGGGTCTTCAGGGATTTTTCAATATTTCAATACAGGAGATAAAGCAGATGTATTTGGATTAGAGTTTGAATCTAGAATCAACCTTATTGAAACAGAAGATGAGAAAAGCATTTTAGATTTTAATGCGAATATTACTAAAATGTGGTTTACTCAAGATTTATTGAAAGAGTTTCAATATAAGAATGTAAAAGAATCTGATTTACAAGGTGCTTCCGATCTCATTCTTAATGCCTCACTAGGTTATAATAATCAAAAAGAAAATGAATTTACAGCAAACTTAACTGGTAATTATTCTTCCGATAAGGTTTTTGCACTAGGTTCTCCTGAAGATTTTGCAAATAGTGACATTTTATTTAATGATGAAATTATTGAAAAAGGCTTCTTTACAATGGACTTTGTAATGAGCAAGGAATTATCTGCAAACTGGCAAATAAAATTAGTTGGTAAAAACCTATTAAATCCAGCTATTGAGCAAACACAAATGGTTAGAAATATTAATACTGGAGTAACCACAAACGAAGTTGTAAGCTCTTACAAAAAAGGAAGCCAATTTAGCCTTAGCCTTAAGTATCTTTTCTAATTAACTTTTAGATAACATACCGTCATATTTTCAAGTAAAAAGTAACCTACGTTTAATATTCAATTAAAGTAAAAAAAAGGTTTGAGTGTTTTCTTTGAGCAACAATAAATTATAAAATAAAAATGAAAAAATTAGTCGTAAAATTATTTAGTTTAACAGCAGTAATTGCTTTATTAACCTTAAATAGTTGTAGTAGTAATGATGATCCAGATCCAATTATTCCAGCAGAAGCTAAAGTTATAGAAAACTTAAACGCAGGAATTATGAAAGGGACTTTAAAAGAAAGTTTCACGCTTTCCTCTACAACGCAATATAACTTAACTGGGCAATTTATCGTTGCCGAAGGTGCTGTGTTAAACATTCCTGCGGGAACTAGAATTGTTGCCGATAATGGTGGGACAGATGTATATCTTGCTGTTTTAAAAGGTGGTCAAATTAATATTAACGGTAATCCAAGCAATCCTGTAGTGATGTCTTCAGCAAATGGAAATCCTGGAGATTGGGGTGGATTAACTATTTGCGGTAAAGCGACCACAACAGCAGGTGTTGACGCTGAAGCTGAGGTTGGTGGGTTCTTATATGGAGGCACAGACGATACTGATAGCTCTGGTGTTATTAGGTACTTACAAATTGTTGGTACAGGTGCGCAAATTAACCCTGATTCTCAATACAATGGAGTGTCATTATATGCGGTTGGTTCAGGAACATTAATAGACAATGTCGCTGTAATTAATGGTTCAGATGATGGTGTAGAGTTTTTTGGAGGAACCGTAAATGCTTCTAATTTATATTTAGAAAATAACGATGATGATTCTATCGATTGGACAGAAGGATGGAGTGGTACTGTTGATAATGCTCTCATTTCACATACTGTTACTGGTTTTTCGACTGCTTTTGAAGGTGATAAGATTAATGGTAACCCAAAATTTAATAATATTACTGCTATATCAACAGTAGGCGGTACTGCATTACAGTTCAAGTTACAATCGGGTGCTACAATTACTAATCTTTCTTTAACTGGTTATGATATATCTATAGACATGAAAGATGATGGCCCATTAGCTAATGTTATTATAGACGGTGAAGAAGCAAATCCTAACTTAAGCTACACTAATCCTCCAACAACAACTGCCGAGGATTTCCCTTGGGTAGATACCGATTTAACTTTTGGAAACAATTTATTACAAGGTACAGTAACTGGAAATGTGACTTTAGATGCTAGCATTAATTACGTACTTAACTCGTCATATATTGTTCAAGATGGTGGTAAACTAACAATTCCAGCAGGTACTAAAATTACAGCTAGAGACGGTGGAACAGGCGTTTACATTGCGGTTTTAAAAGGTGGTGAAATAGATATTCAAGGAACATCAGATAATCCAGTAGTTATTTCTTCTGCAAACGCAAATCCTGGAGATTGGGGTGGATTAACAATTTGTGGTAAAGCAACAACTACAGCAGGTATAGATGCAGAGGCTGAAGTTGGTGGGTTTATTTATGGCGGAACTTTTGATGATGACAGTTCAGGATCCATTACTTACTTAGTAATTAAAGGAACAGGTGCCCAAATTAACTCTGAATCTCAATATAACGGAATCTCTTTTTATGCTGTTGGCTCTGGAACGACTATAGAAAATATTTCAGTTATTAATGGCGCTGATGATGGTGTTGAGTTTTTTGGTGGAACAGTTTCTGCTACAAATGTGTACTTAGAAAATAATGAAGATGATTCAGTAGATTGGACTGAAGGTTGGAATGGTACTGTAACAAATACTTATATTTCTCATACAATTGCTGGTTTTTCGACTGCTTTTGAAGGTGATAAAATAAATAACAATCCACAGTTTGTAAACGTAACAGCTATTTCTACGGTTGGTGGAACTGCTTTACAATTTAAAAAACAATCTGGCGCAACAATTACCAATCTATACTTAAGTGGCTACGATACGAATATTGATATGAAAGATGATGGCCCTTTAGCCAATGTACAAATAGATGGAGCTAACGCAAATCCAGCCACAGATTATTCTACTGGAACTCAAATTGATATTTCTGGTTGGACTTGGAAAAATTAAAATCTACTTATTTTAAATTAGTCTTTTTAATAAAAAAAGCATCCTAAATAGGATGCTTTTTTTATTATTTAATCATTTCATTTGTTTACTAATTGTTCCTAAATGCTAACGAACTAGCATTTTCCCAAATAGTAACATCTGCAATAACATTTTCATTATAATCTACTTCTTTTAAAGTTTCATTATTCCAATAAAACCATTTGCCGACTTTTTTCCCATTATCATAATTCGCCGAAACTGTCTTTTTCCCTTGTGCATTAAAACTTAACCACTCTCCTTGCAATTTTCCATCTAAAGTATAAGCTCCTGTTTGGCTTACAACTCCATTGTCATGATA
This sequence comes from Pontimicrobium sp. SW4, assembly GCF_039954625.1. Classification (NCBI taxonomy): domain Bacteria; kingdom Pseudomonadati; phylum Bacteroidota; class Flavobacteriia; order Flavobacteriales; family Flavobacteriaceae; genus Pontimicrobium; species Pontimicrobium maritimum. The sequence goes on from NZ_CP157199.1 coordinate 2,918,233, forward strand.
GTAAGTTACATCAATTAGATTGTTGTTTCCATTAAATTTTAAATCTCTCTTTTGTTGTCCAAAAGAAACCGCACAAATTAAAAAAGCCAATAAAAAAATTGTGTTCTTCATAATTATGGGTTTTACATTCTAAAACTAATATATATCTTTTTTAACATTAAATCAATATTTACATAACCTTAATTTAACATTAAATATGTAATATGTTTATAATCAATGATTTGAAAAAATATAATATTAACTAAAAATCTTAATGTTTAATTAATATTCGCATTACAATAACATGATGTTGATGTTGCATATTTGTTGAGTCTTAAGACAATTATTTTAGTATTTCATATAATCTATTAGTTTTTGTCGACTACATTATCATGAATTCTAATGACTGCCTTTGGCCAAGGCAGTCTTTTTTTTATTCAAAAAGTAATAATTTGGAAACATTAAGTTAACATTGGTTTTAGTTATTTGCAGCGACAAAAACTATTAACAGACCATGAAACTAAAATTACTCTTAACTGCATTAGCAGTGTTTTCATTCTCATTTGTTCAAGCTCAAGAAACTCCAGCACCAAAATTTGGTAAAGGATTATTCAACCTAGTAGGTCAAGACAGTTCTTGGACCATGAAAATTGGTGCTAGAATGCAATTTTTGGCAATTTCTGATTGGGGAAAAAACGAATCAAATGAATCTAACTTTTTAGTAAGACGTTCTCGTTTAAAGTTTGATGGATTTGCTTTTACTCCTAAACTTAAATATAAATTAGAATTAGGATTATCTAATAGAGATATTTCTGGCGCTTCACCTTTTACAAGTAATTCGCCAAGATATATTTTAGACGCAGTAATAAAATGGAATTTTTATGAAAACTTCGAACTTTGGTTTGGACAAACAAAACTTCCTGGAAATAGAGAGCGAGTAGTTTCTTCAGCTAACTTACAACAAGTAGATCGCTCTTTACTTAACAGTCGTTTCAATATTGATAGAGATTTAGGTATCCAATTACGCCATCATTTTAATTTGACTGATAGTTTTGTTGTTAAAGAAATTTTCTCAATTGCCCAAGGAGAAGGTAGAAACATAACCACTGGGAATCTAGGAGGGCACCAATATACAGGACGCATTGAATTATTGCCAATGGGTAATTTTGCAAGTAGTGGTGACTATAAAGGTGCTGATTTGAAAAGAGAAGCATCGCCAAAATTAGCTTTAGGTGTTTCTTATGATCATAATGCAAATGCTGTTAAAAATAGAAGCAATCAAGGTAGTTATATGGCAAATGATGAAGGGTTTTATCAAACTAACATCAATACGCTTTTTATAGATGCAATGTTTAAATACAAAGGATTTTCATTAATGGCTGAATATGCAGATAGAGATGCTAAAGATCCTTTTGCAAAAAATTCTGATAATTCGCTAACTGGAGATGTGGTTCAAGTTGGAAAAGGCTTAAACGTACAATCTGGAATTCTATTTAAAAACGATTGGGAACTATCTGGTAGATATACAAATATAGAGCTAGATAAAAACATCACAGGGAAAAATCAAGAACAACAATATACTTTAGGTGTTTCCAAATATATAGTTGGTCATAGCTTAAAAGTACAAACAGATTTAAGCTATTTAGATGTTGATACTAGTAACAGTCATATAATGTGGAGGTTACAATTCGATATTCATTTCTAAAAACATAACATTAACATAACATTTTACTGCAAAACACTAAAGATATTTGCAGACTAATTAAACTAAATTATGGACAATATTTATCTTTTTATGATCATTGCACTAGCTCTTTTGGCTATTGCTGATTTAGTCGTAGGAGTAAGCAATGATGCTGTAAACTTCTTAAATTCTGCTATTGGTTCTAAAGCTATTTCTTTTAAAACCATTATGATTGTTGCTAGTATTGGTGTAGCTGTAGGAGCTGTATTTTCTAGTGGAATGATGGAAGTGGCTCGAAAAGGAATTTTTAATCCTGGGGAGTTTATGTTTAATGAAATCATGATCATATTTATGGCTGTGATGATAACAGACATACTCTTACTTGATTTTTTTAATACTGTTGGAATGCCAACATCAACTACAGTTTCAATTGTTTTTGAATTGTTAGGTGCAGCAGTTGCAATGGCTTTAATAAAAATTGGCTATGAAGGTGGGAATTTTTCTGATGTCATAAACTATATAAATACTTCCAAAGCGTCTCAAATAATATTTGGTATACTACTCTCCGTCGTCGTCGCATTCTCCATTGGTGCTATAGTACAATGGTTTTCGAGAGTATTGTTATCTTATGATTTTGAAAAGAAAGCAAATTGGGTTGGTGCTTTATTTGGTGGTATTGCTTTAACTGCAATTACCTATTTCATTTTTATGAAAGGCTTAAAAGGGACTTCTTACGCAAAAGAATCTTTTGATATTCTTGGTGGTGGTACAATGGCAAATTTTTTAGAAACTCAAGTATTACCAATAGTTTTAATAAGTGCTATTTTTTGGTCTTTGCTTTCTTACGCCTTGATAGCCTTTGCAAGAACAAATATTTATAAACTTATTATTATTGTTGGAACCTTTGCATTAGCTCTTGCTTTTGCCGGAAATGATTTAGTTAACTTTATTGGTGTTCCTGTTGCTGCATATAATGCGTTTTTAGAATGGTCTGCTTCAGGTATACCAGCTACAGAATTTCCAATGAATGTATTAGCAGAAAAAGTACCAACAAATAACTTATTATTATTTGGAGCTGGAATGGTAATGGTACTGACTTTGTGGTTTTCTACTAAAGCAAAAGGTGTCGTAAAAACATCATTAGATTTATCTAGTCAAGGAGAAACGAAAGAACGTTTTCAACCTAATTCTTTATCTCGTGGTTTTGTAAGATTAGCAATGGGCGCACAACAAATACTAGATTATGTTTTACCAGAATCAATGCAAACTAAAATTGAAAAACAGTTTGAAACTCCTGTTATAAAACTATCTAAAGATAAAGTACATGAATTACCTGCTTTTGATTTGGTAAGAGCCGCTGTAAACCTAATGGTAGCAGCTGTTTTAATCTCAATTGCAACATCTTATAAATTACCACTTTCTACAACCTATGTAACATTTATGGTAGCCATGGGTACTTCTTTAGCAGATAGAGCTTGGGGAGCAGAAAGTGCTGTTTATAGAGTAGCCGGTGTATTAAATGTTATTGGTGGTTGGTTCTTTACAGCATTGATAGCCTTTTCTGCTGCTGCTTTAGTTGCTTATCTTTTAAATTTAAATTTACCACTAATGTTTCCTTTATTGCTAGTTGCTGCTTTTGGGTTAATCATTAGAAATTATATTTCACATAATAAAAAGACTAAGGAAGTAAAAGCCGAAGACAGTTTAACTAGAGCTGAGAGTAGTTCTGTTCAAGGTGTTATTCAAGAAAGCGCTAAAAATATTGCCAACGTAGTAAAACGAACTAATAGAATTTACTCTAACGCCATAGTAGGACTAGCAAGACAAGATTTAGCACTTCTTAAAAAGAGTAAAAATCAAGTAGTTAAATTAACTGCCGAGATTGACGATTTAAGAGATAATATTTTCTATTTTATTAAAAACTTAGATGAATCGAGTGTAGAGGCAAGTGGTTTTTATATTAATATACTAAGTCATTTACAAGATATGTCACAATCTTTAGAGTACATTGCTAAGGTATGCCATAAGCACATTAATAATAATCACAAAAAGCTTAAGTTTAACCAAATTAAAGAGCTTAAAGAAATAGATGATAAGCTAGAAATTTTGTTTGGTGATACTGAAAAAGCATTTAAATCTGGTTCTTTCGAAGAGATTGGAGCTATCATCAGTGAAAAGAAAGAAGTGTATGACTTAGTTAAAGATAAAATTCGAAAACAAGTTACTCGCACAAGAACTGAGGAATCTAGTCCAAAAAACACAACATTATATTTTAGTGTTTTAATTGAAACTAAAGATTTAATGAATGCAACGATGAATCTATTAGAAGAATATCATGACGCTTATGATATTAGAGTAAGACCTGCAACTCTCCCAGATGATATTGATGTTATCATTGATAAAGAGAATGAATAATCATCATTCTTTAAAAAAAGCACCTATTGTATAGGTGCTTTTTTTATACCATTTTCCAAAATACTATCTTTTTTGCCATACAATAACTCGGCAACTATAATAAGATTTTTTACCATATCATTGACATTATCATTATCATTTACTAAAGATGATGCCATATCAACTGTTATTAAATCCTTACGTATTAAATTATCTATTCCTAAGTTATCGGTATGCTTACTCTCTCTAGCATTTTCTTTTAGTTTTTTAAGAATCTTATAATACTTCTCGTTGTCTTTTTCTGTTCTAAACAAATAGATCACACGAAGTACTTTAGCCACTTTCTTTCTAAGTTTATCGTACTCTTTTTTAATATATTCGTTTTCTGAATTTAAAAATATCCCTACGTTTCTACTTAATTCATTTACATCTTTAATCACTTCTACCATGCGTCTATTTGCTGTTTTTATTTCTGACACTTCATTATTCTGATTTTCAGTTAATGATAATGTGCTTTGAGCTTTAGTAGCAAATTTTATTATTTCTCCATAGATGTGCTTTATCTTTGTGGTGTAAAGCTCTCTAATATCTGTTTCAAACAAAATATTAGATTTTTTTATAAGCTTCTTGAGTTTTAAATCCGACTTAATATCTTCTCTATGAATATTTAAAGCATGTGCAACAATTTCAAAAACAGCATTTTTAAATACATACTTAGATTCTTTTATTAGCGTTGCAATTGCAGTTTCAGGATATTTTAACGCATCATTAGTTAAAAACTTAGGTTCGTCTATGGTCTTTGTTTCTTCTACTCTTTTTGGCACAACTCTTTCAACAACTTTTGCAATTGGATTAACAAACCACACTAATAAAAAGGTGTTCATTACGTTAAATGTGGTATGGAAAAGTGAGATAGCTACAGGTATTGCTGCAGCACTTAAATAAGGTGATTCGGACCCAAATTGAATAGACATCCAACTTACAAGTTTTAAGAAAGGATAAAACAATATCAACATCCATATAACACCAATTATATTAAAAATTAAATGTGCTCTTGCAGTTTGTTTTGCTCGATAGTTAGCAACAATAGCGGCCAAATTTGCTGTTATAGTCGTACCAATATTCTCTCCCAAAACCATGGCAGCAGCCATTTCAAATGGTATCCAGCCTTCGGCAGTCATAATTAAAGTCAAAGCCATTGTTGCGCTTGAAGACTGAATGACTACGGTTAATACAGTACCAATTAATAAAAATATTAATATAGATAAGTAACCAAGATCTGTATATCGTGCAAGAAACGACAGTATCTCAGGATTATTTTTAATGTCAGGCATAGCCTCTTTTAAAAACTGAAGTCCAATAAAAATGAGTGCAAAACCTATTATAAAACTACCAATATTTTGCGTTTTATCTTTTTTAGCAAACGTAAATGCAAATCCAAAACCTACAAGCGGTAATGCAATTGCACTCATACTTACTTTAAAGCCTAATAGTGTAATTAACCACGCTGTTATAGTTGTACCAATATTGGCTCCCATAATGACGCTAATAGATTCCGTTAGAGTTAACAAACCAGCGTTAGAGAAACTCACCACCATTAATGTTGTAGCTGACGACGATTGAATAACCGAAGTAATTAAGAATCCCGTTGTAATACCTAAAAATCTATTTGAGGTCATGGTAGCTAAAATTGACCTCATTTTATCTCCAGCTAGTTTTAAAAGTGCATCACTCATCACTTTCATACCAAACAAAAAGACTCCTAAAGCCCCAATTAATTGGAGTATATCCGTAAAACCGTACTGCATAATATTCTGTTAGTTTTTGTCGACTAAATTAATTCCAATAAATATAAGTTAAAAAAGCTTTATCTTGTTATGACAAAAGTCATGTCACTAAAACATAGCTATATGAAGCCATTTTTTTCTAGTTTATTTCTTTTAACATTATTATCTTCTTGTAAAGAAGCGCCGATAACTGGTGAATTATTATTAGATAAAACTATTAATTATCATGACCCAAATGGCAATTGGAATGCATTTAATGAAACCTTTAAAGTGCGCATGGAAACGCCTAATAGCTCTGATAGGTTAAGCACTATCTCTATTAATCTCCCAGAAGATATCTTTTCAATGACAGCAAAAAGAGATTCAATAATTACTAGATACACTTTAAACAAAGGTGAATGCACTATTGGATTAAATGATAATGCAAATATTGATGAAGCGACTGCAAAAACAAATAATTTAAGTTGTGCTCGTGCTAATATGTATAAAAACTACTATACCTATTTGTATGGTTTGCCTATGAAGTTAAAAGATCTAGGAACTCATATTGACAAAACAGTTGAAACTAAAACATTTAAAGGAAAAGAGTATTTAGTACTTAAAGCAACTTACGATAAAGACGTAGGGACCGATATTTGGTATTTCTATTTCAACCCTGAAACATATGCTATGGAAATCTACCAGTTTTTTAAACAGGATGACAATGGCAATCAAAAAGATGATACTGGCGAATACATTTTACTAACTGAAGAGTTTGTTGTTAATGGTATTAAAATGCCAAAAAACAGAGCATGGTATTATAATAAAGATGATAAGTATTTAGGTACTGATATTTTGGAGTAAAAAAGGGAAGATATATATCCTCCCTCTTCAATATTATTCATTGGAAAATATTAATCGTCAATTAAACTATCTAAATTATCATCTTCCTCTTTTTTATGAACTAAGCTTTCCTCTTGCCTACCCTTTGGAGACTTTGCTTTAGCAAAAATAGCAGCTACTTTAGTTGCTTTTCCTTTCTTTTTCGATAAAATTTCAGATTCTATTTCTCTAAGGTTGTTTTCATTTTCAACTTTGTAACCCATAATTTCATTTATCAATTCAAGCGCGACTCTTTTTTTAGACTCAAATGTTGCTTCATCTCCAACAAATTTTAATCTTCCAGAAACATCTATATTTGATCTCATCTTTTTTCTATCCTTCAAATAAAAAGTTTTAGATGAATTATTATAGTTTATTTCAAAAGAGATTTCATCTATTTCAAATTGATTCACAAAATATACTTTTTCATTTAAATCAACTTTAGCAAAAAAGAGATTAGATAACTCTTTCTTGTAAAAATCATTTTCCACTTTACTTGAAAATTTCAGTTCTTCAGTATGCTCAGTTCCTTTTTGAGAGTTATTTAAATTTCTCCAAAGGCTTAGTTGTACTCCATCAGAAAGTCTATAATTTATTAGTCTAACTTTTTTGAGTTTACCTTTTTCTATCATATTATTTAGATAATTATAATTCAGTCCAGGTGACATTATTAATCTAAAATCATCATAGCCTTTTTCTTTTAAAAATCTATTAAACTCTCTTTCAAAAACAATTTTAACTCCATGTTTAGATTTATTTTCGAATACTACATATCCATGTTTTAACCCTTTTGGAATATATAACAATGAAAACATCTTTCGGCTCTGAAGTTGATCCTTGGAAATAATATAGTCCAAACTATTAGAATCACCATTTCTGACATCACATGTATCACCAGTATATGCAGAATCTAAATTCGCAATTATTATTCTTTCTTCAAAATTAGTCTTAATCTCAGAAGTAATTGAAAATGTTCTCTTGTTCCCTTTATTGTCCTGATATGCTATTATATTAAGTGAAAGAGATTTGTAATATGCTTCAAACTCTTTAAATAAATCAATATCTCCATTGAAATAGTTTAATACTTGTTCTTCTTTAGCCTTATTTAAGATGGCCAATCTGTAAATTGTAAAGTTTTTCATCTTCTACTTGTTTTAATTTCTGCTTAAATAGATTAAAGCAGATTGTTAATAAAATAATTAATAAAAAGCAGAATGATTTGTTTGTTCAGAAGAGTACTTATTCTTATTTTTGAAAAACAAATGAGGTGAGGCATTCTCATTTCTGCTATTAATCAAAACTTTGGCCGTCGAAATCCAAAATTTGAAAAAATTTTAAGAGGATATTACTTTTTGTAGTATCCTTTTTGTTTTCTTTACCTCAGCATATTTTTAGTCTTACATCAAATTTATCTTTAAACTCTTGATTTTCAATAATAATTTTATAAACGTTATTAACAAGTTTTAAACTTCATGAAGCTTAATTCCTACTTTTTAAAAAACACTCTTAAAAAGCACCTCTTTAGAGATGCTTTTAACAACATTTATTTATTGAATTATTAAGAACCGCACATTAAACAATCGTCCCCTTCGGCAGCTTTAGCTTGGGCAATTAAAGCTTTCATTTCTTCGGCAGACATTGGTTCAACTTCGGTTTCTTGTGCAAATTTTACAGCAGTTTTTGCTGCTGTTTCTTTACGCTGTGCTACAACAATTTCCTCGGTAGCATCTGGAGTTGCAACTGCAACTTCAACTACAGCGTCCACAGGTTGCTCTTTTTTCTTCTTATCTAGCGTAAACTTAATAGCATCAACAGCACTCTTAGTACGCAAATAATACATTCCTGTTTTTAAACCGCTTTTCCAAGCATAAAAATGCATTGACGTTAATTTTGCCATTGTAGCACCTTCCATAAATAGGTTAAGTGACTGAGACTGATCGATAAAATATCCTCGTTGACGAGACATATCTATAATATCTTTCATGCTTAATTCCCAAACTGTTTTGTACAACTCCTTGATGTCTTGAGGGATGGCATCAATTCCTTGAACAGAACCGTTGGCTCTCATGATATCTTGTTTAAGGGCGTCGTTCCATAGGCCAAGTTCAACTAAATCTTCTAACAGGTGTTTATTAACTACAATAAACTCTCCAGACAATACACGACGCGTATAAATATTAGAGGTGTAAGGCTCAAAACATTCGTTGTTTCCTAAAATTTGTGATGTACTAGCTGTTGGCATTGGTGCTACTAATAATGAGTTACGCACGCCATGTTTTATAACTTGCTTACGTAATTTAGCCCAATCCCAATTTCCACTTAATTCTTCATCTTTAATTCCCCAAAGATTGTGTTGGAATTCGCCATTACTAATAGGTGATCCTTCATAAGTCTGATAAGGTCCATCTTCTTTCGCTTCTTCCATTGAGGCAGTTACAGCTGCAAAATAAAGAGTTTCAAATATTTCTTGGTTTAATTTTTTTGCTTCATCACTTGTAAATGGTAAACGCAACTTAATAAACGTATCTGCTAAACCTTGAACCCCTAATCCTATTGGTCTATGACGGAAGTTAGAATTTTCTGCTTCTTTAACAGGATAGTAATTTCTATCTATAACCTTATTAAGGTTTTTTGTAACACGCTTAGTAATTCTAAATAACTCTTTGTGGTCAAACTCACCATTTTTAATAAACATTGGTAATGCTATTGATGCTAAATTACATACAGCAACCTCATCTGGAGAAGTATACTCCATAATTTCGGTACATAAATTAGACGAACGAATGGTTCCTAAATTCTTTTGGTTCGATTTTCTATTTGCAGCATCTTTATATAGCATATATGGTGTTCCTGTCTCAATTTGAGATTCCATAATTTTCTCCCAAAGTTCGCGTGCTTTTATCGTTTTACGACCTTTACCTGCTGCTTCGTATTTTAAGTATAACGCTTCAAACTCTTCGCTATGTGTTTCTGGTAGTCCAGGGCATTCGTTAGGACACATTAGCGTCCAGTCTCCATTTTCTTGAACTCTTTTCATGAATAAATCTGAAATCCACATCGCATAGAATAGGTCTCTTGCTCGCATTTCTTCTTTTCCATGATTCTTTTTTAAATCCAGAAAGTCGAAAATATCTGCATGCCAAGTTTCTATATAAATAGCAAAACTTCCTTTACGCTTTCCGCCTCCTTGATCTACATAACGTGCTGTATCATTAAACACTTGTAGCATTGGCACAATACCGTTAGAAGTGCCATTTGTTCCAGCAATATAACTTCCCGTTGCACGAATATTATGTATAGCTAAACCAATTCCTCCTGCAGATTGCGATATTTTTGCTGTTTGCTTAAGTGTATCGTATATACCGTCTATACTATCATCTTTCATTGTTAAAAGAAAACAAGAAGACATTTGTGGTTTTGGAGTTCCAGAATTAAAAAGTGTTGGTGTAGCGTGTGTAAAGTATTTTTTAGACATTAACTCGTAAGTCTCTATGGCAGACTCTAAGTCATTTAAATGAATCCCTATAGAAACACGCATTAACATATGTTGTGGACGCTCTGCTATTTGCCCATTAAGTTTAAGTAAATATGAACGTTCTAATGTTTTGAATCCAAAATAATCATATCCGAAATCTCGGTTATAGATAATTGTAGAGTCTAATTTTTCTTTATTATCCATAATGACGTTATACACCTCATCTGATAATAAAGGAGCATCTTTTCCAGTTCTTGGATTTACATAAGTATATAAATCGTGCATTACTTCACTAAACGTTTTCTTAGTGTTTTTATGTAAGTTAGAAACAGAGATTCTTGCAGCTAAACGTGCGTAGTCTGGATGAGCAGTAGTTAATGTTGCAGCAATTTCGGCAGCTAAGTTATCTAGTTCGCTAGTAGTAACACCATCATACAAACCTTCTATAACCCTCATAGCAACTTTTACTGGGTCAACAAGCTCGTTTAATCCATAACATAATTTTCTCACTCTAGCAGTGATTTTGTCGAACATCATTGGTTCTTTTCTACCGTCTCTTTTTACTACATACATACGTTTTTAAGTCTTTATATTTTTTGAAACTCCTTCAAAAAATGGATTAGTTAGTTGGTTATAAGTGTTATATTTTTTAATTAAAGGGGTTTCTATCTACTTACGCCTTTAGAAACGTTTAATTTATTTATTAAATTCTCGTGGTTTCCCAGTAATTATTGGGAATTATTTTTAATTCATTTAGAATTAAAAATCGGCATCAAAACTGAACTTGTCTTTTTCGTCTTCTTTATTAAGAACACCTGCTTTTTGGTATTCTGACACGCGTTTCTCAAAGAAATTGGTTTTTCCTTGTAGTGAAATCATGTCCATAAAATCAAAAGGATTGGTTGCATTATATACTTTTTCGCATCCAAATTCCACCAACAGTCTGTCGGTTACAAATTCAAGATATTGTGTCATTAATTTCGCGTTCATCCCAATTAAACTTACTGGTAATGATTCTGTAATAAACAAACGCTCAATATCTAAAGCGTTGGTTAATATTTTGGTAATTCTATCTTTTGGAACTTTGTTTACTATATGATTTTCGTGTAGGTGTACTGCAAAATCACAATGCAACCCTTCATCTCTCGAAATCAACTCATTAGAAAAAGTTAATCCTGGCATTATTCCTCTTTTCTTTAACCAGAAAATAGAACAAAAGCTACCAGAGAAAAAGATGCCTTCAACTGCTGCAAAAGCTATTAAACGTTCTGCAAAACTTGGAGAATCTATCCACTTTAATGCCCAATCTGCTTTTTCTTTAATTGCAGGAAAGTGCTCAATAGCAGTAAATAACTTATCTTTTTCAGTTTCGTCTTTTACATAGGTATCTATTAATAGAGAATACACCTCAGAGTGGATATTCTCCATCATAATTTGAAAACCGTAAAAGAATTTTGCTTCTGTATATTGAACTTCAGAAACAAAATTTTCCGCTAAATTCTCATTTACAATACCATCACTAGCCGCAAAGAATGCTAAAATGTGCTTTATAAAGTAGCGCTCATCATCATTCAACTTTTCTTTCCAATCTATAACGTCTTGATGTAGATCAATTTCTTCTGCTGTCCAAATACTAGCTTCTTGTTTTTTATACCATTCCCAAATATCATGATGTTGAATAGGAAAGATCACAAATCGATCTTTATTTTCTTGTAAAATGGGCTCTATTTGGTTTGACATAACTGGGTGTAAATTTGAAAATTTGGATTAAAAAATTAGCTTAAACTTTGGACTAACAAAGATTTAAAAAAGTGCTTGAAAAAGAAAGGTTATTTTATAAACATTGTTAACAAGTTTTTAACAACGAGTGATTCTTTTCCTACATTTTGTGGTATTTTGAAATTAAGTTAAAATACTGATTATCAAATAATTATAATTATTTTAAAATTTGAAACCCCTATGGAATAAGGGTTTTTAAAGAAATAAAAATGCAAAATTGCAACCGCTAATTTGGTTTTAATAAGGGACAGTTTTTTAAAATGAATTTATTATAATTTCTAGAAAAATTAATACTATGGCATTTAAAAAAATATAGCTTTTATTTCTCGATTAATCGCTCTTAATAAAAAAAGAGTTTTTCGATTTTTTAAGACATTGTTTCTGCAACTTTTTCTAACTCTTCATACCAATCTTCACCAAATTTTCTAATGAGTGCTTCTTTTACGAATTTGTAAACTGGTACTTGAAGTTCTTTACCCAATTGACAGGCGTCATCACAGATATGCCAATGATGATAATTTACTGCTGAAAATTCACTATAATCTTTAACACGAATAGGGTATAAATGACAAGATACTGGCTTTTTCCATTTAACCTCTCCTTGATTATAAGCTTCTTCAATTCCGCAGAGAGCAGTTTTATGTTCATCAAAGATAACGTAGGCGCAATCTGCACCGTTAATTAAAGGCGTTTCTAACTCACCATCTTCAGTTTCTATATATACGCCCTGTGACTCAATAGCATCAACCCCTTCTTTTCTTAAAAAGGGTTTTACTTTAGAATAAATATCTTTTAAAATTGTGGCTTCGTGCTTTTCTAAAGGCGCTCCTGCATCGCCATCGATACAACAAGCTCCTTTGCATGCATTTAAATTACATACAAAATCTTTTTCTATAATATCTTCAGAAACTATTGTTTTCCCTAGTTGAAACATGTTGCAAATATAATGGTATTTATACAGTAAAAACCAATGAATACTTCGCTAACATTTTGAGCATAATTTATTATTAGAATTCCTTTTTAAATAACGACCTTTGCACAAATTTTAAATTAAAAAAAATAATGCAGTTAAATTTTAAAGAGATCTTTACAGCATTTATGGTATTATTTGCTGTTATTGATATTATTGGAAACATCCCAATAATAATTGATTTACGAAAAAAAGTTGGACACATCCAAAGTGAAAAGGCTTCAATTATAGCCGGAATAATAATGATTATATTTCTTTTTTTAGGAAAAAGCTTATTGTCATTAATTGGAATAGGAGTTAATTCGTTCGCCGTTGCTGGTGCTTTTATATTGTTTTTTTTAGCCTTAGAGATGATATTAGGAATTACATTATATAAAGATCATGGAGACGACGAAGGTGTTACTGCTTCTGTTTTTCCTTTAGCATTTCCTTTAATAGCTGGCCCCGGAAGCCTAACAACACTTTTATCTTTACGTGCGGAATTTAGAATGGAAAATATTATTGTTGCCTTAATTTTTAATGTCTTTTTAATTTACGTAGTTTTAAAAACATCTGTGAAAATTGAGCGTTTTATTGGTAAAAATGGTATTAATATTATTAGAAAAATATTTGGAGTAGTTTTGCTTGCAATAGCAGTAAAATTATTTACTTCTAATATAAAAGAGTTGTTATAATTATGAAAGCATTTACATATATACTAAGCGTTATCGCTTTGGGTTTAATAATTTTTAACCTCGCACAAATAGATTATAACGATCCATTTGATGATAAAAACACTGTAGCTTTAATAACTGTTATGACTGGTTTATGCACCATTTTGTTACTTGCTATTTTAAGAGTTTCCAAGAAAATTGAAGCCAAAGTAAAAAAGCGACGCTAATGTTAGATGTTTTAATTATAGGTGCAGGAGCAGCAGGAATGTCTTGTGGTTTAGTATTGGGATCTGCTAAGAATAGACCTTACGTTGTAAATAAAAATATAGCCATTATTACGCATCAAAAAACATCTCATCTTCAAACAGCAATGTTAAATAATGTTTTAGGAATTACTCCAGGAACCACAGGAATCTCAATTTTAGAAAGTGGTAAAAAGCAACTTAAAAGCCTATACCCTCATATTACTCAAATTGAAAACGAAAAAGTTTGTGAGATTAAAAAAAACTCTAACTATTTTGAGGTTTTAACTAACAAAAATAATTATAAAACTAAAATAGTTGTTGTAGCTGTTGGCTATACTGACTTAATTACCATTAGTGGATTAGAAAACTATATTGAACCTCACCCGCGAACTGAAAAGGAAAAACATAAAATCTGGTTAAAAAACACAGATCATTTAGTTATAGATAATTTATATGTGGCTGGTACTTTGGCTGGTTGGCGAAGTCAATTTGCAATCGCTTCTGGGAGTGGTGCTCACGTCGCAACAGACATTCTTACCTTATGGAATGATGGGAAACACACAAAAGTTCACGATAAAATAAGTGATTAATTGTTTTCTACTAATTCTTTTACCTTTTCCAACATAGCATCGTTTGTATTTAATACTTGCATATGTGCCTCGCTACCGTATAATTGTTCGGCTAGAGTTGCCTTTAAGTAGAGTTTTACTTCTTCTTTATAGGCTACAAAAGTAATTTTATAACGCCGTGATCTCTTTCTTATATATTCTGTAAAGCTCTCCAAATAGTCATCAGTGACGACATAGTTGCGTATAAACTCTTCTTGAGACATGTTTTGGTATGGTGTTCGGTCTTTATCTAATTCTTCAAACACAAAATAACTCATATATCCTAATGAAAGAATTCGACTTATCGTACCGTTTTCCATTTTCTTATCTATAGGTACAAATACATCAGGTATAATACCTCCTCCTCCATACACCACTTTTCCGTTTGGTGTTGTGAATTTTAATGAATCGGCTACTTCTATGCTACTAGCATCCGATAACTCTCCATTATCTATTCGTTTATAATATTCATGATAATAGTCTTCATTCCCATTTTCATAAGAACGTTGTATTGAACGTCCAGTTGGTGTGTAGTATCTTGAAACAGTTAATCTTACTGCACTCCCATCTCCTAATGCCATGTCTCGTTGGACTAATCCTTTACCAAAAGAGCGTCTTCCAAGAATAGTGCCTTTATCGTTATCTTGCAAGGCTCCAGCTATAACCTCACTTGCAGAAGCTGAGTTTTCATTAATTAGCACATAGATGTCTCCATTTTCAAAATCGCCTTTATTTGTAGCAAAATATTTTTCAATCTTTCCTTTTTTATTTTTAGTAAATAGAATGAGCTTATCATCCTCTAAAAACTCATCAGCTATTTGTTCAGCAATATGTAAAAAACCACCTGGATTATCCCTTAGATCTAACACCAATTTTGTAGCTCCTAGATTTTGTAAATTTTTAAGTCCTTTTTTGAATTCTTTATAAGTGGATTCGGCAAAACGATTCACTTTTATATACCCTAAGTTTTCAGATAACATATAAGATGCATCTACACTTTTTAGCGGTACTTCACTACGCTTTACTTTAAAATCTAGCAATTCAGACTCTCCTCTTCTATATATTTTAAGGTTGACCTTAGAGTTTTTTTCTCCTTTTAATTTTTTTACAATATCGTCATTACTCCATGTTGGGCCATATATAGAATCTCCATCAGCAATTACAATCCTATCACCGCCTTTAATACCTGCTTTTTTACTTGGCCCACCTTCCAAAGCTCTAATTACTGTTACAGAATCTCTATAAGTATAAAAACTTACACCAATTCCAACAAAATCACCTTTCATATTATCAGCAACTTGTTGCAGGTTCTTTTTAGGAATATATGTTGAATGTGGGTCGAGATTTTCTAATATACTATTTACCGTAACATCAACAATACTATCTGTGTTTATTTTATCTACATATTCGTAATCTATGTAGTCTATAAGTCTATTGATTTTGTCTTTTTTAGAATTGGATGTAAAAAGTCTATCGGACTTGTCTGTAAAACTTAATTTTCCTCCAATAAATATCCCAAGCGCAATGGCTACGCTTATAATTATTGGCAAATATTTTTTTTGAATATTCATTAATTTAATTCACTAACGTGTTTTACATCAATTCCCGCTTTTTCTAAAAATTTAATTCCAGAGTCATCTTTATAGGCTTTGCTATATACTACTCTTATAATACCAGCTTGATGGATTAATTTACTACACTCCTTACAGGGCGATAAAGTAATATACAAAGTGCCTCCTTTACAAGATTGTGTAGATGATGCTACTTTAGAAATAGCATTAGCTTCGGCATGCAACACATACCATTTTGTATAACCATCTTCATCTTCACAATAATTTTCAAATCCTGTTGGTGTGCCGTTATAGCCATCAGAGATTATCATTCTATCTTTTACAATAATTGCACCAACCTTTTTCCGTTCACAATAAGATAATTTTCCCCATTCTGTAGCCATCCGTAAATAGGCTTTATCGTACTTTAGTTGTTTTTTCTGTGGCATATATTACTAACTCTACTTTAGTCAATCAAAAATAACTAATATCTATACATTATTAACGGTTAGTCGCTCTAACTAACGTTAAAGTTTTACAAAACTTTTAATTGATTATCATAAATTAAGAAAAAATATCACTTTCAATAAGCATAGGAATCACTAATCCTACAACAATTGCAGAAAGAACCATCATCCAATCACGTCTTGAAAACCTGAAAATTGTTTGTGTAAAGAATCCTAGAAAGAGGACAACAAAAACAATAATGACTTGTGCGATTTCTATCCCTAAAGCAAATTCTATAAGAGGCATTAATTTGTCTTCAGATTTACCCATAAACATTTTAAACTCTCTTGCAAAACCAAGGCCATGAATAATTCCAAAAAACAATGTCGATAAAAATAAGACACCTATTTTTTGCTCCTTCCCCTTTTTGCTAGCAGTGAATATATTGTAAAGTGCTACTATAAGTATGGTAACTGGAATTAAAAACTCCACTAAAACGCCATTAATAGTCACAATATCATAAGCCGCTAAAACAAGTGAAAGTGTATGACCTAAAGTAAAGGTAGAAACTAAAATTAGAACACGTTTCCAGTCTTTGAAAACATAAGGAACTGTAAGTACCATTAAGAAAAGTACATGGTCATAACCGTTAATATCTAATACATGATTAATGCCATATTGAACATTAAACCAAAAATTATCTAACATAACATACTGATTTGAGTTAATCAAAATTAATAAATTAATATTTAACTCAATACAACCAACTAAATACGCCCTAAAAATGGTTTACAATTTCTTCTTGTATCTTAACTTTCCTATCTCTATTCCTATAGCTGTTTTTGCTAATATTGTAAATACAAAAGCACCCAAAGCCCAAATACCTAAAGTGACACCAATTTCTATTCCTGTAGGTGTGTATTCAGCTATTTTACCATAAGGTCCTGGAATAAAACCTGGAACAATCAAACCGAAACCTTTTTCAATCCAAATAGCAACAAATAAAATAGTACAAGCAAAGAATAGTACTTTAAAATTATTTCTGAGCTTATGAAATGTAAGCAGTACTGTAGCTAAAACATTGAGCGATATAGATGTCCAAATCCAAGGTAATAAAGCTGTTTTTCCATCTAAACCAAAGAATAAATAATAGGCGCTTTCACTGTGATGCGTTGGTGCATAAAACTCCTTAAATAGCTCAGAGACCAACATGATTAAATTTATTTGAGCAGCAACAGTCACTACCATTGCAATTTTTTTAAGTGTTTTATCTTCAATCTTAAACGCAGTATACGTTCTAATAATAGCTAACACAATTATTATTAATGCTGGACCTGCAGCAAAAGCCGAGGCCAAAAATCGAGGTCCTAAAAGTGCATTATTCCAAAAAGGCCTTGCTTGTAAACCTTGATATAAAAAGGCTGTTACTAAGTGAATCCCAACAGCCCAGAACACAGATAACAATGCTCCTGGAATGTATATTTTTGGGTTTGGAGTTTTGCCTTGATAACGTTTAAATAGAATATAGAATGGAATACTAATGTTTAAAAATAGATATCCGTTTAATACGAGAACATCCCAAGTTAACATTGAATTAGGAAAGTTAAAAACACCAATCCCTGGAATCATATGCCATAAAACTGAAGGTCCACCCATGTCGGCAATTACAAATGCTAAACACATTATAAGTGCCGCAACTGCTAAACCTTCACCTATCAAAACTGCTTGTTTAAAATCTATATCCTTTAATACATAAGTTGGCATTACCAACATTACCGCTGCAGCTGCAACACCAACTAAAAAAGTAAAATTGGATATATAAAGTCCCCAACTTACCCTGTCGGTCATACCTGTAACACTTAATCCTTCTTCTAATTGAATTGAATAACAATACATCCCTACTAACATCACAAAGGTTAGTATAGCCATCCAGATATGGTACTTTTTAGAGCCATGAGTAATGGTATCTAAACTATCTTTAACTAAGCTTCCAAAAACTTTAATTCGTTTCATTTAAATTGTATTGCATTTTTAATCCATAAAGTACCAGAACTTAGGCTCTGTTCCTAAATCTTCTTTCAACCTAAATACTTTTTTATTTTCTAAAACCCATCGAATAGTACTATTAGGGTCTAATAAATTTCCGAAAATACGCGCTCCTGTTGGGCATGCCTCTACACAAGCTGGGTTTTTTCCTGCTCTTGAGCGTTGTACACAAAATGTACATTTCTCCATTACTCCTTTTTTACGTAAACGATTCCCTAGGTAATGCTGATTTTTATTTACATCCTCTTCCGGCACTTCTGGTTTGCTCCAATTAAAACGTCTTCCATCATAAGGGCATGCAGCCATACAATAACGACATCCTACACACCAATCGTAATCAATAACAACTAAACCATCATCTTCTCTCCATGTCGCTTGAACGGGACACACATCTACACAAGGAGGGTTATCGCAATGAAAACACTGAGTTCCCATATAAAAATGACCTTCTGCAGGTACTTCATGGTAATAGTTATCATCTGCTTCATTAAAATTGAATCCTTTACCATCTTTCATTTCGTGAATACGAATGTATTCCATTTGTGAGCTTCTATCTTGATTGTTTTCTTCAACGCAAGCACTCACACAGTCCATATAACCTTGGCACTTAGAAATATTAAAAGCATAGCCAAATAACACATCCTCTTCAGCATTTTTTGAAGACATATTTATGGTTTTTCCTGTACGTAATTGATAGGAGCGCACTAATCGTTCTACAGTCCCGCTTTTCTCCTTATCGGTCATTAATTTATAATTCCCTTTAAACTGTTCTTCCCAATCTATTTGCGCCTTTTCTTTAGTTTCATCACCAGAAACTATGCTACAGGATGTACTTACAGCTCCAGCTCCAATTACTAAACTAGCTGTTAATTTTTTAAAAGCAGTACGACGATCCATTTTTACATCAAATACTTGATCAAACCCATCTTTAGTTCTCTCTTCCCCAATTAAGGCAAGTACTGCATCATCGAACTCAGCATCACTTAAATGATTGCTGTTAGATGAACCACATTCTCCCGAACTTTTACCACAGCCACAAGTTCCTGAAGACACTTTCTCTTTTCTATTGAGATTTAATGAAAACCATTTTTTATTATTACTCATACCTTAAATATATTATTGCCGTACTAATATTACTCTCTTTCTTTCAGCTTTTGAGTGTTAAATCTTGCTGGCCATTTAGACTTAAAATGTGGATCATGTGGGTTATGACAGTTTACACATGTAAACGAAGCTCTAGGTGGTGCCCAACCAGCTATTCGTTTTCCGTGTGCACCACCTTTCCAATCATCAAATTGCTTGGTATGGCACTGACTACATAATCTATAACTGTTATTAAAATCTATGCTTTTCCCTGTTAAGCTTTTTAAATCATCCATATTATTAGGGTTATGGCATGTAATACAATTCATTATATCTTCATTAGCATGCACTAATGTTATGTCCCAATGAGCTTTTTTACTATCGCTATTTTTTTGCATTTCTTGCAGTGGTTTTGAGTGACATTCAATACAAGCAAATGATTTAATTTGACTTTTACGCTCTGGAATTAAAAATGTATGTGACCCTTCGGTAATTTCTATTGTATGAATTTCTTCAAGAAATTTTTCTGAAGAAATTGTAGTTCCATGATAATTTTTACTTTCTGCTTCAATTTTATCAGTAATACTATGGTATTCATTTTCTCCATGCTTACAAGACATCATTGTAAGCATTAGAGTAAAAAAAATGATATATAAGTTTTTAATCTTCATTATTAGCTCTTTTAAACACTCCAATATCTGTAACTTCTTTATTGTTTAATACATGACATTGTCTACAATTAATTCTTTCGGGATGCGATACTCTAATTTCTTTAGGTGCACTAGGTCCTGCGTGACAAGACAAACAATTTTCTCGCATTTGTATTTGATGCGGAATAATTGGCGGGCTTCCTTGTAAGGCATTATTTGTTCCTACTTTTGGAATTGATATTTTACTAAAATTAGTTTCCTTAAATAGCGTTTGTGTATTTTGCTCTACATGGCACTGTTTACAGTTTACCATTTCTGGATGTGGCGTAACTGGTGCATATGCATTAAATTTTTCTGTAAACCCTCCATTTTGATGGCATTGCAAACATGTATTTCCTCCCATAGTACGTTCATCTTTTACTGGGTGTGGAATACTAGGTGGCGCTCCATGAAAAGCCCTGTTATTATAATACGTTTGTAAAGTTCTTTGATGATTTTCATCTATAGGCATATTTGCATAGTCTAAAGCAAATTCTGATCTTTCAAACACTCCTGTTTCTGAAGGAATTAATGTTATATGACTTTCACTATTCACAGGAACATAGGCTTCTTCTAGTCCAACTTTGTAGCTATAATTCCAAACAGCTATAAAAGCTATAAATAATAGTATAAAAAAAGATATTACAGCTAACCTCTTCATAGTCTAAGCTTTTTGAATATTAACAGCGCACTTTTTGTAATCTGGCTCTTTAGATATTGGACAAAAAGAGTCTAAAGTAATATCGTTGATTAGCATATTCTCATCAAAAAATGGCACAAAAACCTGCATTGGCTCTGGGACACCTCGTTCATTTACTGAAGCTGGTAAAACAATTTCACCTCTTCTTGTGGTAAGTTTAACTTTATCACCTGTTCTAATTTGCAAACGTTTTGCGTCACCAGGATTTAATTCTACATAGGCATGAGGCATTGCTTTGTGAAGTACAGGAATTCTTCTTGTCATTGATCCCGTATGCCAATGCTCTACTACACGTCCTGTATTTAACCAGTATGGGTATTCATTATCAGGCTCTTCAGCAGCTGGTTCGTAAGGTCGTTGCCAAATGACAGCTTTCCCATCTGGTTTTCCATAAAAATGAAAATCTTCCCCATTACTACAGGCTGGATCGTATTTTGCGTTAAATCGCCATTTAGTTTCTTTCCCATCTACGTAAGGCCACATTGCTCCTGGTTGTGTTTTTAAAACCTCTAGAGGCGCCATGTTGTGCTTTTTGTTGTCATGGTGCTTTCTATATTCAGTATATATTTCTTCAATATGGGATTCTTCTTTATAGTAAAACTGTTTTTCATAGCCCATACGTTTTGCCACTTCAATCAACTGCCATGTATCGCTCATAGCCTCTCCTGGTGGGTTAACCATTTGCTCAAAATGCTGAGTTCTACGCTCAGAGTTTCCAAAAATTCCTTCACGCTCTATCCACATTGCAGAAGGTAAAATAACATCTGCTATATCTGTTGTAGGTGTGGGATAAATATCAGAAACAACTATAAAACGCCCTTCTTTTTTTGCACCATCTCTATACCGTTTTAGCTTTGGCATCGTTACCATAGGATTGGTGACTTGAATCCACATGAAGCGTATATCTCCTCTGTCTAATGCTCTAAACATTTCAACCGTATGATAGGTTGGTTTTGGGTCTATGTTTTCAACTGGAACATCCCAAATTTTTGCAGCAAATTCACGATGTTCTTTGTTCATAACCACTCCATGAGGTAACTTATGTGTTAAAGTACCCACTTCTCTTACTGTACCACACGCACTTGGTTGGCCAGTTAAAGAAAATGGGCTATTTCCTGGTGTTGATATTTTACCTGTTAATAGGTGAATGTTATAAACCAAGTTATTAATCCATGTTCCTCGAGAATGTTGATTCATTCCCATACACCAAAGAGACATCACTTTTTTATTAGGATCTCCATAATATGATGCCATATACTTAATATCTTTTGCAGAAACTCCCGATATTTTTTCCACTTTTTCAGGCGAGTAATCTTCTAAGAATTCTTTGTATTGCTCAAAGCTTATCTTTTCTGGTTTGTCAGTAAATTTATAGTTATCTTCCAAACCATAGCCCATATTGGTTAATCCTTTACTAAAGTTACAGTGTTTTTCTACAAACGATTTGTTTACCCATCCGTTTTTAATAATCTCATAACAAATTGCATTTGCTACTGCTAAATCTGTTTGGGGTTTAAACATAATAGATTTATCTGCCGCCATACTTGTTCTTGTAGTTCTTGTAGCAAAATCTATTATTTTAACACCTCTTTTTAATCGTTGATCTAATAATCTAGAAAACAATACTGGGTGCATTTCTGCCATATTATTTCCCCATAATACAAACACATCAGCATGATCAATATCTTCATAGCATCCCATTGGTTCATCAATTCCAAAAGAAGTTAAAAACCCTGTAACAGCACTTGCCATACATAAACGCGCATTGGCTTCAACATTATTTGTTCCTATACAGCCTTTAAATAACTTTGACGCTGCATAACCATCTGGAATCGTCCACTGTCCTGAACCATAAATAGATACCGAATCTTTACCATAATCTTTTATAGTCTCTTTCATTTTTGAAGCAATTAAATCTAATGCTTCATCCATAGATGTTTCTACGTAGCGCCCATTCTTTTTAATTAACGGTTTTGTTAATCTATCATTTCCATAAAGAGCCATGACTGAATGATATCCTTTTACACAGCATAATCCTTTATTTACTGGCGATTTAGGATCTCCCTTTACAGCAACTGCTTTTCCATTCTCAACACCAACTAAAACACCACACCCTACTCCACAAAATCTACATGGTGCTTTTTTCCAATCTAGGTTTCCTCCTTTGGGTAAGTTCTTTTCTTGTTCTTCGGCAAATAATATTCCTGGAAACATGGTTGCTGCTGCTGTCATTGCAGACAATACTGCCATCTTTTTAATAAAGCTTCGTCTATTGGTTAAAGAGGTGTACATAGTTAATTATTTTTTGGTGTATCAAATCCTGAAACCATAGCAAGTAACTTTAATGCCTTGATAGCTTCAATTTGTTCTTTTACTATTTCTTCTTCTGATTTTGTTTCGGTATCAGTAACCACTATAAGCAAATCTTTGTTTTGAGCAGGAATAACTTCGCAAGCATTAATAGCTGAAAGTGCTTTTATCAACTCTTCCTTTTTACCTTCATGTGGATGCGCTAAATAACTCTTTATTGGCATAAAATTTTTATTTAAAAAAACAAAACTCATTGAATTTAACAAATTAATATATGACTAATGTCATGTTTTTAGTTATTTACATTCAATCTAAATAGAAATTAATTTAATCATGATTAAGAAGTAAAAAATATCGTTATATTTGCCAGTATATAGCGATATTATGATTTCAATAGAGCAAGCCATTTCAATAGTTAAAAATCATACAAAGTCTTTAAATTATATAGAAGAAAGGCCTTTAAGTGATTGTTTAGGGTTAGTATTAGCAAAAGATGTTATTTCTTCTATAAACATGCCACCTTTTAGACAATCTGCGATGGACGGTTATGCTGTTAACATACATGATTCTAACCAATACAAAATAATCGATGAAGTAAAGGCTGGCGATGGACATCAGCCAACATTACTTCCTGGAGAAACTGTGCGAATTTTTACTGGTGCTCCAGTACCTGATACTGCCAATGCCATTATTATTCAAGAGCATGTTTCAGTTGAGAAACAAATTCTTATAGCCAATAAACCATTGGCCTTAAGCGCCAACATTAGGCCTTTAGGAGAGCAAACTAAAAAAGGAGATATAGCCTTACAAAAAGGCACTAAATTAACACCAGCTGGAATTGGTTTTTTAACATCGCTTGGTATCACTGAGGTGATAATTAATAAACCCCTTTCCATTGCTTTAGTAGTTACAGGAAATGAGTTGGCAAAATCTGGAGAACCTCTTCAATATGGCCAAATCTATGAAAGCAATGCTATTATGTTGTCATCTGCTTTAAGGAGTTTAGGTTATATGAATGTGGAGATTACGACTGTAGGAGATGATTATCAAAGCACTTACAATGTATTGCAAAATGTCGTATCTAATAATGATATGGTTTTGGTGTCTGGAGGAATTTCTGTTGGTGATTATGATTTTGTGGGGAAGGCTTTACTAGACATTGGTGTTGAGCAACTCTTTTACAAAGTGAAGCAAAAACCTGGAAAACCTTTGTTTTTTGGAAAAAAAGACAATGCTTTTGTGTTTGCACTTCCAGGAAATCCAGCTTCAGCCTTAAGTTGCTTCTATGTGTATGTAGCTATTGCTTTGCAAAGACTATCTGGGAATGAAAACTTTGAAACTTTAAAAATTAAAGCTAAGTCCACATCAAGTTTTAATAAAAGAGGAGATAGAGCTCAATTTTTAAAAGCTATATATAATAATGGCAAAGTAGCGATTCTCGAAGGACAAAACTCTTCTATGATTCACACTTTTGCCTTAGCCAATGCATTAGTATATATCCCAGAAAATATTCATGAAATTAACATTGATGTTACTGTTGATGTCATTCTACTTCCAATAAACTAATTACTATGAAGTACAAAATAAAAAGCCGCATTTGGATAGAAGCCGATGATAATATATTACTCGGAGAAGGACGTGTAACACTGCTTAAAGCCATTGAAGAAACTGGATCATTATCAAAAGCTGCTAAATCATTAAAAATGTCTTATAAAAAGGCATGGTCTTTAATCGATGCTTTAAATTCTAGAGCTCAAAAACCTGTTATTACAACTAGCATTGGAGGCAAAGGTGGCGGAGGAGCAAAATTAACCACATATGGAAAAAGTTTAGTTATTGCTTTTGACACTATTAATGAAAACTGCTGGGAATTTTTAGATCAAGAAATGAAAAAATTATTATATCATGATTTTTGATATTGAGCACATATGGTTATTTCTTCTCATATTACCAATAGTAGCCTTTTTATATGCTAGCGTTGGTCATGGTGGTGCAAGTGGCTATTTAGCATTAATGGCGCTATTTTCTTTCGCTCCAGAAACCATGAAACCAACTGCTTTATTGTTAAATGTATTTGTAGCTGGCATTGCATTTTATCATTACTATAAAGCGGGTTATTTTAATAGAAAATTATTTCTGGCATTTGCTATAACATCAATACCAATGGCATTTATTGGAGGTGTAATAGAAGTAGATGCCTCTATTTATAAAAAAATATTAGGGGTTCTTCTAATTTTTGCCATTTTAAAAATGCTTAATGTTTTTGGAAAAGAAAGTAATTCCATTAAGAAAGTTGACGTTTGGAAAGGATTAATTATTGGTGGTATTATTGGGTTTTTCTCTGGACTCATAGGTATTGGTGGAGGCATCATTTTAACTCCAATAATTTTGCTGTTGCATTGGGGGAAAATGAAAGAAGCAGCTGCGGTATCAGCGTTATTTATTTGGGTAAACTCCGCTTCAGCCTTGATAGGTCAAATAAGCAGTGGTGTCCATATAGCTTCAGACTCATTTATTTTAGCAGGAATTGCATTAGCAGGAGGTTTTCTAGGAAGCTATTATGGAAGCAAAAAGTTTAATAATGGTTTATTGAGGTACCTGCTAGCTTTTGTATTAATTATCGCATCTATTAAATTAATTTTTGTGTAGATGATTAGTAAAAACAATATAACAGGCATCATTTTATCAGGAGGAAAAAGTTCAAGAATGGGAACTGACAAAGCCACATTATTGCTAAAGGAAAAAACCTTTATTCAATACATAATTGAGGCAATGAAGCCCTTGGTTAAGAATATAATTATAGTTAGTGACAATCCTAATCATGATGAATTTAAAATAGAAAGAATTGAAGATGCCATTAAAGATGCAGGTCCTTTAGCTGGGATTTATTCAGGATTACAGTATTCAAAAACAGATTATAATCTTGTAGTTAGTTGTGATGTGCCATTAATTACTAGTGAAGTGTTTAGGCTATTAATTAAGAATTATGAAAAAAATTATGACGTAATTCAGTTAATGAGCCATCAAAAAACAATGCCTTTAACTGCCATTTATAAGAAAACATGTGAGCAGCTCATTAAAGATTTGTTAGATAAAAGCGAAAGGAGAGTACGGTTTGCTGTTTCTCAGCTTAAAACAAAAACAATAACACTTGATGACAATTTAGCTTCAGCTATAATAAACATTAATACTAAAGAAGAATTTGATGCAATTACAAATTAAATATTTTGGTCTTACAGCAGAAATCACTAACTGTAACAAAGAAACCATTGAGTTTTCAAAAACATTAGTATCAGAACTTTTAGAAGAACTTTATGTTAAATATCCTTCGTTAAAACAGAAAGATTTTAAAGTAGCACAAAACCATGAAATTGTTTCTAATAGCAGTGAAATTACAAATCCAGAAATAGCTTTATTGCCGCCATTTTCAGGTGGCTAAGCCCATAATGGGCATTTGGCAAATAAAAATTAACACTTGTTTGTCATAAATATTTAAATGAAAAAGTGGGAAGAGATTGCTTCTTTCTCAGTAAACATGAGCAGATATAACAGACATATCATTTTATCAGATGTTGGTCCAGAAGGACAAAACAAAATATCAAATGCTAAAGTATTAGTTATTGGTGCTGGAGGTTTGGGTTGTCCAATATTACAATACTTAGCGGCGGCAGGAGTTGGGACTCTTGGTATAATTGACTTTGATATCGTTGAAGTATCTAATTTACAACGACAAATATTGTTTGGAACATCCTCTTTAGGAACCAATAAAGCTTTAGCGGCGAAAGAACGTCTAGAGGATCTAAACCCAACTATAGTTATCAAAACCTACAAAGAGGCTTTAATACCGCAAAATGCTTTAGAGTTATTTAAAAATTACGATATCATTGTGGATGGGACTGATAATTTTGAAACACGCTACCTAATTAATGATGCTGCAATAATAACCAATAAGCCTGTAGTTTATGGTGCTATTTATAAGTTTGAAGGCCAAGTGTCAGTTTTTAATTATAACAATGGCCCAAGTTATAGGTGTTTGTTCCCTATAGCTCCTAAAAAAGGATCTGTTGCCAATTGTTCTGAAGTTGGAGTTCTTGGTGTGTTGCCAGGAATTATTGGCACTATGCAAGCCAATGAAGCACTCAAAATAATTTTGGGATTTGATGGTGTATTGTCTGGACAATTATTCTGTTATAACTCAAAAACTAGCGAAACTTACACTTTAAAAATTAAAAAATTAGATTCTGAAATTGAGAACGTTTTGTCTAGAAAAGAGCATTTTAAAACACAAGTATTCAACTTTAACTGTAGCTCAAAAAATCTGTCATTAAATGATTTGCATGAGTTTGAAAATATTCAGTTTATAGACGTTAGAGAGCTTCATGAAGAACCAAAAATCAAATTAGATAATTGTATTCAGATTCCTTTAAACCAACTAAATAATAACCTTGATAAAATTTCAACAACTAAAACAATCATCTTTTTCTGTCAAGCAGGAATTAGAAGTAGGACAGCTGTTGAATTTCTTGAAAAACACAATATAACTAATTGCTTTAGTCTTGAAGAAGGTGCTGCGGCAATTATTGAACAACTAAAAATAAAAGCATGACAAAAGAAAGGAAACCAAAAAATGTATTTAAAGAAGGTGCTATTTCCTCTGAATTTATAGCCGAATCAATTGCAAAACATCAAAGTAAAACATCTATTGGTGCCCATAATATCTTTTTGGGGCAAGTAAGAGCAGATGATATAGATGGTAAAACGGTGTCTGCTATTGAATATACTGCTTACGAAGATATGGCAAATGCAAAATTTCATGAGATACGAGAAGCCACGTTTTCTAAATTTAATTTAACCTGTATGCATATTTATCATAGTTTAGGTACGGTTAAAAGTGGAGAAATTTGCTTATTTGTTTTTGTATCATCCCCAAGAAGAAAAGAAGTTTTTAAAGCTTTGGAATATGTAGTTGAAGAAATTAAGGCAAAAGTACCTGTTTATGGTAAAGAAATTTTTGAAGATAGTACACATCAATGGAAAGTAAATTCATAACGTTTAATCGTGGATTTGTTTATTCGTTTATTCGAATCAACAGTTCAACAAATCAACAAATCAACAATGGTTGACATTACACATAAATCAAACACGCTCCGTGAAGCTACTGCGCAAGCTATAGTTAAAGTGAGCAAAGAAGACACTATTGATGCTATTAACAACAATACAGTGCCTAAGGGAAATGTATTTGCTATGAGTAAAGCGGCTGGTTTATTGGGAGTTAAAAAAACACCTGAGCTACTTCCTGATTGTCATCCTTTACCAATTGAATACACTGCGATTGACTATGACATAAACGGACTGGAAATCACCATCACTTGCACTATTAAAACCATCTATAAAACAGGTGTTGAGGTAGAGGCGATGCATGGTGCAAGCATTGTGGCTTTAAATATGTACGACATGCTTAAGCCTATAGATAAAGGCGTGGAAATTCATCATATTAAATTGTTAAAGAAAAAAGGAGGGAAGTCCAGTTTTAAAAACCGCTTTAGAGACCAATTAAATGCCGCAGTTATTGTGTGTTCTGATACTATTTCTGCTGGACAAAAAGAAGACAAAGCTGGTAAAGCAATTATTAAAAAGCTAGAAGAAAGTAATGTTGCAATTTCAGAATATCTTGTGATTCCTGATGAAAAAGAAGTCATTCAAGAGAAAACAAAAAACTATGTATCGCAAGGCATAGATATTGTTATTTTTACTGGAGGCACAGGTCTCTCAAAACGCGATGTGACACCTGAAGCATTAGAGCCACTCATTGAAAGAACTATCCCAGGAATTGAAGAAGCCATTAGAAGTTATGGCCAAAACCGAACGCCATATTCAATGCTATCAAGAAGTGTGGCGGGAACGATAGAAAAAACATTAGTTTTGGCATTACCTGGCTCAACTAATGGCGCAAAAGAATCAATGGACGCTATATTTCCATCAGTGCTTCATGTATTCGGAATTTTAAAAGGAGCAAGACACGACTAATGACAAACTCAAACAACATATTAACCGATTCATTTGGACGAGAACATACGTATTTACGTATTTCACTAACCGAATTATGCAACTTGCGATGTACCTATTGCATGCCAGCTGAAGGGATTCAATTATCACCAAGGTCACACATCATGAATTTTGATGAGGTTTATTCAATTGCCAAAACATTTGTTGACCATGGTGTGACTAAAATAAGACTAACTGGTGGGGAGCCATTAGTAAGGCGTGATGTAGATGTTATTCTTAAAAAATTAGCATCACTCCCAGTAGAACTTTCTATGACTACCAATGCTGTAATTGTAGATCGTTATATAGACTTACTGAAGGAATGTAATATTATGAATCTTAACGTGAGTTTAGACTCTTTAGATGCTGTAAAATTCAAGGAGATTACACGTAGGAACGACTTTGAAAAGGTCATAAAAAATATGCACTTATTAATACAAGAAGGCTTTAATGTAAAGTTAAATGCTGTATTAATTAAAGACTTTAACGACAATGAAATTATAGATTTTATCAACCTCAGTAAAGATCTACCAATTTCAGTTCGTTTTATAGAATTTATGCCTTTTGATGGTAATAAATGGGACAAAGGGAAAATGGTGTCGTATGTAGAAGTCATGGAAAAAGTAAATTCATCTTTTGATGTTTCCAAAGTAATTCGTTTACAAGATGCACCTAACGATACGTCTAAAAATTATAAAATCGAAGGCTACAAAGGGTCGTTTGCTATTATTAGTTCGGTAACCAATCCGTTTTGCGATTCTTGTAATCGTATTAGATTAACTGCTAACGGTCGTTTAAAAAATTGTTTGTTTTCGGCAGGAGAATCGGATTTATTAACACCACTTCGCGAAGGGAAAGACATTACTCCAATGATTCAAAAAGCTGTGCACTCAAAACTTAAAATTCGTGGTGGTATGGATACTATGGAGAAACTAGAAGCACCTGATTTACACGGTAAAAACAGAAGTATGATTACTATTGGTGGTTAAAGCTTTTTGAGTCTTTTATAATCTTCATCAGTATCAACATCAAAGACATTGGTATCAATTTGTGTTGTTATTACTGAGTTTGTATACTTTTCGAGTATTGATTTAGCACCTTTATCTCCATC
This sequence comes from Pontimicrobium sp. SW4, assembly GCF_039954625.1. Taxonomy (NCBI): domain Bacteria; kingdom Pseudomonadati; phylum Bacteroidota; class Flavobacteriia; order Flavobacteriales; family Flavobacteriaceae; genus Pontimicrobium; species Pontimicrobium maritimum. The sequence goes on from NZ_CP157199.1 coordinate 2,948,649, forward strand.
AATACTAGACAGCTCAAGTAAATACGATTTATCAAATAACGCAGGTACCCCTAGTTTTCCATTTTGATATTTTGTTGCTATAATTTGGTTCTTATCAGTTTCAAATAAGTCTATCATTACTTTTAAATAAGTAGCTTCTATTAATGGTTGGTCTGCTAATGTTACAAGTACACTATCTACATCATAGTTTTTTTTAATGTGACGTATTCCAAACGCTATAGAATTTCCCAAGCCTTTTTCCCATTCTATATTGTGAATAATTTCTATTGGGTATGATGCAATTTTTGGTGCGATTTTATCTTCATTAGCTCCAAGAACAACTATGGCTTTAAAAGTGTTTAAGTGCAGTACTTTAGTTATAACATCTTCAATTAGTGTAGCTTCTTTCCATGGTAATAATTGCTTTGGAGCTCCCATTCTGGAAGAACTTCCTGCAGCCATTATTAAAGTAATTATGTTTTTTGGTTTGCTCAGCATACTATACTTCTCGATACAAAATTACTTTGTAATTTTACGCAAAGTGACATTAATTATGAATTCCTCCTACTTTTTCTTTTAGAGCCATAGGTGTTTGTGATCTAACTACAGATAGTATTTCCGAAAGTATTGAAATAGCTATTTCTTGCGGTGTTTCAGCGCCAATATTTAATCCTGCTGGTCCATGAATAAGCTCTAGAAATTGTTCATCTACATCTGGACAATATTCCAAAAACTGGGATAATAGTTTTTCCCTTCTATGTGAAGGCCCTAACATACCAATGTACACAGGTCTCGTGTCTTTAAGTTCTAAAAGATACTTTAAGTCGTTTGCAAAATTATGCGACATTAATACAATGGCTGTTTCGCTGTCAATTGAGTTTAATTCCAAATCGTCTGGAGATACAGAATAAAACGCTGTAGCTCCCGGAAAATTTTTGATTGTTTTAGATTCCAATGGGCCAGAAACAACAGTAACTTCCCAACCGTTAAAACTTGCTAGCTGACATAATTTTACCGCATCGTGTTCTGTTCCAAAAATCATGAGTTTAAAACAAGGAGGCATCTTTTGAGTAAATTGTAAAGTAATGCTTTCGGACATACTTATATTTGAAAGTGAGTATACTTGTCCTTCAATTTCTACAGTAGTCCCAATCCCTTTTGTAAGACCTTCTTTTTTTAGATAATTAGACTGAATCACAAATTCTTGACGTGTTTCTAGACATTTCACAAATGCATCAAAAAAGGATTCTTTAGGCTTAAACTCTTCTAAAAGAATATATAGAATGCCTTCACAACCTAATCGATAACGTCCGTCATAGGTCATCATTTTTGACTGTCCATCTAGAAAAATCGACTGTGATTGTCGTAATATATCTTTCTCAACACATCCTCCACTAACAGCTCCTATCATCTCATTGTTTTTAATAATAAGCATGCGAACTCCAGGTTTTCTATAGGATGAGCCATCAAGTGCTACGACAGATACCAAGACTGTTTTTAACCTATCTTTTTTTGCTTTAAGATGGGCTTCTACTATATCCTTAAATTCGTGAGTCATAAATTATCCAACAACAGGTTCTACATCCATATTATTCATATATGGCATTTTTGTTAAACGTTTTCCTGTAGCTTTATAAATAGCATTGGCAACTGCACCTCCAACTGGTGGCAACGTTGGTTCTCCTAATCCTGTTGGTGCGATATCGTTCTCAATAAAATGCACATCAACCTGAGGTGTTTGTAGCATTCTAATTAATTGATACGAATCATAATTATTTGATTGTGGAACACCATCATTAAAAGTGAGTTCGCCATACATTGAATGTCCTATACCATCTATGACACCACCAACCACTTGGTTTTTAGCTCCTAAAGGATTTACCACAATACCACAATCTACAACAACTGTAACTTTCTTAACTACAGGAACACCATTGTCCATAATAATATCGGCTACTTCAGCTACATGTGTGTTATGACAATAATACACAGCAAAGCCTTGATGTACGTCCTTTTCTTTCCCATAATTAGATTCTTTTACGACTTTTTGAATCACGCCTTGTAATCGTTCTGGGCTATACTGAATGCGCTCGTCTGTTGTTCCTTTAACGTTCTCTAACAAATCCATATGTAATTTAATACGGTCAACTCCCATGGCTTCAGCTATTTCATCAAAAAAGCTCTGCTCGCAACTTGCTAGAACATTAGTGTAAGGCGCTCTCCACGCACCTGTAGTAATATTACTTTGATAGTTTGCAGTATCTACTTGATAGTTTTCAATAGCTCCAGCTGGAAAAAAGTTAGGAATTAGCCCATACATATTTCCATTAATGGCTGCCTCTTTTAAATGATAACCTGTAAGATTCCCATCTTTAATGGATGCTGCAATTCTGTATTTAATAGCTGGTCGATAAATTCCAGCAGCCATATCATCTTCTCTAGAGAACACAACTTTAACAGGTTTCTTTGCTAAGTGAGAAACCTCAGCGGCTTCCAACGCAAAATCACCATACAATCGCCTTCCAAAGCCACCTCCCATTCTGGTCATCTCCAATGTCACTTCGCTTTCGTCTCTTCCTAACATTCTTGCTACTCTTCCGGCTGTTCCAGCAGGTGTTTGAATTGGACCAACCAATTCAATTTTATCAGTAGTGACATTTGCGAAAAAGTTCATAGGCTCCATACAGTTATGAGGCACAAATGGTGTTTCATATGTGCGTTCTAAAACTTGATCTGCTTCTGCAAAAGCTTTTTTTACGTCACCATCTTTACGTCTTGTATCAAATTTGTCGCCATTAAGTAATCCTAATAGTGTTTCATCATGAAATGCAGTGCTTTCAGCTTTGGAATCCTGAGTCCAAGTGGCTTTTAAAGCTTTCTTCCCTTTCATTGCTGCCCAAGTAGAATTAGCTAATACAGCTACTTTATCGCCGAACTTTATGACGTCATTTACGCCATTTACAGCTCTTGCATTAGCATCATCAAATGATTCCAGTTTTTGTCCAAAAGCTGGTGGTCTAAGCACAGAGGCGTATTGCATGCCTTCTTGTTTATAGTCCAGGCCAAACAATGGTTTTCCTGTAACAATTTCATCTATATCTACATTGCTAACATCTTGTCCTATAATATGAAAATCTTTAGGATCTTTTAAAGTTACATCTTCAGGGACTTCTAATGATGCAGCTTCTTTAACAACTTCGCCATACCCTAATTTATCGCCATTAGCATTTGTGATAACACCTTTATTTGTTTTACATTCCGATGCTGAAACACTCCATTTTGCAGCAGCTGCATTCACTAACATTTGTCTTGCTGTTGCTCCAGTTTGACGCAATGGAGTCCACCCTTGTCTTAACGATTGGCTCCCTCCTGCTACTTGTCGTGTATAATTTTTTGTATCTAACTTACCCTGTACTACGTGTACATCTTCCCAAGCCACATCAAGCTCTTCAGCAATAAGCATTGGCATTGATGTTTTTACACCTTGACCAATTTCTGGGTTAGGTGCAAAAATAGTCACCTTACCTTCATTAGATATTTTAATAAAGGCATTAAAATCATTATAGTCTAAAAGGCTTAAATCTACTGGAGGTTTTACATCCTCTTTACAAGCTGTAAACAAATTAAATCCTACAAGCATACCTCCACTCGCAAGAGCTGAAGTTTGTAAGAACGATCGTCTACTAAAACTAATTTTATTTGAAGTTTTCATAATGTCTGTTCTTTTAGGATTAATTCATTTTTTTTGCTGCTACTTCAATCGCTTTCTCAATACTATTATATGAGGCACATCTACAAATATTTCCATGCATAGCACTTCTAATCTCTTCTCTACTAGGGCTGGAATTATTTTCTAAGAACGCAGAAGCAGTCATAATTTGACCTGACTGACAATAACCACATTGTGGCACATCTATTTCTTTCCAAGCTTCTTGAACTGGGTGATCTCCATTTTCAGAGAGACCTTCAATGGTTGTGATTTCCATTCCTTGAGCATTAGCTACTGTGGTTGAACAACTACGTGTTGCATTCCCATTTACATGAACTGTGCATGCGCCACATTGCGCGATTCCACAGCCATATTTGGTTCCGACAAGATCTAGATTATCTCGTAACACCCATAATAATGGCGTATCAGCATCAGCTTCAACTGAGTGAGATGCTCCGTTAATTTTTAATTGAAACGTTGGCATATTTTTGATTTTAATTAGTGTTTACCCTTTCTTGAAGACAAAGGCGATTAAAGTTACTAAAAAATTAGCAAGCAATATTTCCTTTTAACAAAGAATTAAAAAAGTAGATGATTTCATTTGATGCAAATTACTTTTTGAAACATAATTAATTATATTGTAATGTTTTTGACATTTATACACCAATTAACACACAGGCTCATGAAGTACTATCCTTTTTCCAAACCCCTTTTCACTATTCTAATGTTATTATCATTTATGCTTTCTGCTCAAGAAACAAATGACAAGAAAGCTGATTCAACAAAAAAAGCAACAAAAGAATTGCCTCTTGAACCTGAAAGAAAAATCTCTTTTAAAACAACCCAAGGAACTTGGCTATCGTTAGATGTTCATCCTGATGGAAAAACCATCATTTTTGATATGATGGGAGATTTATACACCCTTCCTATTACAGGAGGAAAGGCTACTCGAATAACAAGTGGAATGCCTTATGATGTACATCCTAGATATAGTCCAGATGGAAAGTCGATAGTATACATTTCTGACAAAAGTGGGTCGGATAATATCTGGATAATGGATTTAGAATCTAAAGAAGAAAAGCAAGTAACTAAAGATAAAAATCAGCATCATTTTTCAGCTGAATGGAGTCCAGATGGCGATTATATTGTTGGTACAAAAGGACGAAGAAACGTCAAACCTTATCTCTATCATAAAGATGGAGGTTCTGGTGCGCAATTAATTAAAACGCCAGCGAACTTAAAAACCATAGATCCTGCTTTTAGCCATGATGGAACACATATTTATTTTTCTAGAAGAACTAATGCTTGGAATTATAACGCTTCACTTCCACAGTACCAAGTTATGACATTTGATAGAGAGGATGGAGACACAGAAATTATTACTACCAGATATGGTTCAGCTTTTACACCTACTCTTTCTAACGATGGGAAATGGTTAGTTTATGGTAGTCGTTTTGAAGATAAAACTGGATTGGTTTTACGAAATTTATCAAATGGCGAAGAACGTTGGTTAGCTTATCCTGTACAAAGAGACGAGCAAGAATCTATTGCTGCACTTGGTGTGCTTCCTGCAATGTCGTTTACTCCTGATAATCAAAATTTAATAGCATCGTATGGTGGAAAAATCTATTCAATTTCAATTAATTCTAATAAGGCAACCGAAATTCCTTTTGAGGTTGATGTTAAGTTGGATTTAGGTCCAATGGTGTCCTTTAAATATCCAATAAGTGATAATCCTGAAGCTTTTGTGACTCAAATTCGTGACGCTGTTCCGTCTCCAGATGGTAGCAAGTTAGCATTCACAGCTTTAAACAGATTGTATGTAATGGATTTTCCTAATGGAACACCAAAACGACTTACAAAAAATGAACTTACTGAAGCCCAACCATCATGGTCTCCAGATGGTACTCAAGTGGTATTCACAACCTGGAAGCAAGGAGGTGGGCATTTATATAAAGCTAATGTTTCTGGGAGAGCTAATATTGTACAACTTACAAATCAGGGTGGCATTTACAGTAATCCGTCGTGGTCTTACAATTCTAACCGCATTGCTTTTATGAAAGGTAGTGCACAAACGTATGACGATGCCATTACACCAACATCTGGTAGAGCAACCGAAGAAATTGCATGGGTGTCTAGCAATGGCGGAAATATCACAGTCATTGATAAATCTAAGGGACGAGGAATTCCTCATTTTACCAAAATAAATGATCGTATATATTTAAATCATGGTTCTAAAGGACTTATATCCATTCGTTGGGATGGTACTGATGAAAAAAGTCATTTAAAATTAACTGGTATCACGACCTATGGTTCGTCAGATGTGTTTGGAGGAGAACATAGTGTGCTTCCAACTGCCGAAGATGGTTGGATGGAAAATCAAAGAGCTTCACGTCCAACTGAAATTAGAATTTCTCCAAACGGAGCCCACGCATTGGCAAAAATTAATAATGATATTTACACAGTTATCATTCCTAAAATTGGTGCGACTCCAGAAATTTCTCTCGCAAAAGCGGAAGGGGCTGCCTTTCCAGCAAATAAACTAACCGTTATGGGTGGCGAATTTCCTGCTTGGGGTTCAAAAGGAGATAATGTGCATTGGTCTTTAGGGGCAAGTCATTTTGTGTATAATCTTACCGAAGGAAAAGCTTTCTCAGATAGTTTAGCTCTTGCAAAAAAGAAAGAAAAAGAGTTAAAGGAAACTGAAAAGAAAACTGATAGCACGGAAAAAAAAGACGATAAGAAAAAAGAAACACCTAAATTCAAGGCAAAGGAATATAAGATTAAGGTAAGCTTTACTAAACATATCCCTGAAGGAACTATTCTTTTAAAAGGTGGTCGTATTGTTACTATGAAAGGACAAGAAGTGATTGAAAATGGTGATGTGCTTATTGAAAACAACCGTATTAAAAAAGTTGGAGCTTCTGGAAGTTTTGAAGTTCCAAGAGGTACTAAGACTATTGATGTTTCAGGAAAAACCTTAACTCCTGGATTTGTTGATACCCATGCACATATGTGGCCAAATTGGGGTATTCATAAAAGTCAAGCTTGGGTGTATGCTGCAAACTTAGCTTATGGTGTTACCACTACAAGAGACCCTCAAACCGCGACTACAGATGTATTAACCTATTCTGATATGGTTGATGCTGGCACAATGCCTGGGCCAAGAGTATATAGCACAGGGCCAGGAGTTGGTTTTTGGGGCTATAAAATTGAAAGCTTAGACCATGCGAAAGAAGTGCTTAAACAATATAGTGAGTACTATAATACGAAGAGCATAAAGATGTATTTGGTTGGAAACAGACAACAACGTCAATGGGTAATTATGGCTGCTAAAGAATTAAAACTGATGCCAACTACCGAAGGCGGATTAGACTTCAAACACAATATGAAAAATATCATGGATGGTTATCCTGGACATGAGCATTCTTTCCCAATTTACCCATTATACAAAGATGTTATTCAGACTACAGCAGAGTCAAAAATGGCTGTGACACCAACTTTATTGGTGTCTTATGGTGGACCTTGGGCAGAAAACTATTTTTACTCAAGAGAGAATCCTTATCACGATAAAAAATTACAATATTTCACTCCTTACGAAGAGTTAGCTGGAAAATCTAGGCGACGTCCAGGGTGGTTTATGGATGAAGAGCATGTATTCAAGAAACATGCTGAGTTTATGAAAGATTTAGTAGAAGCTGGTGGAATTGGTGGTGTTGGAAGTCACGGACAATTACAAGGACTTGGTTTTCATTGGGAATTATGGTCTGTGGCAAGTGGTGGCATGAAAAATTACGATGCTTTAAGAACTGCAACCATACTTGGTGCAGAGGCTATTGGATTGGATACTGATTTAGGAAGTATAGAATCTGGCAAAATTGCAGATATTATAATTATGGATAAAAATCCATTAGAGAATTTACGTAATACCAATACCATAACCCATGTTATAAAAAATGGTGTTGTATATGATGCCAATACATTAGATGAAGTTGCTCCTAAAGCAAAGAAAGCAGGCGTATTTCATTGGCAAACAAAAAAACCTAGCGGTAGTTTACCAGGCATAAAAAACTAGAAAAATAAAGTATCAAAAAAGCCCAACTTAAAGTTGGGCTTTTTAATTAATATGTGTCTTTCATCCAATTATAAGGTTTTCTCTTTACCCACATTCCGCGAGTGAAATCTGGAAAATCTTGTGGTTCGCCATTGTTTTCAATAGATAACTCAGAAAGTGGTGTAATCGCACTCCAAGCAGCCGCATCGTAAGCATCCATTGGTGGTGCTATGTTTCGTTTTGCAGATTCTATAAAGGCATGAATAACAAAAAAATCCATCCCTCCATGTCCTGCTCCTGTAGCGTGTTCGCCATATTTCTTCCAAAGTGGATGGTCATATTTTTTTAACCATTCTTTTGACGAATCCCAACGATGAGGTTCAGATTGTCCTTCAATGTACATTCTATCACCATCTTTTTCCCATAATCCATTGGCGCCTTGTACTCTAAAACCTAGAGAGTAAGGTCTTGGCAAATTACAATCATGGGTGACTATAATACTTTCGCCATTAGTAGTTTCAATAGTACTAGTAATAACATCACCTTGTTTAAACTTCAATTTCGCATTTGGATGTTCTTTTCCACCATGCTTCACAATATAATTATGTAATCCAATTGCCTTTGTCGCTGTAGAAGTAATGGATGAAAAGCGATTTCCTCTATTTATATCGCACATAGTTGCAATGGGGCCAACACCATGAGTTGGATACACATCTGCATTTCTAAGCAACGAATGCTGTGTTCTCCATGCAGACTCTGAAATTCCTTTATCACCAAACTCTACACCTTTTCCATAAGCAGACTTACCATCATTCAATTTTACAAAACGTAAATCGTGCTGATAACCACATCTAAAGTGTACTAACTCTCCAAATATATCTTGCTTAACCATATTTAGTACAGCCAATATATCACGACGATAATTCACATTTTCAAGAATCATCATATGTGTTCCTGTTTCTTCATGCGTGTTTACTAAATCCCAACATTCTTCCATAGTGTTTGCAGCAGACACTTCTAAACCTGTATATTTTCCAGCTATCATCGAATCTTTTGCCATTCGTGTGTGCCAAAGCCAAGGTGTGGAAATAATTACTGCATCAACTTCTTTAAGCTCTAATAGATTCCTATAATCATAATCATCTTTTCCAAAAACCTGTGGTTTCTTTTTGCCTTTTTTAGAAATATTATCTAATGCAAGGGTAATTCTGTTTGGGTCAATATCGCAAATAGCAGTTACCAATACATCGTCTCTGTTCAACACATTATTTAAGTGATTGGTTCCTCGTAAGCCTACTCCAATAAGTCCTACTTTTAATATATCTTTTTGCGTATTTGAAACCATCCCAAAGGTTGTTTTTGGAATCATTGATAATCCTGCACCAGCAATTGCAGATTGTTTAATAAAATGTCTTCTTGAACTCATTTTTGTATTTTTAAGTTGGTTGTTAATAAGAAAGTACTTGAATAACAAATATAAAAATTAGTTTATACAGTTATGTTTTAAAAAGCAATATCTAGCAGAAATGTAACTTTTTAAAAACCCTTGTGTCTAATAAGCATAGAGCAAGAGTTAAAGTGCCTAATGAAACATAAAGTAAGTCCTTAAATACGGATCTCTAAAAAGAAACATTAGTAACAAAGTTCTCTTAAAGCCTAATCTACAAGTAGTTTATATAACATAAGAGCCATATTAACATGTAACTCTTATTCATTAAAGGTTTAATCTTTCTTTAAGGTTGGATAGATAATTCCCAATTGTTCTAGATATGATTTATATTTAGTTTCATCATAATAGAACTTCTCAAGTTGACTTCTAAATTGGTTCTGTTTGTCCTCATTTAGATACGTTGGAGGCAAATCATCAGCACTAAGCATTGGCTCGTATTTTGTTTCTTTACTTTGTTCATTATTAAAATAGTCCCAAGCTTGTTTTATTAAATCTGGTTTTGTTAAAAAGTCGATAATAGTCATCGCTTCAACTTTAGCCCCAGCGGTAACACCTTTATGTGCAATTGGCGTTGCCATAGCAATAGCATTACTCCAATGGTGTCCCTGAAGCCCAGGAATGTTCGAAGGGTATCTTAATGTCACTGTTGGCACCTTCCAAGAAACATCTCCAATATCATCCGACCCTCCACTAACAGGTGTTTTAATTGGAAGCCCTAGTTTACTTAATTCTTTGCTTAACCCTTCTTTTCTATTAGAATTTACTTCTGTTTGTACAGCTATTGCAAGTGTTTGGTCTTCTTGTGACCACTCTGGTAAACCAACCGTTTTAATATTCTCATACATAGTTTCAGCAATCGTTTTATTAAAATGTCTAGGCCATGCTGTACCTAAAATTCTTGAACTAACTTTAGTTTTAGTCATTAAGGCTGCACCTTTTGCCATATCGTTAGCTTCACTATACATTTCCATTATGCCTTCATATGTTACATCTCTAAAATAGTACCAGATAGATGCTTTTGATGGCACCACATTTGGTTGATCTCCAGCATCAGTAAATATGGAATGTGATCTTTTTAATGGATGTAAATGTTCTCGCTTATAGTTCCATCCAACATTCATTAATTCTGCAGCATCTAATGCACTTCTTCCTCGCCAAGGTGACCCAGCGGAGTGAGCTGCTTCTCCTTCAAATGTGTATTCTACTGAAATTAATCCTGTTCCTCTTGCTGCGCCATACGATACTGCTAAATTACTGCTTACATGAGTAAATATGCACATATCAATATTATCAAACAAACCGTCTCTCGTATACCACGCTTTTGCTGCTACAAGTTCTTCGGCAATTCCTGGCCAAAGGATTAATGTTCCTCCAATATTTTCACGTGCCATGATTTGTTTTACTGCCAAAGCTGCTGTAATATTTAACGGAATTCCAGAGTTGTGACCTTCGCCATGTCCAGGTGCACCTTCAACTATTGGTTTATGATACGCTACTCCTGGATACTGTGAGGCCTTTGGAATGCAATCGACGTCGCTTCCTAAAGCAATTACTGGTCCTTCTCCATTACTCCATGTAGCAAACCAAGCAGTAGGAATTCCTGATACTGCTTTTTCAATCTCAAAACCATTTGCGGCAAGAATTCCTGTTAAGTACTTAGATGATTCGATTTCTTGAAAGCCTAATTCAGAAAAACTAAATATTTTATCAACCATAACTTGAGATTGCTTATGGTTAGATTCTACAATTTGCGCAACTTCGGTTTTAAGTGCTTCTATTTTCTTCTTTGATAGCTTTTTCTGTGCAAATGATATTTGAGAAATCCCAAAACATATAACACTTAAAATAAGTATTGTGCATTTTTTGTGGTTGGTTGACATTGGTTGGTTGTTTTAAGTTATTTATTATGAAATTTAATCCTATTAGAACGAAAATGAAATTGATAACCCTGTATAGTTCATATTATTATAAAAGCCAACAGCGCCTTGCTGCAATTGTATTTTCGCTTTTCGTTTATGCTTGCCAGCTGCAATAAACAATGGAATGCTTGCCAGTGTAGTCGCACCACCTAAATAGGATAGCCAAAGACCTTTGTTATTATCTTGTGAACTTGCTAATTGTTTAGGATCTAAATTAATTCCTATTCCAGCAATAAACATTGCCGCTCCTCCACCTAAAGTAATCCATCCTGCAATATTATTTGACTTCTTCTTACTTATGTGAAAATCATATAATTCTTGAGGTGTTTCGTTAGAATTTGTTGGTATTTCTTGCCCTATAGATAAGTTTATAAAGCCTAGACAGATAACAAAGAGTCCTATTTTTTTCATTACATGATGAAATTTTACAAGTAGAATCTGTTATAATGTAGAATAATGGGTGAATAAAAAAATCCTAAATAACTAATATACAAAAATTTAAAAAATAAAAAGCTCAACATTTCTGTTGAGCTTTTTTAAATTGTTATGAAGACTTAAAACCTTAAGCTTTCCCTAGGATTCTAAACATTCCTGTACCACATGTTGGGCATTTACCTTTCATTGCTTTTCTACCATTTTTCATGGTAACTTCAGTTGAATCTTTTATTTCTCTTTTCGATTTGCACTTTACACAATATCCTTCCATAGTTTGATGGTGTTAATTATTATTTGATTCTCAAGATAAGAATTATTCCTTAAATAATTAATAAAAAAAAACATCTAATAAATTAGCTGGCTTTTTTTATTTGCTCCCTTTCATGTCTACTATTGAACTGTTCAACACTTATAATAAAATAAATCATTAAAAATAAGCTAAAACCTTATTAATTGTAAGCTTAAATTTAAATTAATTCCATAAAAGAAGCTAAAAAAATGTACTATTTCTAAGTCAAAACCTTAGCTTAAACTCAATTATTCTTTAAAACTTTACAGAGTCTTAAATCTTCAAACAAGATTAAGGATTAATAGCATAATTCTTCTTCTGCATTTTTATCAACATCTAAAATAGATCATTCTATGAAAACACCAATTTACAAACTCCAGAGATTATGTCTCTTAGGGCTCATTTTACTATTTAGCAGTAAAATGAACTCTCAAGAATTGCCAAGTGTCATTCCACCGTCACCAAATGCAGCAGCATTTCATGTCTATGGCAATACACAGGTAAACTATTATACAGGCTCAGCCAATATTACGATTCCTTTATGGGAAGTAAAAGAAGGAGACCTATCAGTACCTATTTATTTAAAATATACAGGAGGGAACGGTATCAAAGTCGAAGAGATGGCTAGTTGGGTTGGTTTAGGCTGGTCTTTGAATGCTGGAGGTGCCATATCCAGAACTATTAGAGGGATTGCTGATGATGTTCCATTAAAAGGCTTCTTCGCAACTACTGGGATACCTATTCCTAATGGTTCAAATTTTAGTGTTTTTGATGATATTGAAGATGGTAAATTGGATAGTCAACCAGATATGTTTATGTATAATTCACCTGGAAGTTCTGGTAGCTTTTTTTATGATTATGATGAAAATATACATTACAAACCAAAAGCAAATGTTTCTATAACGCACACTATTGCTTCTGACTATGACCCTAATCAACCATCACAATGTACGACATCACATAATGTCATTGATGAGTTTACTCTGAAAGACCCTTATGGGAACTCATATAAATTTAAAGATAAAGAATGGTCTAATACCGTAAGTTATAATGAGACTATGGTCGAATTTAGAGGATTTCCTTCTTCATGGTTTTTAAGAAAGATTGAGAACCGTATAAAAACGAAATCTATAGATTTTGAATACGATAAATATAATTATGAGTTAAAAAGATCTAGAAGCACTATACAGGTAGTAAATGGATTAGAAGATGATGTGTATACAACTACTCATTATATAGGGAAACGTCTAAAAAAAATTACACATTCTCAAGGTTCTGTTGAATTTGTAGCATCAACTGCTGTAAGGAAGGATTTCAACGATACTACTAACAAATATTTAGATAAAATTATAGTAAAAGATAGTAATGGTAATACCATAAAGACAATAAAGTTCAACTATCAGTATATGACACCTACTGGGCTGGTAGCGCTTACTGCCACTATACCTAATTATGATGAAAGCAGATTGGTATTAACCTCTATTGAGGAGTGTGATGGTGATAATAATTGTTTAAATCCAACCTCATTTACCTATAATACAGATAAATATTTACCCTCTCGATTTTCTAAAGCTCAAGACCATTGGGGATATTATAATGGAGCCATTACTAATACCAAATTAGAACCAAGACAGGTGATTAAGTGGTACAATCCTTCAATAAATGATTGGGATACTGATGATGTTGGTAGTGCCAACCGAGCACCAGATCCAACCTATGCCGTTGCAGGAATTTTAAAAGAAGTGGAATATCCAACTGGAGGGAAAACTGTTTTTGAATACGAAGGGCATACTGCCAAGACGTATGATGTTGCAGGTGTTATTACTAATTTAAGCGAAGTATTAACAACCTCCGGTCAAACCAATTCTAAAACATTTACGGTTGATTTACCAACTAATGCTACAATACAAAGTGTTTTAAAAGTAACTGGACATCATAATGAATGTACACCTACCATTAAAATTAAGAATCTTTCAACAAATGTGGTTACTAATATGTCCTTACCTCCAGGAAGCCAAGGAGGTAGTTCCACCTATATTAATAAGTTTACCATTGCTACTGGAAGTTATGAAGCATGGTATGAGATAAGCTCTTGTAGTGAAACTATATCTTTTATAAAGCTATCATGGGAGAATGAAGATAGCTCACCAACAAGAAACATTGGAGGTCTAAGACTTAAAAATATTTCTGACTATTCAGCTACTAGTACGTTGGCCACTAAAAGACACTTCAATTATATGGAAAACGATACAACTTCAGGAAGAGTTGTTAATGTTCCTGTTTACTATGGGTTAGAGTATTCGGTATATGATGATACCGTTCCATTAGGTTTTTTAAGGTATGTCAATTCAATTACTCCTTTGGCGACCACTCAAGGAAGTCATGTAGGTTATGGCAAAGTAACTATTACAAATGATAATGATGCGAATGGAAAAGAGGAACATTATTTTACCACAATGGACGACTTTCCTGATAATTATTCGGGAATAAACCCAGATACAGGAGAACTAAATCATAAATACTATGATGGTGTTAAAATTTATCCATACCCGCCACCAGAGACAGATAGTAAGGATTTTTTAAGGGGAATTCTTAAAAAACAAATTCTATATAAAAAATCAGGAAGTACTTTTTCTAAAGTATATCAAAAAGAGGTTTCCTATAACTCTTTGAATTATTCAAATGAGCCTATAGAATCGTTTAGTTATATAAAAACAGCTGCAACTGCTGTAAGAGGTTTAAAAATTGCAACTTCTAGATTTACTTATTATGATATCTATACAGGCTATAATGTACCATCTACCACTATTGAGACTTATTACAATGCTTCAGGAGATGTAGTAAAAATGACGACTCAAAAATACGATGAAGATAGTAATAACTTAATAGATTATTATATCCCTACAAGCGTAGAAGTTACAGGCAGTGATGATATCATATCGAAAACAAATACCACTTATGTGTTTAATAAAGGCTCCAAAACAACCGCTGAAACAGATCTCTATAACAAAAAAGCATGGTACATACCATTGCAAACAGAATCCTATAAAAACACCGAGTTATTAGGTAAACAATATACTGTTTATAGTAATAGCAATTCTAATTGGTCAGGGCTCAATTTACCAGAAAAGATACAAACAGCAAAAGGATCTGGTTCTTTGGAAGACAGAATTATTTACAATGATTATGATGTAGAAGGCAATCCCACAGAGGTAAGCAAAAAAGATGGCACTCATATAACTTATATCTATGGCTATAACGAGTCCTTACCAATTGCAAAAATAGAAAATGCTACCACTAGTGAGTTAACAACAGCCATTGGGACATTAAATTCTAATTACAACACATTAGCAGAAATCCAAAGCTTATCGGACGCTGATGTTAATGGTACAACAGAAAAAGATTTAAGAACCGCTCTAGATGATTTAAGAGCGGCATTACCAAATGCTTTTATGACTTCTTTTACTTACGATCCTCTTATTGGAGTGACTAGCGTCACAGATCCAAGAGGAAAGACCAGTTATTACTATTATGATAATCATGCTCGTCTGCAATATGTTAAGGATCATGATGGAAAGATTTTAAGCAAAACAGAATACAACTACAAAAACTAAATTGCCATGAAAAAAGCATTAAAAACAATCATAATAACCACTTTAGTCATGCTATTTGGAATAAGTAGCTATGCACAGGTGAATAGCAATAAAGAGAAGCTTATAGGTACTTGGACTTTGGATTATAATAAAGCCATTAATGAATTAAAATCTGAAGCTAAGCAGCACTATGATGCTTTTGATTCAGATAGAAAGCAGAAATTACAAACCTCCTTTAGCCAGCGTAAAATGACCTTTGAAGCTGATGGAAGTTACACTCTTGTAGTAAATGCAGATAGACAAGTTACAGGGACATGGGACTTAAAGCAGGATGGTGTTACTCTAGAACTTGTTACAAATGGGAGAACCATCATCCATACTATTGGAAAAATAAGTAATCAGAATATGGAACTCCTTTTAGAAAAAAGTACCACTTCCAAACAACTCTTTGGAACTTGGCATTTAAACAAAGTATCCAACTAAAAACTTAGATAAGATGAAACATATATTTAACAAACACATACAATCACTTATCCTAGTGTGCTTACTTAGTTGGATAGGTGGAACAAAAGACCTACAAGCACAAACGACTATTTATGGTCCTTCAACGGCCAATGTCAATGATGTAGACAATTATAGTGTGAATATTAATGATATGATCCTATTTTATATGTGGTCAGTGAACGGAGGGAGTAAATCAAATATGCAAGAACAATCCGTAACGGTTACTTGGGTAACTGCTAGCTCTAGCAATACAGTAGAATATGATGCTGAAGGAGATTGGGATGCTTATTATGGTTCTAAGACGGTTAATGTAAGTGCTAGTGCTCCACCAGCAACACCTCCAATGCCTACAAAAACCAATAATTGTGGCAACACCGTACTCACAAGAACTTCTCCTCCTAGTGGAGAGACTTATTATTGGCAAAGTACGAGCTCTGGTACTAGCATAAGTAATTCAGCTGTGTCTGTGACTCGTACCACTGGAACGGTGTATTATTTGCGTTCTAAAAAAGGAAGTCAATGGAGTACTGCTAGAACCGTTTTTTATACAATTAATCAACCTACTACAACTTATTATGCCGATTTTGATGGGGATGGTAAAGGGGATCCTAATGACTCAATATTAGGTTGTTCACAGCCTACAGGCTATGTTACTAATAGTAGTGATTTGTGTCCAAATGATCATGGAGGGACTAATAGTAATGGTTGTTCTACTGCAGAATCATTAAGCGATGAGAACTATATTCTTAGCATTGCACCGCAAGTAGCAGTTACAGGTATCTCACAAATCACACAAGATAAGGATATAATTAAAGGTGTGACTTATTTTGATGGTTTAGGTAGGGCTATGCAAAGTGTGGCTATTAAACAAAGTGGTACTAGTAAAGATATTATTACTCATATGGAGTACAATGCTCTTGGACAACTAGAGAAAGAGTATTTACCGTATGTACCAACTACTAGTGGTAGTGAAGGATTATACAGAACAAATACACTTACTAGTATCAATAGTTTTTATAATACGACCAAATATGATAATACAACTAACCCCTACTCGCAAAAAACCTTTGAAGCATCTCCTTTAAATAGAGTGCTCTCACAAGCGGCTCCTGGTGCTGATTGGGCGAAAGGTGGTGGTCATGAAATCGAATTTGATTATGATTCTAATACGGCTACAGATGTACGTAAGTATACTGTAAGTACAGTACTTGCAAATAATACTTATACACCTACTTTAAATGGAGGTACTAGCTATTATGCTGCTGGAAAGTTATTTAAAACCATCACTTATGATGAAAATCATGATGGAACAAGTTCTAAGTTACATACTACCGAAGAGTTTAAAGACAAACAAGGCAGAGTCCTCTTAAAACGCACCTATGGTGAATCTGATTTAAACAGAGATGGAGATGTGTTGGATACTGGGGAATCAGAAGCTAAGCATGATACGTATTATGTGTATGATAATTTTGGGAACTTAACTTATGTACTACCACCTTTATCAGATGCTAACACAAACATACCTTCAGGAACAGAACTGAATGATTTGTGTTATCAATACAAATACGACTATAGAAATCGTTTAATTGAGAAAAAAATACCTGGAAAAGGTTGGGAATTTATTGTATATGATAAATTAGATAGACCTGTGATGACACAGGATGCTGTTCAACAACCAAATAAAGAATGGCTTGTGACTAAATACGATAAATTAGGGAGGGTTGCCTATACTGGTTTGTATACACATAGTTCTACCGTCTCTGCGCAACATACCATGCAATCACATTTCAATACTCAAAATAATTTAGCCACGAAACTTTATGAAGAAAGGAAAGGAAGTACGGTAGATTATGATGATAGTTATTACTCAAATAATAACTTTCCTAGCTCAGGTTTAGAATTGTTGACCATTAATTATTATGATGACTATAGTTTTGATTTAGCTGGATCTGCTCAACCAGGAAGTATCACACATGCCTACAGTGTATCACTAACTACTAATGTTAAAAGTTTGGCTACTGGATCTAAAGTAAAGGTATTGGATGTCTCACCAGATAAATGGATTTCCTCAGTAATGTATTATGATGATAAGGCACGTCCAGTGTACACATATTCTAAAAATGCGTATTTAAATACAACTGATATTGTACAGAGTGATTTAGATTTTGTTGGAAAAGCATTAGAGGTGAAAACCACCCATAAAAAAACAGGAGAATCAGATTTAGTGACTATGGAAACCTTTACGTATGACCATGCTGGTCGTGTAACTAAACAAACCCATAAAATTAATTCTGGTGCGGAGGAAGTCATTGCAGAGAACATCTATGACGAGTTGGGACAATTAACAACCAAAGAAGTTGGGAATACAGTGAGCAATCCACTTCAAACAGTTAATTATACCTATAATGTTAGAGGCTGGTTAAAGCAAATTAATAACCCTGCTTCTTTGGGTACAGACTTGTTTGGGTTTAAAATTAATTATAACACCATTGATTATCACACATCAAATGATAAAAAACTTTATAATGGAAATATAAGCGAAGTTGAATGGAAAACAGCGAATACCGATAGTAATTTAAAATGGTACAAATATGATTATGATGCGCTTAATAGACTTACTAGCGCCACTAGTATTTCAAGCAATTATCATTTAGACAAAGTAGTCTATGATCTTAATGGAAATATTACCAAATTAAAAAGGCAAGGGCATATTGTTGCTAATCCAGTAGCTACAAATAGTTCCCATTTTAATACTATGGATGATCTGGTGTATACTTATAATACCAATAGCAACCAGCTTAAAAAAGTACTTGATAATGGAAATGATACATATGGGTTTAAAGATGGTAGTGATACTACCACAGAGTACACGTATGACGCCAATGGCAACATGCTAACTGATGCTAATAAGGGTATTTCATCGAATATTTCATATAACCACTTAAATTTACCAACACTTGTGACCTTACCTTCGGGGAATATTTCTTACATTTATGATGCCACTGGCGTAAAATTAAAGAAAACGGTGAGTACTGGTGCTACAACTAAATATGCAGGAAACTATATCTATGAGGATAGTGGTAGTGGTGATGTGTTAAAATTCTTTAACCACCCAGAAGGCTATGTAGAACCTGATGGAAGTAACTGGGATTATGTATACCAATACAAAGACCACTTAGGGAATATTAGATTAAGTTATAAAAATACTGGTACAACGAGTTCTCCAACCTTGCAAATACAAGAAGAAAACAACTACTATCCTTTTGGCTTAAAACATAAAGGGTATAATAATAATCCGATTAGTGAGAACAAGTATCATACATATAATGGAAAAGAGCTTGAAGAAGCTCTAGGACTAAACTGGTTAGAATATGGCGCTCGTAATTATGACGCTGCAATTGGTAGATTTTTTAATATTGATAGATATTCTGAAAGTTTTATGCCTATTTCTACTTATCAGTATGCTGCAAATAATCCAGTAAGTTATATTGATTATAATGGGGATTATATTACTTTAGGGATAAATGATGAAGAAGGAAATGAATATTCAGTTTTATATGAAAACGGAAAAGCATACCACTATTCAAAAGATGAAGATGGTAATATTGTCAAAGGAGGGGAGTATGATGGCGATGCTAGTTTTGTTGATCAAGCCGTTTCTGATTTGGGTAAAATAGGAAATACTAAACAGGGAAATACCATCCTTGGAAAGTTGCAAAGATCATCAACACGTTACAATATTAGTAATTCTGGAGATGCTTTAACAAATAGTTATGACCATGAGAATAACGAGATTAGTTATTCTCCGCTTAAAGTTGGTCTTAGAGATGGTGTTTTTTTTAATGAAAGTCATATCAAGTTAGGACATGAGTTAGCGCATGCATATGATGATCAAAGAGGTTTTAATATGAATAGTACAACTTTAGGAGGGCTACCTGCTAGTGAAATAAATGCTGTAAGATTTGAGAATTATTTACGAGCTCTAAATGGAGAATCTACAATGAGGACAAAATATACCTATCCAAATAGGAAAGAACCATACAGTTTAAGAAGTAGCTTAGGGGGTACTACTGCCAATTTTTTTAAAAGGTTTATTGCTCCGTCATCTTTAACATTAAATAATAATCAAATATCTCCAGAAAAAAAGTTAATTAAAATAGATAATACTAGAGTTAGTATACCAAAGGTTGTTGACACAAATAAGCAAAAATTTATATCAGATAATTAATTTAAATTTAGAAAAATGAGAGTTTTAATATTATTGATTCTTTTTAGTAGTTGTAGTAGTCTTGGGAGTTTTTCTACTAAAACCAGTGAAGAATCAAGCTATGAAAAAGTATCAATTGAACAAGTAGTATTAAATCCTAATTTTTACCATGAAAAACAAATTGAATTAAGTGGTTTTTTTTATAAGGATTTGGGTTACACATCTATCTCGGAAAAAAAATACTCTGATCCCTATGAAAGTATATGGGTTGATTTTAATTATAAGGATAATTTATTAAATGCTAAAAATGAAGAGCTTTTTAAGAATGATAGATTATTAAATTTTTCACTTCAAAAAATTAAAATTAGGGGCGTGTTTAATAAGAATAAAAAAGGTAATTTGAGTGCATATAGTGGATCACTGACAGAAATCACATATTTTGGCAGTATAAACTAAGGGGGTAATGTTCCAAATTGGCACCTAAGTCAATTATTAGGTTGTAATTATTGAAAACCAATGGATTAAAAGAAGAATAGGTTTCGTTTTCGAAACCTATTCTTGTTATTTGAAATTATGAACATCTATTATACGTTATAAAATAGGGGATAAAAATCCTATCGTGTTTCAAATTGGAACTTAAGATTATATTTACAAAATGAATTGTAAATATTGCGGGCAGATCAACACGATTAAAAAAGGAAAAAGAAATAATACGCAACGATTTTATTGTAAAGATTGTGAGCGTTATTTTCAAAATGACTATACATATAAAGCTTACGGTAGTAATATCAATTCGTTGCTAAAACAATTACTTAAAGAAGGTTGTGGTGTTAGAAGTATTTCAAGAATGTTAAGTATTTCTTGTGGAACAGTTTTATCAAGAATGTTGAAAATTAGTAAACAAATCAAGATTCCATATTTTAATAAACTTGGGTGTAAGTTTGAAGTTGATGAGATGTTTATAAAAATTGCAAATGGCAACTCTCAAAATTGGCTTGCTTATGCTATAGAGAGAAAAACAAAACAAGTTATAGATTTTGTAATTACAACTACGCGTTCAAAAGAACGTATCTATCCAATAATTAATAAGGTATTATTACTGCAACCCAATAGAATTTATACTGATGGATTAAATATTTACCCAAGTATGATCCCAAAAGAGATTCATAAGCGTTTTCAATATTGTACTAATATTATTGAACGCTATAATTTAACCTTACGTACTCATATTAAACGGTTAAGTAGAAAAACTATTTGTTTTTCAAGAAACAAAATCTATCTTGAAGCTCATTTAAAGATTTATTTTTGGGGTTAGGAGTAATTGTTTGATAAATATCTGGAAGAAAAGGACTTTTCTGTATTTTAAAAAATATGTAAATAAACATTGCTAGAAATTACTAAACTAGTTGATAACAATCTAAATTACCAAGCTTATTATGGAAGGGTATTAAAAACATTAAATAATCCCTTTTTCTTCTGCAATTTTTAAAAGTGCTTTATCATTACAATTTTCTACATTAAAAACCTCTTTAAGGATCCTTTTACGTCTCTCAATACCGCTTTTAGACATATTTATTAAACTTGGTAAATCTTTCATTTTAATTCCTTTAGATAAATAATGCAAGATTAACCTATCAAAATTATCCAATGTGAAATTATTGGTCATTTGACGTCTAATAAATTGTAAAACCTCTTTACTGTAATATGGAGGCTCAATTAAAATAGTTCTTATTGCATGGATAAGCTCTTTAAAATCTATGTCTGTATTTACTATGATAGATTCTGGGTCAAGGGTTTTTAAAATACTACTAATCCTATAGTTATCACATTTTTGCGTAAAAACCATTAGCTTAGCTTTTGGAGACCTATTTCTTAACTCTTGTGCTATATCATCTACAAATATTAATTTGCTTGTAGAAGAAGGAGGCAAATTAATATTTAGTAGTACAATATCTATTAAGCTATTTGGTGTCATTTTTTTAATTACTTCAAAAGCAGATTCACAATTTTTGATTGTATTTATATTAAAATTGAAACTCTCATATAATTTACTAACCTCATTTAAGGCTCTTTTAAACACATCTATAATTAGAGATTGATTTTCTACAATTAAAACCTTGATTGTTTTAGCCTTATATAGCATAAATATATATATTTAAAATTATAGGTGTATTCCTACTAGAATAAACATTTATTATGCCTAAAACTAACTGCTTTCTAATTTCAATCATAATACAAATGAGCGAAAGGTGTGTTTTGTTGAGTAAACTCTAAAATTAGGTAGAGTCATTCTAATTAACTTATCTAATTATTTTAAAACAGTTGTTAACTTATAGCTAATAAGAAAAGCCCTTTTCAAAAAGCACTAATTTGACTTTTAGTTTTTGGAATAAAAAGATCCAATATTGCTGTTGAACGTCGCTCTATTTAAAGGCCAAAATTAGCTCACTACAACTTTGTTAAATTTAATGCACAAAAAAAGTCCAACATTTCTGTTGAACTTTTCTCTATTTGCTCCTCCTCTTGGGCTCGAACCAAGGACCCTCTGATTAACAGTCAGATGCTCTAACCAACTGAGCTAAGGAGGACTGTTTTTCCGCTTTTGCGAGCGCAAATATATATTATTTTTTATATACTACAAATATAATGTTCAAAAAACTTTAATTAGTAAAAGCCTTGAAAATATCATTCCCATTAGCAAAAAGTACTAGGGCAATTAATATAAAGAAACCTATCATTTGAGCGTATTCCATAAATTTATCACTTGGCTTTCTACCAGACACCATTTCATATAACAAAAACATCACATGTCCTCCATCTAAAGCAGGTATTGGTAATAAATTTAATACTCCTAACATTATTGATAAAAAGGCTGTAAGATTCCAGAAATCTGCCCAAATCCACTGACCTGAAAAAACATCAAAAATGGCTTTAAAACCTCCTACTCCTTTATAAGCACCTGTTTTAGGAGAGAAAATTTTACCTAATTGCTCCCAATAACTAACAATTTGTCCTGTAAACTTGTCTAATCCACCACCAAAACTTTCTAAAAAAGTATATTCTTTGCGTGTTACTTCAAAATAACCTAATTCGTTAAACCGTTCAAAGTGTTGAGCACGAGTTATTCCAAATCTACCTTCAGAATCAACTTTTAATTCTCTAATAATATTTTCTTCACCTCTTAAAAATTTAGTAGAAACTGTCTTTCCTTTATAACCTTGTAACATTATTGATAACTGATCAAAATATTTTACGTCTTGATCATTAATAGATAGTAAGATATCTCCTGCTTTTAAATCTGCATTAGCATTTTGCAAAGTATCAACTAAACTGTTCACCATAAATGGAACCCTTAGTTTAAATAATTTTTCTTTTGTTTTTCTTGAAGATAACTGACCTAAAAAATCCACAGGCATTTCTATAGTTTTAATAACCCCATTTCTATCTACCACATACTTTTCACCGCTAATTATCTTTTTTATGACATCCGAATGTGCTTCAACCTTTACATCATCAATAGATATAATCTTATCTCCAGTTTGAAACCCTAAATCCAATAAAAGTTCATGTTCTATCCAATAACCATCTTTTAAGCTTTCAGAAGAAAAATCAGTATCTCCATATGCAAACGATAAGAACACATAAATAAAATATGCCAAAATAAAGTTAACTGTTACACCACCAAGCATAATAATTAATCGTTGCCAACTTGGTTTTGAGCGAAATTCCCATGGTTTTGGCTCTTCAGCCATTTGTTCCTTGTCCATGCTCTCATCAATCATTCCAGATATTTTTACATATCCTCCTAGAGGTAACCATCCAATACCATAAACGGTTTCTCCAATTTTCTTTTTAAATAGCGAATATTTTATATCGAAAAACAAGTAGAATTTCTCTACTCTGGTTTTAAATAATTTTGCTGGTATAAAATGTCCTAATTCGTGTAAAACAATTAGTAATGAAAGGCTCAATAAAAATTGAGATATTTTAATAACAAACTCCATCTAGTCTTTGTCAAAATTTATAAACGCACAAAAGTAAAACTTTAAAGCTACATTATAAAACATAATAGACTATCATTAACGTTTCTTTATCTTTTTTAGGTGTAATTTAATAGCTTTTTTTAGGGTTTGTGTGTATTTTTGCACTCAATCTCTCATTTATAACTAAATAGCTACTAAATAATGCTAGAGTTTTTAAAAAAATTTAAATTTTTTGGAATAAGCCTTCTTATTCTTTCAATAATAATCATCTCCATTTTCTATTCTATTTTAAAACCAAAGAAAGTATTACCAGTTTATCAACCTGCTGAAGTAAGCACAGAATTGGTTGACAGTACTATTCAGCATAAAAAAAAATATCATCAAATAGCTGATTTTAGTTTAACAAACCAAAATGGTAAAACAATTACGCAGGAAGATTATAAAGACAAGATTTATGTGGCAGATTTCTTTTTTACTACGTGCCAAACTATTTGCCCTATTATGACAAAAAATATGCACGAAGTGCAGAAAACATTTATTGCTGATGATGAAGTGATGATACTATCACATACTGTGACTCCTGACATTGATACAGTTGCGCAATTAAAACGCTATGCAAACGAAAAAGATGTTAATGCCTCTAAGTGGAACTTAGTAACTGGAGATAAAAAACAAATTTATGAATTGGCTAGAAAATCGTACTTAGCAGTAAAAGATAATGGTGATGGTGGTCCTTTTGATATGATACATACAGAAAACTTTATGCTCATAGATAAAGAGCGTCAAATACGCGGATATTATGATGGTACAGACATGAAAGATGTTGAACGCTTAATTGATGACATAAAAACCTTAAAAGCTTCCTATAAAGAATAATCTTTTTTATTACTTTTGCTTCTTTAAAATGAATCTAAATAAGGATGTCCTTAACAATTGCTGATTTAAAAAAAGGGGAACGGGCTACCATTATCGATAGCTCATCTGAAGATATTCCACTAAAACTCTTAGAAATGGGATGTTTACCCGGAAACACTGTAGAACTCTTACAAGTAGCTCCATTCCACGACCCAATGTATCTTAACATTAATGGCAGTTATTTAGCAATTAGAAAAGATACAGCATCATTAATTTTAATAGACAACATTAATGAGTAAACAAATAAATGTTGCCTTAATTGGAAACCCAAATACTGGAAAAACCTCTGTTTTTAATGCGCTTACTGGATTAAACCAAAAAGTTGGAAACTATCCAGGAATTACTGTAGATAAAAAAGAAGGAATTTGCAAATTATCTCGTGGTGTAAAAGCACATATTTTAGACCTCCCTGGAACATATAGTTTAAATGCATCGTCTTTAGATGAAAATGTTGTTATTGAATTACTGTTAAACAAGAATGATAAAGATTATCCTGATGTAGCAGTTATTGTAAGTGATGTTGAAAACTTAAAACGTAACCTGCTTCTTTTTACGCAAATAAAAGATTTAAAAATTCCAACCATTCTAGTCATTAACATGGCAGATAGAATGTCACGCAAAGGGATTTCTTTAAATATTGAATTATTAGAAAAAGAACTAAAGACAAAAATTGCCCTAGTAAGTACGCGAAAAAATGAAGGGATTAGTAATTTAAAAACCTTAATCGAAAACCATAAGATACTTTCTACCGAGCCTTGTTTAGATACGTCATCAATTGATACCGAATATTTTAATAGTCTCAAACAAGCATTTCCAAATCAAGATTTATACAAACTTTGGGTTGTTATTAGTCAAGATGCAAATTTTGGTAAAATTGATAGAAATGAACTTGATTTTTCAAAGTTTAAAACCAAGTCTAAAAGTGAATTAAAACGTCTTCAGCAAAAAGAAACTATCAAACGCTATCAATTTATTAACGGCGTTCTTAAAGAAGGCCAAACCATTGATAAAGCAAAAGCAACTGACTTAAGAGCTAAATTTGATAGAATTTTAACTCATAAAATCTGGGGATATGCCATCTTTTTTGTGATTTTACTCACCATTTTTCAAGTGATTTATGATTGGGCAACAGTACCAATGGACTTTATTGATAGCTCATTTGCATCGTTAGCAGATTGGATAAAAGTAACATTTCCAGGAGGCGGAAAATTAACCGACTTAATTGCTGAAGGAGTCGTTGCAGGAATTGGTGGTATTATCATCTTTATTCCACAAATAGCCTTTTTGTTTTTGTTCATTTCAGTATTAGAAGAAAGTGGCTATATGAGTCGTGTCGTGTTTTTAATGGATCGTGTAATGCGTCGTTTTGGACTTAGCGGAAAAAGTGTAGTTCCATTAATTTCTGGAACTGCTTGTGCAATTCCAGCCATAATGGCGACTAGAAATATAGAAAATTGGAAAGAACGCTTAATTACTATTTTAGTAACACCTTTCACAACGTGTTCAGCTAGACTTCCTGTGTATTTAATAATTATTGCATTGGTTATTCCTGAAGGTCGTTTTCTTGGGCTAAGTTACCAAGCCTTAACGTTAATGCTTTTGTATTTATTAGGATTTGGAATGGCTGTATTATCAGCATATGTTTTAGATAAGATTCTAAAAACTAACAGAAAAACATTTTTTGTAATTGAAATGCCTAGTTATAAAGTGCCTTTACTTAAAAATGTAGTATTAACTGTTTTAGAAAAAACAAAAACCTTTGTTTTTGAGGCTGGTAGAATAATTTTAGCAATCTCAATTGTTCTTTGGATTTTAGCATCGTATGGTCCTGGAAAAGAATTTAACAATGCGGAAACAATTGTTGAAGAAACTTACCCTGAATTACAAGGTGAACAACTGGAAAACAAAGTTGCTTCTTATAAATTAGAGCATTCATTTATTGGTATTATTGGTAAAACCATTGAGCCAGCAATTCGTCCATTAGGTTACGATTGGAAAGTTGGTATTGGTATAGTTACCTCATTTGCTGCACGTGAAGTTTTTGTAGGTACGTTGGCAACTATTTATAGTGTTGGTAGTGCTTTGGATGATGATAATAAAACCATAAAAAACAGGATGGCGAACGAAGTTCATGACAATGGTAAAAAAGTGTTTACATTAGCTTCTGGTATTTCCCTATTGCTTTTTTACGCTTTCGCTATGCAGTGTATGAGTACTCTGGCAATTGTAAAACGAGAAACCAATAGTTGGAAATGGCCAATGATTCAATTGTTTGGAATGTCACTAATTGCTTACATTATTGCACTTATAGCTTTTCAAATTTTAAACTAATGAGTGAGGTTTTTCAAAATATCATTATTACAGTAATTGGATTGATTGCTATTGCGTTTTTGATAAGAAAATATGTTTGGTCACCAAAAAAAAAGAACTCCAAATCATGTGGTAGTGATGGTTGTGGTTGTTAACTATCGCGATTACTAAATTATATGAAAAGCCTCCAGATTTGAGCTACCAAAAACGTAACGATAAATCCTAAAATTACTGGTAATACTGAAGCTACAGTAGTCCATTTAGCACTTTTAGTTTCTTTGTAAATGGTATAAATTGTTGTACTACAAGGGTTATGTAGTAAGCTAAATAGCATTATGTTAATAGCTGTTAATAATGTCCAACCTCCTGCTTTTAAAATATCGGCTGTTGCATCCATAGAGTCGAGTTCAAACATTACACCTGCACCTTCACCTCCAGAGATTCCTGTAGCCATAACTGTTAACATTAAAATAGTTGGGATAACAATTTCATTAGCTGGAATTGCCACAATATAGGCCAATAAAATAACCCCATTTAAACCTAATAACCATCCAAAGCCATCGAACGAATCAATTAACCATACTGCAATACTTACATCACCAATAAATATATTTGAAATAAGCCAAATTACTGCTCCAGCAGGTGCTGCAAATACAATAGCTCGCCATAATACAATTAAGGTTCTATCTATTAAAGAGGTGTAAAGTGTTTTCCAAAAACGTGGTGGTCTGTAAGGAGGTAATTCTAAATTAAAAGTAGAAACTTCACCTTTTAAAACAGTTTTTGATAATGCCCAAGACGTTAAAAACATGAACGCCATTCCTAAAACTGCTATTCCAATTACCGATAATAAAGCTGCTACACTTGAAAATGACGAAGGCACTACCGCTCCAATAAAAATGGTTGCAATTAATATTTGTGTTGGCCAACGTCCATTACAAAGCGAAAAATTATTAGTAATTATTGCAATTAGTCGTTCTCTAGGGCTGTCAATAATTCTAGTCGCTATAACACCAGCTGCGTTGCAACCAAAACCCATACTCATAGTTAATGCTTGTTTTCCGTGAGCTCCAGATTTTTTAAATAGATTATCTAAATTGAATGCAACTCGTGGTAAATAACCAAAATCTTCAAGTAGAGTGAATAAAGGAAAGAAAATTGCCATGGGTGGCAACATCACTGCAATTACCCAAGCTACTGCTAGATAAACGCCATCAATTAAAAATCCATCAAGCCACCAAGGCATTCCAATGCTTGATGCGCCACTTTTTAATGCTGGATGAATAGTATCTAACAACAAATTAGCCAACATAGATGAAGGATAATTAGCACCAATAATTGTTAACCATAGAACTACTCCCAAAATGAGAAACATAATAGGAAATCCAAACGTCTTACTTGTAACAATCTTATCGATTTTTGAATCTAACCGAAACCTTTTTTTCCCTTCTTCTGTATGGACACTGTCTTTAACAATATTTGCAGCATCAGCGTAAATACCTTCGGTTAAATTATCATGAAAATCGTCACCTATTTGCCAACGCAACTCGTTTGATAATTCAATGATGTCTTCAATGTTCTTTTTGCTCATAATTACACTAATTCGCCTGTTTTTAAAGCGTCTATTATTTGTGAATCTCCTTCTAATAATCTAAATGCTATCCATCTACTATTTGAAATTCCTGGAAACTCTTTTTCTATTTCAGCACTCAGCTTTTTTACAGCCTTTTCAATATTTGGTGGCACATTTTTTATACGGTGCGGTTTACACACAATAGTAGCATTAGCTACTTCAGAAATGGTTTGAATGAGCTCTGGAATACCTTCTTTATATCTCGCGCTTGTTGCTACTACTGGAATTCCTAAGTCTCTTGCTAAAGTTCTTTGGTCTATAACAATATTATTACGTTTAGCTTCATCCATTAGGTTAAGGCATAACACTGCTTTATCAGTGATTTCTAAAATTTGAAGTACTAAATTCAAGTTACGTTCTAGCCTGTTGGCATCTGCAACAATAACAGTTACATCAGGTCGTCCAAATAGTAAAAAATCTCTTGCAACCTCTTCATCTGTTGAAGTTGACAACAATGAATAGGTTCCAGGCAAATCCACAAGTTTATATTTTTGTTTATTATACTCAAAACCTCCTTCAGCTCTAGTTACTGTTTTTCCAGGCCAATTTCCCGTATGTTGCCTTAGCCCTGTTAATGCATTAAAAACTGTACTTTTACCTGTATTTGGATTTCCTGCCAAAGCCACTACAAAATCAAAATTATCAGTATTAATTCCTAGTTTTTTTAGTCCTTCTGCATTGAACTGTGCACAAGTTTCACAAGCACTTTTTACTGCTTTAGTTTCCATTGTCTAGTTTTTTAATGAGAATTTTTGAAGCTTGGTTTTTTCGTAATGCTATTGATGTCCCTTTTATTAAATAGGCATGAGGTTCTCCTAAAGGATTTAATAAGTCTATTTTTATTTTTGACCCTTTCACAAAACCTAAATCCAATAAACGACGTCTGCTTTCTCCTCTACTTTCTTTTGATATTCCAATAATTTCTGCTTCTTCATTTTCTTGCAATCCAGATAAACGAGCTATATTGTCTTCGATAACTACTTCCTTTTCTATTGGTAATACTGTAAGATTTGAAGCCACAATTGGCGCCAACACAAACTCCTCACCTTCAGACTGAAATACAATACGTGTTTTATTGTTTTCAACCACTTTTAATAAAGATCCAATATGAATGTTTTCGGCAAGTATTTGCTTGTAAATCACTTCAGGTTCGTCTTCAATATGTGTGATTCTAGCAATAGAATTTACAGGTAATAATGGTAATTCTACACCTTCAATTTTAGCAATTTTTCCAGTTTTTGTTGGAATAGGATCACCATGTGGATCGAACTTTGGGTTTCCAAGTTGTGATGCTAATTTGTTAGTTTCATCATGATTTAACTTATGTTCCATCCTTTCGGCTCTGTCATGCCACTCGTTTTTATGAAACCCTGTTCTATCAGCTAAATAACGTTCCCAAAGACGATGTACTCTTATAATACGTAAAGCATATTCGTGGCCTTCTTCTGTAAGTTTCAATGCATCAGAATCAAAATATACTAAGTTGTTGATAGACATTTTTTTAATAGCTTCAACAATACTCTTATTTTTAAAATTTAAAGACTGTACCAATGTTTTAGTATCAACTTTATTTCCTGAATTTTCAAAGTGATAGAGTTGTTTTAATATGTCTTCAATAATAACTTTTTCATCACTCTTAAAGTTTTTCTGTAACAACCAAAACCATCCTTTTATTGGTCTAAATAACAAGAACAATAAAATGGATATTCCAAAAAATATAATAAGTGCTGTTGTTGGGTTATAATCGTTCATATTATAAACTTAAATAAAGATTTTCAGCAACATCTTTAGATATGGTCATTGTTTTGGAATTGGTTTCAATAGTAAACGAATCATCAAAAGGCTCAAAATCAATTATCTTAATTGTATCACCTAAAGCCAATTCATTTTTGTTTAAATATTTTAAAAATGCCTTGGAAGAATCTTTGACACTTGATAAAACTCCTTGACTCCCTGTTTCAATATCTAAAATACTTTTGCTTTTTATTTTGGTGTAATTTCCGTTTTTATCAGGAATAGGGTCTCCATGAGGATCATGTGTTGGGTTTTCTAAAAAATTATCTAGTTTATCAATCAATTTTTCAGATTTAATATGCTCCAATTGTTCGGCAATTTCATGAACCTCATCCCAAGAAAAATTAAGCTTTTTCACTAAAAATGTTTCCCATAGTCGATGTTTTCTAATCACGGAGGTTGCTGTTATACGACCTGTCTCGGTTAAGCTAACTCCTTGATATTTTATGTAGTTAGCCAACTCTTTTTCAGCTAATTTTTTTATCATATCTGTTACCGAAGATGCTCTAGTATCTATCTTTTCTGCAATAGCATTTGTGCTTACAGCTTCATTTCCTTGTTTACCTAAATGATAAATTGCTTTTAAATAGTTCTCCTCAGATAAAGTTACCATCTCATATAAATTTTTACAAATATACGTTTTTTACTTAAATTTAAATATATTTTTAGTCTTGCCTAAATTTTAATTTATATTTGCATAAAAAATATTGAAGTGAAATCATTTATAATACTTATTTTATCTCTATACTCTTTTTCCTTAAGCAGTCAAACATTTAACATCTCAGGTAATGTTAAGGGCAATAGCCTATCACTAGCGTTCGCTAATGTTACAATAAAAAGCATCAATAAAGGTGCTGTCTCTGACGAAAATGGAAATTTTCTCATTAAGAATATTCCAAACGGAACATATATTATTGAAAGTTCTTTTACTGGATACATAACTTATAAAAAGCGCATCACAGTAAACAATCAAAATATTACTGTCAATTTTAATTTAGTTGAAGATGCTCTTTTAGACGAAGTTGTAATTACAGGTACACGAACTTTTAAGCGTAAAACGAATTCGCCAGTTATTGTAAACATATTAAACAGTGAGGCTTTAGAGAATATTCAAGCCTGTAACTTATCGGATGGTTTAAAGTTTCAACCAGGATTGAGAGTAGAAACAGATTGTCAAACTTGTAATTATACACAATTACGAATGAATGGTTTAGCTGGTGGTTATTCTCAGATTTTAATAAATGGTCGTCCAATTTTTAGTCCTTTAACTGGCTTATATGGTTTAGAACAAATTCCAGTAAATATGATAGATCGTATTGAAACTATACGTGGTGGTGGCTCTACACTTTATGGCTCTAGTGCTATTGGTGGTGTAGTAAATATTATTACAAAAGTTCCAAAAGATAATAGCTACGATATAAGTTATACATATCAATCAATTGATGGAAAAGCTAACGATAATATTATAAATGGAAATACAACAGTAGTTTCTAAAAATGAAGCTTCTGGACTTTCTTTATTTGTTAATAGAAGACAGAGAGATTATTATGATGCTAACGGTGATAACTTCTCCGAACTTCCAGAATTAAAAAACACCTCATTTGGCACAAATCTATTCTTACTACCTGCGGAAAATCAAAAATTAGAAGCTAGTTTCAGTAGTTTAAATGAATATAGATATGGTGGAGAAATGGTTGACAAAGCACCTCACCTAGCTTTACAATCAGAAGAAAGAACTCATAATGTTTTAATGGGAAGCCTTGATTATCAAATTAATTTTAATGATGATAATAGTTCCATCATTACTTATTTAGCTGGTCAACTTACCAATAGAGATCATTACACTGGTATTTATCCAGACGATCAAATCGATATAGATAATCACCTAAGTAACCCTCCTTATGGAACTTCAAAAACTGTAACGTTTCAAGGTGGTGCACAGTTTAATCATCGAATCAATAATTTTATAAAAGGGAGTAATGTCTTTACATTTGGAAGTGAGTATGTTATGGATGACGTATTTGATGAAATAGAGGCTTACAACTACAAAATAGATCAAACAACAAAAACAGTTGCTGCCTTTTTACAAAGTGATTGGGAAATAACACCAAAGTTAAACTTGCTGTCTGGAGTGAGAGCAGACAAGCATAACTTAGTGAACAAAGTTATATTCAGCCCTCGTTTTTCATTACTTTATAAGCCAGAAAACAACTTACAGTTTAGAACCACATGGAGTACTGGCTTTAGAGCACCTCAAGCTTTTGACACTGATTTGCATATTGCTTTTGCTGGTGGAGGCATTTCTAGAATAACATTAGCCGATGATTTAAAAGAAGAACGATCTAATAGCTTTAGTGCTTCTATTAATTATGACAGACCTACCGAACACTATATTTTTGGATTTACCTTAGAAGGCTTTTACACACATTTAAATGATGCTTTTTATCTAGCTCCTTTAGGAGAAGATTCGTTTGGAGAACGTTTTGAAAAACAAAATGGAGATGGAGCCACAGTAAAAGGATTGACTTTTGAAATGAGGGTTAACTATGATAAAAAAGTGCAATTAGAAGCTGGTTTTAATATTCAAACTAGCAAATTTGACACAGCAGTAGAAAATATTGAAGGCTTACCAGCGTTACGCGAATTTTTACGAACACCTAATGAATACGGTTTTGCTATGTTGAGTTTTACACCTAATCAAAAATTTAGTACAACTTTAAATTATGTGTATACTGGAACCATGAAAATTGCGCACTTTGCTGGAGCTCCAGAACAAACTGTAGATACATATTCAACCTCTAAGGTGTTTTCAGAATTAGGTTTTAAATCTAGTTATAACTTCGAGTTAAAGAATCTAAATTCTAGTTTAGAGATTTTTGGAGGTGTGAAAAACATCTTTGATGCCTATCAAAACGATTTTGATAGCGGTAAAAACAGAGACAGTAATTATGTATATGGTCCTGGAAGCCCTAGAACTGTTTTTGTTGGGCTTAAAATAAAATCGCTTTAATATCTTCTCTTTTTACTACTTTTTATAAGCTTCTTGCATTTGCCTAAACTTTCTTAAATGTTTTGTTTTAGTTTAACGAATAACGTTCAATAATGCAGTTGGTCTAAAAACAAGTGGCTTAGTTGAAAGATTTTATTTTATTAGCGACTATAATGCCCTTAATTTAATTTTATGGAACTAATTGAATACTTAAACGGAAAAGGCGGAATAATGATTCTTGGCCTATTTGTAATTGTAGCTCTTGCATACAGAAAATATAAAGAAAAACGTTATTTTAAATACATAGATAAACGAATAGAAGAAAAAAAAGAGAAATCGTGCTAAATTAAAACCTTCTCTCCTTCTGCAACTGCTCATACGCTTCTTGCACTTGCCTAAATTTTTCTTCAGCACCTTTTTGGTGTTCTTCTCCTAAATGAATGACACGATCTGGATGATATTTCTTTGCCATTTTTCGATAGGCTTTTTTAATCTCATCAACGGTTGCTGATTTATCTATCTCCAAAATTTTATATGCATTTTCAGTAATGTTAAAGAACATCGCTTTAATACTTTCAAAATCTTTTGAGCTAATTCCTAAATATCCAGAAATGGTATAAATCTGTCTAATTTCGTTTTCAGTAACATGCGTATCTGCTTTGGCAATTCCAAATAAAAAATGAAGGAGTTGCAAACGAGATGGATGATCCATCATTTGCCGTATTTGTGTACAAACTTGTCGAGTAGATATTTCTTGTTTACTAATATTCTTAAACAATCTAAAAGCATTATTTGCACGCTCCTTTCCATACATGCTCGTAAATTGCTGACGCACAAAATCTAGCTCACGTTGGTCTTGATGGTCATCAGCCTTTATAATAATAGAAGCTAACACTAATAAACTCACCTCAAAATCACCAGATTGCGTTTGAGGTCTTCGTTGTGGTCTTGTTCTATAAGTTCTTTGCGAACTAGACTGTCTTTCTCCCAACAGTGGGCTGGATTTGTTGCCAGCTAAACCATCAACGATGCTTCCTAAAGCCAATCCTATTATCGCTCCTATTGGGCCTCCAAACGACCAACCCAAAGAAGCTCCAATCCATTTTGATACACTCATTTAAGGTATAAGTTTTATTTATCGTCAAATATACTATTTGTTAGTAGATTGCTTGAGGATTTTGTTACACAATTGGTATCTTTGCAATCTAAATTAATAATTCTTAAAATTAAAAATATGTATCCAGCAGAATTAGTAAAACCAATGCGTGAAGACTTAACTAACGTAGGTTTTGAAGAATTGCATACAGTTGAAGCGGTTGAAAGTGCCTTAACCAAAGAAGGAACAACCTTAGTTGTTGTAAATTCTGTTTGTGGTTGTGCCGCAGCTAATGCACGTCCAGGAGCTAGACAAAGCTTACAAAATGCGAAAAGACCAGACCATTTAGTAACAGTTTTTGCAGGTGTAGATAGAGAGGCAACTGATAAAGCGCGTGAATTTATGATTCCGTTTCCTCCAAGCTCTCCTTGTATGGCATTGTTTAAAGATGGTGAATTAGTGCATATGTTAGAACGTCATCATATTGAAGGTCGTCCAGCTGAAATGATTGCTGAGAATCTTGTTGATGCTTACAATTCGCATTGCTAGAAAAATACGTCGTTTCAAACAAAGTGAAGTAGTCTTACATTAATAAACAGAATGTCTCGTTTTATTCGCAATGACGATTAAAAAATTAAACCACGAATGTTTCGTGGTTTTTTTATATTTTTTACGCAACTTATTGAGTGTTAACTCATCTTAAAACAAACACATGTTATGAAAAATTTGAAATTTGTTTTTATGCTTTTATCTTTTTCTTTCTTATTTGTGGCAACACAATGTGATGAAGATAATCCTCCTTTAACTTACGAAGAAGAAAGAGCTGAGTTAGATATTTACAAACACAAAATTGAAGGTTTAGCAGCTGCATCTATTTGCAACGAAGATACCGATTGCTTATTTATTGGTTTTGGGAGTAAGCCTTGTGGTGGTCCTTTAACCTATTTAATATATACAAGTTCAATAGATATTGACCAATTGCTACTTTGGGTTGAGGATTATAATCAGCTAGAGCAAGAACTTAACGAAGAATGGGGAATTGTTTCGGATTGTTCTGTTGTTAACCCTCCTTCGGGATTTGAATGTATTGATAACACATGTAATCCAATTTTTTAAAGGTCTTTTCTTTTGTTTTTACTACTTTTGAATGCCTTTTTAGCATTTAAAAATGATTAAACTCCTAGCATACCCTTTGACGCTTATCTATGCGTTTTTCTTTTTTTTGACACTAATAGTTTTTCATCCTATACAATGGTTTGCTTTTAATGTTCTAGGTTACCAAGCGCATAAACGAGTAGTAATTTGTTTACAGTTTTGGCTAATGCGTTGTTTAAACATTTTAGGAACTCGCTTTACATTCGCTAACCCTTATAAGATTGAATCTAATCAACCTTTAATCATTGTTGCTAACCATCAAAGTATGTATGATATATCACCTTTAATGTGGTATATGCGAAAATACCATCCAAAGTTTATAAGCAAGAAAGAATTAGGTAAAGGCATACCAAGTGTGTCCTATAATTTACGTCATGGTGGTTCGGTTTTAATTGATCGTAAAAAACCATTTGAATCTATAACAGCAATTGAAAATTTCGCAAAGCGTGTTGAAAAAAACAATTGGTCATCTGTAATTTTTCCTGAAGGAACGAGAAGCAAAACAGGTAAACCAAGACCATTCAAAACTAAGGGGTTAGCCACACTTTTTAATAATATGCCAAATGCTTTAGTTGTTCCAATTTCAATTAACAACTCTTGGAAAATGCTACGTTATGGTAAATTTCCTATGGGATTAGGAGCGCATATCACCTTCAAGGTACATCAACCTCTTCGTGTAAGTGATTTTGAACATGATGAATTAATAAACCTAATTGAACAAACTATCATAAAAGACATCCATTATGACAAATAACGAAGCCGTTATAAAAGCAACTAAAGATTATGTAAGAACTACTTTAAAAAATGCTGAAGGTGGCCACGATTGGTTTCACACTTTGAGAGTATATAACAACTCTTTACTAATTTCTAAAGGAGAAAACGTGGATACTTTAGTAGTAGCATTAGGTGCTTTATTACATGATATAGCCGATAGTAAATTTTATAATGGCGATGATACTATTGGTCCAAAAATGGCTCGCGAATTTTTGTTCAAACACAATGTTGACAGTTTAGTAATGGAACATGTGATTAAAATAATTGAAAATATTTCGTTTAACAAGTCATTGGAAAAAGGTGATAAATTTACCTCTCCAGAACTAGATGTTATTCAAGATGCAGATAGATTAGATGCTATTGGAGCTATTGGTATTGCTCGTTGTTTTAATTATGGAGGTTTTAAAAATAGAAAGATATTCGACCCTTCTATAAAACCAAACATGAAGATGACCAAGGAGGAATATAAGAAGTCAACGGCTCCTACCATTAATCATTTTTACGAAAAATTACTCCTGCTTTCTGATAAAATGAACACTAAAACTGGTAAGCGAATCGCAAAACAGCGTCATCAATTTATGGAACTATACTTGGATCAGTTTTATGCAGAATGGGATGGAACACGATAAGTTTACTTTTAAAATAGTAGAAGGCATTCCTTCCAAAAAGCTTCTTCAAGAAATATTGATAGTTTACAAATCGATATTTGAGGATTACAAATTAGATTTCTTTAAAGAACGAATTCATAAAAAAGAAGACATTTTGATGATTCTTTGTTATCAACAAAAGCAACTCTTAGGTTTTAAAATTGGATATCGATATAATGACATTACTTTTTACAGTTGGGTTGGAGGCGTTTTACCTGAAAACAGGGAAAATGGTATTGCAAAACAACTTGCACAATTGCAAGAACAAAAAGCTATAGAAAAAGGGTATCAAACATTGAGAACAAAATCAATGAATCGTTTTAAACCTATGATGATTTTAAATCTTAAAAATGGTTTTGATATCACAAACATTTACACAAATGAAGTAGGCCAAACTAAGATAGTGTTTGAAAAAACCCTGTGATGTCACTTCGAGTGAAATTCTAAAAGAATTTTGTATCAAGAAGTCTGAGGCTTTTCCAATTTTCTTGTTTTCGATACATCAAATAAAAATTTGACATTCAAACTGACACAAATTTGATTTACTAAAACAGCTTCATCTGTCCAACTTTATATGGTTCATGAAGTTCTGTATTTAATCTAGGCATTCGCTTTCCTTTAAAATACTTATGTCTTGCTAAATGCACCAAATCATTTATTTGTTTTGCTATTTGTCCTTCACCACGCATCCTAACTCCGAATCGACTTTCGTTTAAAGTGCCTCCATGGCAATTTTCAATTTGATGTAGCACTTTGTCTGCTTTATCAGGCAATGTTTTATGAATCCAATCTGTGAAAATTTCGCCAATTGCGCCATTTAACCTCACAATGGTATGCGCTATACTCAAAGCACCTGCTTCAGATACTGCTTTTGCCATCGGCAAAATTTCATGACTATTTATCGATGGGATTATTGGCGCCAACATCACATTTACAGGAATTCCATTCTCTGATAATTTTTTTACTGTTGTAATACGTTTTTTAATAGTGGTAGTTCTTGGCTCTAAAATTCTACGTGTCTCTTCAGATAATGAAGTAATAGACATATTTACTCCTACTAAATTATCTTTAGCTAAAGCTTTTAAAATTTCTAAATCTCGTAAAATCAACGCATTTTTTGTAATAATACCAACGGGATGCTTATATTTTAAAAAGATTTCCAAACATTGTCTAGTAATTTCAAATTGCTTTTCGGCTGGTTGATAACAATCCGTATTTCCTGAAAGAACAATAGCATGAGCCTTCCAGCTTTTCTTTTTGAGTAACTGCTCCAATAATTTTGGAGCATCTTTTTTTACTAAAATGCGTCGTTCAAAATCGAGTCCTGCACTAAACCCCCAAAACTCATGACTATTTCGTGCGTAGCAATACACACAACCATGCTCACAGCCTTGATAAGGATTCATAGAATACATCATTCCAACATCTGGACTTGTGACTTTATTTACAATAGTTTTTGGAAATACAGGAAGGTATAGCGTTTTATTTTTATCAGGTTCTTCGCCTTCTTTGTGGCAAAATTCTAAAAAATCGTCACGTTGTTCGTGGCTTAATTCGAAGAAACGGTTGGGTACATTTAATTGTGCACCACGTCCTTTTAAGGTTGACTTGGGGTTCATAATAATTAAAATAAAGTTGAATACTATGGTAAGTAGCTCTTTAAAATTAACTATTATTTAAATATGAAAATGTTAAAAGAGAATTGATTATTAACAAACGTGATTTCCAGAGATAAAAACAATTTATTCTCCCGGGAAATCAGCTTTACGCTTTTCTAAAAATGCAGTTGTGCCTTCTACAAAATCGTCTGTTCCAAAGCAATTTCCGAATTCTTCAATTTCAGATTCATATCCGTTCACACCATCTTTAAAACCAGCATTAATTGCTCGAATTCCTGCACTAATGGCTACTGGTGAATTGCGCATGATTTTTGAAGCCAAACTTTCACAAAATGGCAACAATTCTTCTTGTACTTTAACGTGATTTATCAATCCATAGCTTAGTGCTTGATTAGCGTCTATCATTCCTGCTGTCATTATCATTTCCATAGCTCTACCTTTTCCAACCAATTGTGGTAAACGTTGTGTGCCTCCATAACCAGGGATAACGCCTAAGGAAACTTCTGGTAATCCCATTTTCGCATTAGTGCTTGCAACTCTAAAGTGACACGACATTGCAAGTTCCAATCCACCTCCAAGCGCAAAACCGTTAACTGCTCCAATAACTGGTTTACTGAAATTTTCGATGTAATCGAATAGTTTTTTTTGTCCTTGTGCCGCAAGATTGCTACCTTCTGCAATACTATAATCGGCAAATTCGCTAATATCTGCTCCTGCAACAAATGCTTTTTCACCACTTCCTGTAATAATAATTACTTTAGATGAATTATCATTTTTAATACTACTTAAGGCATTATGCAATTCTTCAATAGTTACTCTATTAAGTGCATTTAATTTATTCGGTCTATTTATGGTAATAGTTGCTATGCCATTGCTTTTATCGACTAATATATTTTCAAATGTCATATTGTTGTAAATTATTTAGGAAAGCTCACTTTAAATGTCGTGCCTTCATTTTCTTTAGTTGCAAAAGTAATGCTTCCGTTATAGTTTTCAATAATGTTTTTTATCATAGGTAACCCTAATCCCATACCACTTGTTTTAGTAGTAAACTTGGGTTCAAATACTTTTGATTTGTTTTCGTCTGAAACACCATTACCATTATCTTGTACAGTTAAAATCACATTATTATCTTCGGAATATACTTTAACGGTAATTTTAGGTGTTTTGTTTTTCGGAATAGCTTGTATCGCATTTTTTACCAAATTTGTAACTACTCTAATGAGTTGCGTCCTATCGAATGTTGCAATAATTTCTTTCTGTTCAGGGATAAAAGTTATATAGTTTTCAGCAAAAATATCTAAGGCCAGATCAACAACTTCAACCACATTAAGCTCTTCATTTTTTTGAGCTGGCATTTTCGCGAAATTTGAAAACGCTGAGGCTATAGAACTCATCGTATCGATTTGCTGAATTAAAGTCTTGCTGTATTCATCAACTTTTTGATGAATATTAGCATCATTTGGGTCAAACTTTCGTTGAAAGCTTTGAACCGTTAAACGCATAGGTGTTAATGGATTTTTTATTTCGTGGGCAACTTGTTTAGCCATTTCTCTCCAAGCTTGTTCGCGCTCACTTGTAGCTAACTGTACAGCACTCTGCTCAAGTTCGTCAATCATACTGTTATAAGACTTTACAAGCGCTGAAACCTCTATGCTAGCTCCTTTAAGCTCTATTTTTTTGTTTCGCTTTTCCAAGCGTGTTTCATTCATTTTATCGCTAATGGTTTTTAATGATCTTGTGATATAACGTGATACAAAATAAGCAAAGGAGATTGCTACAAGAATCATAAAAAAGTAGGCGTATCCTAAGCGCACTAAAAACTCTTTAAGTTCATCTTCATTAAAGGAATCATCTTCATAGTAAGGCACATTTAGAATGCCTAAAGGCTTTGCGTTGTAGTCAGAAAAAAGGATATATGACGATTGAAAGTCACCTCCAAGCACTTCATTTTTCTCAACAAAACGTTTATTTACACTAAAATTTAACTGATTAAGAATTTCTGGAGATAAACATCTAGATATAGAATCATTATCAATATGTGCCTCTGAACTCTTTACCAAAGTCCCTTGAAGATCGTACAAATTGAAATCTACATTTAAATTATTAGCAATTTCATAAATTTTATCTTTAAAAATGAGTCCTAATCTCTCAGGTGTACGCTCATATGTTGTTTCTTCCAACACATAATCCATACTAGATAAAATCTGTCTTTCTTTACGTTCTAAACGCTGTTTGTGGTAGTCTTTTGATTGTTCGTTGTATTGAAAAAGTGTTACTGCAGCTATTAAAATAGACGCTACCACAACAAGTAAAATCATGTAAACAAAAATACGCGAGCGTAACGAAAGTCTTTTAGATGCCATTTAATAAATTTATGCAAATTATAACAATAATCGAGCCATGTTAAGCATTAGGATTCCTCTCTCTAATTCTCTTGTACCATTTAATACCTAGCATTAACAAAATTGCTAAAGCTATTATTCCAACAACTCCAAAAATCCAATTAAGACTATCTTTTAATATCACCAAAAAAACAACTGAAAATAATATAATGGTTGAGCCCTCGTTCCAGATTCGCATGAATTTAGATGTATAACGCACATCGTCATTTTGAAGCTGTTTAAAAATTTGATGTGTTTTAAAATGATATAAAAACAATAACCCTACAAATACAAATTTTACATGCATCCACGATTGATGTAACCATGTTGGAATTAGTATTAACAACCAAACTGCAAAAATTGTTGCCAATATTGCTGATGGCCACGTAATAATAAACCATAAACGTTTAGCCATAAGTTTTAGCTGTTCTCCTAAAATTTCTTTATTAGGTGATGGCTTATAAAATGCTTCTATTTGATAAACAAATAATCGTGGTATGTAAAAAAGCCCTGCAAACCATGTAATAACAAAAATGAGATGCAGAGCCTTTATATAGTTATAGAGTTCCATTAATCTTCAACAAAAAGATAGTTTAGTTTTTTATCATTAAAGGCATCATTAAACGCTTTAATTTCTTTATCTAATAATTCATTAAACTTACCTAATTGCTCATTGATTTTTTGCGTTAATTCGTTTTTAACTGCAGCATCTTGATCTGTTGGCGCAAAATCGCCTCTGCCAACCAACGAGTTTAAATGTGCTAATTTATTGTTTAATCTAATAGGGAAGTTTAATGGGTCTTGTCCACTTCTATTTTTAGTTTGATATAATGCTTTCTCAATTTCTGAGAATTGTTCTTTTAGTTTTTTAGCTTTTTCAACCAAATCTTTAACATTATTATCTTCTTTATATTGTGACATAAAAGCATCTAGCTTACCATTAATATTTCTAATTTTTTTAATGGATTTATGAGTGTTATCAAGTGTTTTATTTACATCTTTTATAAAAACAAATTGCTTCTTCATATCCTCTAAAGTACTTTCTGCTCTAGGATCTGCTAAAATTGTAAATGATTGGTTTAACGCTTCGCCATTTACATTTAAACTTACTTTATAATTTCCTGGAACAGCTTTTGGGCCTCTTAAACTACCTGCCCACATAATCATACCAGGAAAACTGTCGGCACCATCATAAATCGTATTCCAAATAAATTGATTGGTTCCTTTTTTGACAGTTAACTTGTTTTCTTTAGATTTTGTACTAAATGTTTTAATCGTATCTCCTTTAGTGTCAAAATATGTTAGAGAGACTTCATCTTTTTCATCATACTTATTCAAGTTGAAATACGTTATCACACCACTTGGAAGGTTAGTTCCAGCTGTCTTACTCCCTTTAAAGCTACCTCCTCCCATTCTATATGTGTCTTTAGGTTTAAATAGGATATTTGCAGATTTATCTGCATTGTATAATTGATGAATAACTGTTAAATCATCAATCATCCACAAACTTCTTCCTTGAGTTGCTACAATCAAACTATTATCCTTAATGGTAAGGTCTGTAATTGGAACAATTGGTAGATTTAATTTGAAAGGTTTCCAGTTTTTACCATCATTAAACGAAATATACATTCCTGTTTCAGTTCCTGCATATAGTAATCCTTTTCGTTTTGGGTCTTCTCGAACTACTCTTGTAAAATGCTCTGGATTAATTCCATTAATAATTTTTGTCCATGTTTTTCCATAATCAGTTGTTTTGTATAAATAAGGCGCAAAATCTCCTGTCTTATATTTTGTACCAGCTATATAACACGTTGCAGGATCAAAAATACTAGGCTCTACACTATTAATCATCATCCATTCAGGCATTCCTTTTGGTGTCACATTATCCCAAGTTTGTCCACCGTTTCTGGTTACATGTACTAATCCATCATCACTACCAACCCATAGCAATCCCTCTTGTAAAGGTGACTCTTGAGCTGCAAAAATGGTACAGTAATACTCT
The DNA here is from genome assembly GCF_039954625.1 of Pontimicrobium sp. SW4. NCBI lineage: Bacteria > Pseudomonadati > Bacteroidota > Flavobacteriia > Flavobacteriales > Flavobacteriaceae > Pontimicrobium > Pontimicrobium maritimum. The sequence continues at coordinate 2,992,089 of NZ_CP157199.1, forward strand.
ACAGCTGTATTATCTTGAGTAATTGGTCCGCCTGAAGATTTTTGTTTCTCAGGATCGTTACGGGTTAAGTCTGGACTAATAATCTTCCAAGATTGCCCTTCGTTTTCAGTAACATGTACATTTTGGGAAAACGTATATAACTTATTAGGATTATGCTTAGAGAAAATTATAGGGAAGTTCCACTGAAAACGATATTTCATGCCTTCAGCACCATGGCCCATTGGGTTATCTGGCCAAACATTTATAGCTCTAGATGTGCCGCGTTCATGATTAACACGTGTTAAATAACCTCCATAACTTCCACCATACACAATATCATCATTCTTAGGGTCAATAGCAATATGTGCCGATTCTCCTCCTGCTGTACTTTCCCAATCATCTTCAGTAATAGAACGACCATCTGTTCTATGTTGAATTCTTACTGTTGAATTATCTTGCTGCGCAGCATAAATTCTATATGGAAAATGATTGTCAGTTGTAACACGATAAAATTGTGCCGTTGGCTGATTGTGATAGGTACTCCAAGTTTCTCCTCCATCATATGTCACTTGGGCTCCACCATCATCTCCAATAATCATTCTATCTGGGTTTTCAGGAGCAATCCATAAATCATGATGGTCACCGTGAGGTGCTCCATGTCTGCTAAATGTTTTTCCACCATCGGTACTTTTGTGATAACTAACATTTAAAACATAGACTTTATCGACATCTTTAGTATCTGCATAAATACGAGTATAATACCATGCTCTCTGGCGTAAGTTTCGATTGCTATTTATATAATTCCAGGTTTCTCCTCCATCTTCACTTCTATATAATCCTCCTTTGTCTTTGTTTTCTACAATTGCCCAAACACGTTGGTTATTTACTGGAGACACAGTTACTCCAATAATTCCTAAAGTGTCTGTTGGAAAGCCTTTGTTTTTTGAAATTTCAGTCCAAGTTTCACCACTATCAGTACTTTTCCATAATGCAGAACCTTCACCACCTGAGTTTAAGCTATAAGGTGTTCTGTTGATGCGCCACGTAGACGCATAAATTATTCTTGGGTTTGATGGGTCAATTTGTAAATCGACCACACCAGCATGTTCGTTTGAAAATAGTGTTTTACGCCATGTTTTTCCTCCATCTGTACTCTTGTAAACACCTCGTTCTTGAGTTGGTTTGTATAAATTACCCATGACGCCAGCATAAACAATATCAGAGTTCGTTGGGTGAACTGCAACTCTTGGAATGTGTCTTGATTTTTCTAATCCTAAAGACCTCCATGTTTTTCCAGCATCTTCACTTTTCCACATACCATATCCTGATGATACATTACCTCTCACTGTTTTTTCTCCGCCTCCTACATAAATCACATTTGGGTCGCTTTTAGATACTGTAATGGCTCCCATGCTTCCTCCAAAGTAACCGTCTGAAATATTTCCCCAAGTTCTTCCTCCATCTGTAGTTTTCCAAATACCTCCTCCTGTAGCTCCAAAGTAGTATAAATTTGGTTGATTAGGCACTCCAGTAACAGCTGCACTTCTACCTCCTCTAAAAGGCCCTATAAGTCGATACTCTAATGCATCATACTGATTTTCGTTAATGTTTTGTGATTGCGTTGGGGAATAATTGAATAGCAACAAAGCTATTGCAAAGAATAGTGATGATAATCGCATGTTATTTTTTGGTTTGGTTGATTTGGAATAAAAATAAGAATTTAAAAACTATTTTTAATTAATTGTATTCAACTTTAACTATTGAGTAGTTTTTAATTTTTGCTATTCCAATCATTAATCCAATTAGAGAGTAAATCAACAAACTCTTTATCATCATTTAAACAAGGAATTGTCGTAAATTGATTCCCTCCAACCTCATGGAATATTTCTTGGCCTTCCATAGCAATTTCCTCTAATGTTTCTAAACAATCGCTTACAAAAGCTGGTGTTACTATTGCCATATTTTTAATGCCTTCTTTACCTAATCGTTCTATGGTTCTATCTGTATATGGTTGTAACCAAGGATCAAACCCTAGCCTAGATTGAAATGAAGATGAATACGTGTTTTCTTCAAGTTGAAGCTGTTTTGCTACCAATCGTGTTACCTCAAGGCATTGATGTCTATAACAAAATTCATGTGCTTTTGATGGTGTAGAACAGCAACTTCCATCAATTTTACAGTGTGATTTAGTAATATCACGTTTCTTTATATGCCTTTCTGGAACACCATGATAGGAAAACAATAAGTGATCATATTGTTTCCCTGATAGATGCTTTTTAATACTATTTGAAAGTACTTCAATATAATCTTGTTTGTTATAAAATGCTTTAACAGAATCCAATTTTATTTGAGAAAAATACTCTTTCCGTATCTCTTCAGCCAACACTAAAATAGTTTCAGTAGTTGCCATAGCAAATTGAGGGTATAAAGGGAAAAGAAGAATTTCATCCACACCCTTATCAACCAATTCTTGCATTCCTTTTTTAATAGTCATACTTCCATAGCGCATGGCTAAAGCAACAGGAATATTTACCTGCTTCTGAATTTTTTCTTGTAATCTTTCTGAAATAACAATTAAAGGAGAGCCTTCTTCCCACCAAATTTTCTTGTATGCTGCAGCAGAAGCCTTTGGTCGTGTGTTTAAAATAATACCTTTTACTAAAAGATTTCTTGCCCAAAGAGGAACATCAATAACGCGTTCGTCCATTAAAAATTCTCCTAAATACTTCTTTACATCTTTAGGTTCTGGGCTATCTGGAGAACCCAAATTTACTAGTAATATTCCTTTCATATTCTTATGATGATAATGACATCAAATATTTTTTTGGCGTTGTACCATATTTCTTTTTAAAAGCGGCAATAAAATGGCTTGCAGTACTATAGCCTACTTTTAATCCAACTTCATTAACGTTATGATCTCCTGATTCTAAGAGCTTTCGAGCAACTTCCATTTTATAATCAAATAAAAAGCTAAACACAGTGTCGCCATAAATTTGTTTAAATCCTTCTTTAAGTTTTTTTAAACTTAAATCAATTTCATCTGCTAACTCTTGTAAGCTTGGTGGTTCAGCTATTCGTGACACTATAATGTCTTTGGCTTTTCTAATTTTTATAACGTTAGATTCATCAATTAAAAAAGGGCATTGTTCTACATTAGCATCTTCATTTCTATTAAAATATAAACTCAATAGCTCATAAGCTTTTCCTTTAAAGTATAAGTTTTTAATAGATTCGTTTAAATTATAATTAACCAACTGATTTAAAACTATAGATAATGATGGCGAAATTTTACCATCTTTATAATATTTTTTGTCTTTATTCTCTTCATTTAAAAAGGAAATGTAATTCGCTTCTTCTGAAAACAAACCATGAAACTTCTTAATCGAGATTAAAACAGAGACTAATGAAGAGTTTGGATTTATATCTAAATGAATTGGCAAATTCCTTTGCGGATTATATAGCAATAGCGATGTCTGTTCGTTAATATTCAATGTATAATTTCCACTATTAAATTGAAAAGCAGCTTTTCCTTTAATACAAAAATGAAATTGAATAAAACTAGCATCTATTTCTCGTTCAACCGTTTCAATTACATTATTATCATTTTGATAGATTAAAACATAAAAACCATCTTCTATTTTTGTTTCAATGAAAGCACCTCTAGCGACATTTTTTTTAGTATTTTTTTCGTTCATTTAATATCTACTATTTAGAACAATTCTAAACAACACAATCAGAAAGTGCTGATATGACTGCAAAAATATGATAAAAATCATATTATAATAAAAAATAAGTATAAAAAACCATTAACGACACTTAAAGTTCTTCAAGCGTTATTTTTTTAGCAACAAGCGTTCTATTTTTGCTTTGCAAATTTCTAGTCAGGTACATGAAGCAATACAATATTTCAAAGAGTAGTACTTTCTATGCTATTGGCTTAAGCTATAAAAAGGCTGACGCTAAAATTCGCGGTCATTTTAGTTTAGATGAAAATGCAACTCAAAGATTAATTGAACAAGCAAAATTAGAAGAGATTGAAAGTTTAATTGTTACCTCAACATGTAACAGAACTGAAATTTATGGCTTTGCGCAACACCCATATCAGCTTATAAAATTACTTTGTGATAATACAAAAGGGACTGTTGAAGAGTTTCAAGATGTTGCATTTATTTATAAAAATAAAGAAGCAATTTCTCATATGTTTCGTGTTGGATCGGGTCTAGATAGTCAAATTTTAGGTGATTTTGAAATTATTAGTCAGTTAAAGAAAAGCGCAATAATTTCTAAAAAAGAAGGCTTATTAAATACATTTTTAGAGCGATTAATTAATTCTGTTATTCAAGCAAGTAAGCGTATTAAAACTGAAACCAGTATTTCTTCAGGTGCTACTTCAGTGTCTTTTGCATCTGTTCAATATATATTGAATGAAGTTGAAAATGTTTCAGAAAAAAATATTCTGCTTTTTGGAACAGGAAAAATAGGTAGAAATACGTGTGAAAACTTGGTGAAACATACCCAAAATAAACAAATCACTTTAATTAACAGAACCAAAGATAAAGCTGAGGCTATTGCAGGAAAGTTTAATCTAATAGTAAAAGATTATGCTAACTTACAAGAAGAGATTAATAATTCTGATATTTTAATTGTTGCAACTGGAGCGCAACAACCAACAGTTGATAAAGCTATTTTACAAAATAAAAAACCTTTACTTATTTTAGATTTATCAATTCCTAAAAATGTGAATACAAATGTTTCAGAACTAGATAAAGTGACTTTAGTGCATCTTGATTATTTATCTAAAGTAACTGATTCTACACTTGAAAATAGAAAACTAGATATTCCTAAAGCAGAACTAATTATTGAAGATGTAAAAACAGAATTTAATCAATGGTTAGAAACTCGAAAATTTGCTCCAACTATTAAAGCACTTAAAAATAAACTCAATGATTTTAAAGTAGCTGAGTTTGATACACAACGTAAAAAAATAGCTAACTTTGATGAAGCTCAGGCCGAAATTATTAGTAATAACCTCATTCAAAAAATTACTAATCATTTCGCACATCATTTAAAAGATGAAAATTGCACCGCAGATGATAGTTTGGAGCTTATTAAAAAAGTGTTTCAATTAGAAGAAGAACCCACAAAGCATGTCTAAAATTATACGAATTGGTACACGCGATAGTCAACTAGCACTATGGCAAGCTAACGCTGTGCAACAAATGCTGGAAAAACTTGGCCACAAAACCGAAATTGTACCAGTAAAATCAACAGGTGATTTGGTTCAAAACAAACCGCTTTACGAACTAGGAATCACAGGAATATTTACTAGAACACTAGATATTGCCATGTTAAATCATGACATAGACATCGCCGTACATTCCTTAAAAGACGTTCCAACTTTATTACCAAAAGGCATCGTACAAGCAGCCGTAATAAAGCGAGGAAATTTTAAAGATTTTCTAGTTTTCAAAAATAACGAAGAGTTTTTATCGCAACGAGATGCTATTATTGCTACAGGAAGTTTACGTCGTCGCGCACAATGGCTTAACAGATACCCAACACATACCACAGTTGACTTACGAGGTAATGTTAATACACGATTGCAAAAACTTGAAGATAACAAAAATTGGAATGCTGCTATTTTTGCGGCCGCAGGTTTAGGAAGGCTAGGAATAAAACCCGAAAACTCAGTAAATTTAGACTGGATGGTTCCTGCTCCAGCACAAGGTGCTATTATGATTACTGCCTTAGAAGAAGATAAACGCACAAGAGACATATGCAAAGAATTAAATCATGAAGAAACCGAAATATGCACAAGCATAGAGCGCCAGTTTTTAAACTTACTGGAAGGTGGTTGTACAGCACCAATTGGTGCTTTAGCATTTGTTAAGGATGAAGAAGTTCATTTTAAAGGCATATTGTTAAGTCCCGATGGAAGCAAAAAAATAGAAGTCAATCGTATTGAAAAATTAGAGAATAAAGATACAATAGCTGCATATTGTGCAAATTTTATTATTGAGCGTGGAGGTAAAAACTTAATGGACACTATTAAGCGTTCATCACAACAAACTAATGTCTATTCTACAAAAACGCTAACGACAGATCAACGTTTACTATTTAACGAAAAAGTTATTGTTGAAAGTTCAGATTTTATTAAAATAAGTCTAAACAGAATCAAGCCACAAATAATAAGACAGCCAATTAAAAATGTAGTAATTACAAGCAAAAATACAGTAGAAGCATTGCTAAATAATTTTTCGGCAGTTGAATTACAGTTTCAAAATATATACTGTGTTGGTCGTCGTACAAAACGCTTAGTTGAAAAACGTATTGGACCAGTTAAACATGCCGAAAAAAACGCCAAAGCACTTGCAGAATACTTAGTAAATTATATTGATGGTACTGAAGTTACCTACTTCTGTAGTGATTTGCGTTTAGATGCTTTACCAACTATTTTAGATGATAACAATATAAAAGTGAATGAAGTAGAGGCTTATCAAACAAAATATGACACCCAAAAGGTTAAAGACTCAGTAGAAGGCGTTATGTTTTACAGCCCTTCAACAGTTCAAAGCTATTTAAAGGAAAACGATCCAGATAAAATTGCTTTCTGTATTGGCGAAACCACAGCTAACGAAGCAAAAAATAAATTTAGCGATGTTAGAATTGCTAAAGTTCCTACAGTTGAAAGTGTTATTGAATTAGTAAATGAACATTTTATTTCTGCGTAGGCAGAAATCTTATAAATTTAGTTAGAAGTTGAATTAAAAAGATTCCCATTTTCATGGGAAATAATTATGATAAAAAACGATTTATTTTTAAGAGCATTAAGAGGTGAAACGGTTAATCGTCCTCCAGTTTGGATGATGCGTCAAGCTGGACGTTATTTGCCTGAATTCATGGAAATTAAAGCCAAATATGACTTCTTTACACGCTGCCAAACACCAGAACTAGCAAGTGAGATTACTGTACAACCTATTCGTCGTTATGGTATGGATGCTGCGATTCTTTTTAGCGATATTTTAGTAATTCCTCAAGCTATGAATATTGAAGTGGAAATGAAGCCAAATTTTGGGCCATATCTACCACACCCTGTTCGTACGCAAAAAGATGTAAACAATGTGATTGTTCCAGACGTTGCTATAGCTTTATATTATGTTTATCAGGCTATTAAAGCCACAAAAGAAAAGCTAAATAATGAAATTCCTTTAATTGGTTTTGCTGGCTCACCTTGGACTATTTTATGCTATTGTGTGCAAGGTCAGGGAAGTAAAAACTTTGATAAGGCTAAAGAATTTTGTTTTACAAATCCTATTGCTGCACATCAGTTACTTCAAAAAATTACTGATACTACGATTGCTTATTTAAAAGAAAAAGTAAAGGCTGGAGTTGATGCTGTTCAAGTATTTGATTCTTGGGGAGGCATGTTATCTCCTGTCGATTATCAAGAATTTTCGTGGCAATACATCAATCAAATTATTGAAGCATTAAAGGATGATGCTCCTGTTATAGCTTTTGGAAAAGGGTGCTGGTTTGCGCTCGAGGATATGGCAAAATCCAATGCCTCTGCCTTAGGTATAGATTGGACCTGCTCGCCAAGAAATGCACGCTATTTAACTGGAGGGAACATAACGCTCCAAGGTAATTTTGATCCAACGCGATTATTTTCACCGCCTTCAGAAATTAAAAAGATGGTACACCAAATGATTGATGCTTTTGGAAAAGATAAATACATTGTAAATTTAGGTCATGGAATTTTACCAAATATTCCATTAGATAACGCCAAAGCTTTTATTGATGCTGTAAAAGACTATAAAAGCCCCACTTAATCTCCCCAGAGGGGAGAAATTATTGATGGTAAAATTATTACAATTAATCTCAGTTAATAATAAATCAAACTCCCTTTCCTTTGGAAAGGGTTAGGGATAGGATGATAAAAAACATTTTCATAGGAATTAAAGCTTATGCTGGAGCTTTTGAGTTAATCTCTAAGCTCAAACTATGGAAATATTTTGTAATCCCTATTTTTATTAGCATTATAACAGCCATAGCTATTGGTGTATCTGCTTATGGGTTTTCCGATAATATTGGTCAATTTATTTCAAGAATTTGGGTCTGGGAATGGGGAAAAGACACTTTTACTACCATTAGCGAAATATTTGGAGGCATTATAATTATTGCTCTAGGATTAATTCTATACAAGCACATTATTATGGCTTTTTCAGCACCATTTATGAGTCCTGTGTCTGAAAAAATAGAAGCACATTTATTAGGCTCAGATTCTAAATTGCTTCATCAACATCGAAACACCTCTTTTCAAGAACAACTTTGGCGAGGTATTAGAATAAATGTTCGTAATTTATTCATGGAACTTTGGCTAACAGCAGTAATTCTTATTATTAGTTTAGTTCCTGTTATTGGTTGGCTTACGTCTTTATTACTGTTTTTTGTTCAAGCGTACTACGCTGGTTTTGGTAATATGGATTACACTTTAGAGCGTCATTATAACTACCCCAAAAGTCTTTCATTTGTTAGAAAACATAGAGGGATTGCTATTGGAAATGGCATTGTATTTATGCTATTTTTATTAATCCCAATTATAGGCGTAATACTAGTACTGCCATTATCTGTTACTGCAGCTTCAACAAAAACTATAGAAGCTTTAAAACTTGAAAATAATTCGCATGCGGCTTAGCTTTGACTCCTTCTATATTGTGCCTATCCAACTTAAAGATGCTTGGAGTTTATGTAATTTTATTGTGTCTAACGAAGATCGATTAAAACGTTACTTCCCTAAAACGCTATCGGAAAACTTAACCCCAACCTTATCTCAATTTTTTGTAGAAAAAAAGGTGCGTCAATTCAAGTTAAAAGAAGAATTTCTTTTTACCTTAAAGGAAGAAAAAACGAATGCACTTGTTGGTTTGATTTATCTTAAAGAATTAAACTGGAATAAAAAACAAGGAGAATTCGCTTATTGTATTGGTTATCCATTTAAAGGGCAGGGTTTAACTTCAAAAGCAATAAAGGAATTATCAAATCATGCATTTGAAACATTAGGTGTAGAAACATTACAAATCATTGCCCATAGAACTAATATTGGAAGTATAAAAGTTGCCGAAAACAACAATTTTAAATGGGTAAAAACTTTAGTAAAGGGGTTTACTCCAACAAATGAAGATCCAATAGATATGGAGTTATACGAACTCTATAAACAATAACACATGCCATATTTTATAATAGATTTCTCAAGCGATATTTTAGATATAAAAAATCCCAAAACAATTTTAGATAAGCTACATCTTACTGCAACAAATCTATGATTTAAAAAGAATGAAAGATATATTTTATCAATACATACAAGATTTACAAAACCAAATTACTTCTAAATTAGAAGCAGTAGACGGTAAAGCTAAATTTCAAGAAGACTTATGGAAACGTCCAGAAGGTGGTGGTGGAAGAACTCGCGTGATTGAAAACGGAAATGTTTTTGAAAAAGGCGGTGTTAATATCTCTGCTGTTCATGGTGAACTACCAGAAACTATGCGCAAACATTTTGGAGTTGACGAAGCACAGTTCTTTGCTTGCGGATTAAGTTTAGTATTGCATCCTAAAAACCCTATGGTTCCAACAGTTCATGCCAATTGGCGCTATTTTGAAATGTATGATTCATCTGGAAACATCGTCTCACAATGGTTTGGTGGTGGACAAGATTTAACACCTTATTATTTATTTGAAGAAGATGCTATTCATTTTCACAAAGTTTCTAAAGTAGCTTGTGATAAGCATGACCTAGCTTTTTATCCAAAATACAAAGCGCGTTGTGATGAATATTTCTATAATTCACACAGAAATGAAGCACGTGGCATTGGTGGTTTGTTTTTCGATTATTGTAAGGCTTCAGATGACATGACTATGCAAGATTGGTATAACTTTGTAACCGAAGTTGGTAATAGCTTTCTAGAAGCATATGTTCCCATAGTTGAAAAACGAAAAAGTTTACCCTACACTAAAGCACAACGTAATTGGCAAGAAATTCGTCGTGGACGTTATGTCGAGTTTAATTTAGTACATGATAAAGGCACACTTTTCGGATTGAAAACTAATGGACGGATTGAAAGTATTTTAATGAGTTTGCCGCCTCATGTACAGTGGGTGTATAATCATCATCCAGAATCTGGAAGTGAAGAAGAAAAATTAATTAACGTATTAAAAAATCCAATAAAATGGGTTTAACAAATAAACACATCAACAAATTTAACATATTTAGATATGTATCCATTAAGAAGAAATAGACGATTAAGAACCAACGAAGCCATTCGCTCATTGGTTAGAGAAACAATTATTACACCAAACGATTTTTTAGTACCACTTTTTGTTGTTGAAGGAAAAGGTATAAAAGAAGAAATTCTCTCAATGCCAAACTACTTTCGTTACAGCTTAGACCTATTGGAAAACGAAGTAAAAGAATTATGGAAACTTGGTTTGAAATCGGTATTGTTGTTTGTGAAAGTTCCTGATAATTTAAAAGACAACAAAGGCACAGAAGCTTTAAACCCTAATGGGTTAATGCAACGTGCCATTAAAATGGTTAAAAATGTTTGTCCAGAAATGCTTGTAATGACAGATGTTGCACTCGATCCTTACTCATCTTATGGTCATGATGGTATTGTAGAAAACGGATTGATATTAAATGATGAAACTGCAGATATTTTAGCAGAAATGAGTATTTCCCATGCACAAGCTGGAGCTAATTTTGTAGCACCTAGTGATATGATGGATGGTCGTATTTTGACCATTCGTGAGGCTTTAGAAGACGAAGGATTTATAGATACAGGTATTATGAGTTATTCAGCAAAATATGCATCAGCATTTTATGGTCCTTTTCGTGATGCTCTAGATTCTGCTCCTGTAGACATGATTAATATTCCTAAGGATAAAAAAACCTATCAAATGGATTATGCCAATCGTTTTGAAGCCATTCGTGAAACCGAAATGGACATTGATGAAGGTGCAGATATTGTCATGGTAAAACCAGGAATTGCTTATTTAGATATTGTTCGAGACATTAAAAATGAAGTCGATGTTCCAGTGGCAGTATATCAAGTATCTGGTGAATATGCAATGCTTAAAGCTGCTGCCGAAAAAGGATGGTTAGACCATGATGCTGTTATGATGGAGCAAATTACTGCCATTAAAAGAGCTGGAGCAGATATTATTGCGTCTTATTTTGCTAAAGATGTGGTAAAATTAATTTCTTAACTTTCAAGAAGATTTATTTTCTTGAAAATGCATCAAAAATTATCATTCCTTTTTATTTTTTTAATTGCTGGAAATCTTCTTTCTGCACAATTGACTTATGACACGCCAGAATCTGTCGAATTAAATTCAAACTATATTGAGTTTAATATAGATTCCATTATGCATGATGCAATTACTCAAAAAGCATTTCCTGGAGCACAATTGTTAGTCGCTAAACAAGGTAAAATTATATTTCATAAAGCTTATGGTTTTCATACCTATGATAGTATTCAACAGGTAAATCTTAATGATGTTTATGATTTAGCTTCAGTAACCAAAATTACTGGATCTTTACCTGCTCTAATGAAGCTTTATGAAGAAGGAAAACTTGATTTAGATGTGCCATTTAGCAACTATTGGCATTCATGGAAGAACCGCAATGACAAAAAGAATATAACGCTTCGTGAACTCTTAGCACATCAATCAGGAATGAATCCTTATATCGTATTTTTAAGTGATGTTCTTAAAAAAGGAAAAACTAAAAATCGATTCATTAAAAGCAAAAATCAAAAGCGTTACTCAAACAAAGTTTATAACAACATCTATGTTAAAAACAGATTTAATAGAAAGGTGTTTAGAAAAATTAAACGCTCAAAAGTAAGTGACAACAAAACCTATGTATATTCTGGATTAGCATCATTGATTTATCCAACACTTATTGAAAACATTACAGGCGAGAACTACGAAGATTACCTCAACAAAAACTTTTATAAACCATTAGAATGTGACGTACTTGGTTATAATCCACTTACCAAAAACTTTAAAAATAATATTGTTCCAACTGAACTAGATTCACTTTTTAGAAACGATTATGTAAAAGGCTATGTCCATGACGAAAATGCAGCGCTTTTAGGGGGTATTTCTGGTAACGCTGGATTATTTGCTACAGCTCTAGATATGGCAAAATATATGCAAATGTTAGTTCAAAAAGGCACTTATAATGGAAAACAATATTTTAAACCTACAACAGTTGAAGAATTTATAAGAATTCAATATCCTGAAAACGATAACAGAAGAGGTTTAGGGTTTGATAAGCCAATTATTGGTAACGACACTTTAAGTATCAAAGAAGCGTATCCTGCACCTCAAGTAAGTTCAACAAGTTTTGGACATTCTGGTTTCACAGGTACATTTGTTTGGGCAGACCCAGAGAATGAATTAGTTTTTATATTTTTATCCAATCGTGTATATCCAAGTAGAACGCATCGAAACATCTACAATTTAAACATTCGTCCTAAATTACAACAAGTGTTTTACATCAGTTCAAATTCCGAAGAAAAATTGACAAATAATTAGTACTTTTAAACACTTAAAGGCACACTATGAATCTACTGATTTTTTACGCAATAATCTCAATTTTCTTTTCCTTTCTGTGCTCTATTTTAGAAGCTGTTTTATTGAGCGTAACACCAACATTTATCAATATAAAGAAGCAAGAAAACAAGCCCTACGCTGAAGATTTAGAAAGCCTAAAAAAAGATGTTGATAAGCCACTTATTGCTATTTTAACGCTCAATACTATTGCGCATACTGTTGGTGCAATTCTAGTTGGAGTGCAAGCTAAGGTTGTTTATGCTGAACAATATGGAAGCGTATCACGAAAAATATTAGGCATTCCATTTACTGAGGACCTTATGGTTGGTGTAGTGTCTACCATTATGACAATTTTAATATTAGTTGCTTCAGAAATTATTCCAAAGACTATTGGCGCTACCTATTGGAAACAACTAGCTCATTTTACAACAACTGCATTAAATATTCTAATTTTTCCATTAAAATGGACAGGGATTTTATGGTTATTACAGCTTACAACTAAGCTTATCGGAGGAAAAGGACATGGCAGTATATTGAGTAGGGAAAGTTTTATCGCCATGACAGATATTGCCCATGAAGAAGGTGTGTTTCAAGAATCTGAAAGCAAAGTCATTAAAAATTTATTGAATTTTAAAGATATTCACGCCAAGGATGTTATGACACCTCGAACTGTTATGAAAGCAGAAATAGAAACTATGACTATTGAGGAGTTTTTTAATGAAAACCACAACATCCGATTTTCAAGAATACCTGTGTTTACTGATACTCCTGATAATATTACAGGATTAGTTTTAAAAGATGATGTGTTTAAAGAAATGGCATTTGGAAATGGTAATAAAACCTTATCAGATGTCAAACGAAACATTATCATCGTTAATAGAAGTATGCCAATTCCAAAATTATTTGAAGAATTAGTTGAAAGTAAAAACCATATGGCATTAGTGGTCGACGAATATGGTTCGGTAAGTGGTTTGGTAACTATGGAAGATGTTATTGAAACGCTTTTAGGCCTTGAAATAATGGATGAAAGTGATAATGTGGCAGACTTACAGTTGTTGGCAAGAAAAAGCTGGGAAACAAGAGCAAAACGTTTAGGTTTGATAGAAGAAAAGCCCGAATAATAATGGAATCATGCATCATAAATACACCTTTAGGATTTGCCAAATTGGAAGGAGATGAGCATGGACTATCTTCACTTACTGTATTAAATAACGATATTGCAGTTTCAGATATTATTCCAGAAATTTTAGAAGATGGGGTTCGTCAATTAGAAGAATATTTTAATGGCGAACGAACCGATTTCAGTTTAAAATTAAATCCTCAAGGAACCGATTTTCAAAAAAGAGTTTGGAATGCATTACTTGCAATTCCTTATGGAAAAACTACTTCTTATCTACAATTATCAAAAGACCTTGGTGATGTAAAAGCCATTCGTGCTGTAGCAAATGCTAATGGTAAAAACCCGCTTTGGATTATAGTGCCTTGTCATCGTGTTATTGGTAGCGATGGTAGTTTAACAGGTTATGCTGGTGGGCTTAACAGAAAACAATGGCTCTTAGAACATGAAAGCCCTTACAAACAACAATCTCTATTTTAATTCTTATCTTTAATCTAATCAAATAGTTACGACATGATTAGCAAACTCAATTTAGAAAATATCTTATTTCTAGATATTGAAACAGTTCCTGAAACACAATATTTTTCAGATTTAGACGACACAAAGCAAGCCCTTTGGGAACATAAATCACAATACCAACGAAAAGATGATTTTACAGCTGAAGAGTTTTATGAACGTGCAGGAATTTGGGCAGAGTTCGGTAAAATTATTTGCATTTCTGTTGGCTATTTTGCAAATCAAGGAAACATCAGAAAATTTAGAGTGACTTCTTTTTATGGAGATGAAATTAAAATTCTTAAAGATTTTAAAAATCTATTAATCTCACATTTTAGTCAAACAAAGCATTTATTATGTGCTCACAATGGTAAGGAATTTGACTTTCCTTACATAGCTCGACGTATGATTATTCACAACATTGAGTTACCTTATAAACTCAACCTGTTTGGCAAAAAGCCTTGGGAAGTGCCACATTTAGACACTCTAGAATTATGGAAGTTTGGCGATTATAAAACTTACACGTCTTTAAAGTTATTAACTAATGTATTAGGCATTCCCTCGCCTAAAGATGATATTGATGGAAGTGAAGTATATCGTGTGTATTACGAAGAAAAAGAGATAGATAGAATTATTGTTTACTGTGAAAAAGACACTATTGCAGTAGCCCAAATATTTTTACGCTTACGAGGTGATAAGCTTTTAACCGAAGAAGAAATAATTCATATATAAAAAAGTCCTGATTATCTAATCAGGACTTCTATTTTTTGGATTTATTATAGATGTTTATTCTTTAATAAATCGCTTAGTATACACTTTAGATTCAGCAGTGAATTTAACTTGATAAACAGCAGATTCTAAATTACTTACATCTACTTTATTATTAGTTACTTTTCCTTTAGATACAATCTGTCCAAGCATATTATAAACCTCATAAGACACATCTTTAAGAGTAGTTATTACATTTAAATTGTTTCCTTTCACCGGATTAGGATATAATTTAATTAAACCATCACTACTGTTTTTAGAGTTTCTTACTGTAGTATTGGTTCTAGCAGCTGAAGATGTTGCATTTAAATTTACATTATCGATAGCAATATCTGCCTGCCAAGTGCCTCCTGTTACTCTGTTAAATCGTAACTGAACACTTCCTCCAACATAAGCTGAAAGATTAACATTAGCAGTTAGCCAAGAATTTCCTTTGTTTCCAGATTCACTCCAAATGCTTGTCCAAGTGACTCCATTATCTACACTAGCCTCTAACACAATACTTCCCATATCTGATGAACCAGACATATGGTAATTAAAACTAAATGTTGCTGAAGATTGTCCGCTTAAATCAAAACAAGGAGAATTGATAATGGCTTGCTTACTTGGAGTCGCATTACCAGAAGCTTCAACATAAATATAATAGCTACCTTGAACTGCACTAGAAGGGCCAGTGTTATTCGAAGGCGTGCCATTTGCATCTACTGTCCAGTTAATATCATCTGATGTGGATTGTGTCCATGCACCTAAAGTATTCTCAAATCCTTCGGTATAAGGATATGATGTAATACCTCCTGAACATGGTGTTACTACTATGCCTCCTTCAACTAAACTAACATCGTCAATAGCTATATCAGCTTTCCAAGTACTACCTACAAATCTGTTAAGTCGCAGTTGAACACCTCCTCCAGTATAGGCGGAAATATCCACATTAGCCGTTTGCCATGAGTCTCCTTTGTTTCCAGATTCACTCCAAATACTTGTCCAAGTACTTCCTTCGTCATTACTTATTTCAAGATCAATAGTTCCCATATCTGCATCACCAAACATATGGTATTTAAAGCTAAACGTTGCTTCTGTTAATGCACTTAAATCAAAACAAGGAGAATTTAAAATTGCTCTTTTATTTGGATATCCTGTATTATTTCCAGAAGCTTCAACATAAATGTAATAACTCCCTTGTACTGCACTAGAAGGTCCTGTATTATTTGATGGTGTACCACTAGCATCTACGATCCAATCTAAATCATCAGAAGAAGATTGTGTCCATGCTCCTAACGTATTTTCAAAGCCTTCGTTATAAGGGAATGAAGAAATTCCTCCAGAACAACCTATTATTGGCTCCGAAACTATAACTGTTCTAGTTACTTGAGCTGCAGCATTTCCTGCAGCATCACTCACGTTATAGGTTATTATGTAGGTTCCTGCAATATTTGTGTTTACTGTTGCTCCTGCAACTATAATATTAGCTGTAATATCTCCATCAATGTTATCGGTAGCCGTTGCTCCTTGTTCTATATAATTGTCTCCAATGCTAAGGTTAATTGTAGAAGAACCATTTAATATAATTACTGGTACAGTTGTATCTGGTGCTACTATAACAGCTCTTGTTACTTCTGCTGCCGCATTTCCTGCAGCATCACTTACATTATATGTAACTATATAAGTTCCTGCTAAATTAACATTTACCGCTGGGCCTCCAACAACTATGTTTGCTGTGATATCTCCATCTATATTATCGGTAGCCGTGGCTCCTTGTTCTGTATAAGTATCGCCTAAATTAAGGTTCATTGTAGAGGCACCATTCAATGTAATTACTGGTACCGTAGTGTCTTGTACAACATTTACTATTCTTATTACTTCTGTTGCTGCATTACCTGCTGCATCGCTCACATTATAAGTTACTACATAAGCTCCTGCCGTATTTGCGTCAACAGTGTCGCCACCTACAACAATATTTGCTGTAATATCTCCATCTTTATTATCATTCGCTGTTGCTCCCTCTTCTGTATAAGTATCTCCCACATTTAAATTAACTGGCGACGAACCTACCAATGTAATTACTGGTGCCGTAGTATCTGGTACAACATTTACTGTTCTTGTTACTTCTGTTGCTGCATTACCTGCTGCATCGCTCACATTATAAGTTACTATATAAGCTCCTGCTGTATTTGTGTCAACAGTGTCGCCACCTACAACAATATTTGCAGTAATATTTCCATCTTTATTATCACTAGCTGTAGCTCCTTGTTCGGTGTACACATCTCCTACATTCAAATCTATCGTTGATGATCCTATCAAAGTAATTACTGGTACTGTAGTATCTGGTACAACATTGACTGTTCTGGTTACTTCCGTTGCTGCATTTCCTGCTGCATCACTCACATTATAAGTAACGATATAGGTTCCTGCTATATTGGTGTCAACAGTGTCGCCACCTACAACAATATTTGCAGTAATATCTCCATCTTTATTGTCATTCGCTGTTGCGCCTTCTTCTGTATAAGTATCTCCCACATTTAAATTAACTGGTGATAATCCTACTAAGGTAATTACTGGTGCTGTAGTATCTGGTACAACATTGACTGTTCTTGTTACTTCCGTTGCTGCATTGCCTGCTGCATCACTCACATTATAAGTAACGATATAAGTTCCTGCTATATTTGTATCTACTACATCGCCTCCAACAACTATGTTTGCCGTGATATCTCCATCTTTATTGTCATTCGCCGTTGCGCCTTCTTCTGTATAAGTATCTCCCACATTTAAATTAACTGGTGACGACCCTACTAAGGCGATTACTGGTGCTGTAGTGTCTACCAAACTTTGAACAGTTACAGTATAGTCTTCAACTTCTCCGTCAAAATTAGTTTGACAAGAAGTAGGGTTATTATTGTATCTAGTTGAAACTCTCATTCTAGTGCTTCCAGTTTCTGCATTTGCAGGAATAGAAATTGACAAAGTTGGCATAGCTCCGTTAGACACATTACTTATGTTTCCTAAGTCATAAGCTTCCCCACTATCTGTGAAATCTCCATTTTGATTCCAATCAATCCAAACAAATGTATCAACCCTATAATTTCCATCTGTGTTAACATATACTGTGAGATTTTCAGATGACGAATGAGTGACTGTTGTACTAAGGTTAGTAAAGTCTTCATATCCAACATTTTTTGATGGACCGTCAATATTATCAATTGCTCCAAATATCACTCGCGTAATTCCAGTTTGATACGATGTATTTCCACTCGAATCACAATAGTTAACTGGAGCTACATCTGATGTTGTGAAATTGACAGATGTACTATAAGGTGAAGTATTACCAGCACACTTACTTCTAACTTGTACTTCATATTGAGTAGTTGGTAATAAGCCTGATAAACCTTGTGTATTAGAGCTTATGTTTAAAACATCAATCCAAGTACTTGAAGCTACTTCTTTATACCTTAAATCGTAAGTAGCCCCTAGATCATCCCAATTAATTGTTGCTGTATTAGTTCCTAAATTAGCAGCAGCTACTCCTGTAGGCGAGGTTACTCCAATAGGTGTCAATGTTACATCTGGTAAATTAACCCCCTGATAATCTGAAATTGTTTGTCCGGTAAGCGTAAAAGACTGATAGCAAGGCGCTTCAAAAACTATATCATAAGTCCCTGCTTTTATTGGTCTAAAATAGCCTCCATGCGGCAATGTTGTTTTTGTCCAAGAGCCTAAAGCATCATGATTAGCTATTTTTATTGTAGCCTCAATTGGATTGCTTGTAACGGCATCTTTAACAACTCCTGAAAAACCATAAGTCCCTTGTACTAAATAATCTATTAAAGCTTCTTTATTATAATTCCAATAGTTTACTAATTGACTTGCAGCTGGTAATTTTGTATTAGATAGCTCAATTGTAACTTCTTTTGTTTGTTGATAAAAATTCATATAATCTTGACGACCACCATAAACTAAATACCAATCTGCTCCATGAGTAATACCATTATTTCGATCATCCATATAACCTGAAGGGCTATTATTTTGAGCATTGGTAGCATATTCTCTACTTACATGCATAAACCAATCATCATCTGGATGCCTATCTAGTGTATTGTCCCAAGGATAATTAACTAATTCAATACCACCATGAAAATTTGCAGATAAGACAAAATGATTGTTGTCTGCAAGATTCATAAAAGCTAAAGTCTCTACTTGATATGCATTTCCATCATCATGTGGACCAGCTATATTATCAGGATAATTTCTATTTAAATCAAATCCATTTACATTTCCTCTTCTAGCATTTGCAACAGAAGTATTTGATGGACTATTATAATAGGTCCCATCTGGATTTGCCATTGGATTTATCCAGATTTCAGAATTATCTATTAGGTTTTTAACCCTTGTATGATCTGCATGTGATACATTATTATAGGCTGTAATGAAATAGTCTATCAAATTTAACATCATTGGGAATCCAGCAATTTCATCACCATGCATAGAAGATGTATACATTAATTTAGGCTCATTTTCTGAAACTCCAATATTGTCTGAGAGTTTTATGAACAACAATCTTTTGTCTCCTCCTGAAACACCTTCTCCTGTTCCTCCAATATCAACTAACTGACATATGGATGGGTTATCTGCTGCAAAATTTGCCATTTGTAGCGCATAATCTGCATAAGTTGGATAAGCTGTTAATGGAAATGTTAGGTTTGAAGCTCTACTATTAGCAGAACTTGTCATTTGCAATTCTTCAGCCTTTGCGGTATTATCTGAAGTTTCGACTTTAAAAGGAATATTTCGACTTAAAAACTTGTTGAATTGACTTTCATTAGCCCAAACTTTTACAGTTTTCGTTTTTTTATCAAAATTCACAATCGATAATTGTCGTGTAATATCATTTAAGTCGTCTAAGTTGTTAATCTTAAATGTAAATGTAATTTCACCTTTAGCTTTTATGAAGGCTTCGGCTTTTTTTAAATCTTTACTTTGTGAAAAAGTAAATGTAGTGCTCAGAATTAGCACTAATAGTAATAGTTTTTTCATACTTCAAGTTATATAATTAGTTAAGAGGGATAAGTTAAAAATAGTCTTTTAAATCAATTAAAGTAAATAAAAGCCCAGATTTTTAATCTAGGCTTTTAAATTTAAAATCAAGCAAATATTATTCTTTAATAAACTTTCTAGTCATTTTCTCTTCTCCATCATTCACTTCAATTAAATACATTCCAGATCTAATATTAGTAACATTTATTTTTCCATCGGAATTACCTTTCATTACTGTTTGTCCTAACATATTTCTAATAGCATAAGTAAACATCTTTCCTTCAGGCAATTGAATATTAAGTACATCTTTTACTGGGTTAGGATACATTTTAAAATCTTCTTCAAAACCTCCTCTTTCGGTTTGACCGTTACCAACAACAACTAAATTATTATTAACACCCTTTGCAGAATTTGTTCCAGTAATAGTTACTTGGTCAATAAATATTTGATCATTATTTCCTGATGCATCATTTTGGAATCTAAATCCAGAGTTAACAGCAAAATTATATTGCGCAGCTGTTAAAGTAATTGTTGCATTGTAGAAGGTATTATTATTAATATTAATTCCTCTAGTCCATGTGGCAACAGTTGTCCAGCTAGAACCATTATAATACCTCAACCAAAAATCCTCATTATTTTCCATGCTTTGTACATAGAAATAGAAATCTACTTCAACTTGAGAGAATGGTGTTACATCTACATTAGATAAAGTCATTGCAGATGCAGTCCCAGAGTTATCTCTAATTCTAATTGAATAATTTCCTTCATAAGAACGAGCTGCATCCGATACTCTCGCACAATCACTTCCACCATCAGTCCATCCATCCCAACCTGTCTCAAAGAATCCTTGATTTAAAACAACATCACTTACAACTGGATTAACATTAATTGTTCTAACAACTTGAGAAGCTATATTTCCTGCGGTATCACTCACGTTATAAGTTACAAGATATGTACCAACAGTATTAGTATCAACAGTATCTCCACCTATTACTATACTTGAGGTTAAATCTCCATCAACATTGTCTATTGCAGTGGCTCCTTGTTCTGTATATACATCTCCAACTGTCAAATCTATTGTTAATGCGCCATTTAAAGTAATTACTGGCGCTGTGGTGTCTGGTGCTATAATTACTGATCTAGTAATTTCAGTAGCAGCATTACCAGCAGCATCGCTCACATTATAGGTTATTACATATGTTCCTGCAGTATTCGTATCAACAGTGTCTCCTCCAACTACTATACTAGCCGTTAAGTCTCCATCTACATCATCAGTAGCAGTAGCTCCTTGTTCCGTATATGTGTCTCCCAAATTAAGATTAATTGTAGAAGCCCCATTTAAGGTAATTACTGGTGCAGTAGTATCTGGAGCAACAACAATAGTTCTAGTTACTTCTGTTGCTGCGTTACCAGCTGAGTCACTTACATTATAAGTAATTACATAAGTCCCTGCTGTATTCGTGTCAACTATATCTCCTCCTATTACAATACTAGCTGAAATATCACCATCAACATTGTCTGTAGCCATAGCTCCTTGCTCTGTGTATACACCTCCTATATTAATGTTAATTGTAGAGTCTCCATTTAAAGTAATTACTGGCGCTATTGTGTCTGGTCCAACATTAACTGTTCGTGTTACTTCTGCCGCAGCATTTCCTGCTGCGTCACTCACATTGTATGTTACAACATAAGTACCAACCGTATTTGTATCAACAGTATCTCCTCCAACCACTATACTTGAGGTTAAATCTCCATCAATATTATCAATTGCCGTAGCTCCTTGTTCTGTGTATGTATCACCAACTATTAAATTCATTATTGAAGCACCATTTATAGTAATTACAGGTACCGTAGTATCTGGTGTAGATGCTTCTATAATAATGGTATAGTCTTCAACTTCGCCATAAGTGAATGTTTCACAAGATGTTGGAATTCCATTATACTTCATGGACACCCTCATCGTTGTAGTATTTTCAACTGCCGAAGATGGTACTGTAAAACTCCCACTAACTGGTGTGTTCTTTGTTGCTGATTGTGTCCATACTTGCTCCCCTGCATCAGCAAAATCTCCATCTCTATTATAATCAATCCAAACTGAATATCCTTCACTGTAAACAGTTCCTGTCCAAGTTGGTGTTACAGTAATTGTATATTGACTGTCTTTAGTTAAAGTGGTTGATATGTTAGTAAAATCAGTATAAAATTGACCTCCAGAAGCATTATCTATAGTATTTAATTGGACTCTGCCTATATACTCATCACTTATATTAGTACTTGCCGAATCGCAATAGTTTAACTGTACATCAGTCGTTGTAAAATTAATAATCGCACTATATGTAGATGTAGACGTGTCTGGACATTTACTTCTAACCCGTGCTTCATATTCCGTTAGTGGGCTTAAAGATGATAATACTTCTGAAATACCATTAACAGAAATAGTAGTCCAAGAACCTGCTCCTGCTTGTCTATAGTCCAAATCGAAAGAAGCTCCTGCAACTGCATCCCAACTTAAAGTAGCTGTATTTATTCCAATATTAGATGCAGTCAAACCTGTTGGAGTTGTTGCATTACATACTACTTGTCCTTCAATTGTAAAGTTAGTATTAGAAATATCAAAGAAAATATTATTAGTTCCCTTAACCATAATTCGATTTTGTGTCCCCACATTATTTGGCACCAAAATATCATGAGATCCATCATTTGGAACTCCAGATGCTAAAGAAGTTGTATATGTATCACCTCCATCTGTTGAAAGATAAATATCTACACTTGCAGCATTAACTCCATTGCCTGTAGTTCCTGCAACATCCCAAGTTACAGTTTGGGTTGTTCCTACGTTCCAAGTAACATTTGTATTTGGAGCGCTTACCAAAAACGGTCCAGCTGTCCCATTTACAGTAACAATCATATCATCACTATTATTCGCTCCTCCTCCAGCAACATTATCTCTTACCGTTAGTCTAAAATTTAGGTTTCTAGCAGCATTAGGTACTGCTTCCCATTGCCATGATGTCGCTCCTGTTTTTATTGTTTCTAATCTTGGGAAGTATCTATTAGTATTAGTTGTTGGCTCATATGCTCTAAAGGCAACTCCTGTTGTGGCTGTTACGCTTGGATAAGTGCTTGACGCATTATTCTCGTCCATTTGCTCCCAACTATAAGTAAGTACATTACCTGTATCTGCGTCAGTACCTGCTCCACTTAATACAAAAGGTGTCCCCTTTGGAATAGTATAATTAGCTCCAGCATCTGCTGTTGGAACTGAATTACCAGTAGGTGTATTCGTCTGGCAGCTAGTAGATTTCACATAATCTGTCACCTGTTCTATCGATGCTGCATGAAAATTAGGATGAACATTAGCTTGCACATCTGTTGCACCAGTTATACCAGCATAACTCATAATAGTTGAACCACTCCCTGGTTCCATTTGAACATTCGTACCTTCATTACCTCCATGTGTCCATGTGTGATTAGCTCCAAATTGATGCCCCATTTCATGAGCCACATAGTCTACATCAAAGAAATCTCCAATTGGAACAGTAGCCGAAGTCCATCCACTCCCTTTTTGCCCATTTACACAAACACAACCTATACATCCTGCATTTCCATTATTTTGAAGGTTCGCAAATAAATGGCCTATATCATAATTTGATTCTCCTATCACACTTGTTAAAGTACTTTGAAGCGCACTATTATATCCAGAAGTTGTATTTCCATATGGATCACTACTAGTACTCGTATAAATTACATCATCAGTATTTGCAATTAAAACCATTGTTACATTAAAATCTGTCTCAAAAATGCCATTAACTCTTGTCATAGTTGTATTAATTGCTGCTAATGCTTGAGCCTTTGTGCCTCCATGATATTGAGTATACTCTCCCGTAGCAGATACTGCTAATCTATAAGTTCTTAAAACACCATCATCAGCATTTCTTAAAGCACTATTTCCAGACATAATTTTACTAGCTTTAGATGTTACTTCACATGCAAAATCATCAAAGTCTGCTGTTTTATCACTTCTTTTATAAACTGTATATTGAGAAAAATCCTCTGTTATTGGTTCAATAAATGCAGCCTCACTATTTGAAGATAGTCGCATACTTTGTAATCCTGAAGGCGAAACACTAAAACGAATTCTAGCCGAAGGGTCTTCAACTCCTTGACCTGCATAAGATTTAATTCCTGGGTACTTTAAACTTAATTTAGGATCCATCACTGGAGCCTCAATAACTCTATAATGTTCCAAAACTCCTTCGTGGTTAGGAAAAGCAATAACTAAATTGGATTGACCTGAAAAACTTCCTCTAAGTGGTGCGTTTTTTAAAGCATGCTTCATTTCCTTCAAGTCCAAACTATATGTTTGCAACATTGGTAATGATTTTTTAGACTCCATTACTCTTGAGTTACTAGCTGGAGTTTCTTTTTGCCAAAACGACTTGCTTTGACCAAAAATTAATGTAGTACTCATGCATAAAATGAGCAGTAGTAGTGTTTTTTTCATATTAAATAAATTGTTTAAAAAGGGATTAACATTCTTTTGAAAGTAGTAAAATTTTAGTAACTCTTTAACAATTGTATGTCTTTTGTTAATAAATAAATCCAACTTTCTTTCTATTTATGGTTTTCCCGTAAAATAGATAAGGAAAAGTCTTATCAATTGTTAATTACTAACTAAAAGCAATTATTTTTTATACTTTTAAGCATGGCTAAAAAAGAACTGCTTTCTGTTAAAAATCTTGAAATTTCGTTTACCAATAATTCAGTTTCTTCTAAAGTGATTAAAGGTATTTCTTATAATCTATTTCCAAACGAAATATTAGGAATTGTAGGAGAGTCTGGAAGTGGTAAATCTATATCATCTTTAGCTATTGCAGGGCTCCTTCCAAAACAAAATTGTATTATAAATAATGGAGAAATAATTTTTGAAGGTAAAGATCTAACAGTCTTAGATGATAAAAGCTTTGAATTATTACGAGGCAATGATATTGCCATGATTTTTCAAGAACCTATGAGTTCTTTAAATCCTTCTATGACTTGTGGGAAGCAAGTCCTTGAGGTATTATTAAAGCATACAAAACTAGCAAAAAATGAAGCTAAAAATTACGTTTTAGAACTATTTGAAAATGTAAAACTGTCAAACCCAAGCATCGTTTTTAGTAAGTATCCACACGAAATTTCTGGAGGGCAAAAACAGAGGGTAATGATTGCTATGGCAATTGCATGTAAGCCTAAATTATTGATAGCCGACGAGCCAACGACAGCATTAGATGTTACTGTTCAAAGGGAGATTATTTTATTACTCAAAGATCTTCAAAAGAGATTTAAAATGAGCATTATATTTATTTCACATGACCTATCGTTAGTGTCTGAAATAGCAAATCGTGTCTTGGTTATGTATCAAGGGGAAATCGTTGAGCAAGGATCTTCTGAAACTATTTTTAAAAACCCACAACATATATATACAAAAGCATTAATTAACTCCAAACCATCATTAAATGTAAGGCTAAAGCGACTTCCTACCATTAATGATTATATGAATAAAAACATTTTAGACACTATTATTTCATCTGAAGAAAGGGAAGAAGTACATAAAACACTTTACTCTAAACAGCCTCTATTGGAAGTGAAAAATGTGAGTAAAGAATATCTAACCAAACATGGATTTTTCGGAAAGTCATCAGTTTTTAAAGCTGTTGATGATGTTAGTTTTAAGGTTTATGAAGGTGAAATACTTGGTCTTGTTGGTGAATCTGGGTGTGGAAAATCCACCTTAGGAAATGCCATTTTACAATTACATAAAGTAAGTTCAGGCCGTATTTTCTACAATGGAATAGATATTACAGAGCTTTCAAAAAAAGAATTAAGAACACTTAGAAAAGATATCCAAATAATATTTCAAGACCCTTATGCATCATTAAACCCAAGAATATCTGTTGGGAATGCTATTATGGAGCCTATGAAAGTTCACGGTTTGTATAAATCAGAAAAAGAACGAAAAGAAAAAGTATTAGAACTACTTAAACGCGTTGGTTTGCCAACTGAATATTTTAATAGATACCCACATGAATTTTCTGGTGGTCAACGACAACGAATTGGTATTGCAAGAACCATAGCTTTACAACCAAAACTTATTGTTTGTGACGAATCTGTTTCGGCTTTAGACATTTCTGTACAAGCTCAAGTACTTAATTTATTAAATGAGCTAAAAGATAAATTTGGGTTTACCTATATTTTTATATCGCATGACTTAGCGGTTGTAAAATATATGAGCGATCAACTTTTAGTGATGAATCAAGGAAGAATAGAAGAGTTAGGGGAAGCCGATAGTATATACGACAATCCAAAAAAAGAGTACACTAAAACTCTTATAGACGCTATTCCAAAAGGATTATAGCATGAATAATTTTTTAAACAAACGCAAAAGACTCTTAAGGAGTCTTTTTGTGTTTTGAATGCTAATAAAAATATTCTTAAATCTATAAGTAGGTTCTGGTAGATTTGGGGCAATATTCATAAGCTAAATTCATGGTAGATTTGGGGCAAATCTGTTATTTAATTTGGTTTGTTTGGGACTGCTAATATGAAACAATTATTTAAATAATCGGTTTAAAAACATAATAAATCGATGAAATGCACAATACTTTAACATTTATTATTTAAACAATCTATAAACACGAGGTTTTTTCTAAGAGATTCATTTTTTGAAGTAAATAAATTTAAGAGCTCATCTCTTAATTAAATTAAATACTCATTTCTGGAATATTTCCTTCAACAATTAAAGTTCCTTCAGTTGCATTTTTAATGTCTTCTACCGAAACTCCTGGAGCTCTCTCTAACAGTTTAAATCCATTAGAAGTAACCTCTAGCACAGCTAAATTTGTGACAATTTTCTTCACACATGCAACGCCTGTTAATGGTAAAGAACATTTTTTAAGTAGTTTAGATTCTCCACGTTTATTGGTATGCATCATAGCCACAATAATATTTTCGGCACTTGCCACTAAATCCATTGCACCTCCCATACCTTTTACCATTCTACCAGGGATTTTCCAATTAGCAATGTCTCCATCTTCCGAAACTTCCATTGCACCTAATATAGTAAGGTCAACATGCTGTCCTCTAATCATTGCAAAACTTGTCGCTGAGTCAAAAAAACTAGCTCCTGGTAAGGTTGTAATAGTTTGTTTTCCAGCATTAATAATATCTGCATCTTCTTCTCCTTCAAAAGGGAATGGCCCCATTCCTAATACACCATTTTCACTTTGAAACTCCACTTCAATATCATCTCTAACATAATTAGCTACTAATGTTGGAATACCAATACCCAAGTTTACATAATAACCATCTTGCACTTCTTTTGCAATGCGCTTGGCGATGCCATTTTTATCTAACATATTAATTTCTTTGTCTTACGGTTCGTTGCTCTATTCTTTTTTCATATTTCTCTCCTTGAAAAATGCGTTTAACAAAAATTCCAGGAATATGAATTTGGTTAGGATCTAAAGTTCCCACTGGAACAAGTTCCTCAACCTCAGCCACAGTTATTTTTGCAGCTCCACACATATTTGGGTTAAAATTTCTTGCAGTTCCTTTAAAAATCAAGTTCCCAGCTTCATCTCCTTTCCACGCTTTTACGAAAGCAAAATCAGCTTTAAAAGCATGCTCAAGAACATACATTTTCCCATCAAATTCTCTAGTTTCTTTACCTTCCGCTACCTCAGTACCATATCCTGCTGGAGTATAAATAGCAGGGAATCCAGCTTTTGCAGCTCTACATCGTTCTGCTAAAGTCCCTTGTGGTATTAATTCTACGTCTAGTTCACCGCTTAACATTTGACGTTCAAACTCATCATTTTCACCAACGTAAGAAGAAATCATTTTTTTTATTTGATGTTTTTGGAGCAATAATCCTAATCCAAAATCATCTACACCTGCATTATTTGAAATACAGGTAACTCCTTTAACTCCTAATTTCACTAATTGAGCAATGGCATTTTCAGGGATTCCTGATAAGCCAAAACCTCCAAGCATCAAAGTCATATTGTCTTTTACACCTTCTAGTGCTTGAGCTACATTATCTACCTTTTTATTAATCATTTTTACAAATCTAATTATGACAGAAATTTACAAAATAAAAAAGCCATTCTAAAAAGAATGGCTTTTTTATTTACTTCATATAATGTTTTATAAAAAATCTATTTCAGGATCATCGAGCTTGCCTTTCTTAGAAAGCTTTGAATTCTCTTTATATTCATCACAATCAAGAATAATAGATAACTCATCTGGTTTTTCAAAAGGTTCTTTAGAGACATTTAATGTTTCATCTGCATAACAACTTTTCATATACAAAGCCCAAATGGGTAATGCCATAGCTGCTCCTTGCCCATAAGTAATACTAGAAAAATGTGCAGCGCGATCTTCAGCCCCAACCCAAACACCTGTAACTAAATTTGGCACCATTCCCATAAACCATCCATCACTTTGATTTTGTGTGGTTCCAGTTTTACCAGCAATTGGGTTATCAAACTCATAAGGATAGCCTGTAATAATTTCTTTATATGATGGGTCTGATCCGTAGGTATGTCGTAGCCTTGTTCCTGATCCTCCCTGAGTAACGCCTTCTAATAGATTTACTGTTACATACGCCACTTCTTCACTTAAGACATCTCTAGTTTCTGGCGTAAATTGAAATAATACCGTTCCATTTTTATCCTCTATTCTTGTCAACACTACAGGCTTTGTATAAACCCCTTTGTTTGCAAACGCAGAATATGCGGCTACCATTTCATACACACTTAAATCTGGTGTTCCAAGCGCAATGGAAGGCACTGGTAAAATCTCTTGCTCTATACCTAAACTTTTTGCTAAATCTACAACTGGTTGCGGTCCAATATCGTTCATTAATCTAGCGGTAACTGTATTTACCGAATTCGCTAAGGATTGCCTAAGGTTTAAATATCCCGAATAATCACCATTGTCGTTTCTTGGTGTCCATGGTTCTGGGTTACCATATTTATTGGCTTCAATAGTAATTTGAGATCTAGGTAGGGTATCGCAAGGAGACAAACGCAATTGGTCTATAGCTGCAGCATAGACAAAAGGTTTAAAGGTTGACCCTATTTGTCGTTTACCTTGTTTTACCATATCATATTTAAAATGACGATAATTCATACCTCCAACCCAGGCTCGAACATGTCCTGTTTGTGGCTCCATTGACATCATTCCTGGACGTAAAAAATGTTTGTAATAACGCATAGAATCCATTGGCGTCATTACAGTATCTATCTCAGCATATTTACCTTCTTTCCAAGAAAAAATGCTCATTTCGATAGGTTCATCAAATGACTTATAAATCTCCTCCTCAGGTTTTTTTAAGTCATATTTCATATGTCTCCAACGCTCAGATCGTTTAATAGAAGTACGCATTAACGTATC
Source organism: Pontimicrobium sp. SW4 (assembly GCF_039954625.1). Lineage (NCBI taxonomy): Bacteria > Pseudomonadati > Bacteroidota > Flavobacteriia > Flavobacteriales > Flavobacteriaceae > Pontimicrobium > Pontimicrobium maritimum. The sequence continues at coordinate 3,021,529 of NZ_CP157199.1, forward strand.
TATCGCTCCGCGTGTAAGGTCTAAAAATGGTGCCGTTCTATTTCGTTGTGGCGTATTTTGATGAAAAAATTCTGCTTGTAACCTTGGCATGTGTTGTGCTACAGCTTCTTCAGCATATTTTTGCATTCTAGAGTCTATGGTTGTGTAGAACTTTAACCCATCTTTATAGATACTATAGTTAGTGCCATCTGGTTTTGTGTTATTTGGATCGTTTATCCATTTTTTTAATTCTTCTTGCAAATACGCTCTAAAGTAGGTTGCTGTACCATCGGTGTGTGATTGTGGTGTGTATTTTAAATCTAATTCTGTTTGTTGCAAAGAATCCTTAACTTCTTGAGTAATAAAATCATACTTTGCCATTTGAGCTAATACAACATTACGTCTGGTTTTTACTCGTTCAGGAAACCTTCTAGGGTTAAAAAAAGAAGCATTTTTAAACATCCCAACTAACATGGCTGATTCTTTTAAATCAAGGTCTTGTGGTTTTTTATCAAAATAAATATTGGCAGCCGAACGTATGCCATCAGCATTATTTAAAAAATCATAAATATTGAAATATTGTGCGATAATTTCTTCTTTAGTGTATTGACGCTCCAAACGAATTGCGATAACCCATTCTTTAAATTTTTGTGTAATTCTTCCTAATGTACTTTGCGAATGTTCTCCAACAAAGAGTTGTCTTGCTAATTGTTGAGAAATTGTACTAGCGCCTCCCTTTCTTCCTAAATATGCAAATGCTCTAACAGTACCACGAGCATCTATGCCTGCATGTTTATGATATCTAGCATCCTCAGTGGCTATTAAAGCATCCACTAAGTGTTGTGGTAACTCATCATAACCAACTGGTGTTCTGTTATCACTTAAATAGAACTTTCCAAGTGTTTCACCATCATGTGAAATGATTTCTCCAGCTAAATTAGTATTTGGGTTTTCCAATTGCGTGTGATCTGGCATTTCACCAAAAAAGCCCCAAGCTGCTAATTGAAAAACAAGGAAAAAACAAAGTATTCCAGCTCCAAATAGTATCCAGAACCAACGAATATATTTTGAAAAGTTGTTTACACTTTCTGTTTTCTTTTTTGTAGCCATGTATTAATTATTGTTTTGGGGTGTTTCTATTCTAAATCCAATATCTGTTATGCCTTCAAGGTTTTCAACGCCTTTAATTTGTCCGTTTTCACGCATTGCATGTTGAATTTTAACTAGATAATCTCCAGATTCTTCAAACACTACACCTTCCTTGTACCAAAGTTTGTTTTCTTTTACATCAGAAAATCCAGAGCCTAAAAATTCTCCATTTGGTTTTGTCATCTCGTACTCTAAAGTATCTGTTACTCTTTTTCCGTTTGGAAAATTCATCTCAACAATTAAAAATAAATTGCTGTATTTATAATCACTCGTATTTCTAAGATTTACAAATAAATCGTATGGTTTTAACGAATCTGGCGGTGTTAGGTAAAACTCAACTATAGAATCTTTATGCCATTGGTTTGGAACCGATTTATATTCGTCAAAAACACGATTAGAATCACAAGCAGTAATCCCAATACAAAGGATTACCAAAAAGGCACAAAATCTATTTCGCATTATTTTTTGGTCTTCTTTTGTTTCTGTTTCTATTATTTCTACGTTTTTTTGAGCGTTTTGGACTATCGAAACGTGTTAAACTATCTTGTCCTACAACGTTTTCAAAATCTGTTTTAGTGTCTTCTACCAAGTCTTGTGCATATTCTTCGAGGCTAGCAACTTTTTTCTTCTTAGAATTAATTTCTATTATTTCCTTAGCTTGCTCAGTAGTAAGTTTATGCCAATTCATCCACTCACCTTCATAGGCATACCACATATGTCCTCTAAAAATATCTGTTTTTTGGCAAACGCCAACACCTTTTTCTGTTTGTAGTTTAATCTCAGTCTTTGGAAAACTTTTTAAGGCATCTAAATAACTGTCTAACTCATAGTTTAAACAGCATTTAAGCTTTCCGCATTGTCCTGCTAATTTTTGTGGATTTAAAGATAATTGCTGATATCGTGCAGAAGAGGTACTTACTGAACGGAAATCAGTTAGCCAAGTAGAGCAGCATAATTCTCTTCCACAAGAACCAATACCTCCAAGCCTTGCAGCTTCTTGACGAAAACCTACTTGCTTCATTTCTATTCTGGTACGAAATTCTTTAGCAAACAACTTAATAAGTTCTCTAAAATCAACACGTTCTTCGGCGGTATAATAAAATGTGGCTTTACTTGCGTCTCCTTGATATTCGATATCAGAAATTTTCATTTGCAACTTTAAATCAATAGCAAATTGTCTCGCCTTAACTTTCATTGCCTCTTCTTTGTCTCTTGCATCAGACCAAATATCAATATCTCTTTGGGAGGCTTTTCTATATATTTTAAAGACTTCTTCAGGTGTTTCATTTATATTTTTACGCTTCATTTGCACACGAACCAATTCACCTGCAAGTGTTACCATACCAATGTCATGACCAGCTTGTGCTTGTGTGGCTACTACATCTCCAATACTAAGCGATAAGTTTTCAGTGTTTTTATAATAATCTTTTCTCCCGTTTTTAAAACGTACTTCAACCCAATTAAAGGGTTTTTCTCCATTTGGGAGCGACATGTTTGCAAGCCAGTCAAAAACAGTGAGTTTGTTACAACTATCTGTACCGCAAGTACCATTGTTCTTGCATCCTTTAGGCTGACCGTCTTTACCAGTTGAGCAACTGTTACAAGCCATATATTTTTATATATTGAATTCGCTAATAATTATATATTGCGAATGAAAGTTCATAAATCCTTTAAAAAGGTAAAGATAAGATTATTATAGAGACTTAAAACAAAGATTTTTTTTGACATCTCTTTATGGCTAATTTTAGTCCTATTTCTTTTTTAAAACATCAAAAATGTTTCTTAAATCTTTTTTATATGGTAGATAATCTGCTCTTCCTTTTTTAAAAATATCATTACTATTCCCTTGTCCTTTACGCAATGCTTTTTGTTCTTCATAAGGCAATGCATGAATATCTTTACAGTTGGTTGAACAGCAATTATTCATCTCTTGTTTACATTTTTCACATTGAATAAATAGTAAGTGACAAGCATCATTTGCGCAATTGGTATGCACATCAAATGGGCTACCACATTGGTGACATTGTGCAATAATATCGTCACTAATTTTTTCAGCCCTACGATCATCAAATACAAAGTTGTTTCCAATAAACTTATTTTCTAATCCCTTATCATTTACTTGACGTGTGTATTCAATAATACCTCCTTCAAGTTGGTATACATTTTTAAATCCTTTATGTTTAAAGTAAGCACTCGCTTTTTCGCAACGAATACCTCCTGTACAATACATTACTAGATTTTTGTCTTCTTTATATGCTTTCAGGTCCTCTTCAATAATGTCTAAAGATTCTCTAAAAGTATCCACATCTGGCGTTACAGCATTTTTAAAATGTCCTATTTCACTTTCGTAATGATTTCTCATATCAACTAAAATAGTATCTTCAGCTTCAATAAGTTCATTAAATTGTTCGGCGCCAACATGAATTCCTTTATTTCTTACATCAAACGTATCATCGTTAAGACCATCAGCAACAATTTTTTCACGTACTTTCACTTTAAGCTTCAAAAAAGACATATTATCTTGTTCTATAGCAATGTTTAAACGAATGCCTCTTAAAAAATCAATTGTATCTAAATGATTTTTAAAAGCTTCAAACTGATCAGCTGGTAGTGATAATTGACCATTTATGCCTTCGTGAGCAACATAAATTCTGCCTAAAACATCTAATGCGTTCCAAGTGATGAATAAATGATCTCTAAATTCCTGAGGATTTTCAATTTTAGCGTACTGATAAAAAGAGAGTGTTAATCGATCTTTTCCTGCTTTTTCGATTAATTCTGCTCTTTCTTTTGCGCTTAATTTATTGTACAGTTGCATGCTATACTAATTTTAAGGTTAAAGAATATTTTGACAAAGGTACTGATTTTGATTAAAAGACAATGTTCGAGCATAAAAAAACACTTTAAAATTTTATTTAAAGTGTCTTCAAAACTTAATAATGGTTCATTTATTTTTTATCTAAATCTTAGACAAAATATCACTTAAAATTCTTTATAAAAAAGAGCTTCTAAATGCTTTTTCATAGCATAAAATTTCCCAGTACTGTTTAGTAGATGCAAAAACTTTTAAAAGGTTGCGTTATAAAATTGTTTGATGCTAAAAGATATATTATTTTAGCATACAATAGAAAAGAAAATTAGAAGCAATGAGCAACGAAAAAGAAGCAAAATTAAAAGCACTGAAGCTTACATTAGATAAATTAGATAAGGCTTACGGAAAAGGAACTGTAATGAAAATGAGTGATCAAGCTGTAGTGGACATTGATGCTATTTCATCTGGTTCACTAGGATTGGATATAGCCTTAGGAGTTGGCGGTTATCCTCGTGGTCGCGTTATAGAGATATATGGTCCAGAATCATCTGGTAAAACAACATTAACACTCCATGCTATTGCAGAAGCTCAAAAAGCTGGAGGAATTGCTGCATTTATTGATGCTGAACACGCTTTTGATCGTTTTTATGCTCAAAATTTAGGTGTAGATATTGATAATTTAATTATTTCTCAGCCAGATAATGGTGAGCAAGCACTTGAAATTGCTGATAATTTAATTCGTTCAGGTGCCATTGATATTGTTGTAATTGATTCTGTTGCTGCATTAACCCCTAAAAGTGAAATTGAAGGAGAGATGGGAGACTCAAAAATGGGGCTTCATGCTCGTTTAATGTCACAAGCATTACGAAAACTAACAGCTTCAATAAGCAAGACACATTGTACTGTTATTTTTATAAATCAATTAAGAGAAAAGATTGGTGTTATGTTTGGTAATCCAGAAACTACAACTGGTGGAAATGCTCTTAAATTCTATGCTTCTGTGCGATTAGATATTAGACGATCAACACAAATAAAAAGTAGTGACGGTAACGTTTTAGGTAACAAAACGCGTGTCAAAGTTGTAAAAAACAAAGTTGCTCCTCCGTTTAAACTTGCAGAGTTTGATATTATGTATGGAGAAGGAATATCTAAAGTTGGTGAAATATTAGACATTGCAGTAGAAAATGAAATTGTAAAGAAAAGTGGGTCTTGGTTTAGTTATCAAGATTCAAAGCTTGGTCAAGGTAGAGACGCTGTAAAAAGCATGTTAAAGGATAATCCTGACTTAATGGATGATCTCGAAGAAAAAATAAAAGTAATAATTTCAGAAAATAAATAACCCTTAAATCCCGTCTTATCGGGATTTTTTTATATTACTAACGCAACCTTTTTAAAGAATGCTCATCTAATGTATGAAGTTAGTATTATAATTAAATAATATACATGTGATAATTGAGTTTAGAACAACTCTTACAAAAGTGCAGAAACAATGATACAAAGGCGCAAAGTGATTTATATAAGCTCTACTCGAGCAAGCTTTTCGCTCTTTGTTTAAAGTATTGTAGAAATCGTGCAGAAGCTGAAGACACTCTGCAAGATGCTTTTTTGACAATTTTTAAAAAAATATCACAGTATAGTGGGAAAGGATCTTTGGAAGGTTGGTTAAAACGAATTACTATTAATACTGCTTTACAGCGTTACAGAACCCAAGGGGTTTTTGATATAGTTAATGAAAATCAAATTGAAGATGTTTATGTTGAAATAGAAACTGAAACTGTAGATATAGATTTTTTACTAAACTCAATACAAGAGCTTCCGGATAGATATAGATTGGTGTTTAACCTATATGTGTTAGATGGATATTCTCACAAAGAGATTAGCGGTATGTTAGAAATAACTACAGGAACAACAAAATCAAATCTTGCTCGAGCAAGAAAAATATTAAAAGATAAAGTAGAAAGTTATATGGCGAATTTAGATTCGCAATCATTATGAAAAATGAAAAAAAACATATAGATAGGTTATTTCAAGAAGGACTAAAAAATTTCGAGGCATCACCTAGTCTTTCTGTTTGGGATAATGTTTCTGAGCAATTGCTTAATAACCATAAGCAACGCAAAGTAATTCCATTATGGATGAAACTTTCTGCAATTGCAGCAGGCTTGCTATTGTTAATCACTTTAGGAAATAATATATTTTTTCAAGACAACAATTCTGCTCCAGATGTAAACGAAACTATTGTGGATACCGAACCTAGAAACAAACAAAATACTAAAAATCCTGATAGTACTTTGGATTCAAAAACAATTGACTCCGATAATGTTATTGATGCTGAAAAGTTAGCTCAAGAAGATTCTAATTTAAATGAGAACGCCACTAAAAAACAACCATCAAACAATATCCAAAAGAATTCCAAAAATGCCATAATAAATAAAAATGAGTCTGTTGTAGCGAATAATGATAAAGTCTCCACTTCTTCCAAAGGCAAGTTGACAAATAAAGCTATTACTAATACCGTTGCTTCTAATTCAAATTCTGAAAAAACTAATGAAGTTGAATCTCAAAAAAATTCTATTCAAAAAGAACTTTCAAAAACCTATGATGAAAAATCTACAGTAGCTAATCTTGAAAATTCAAAGCTTAACAAACTTAGAAATGAAGAAGATTTGAGTAAGGATGAAAAATCAACAATTACTGACGCCATAGCTGAAAATGCTAAAGTTGATAAAAAAGATAGTGACATTGGAAAAATTTCAATTGAAGAGGCTATTGCTGAAAACAATAAAACAAAAGAAATAGAAGACGAGTTAACAGAAGAAGAAATTTCTAAGCGCTGGAGTTTAGCTCCAAATATTGCACCTGTTTACTTTAATTCGCTAGGAACTGGATCTTCCATGGATGCTGAATTTGTAAACAACACAAAATCGGGAGAAGTTAATATGAGTTATGGTGTGTCAGCTAGTTATGCTATAAATGATAAAATTAATGTTAGAGTTGGTGTTAATAATGTGAAACTTGGTTACAATACACATGATGTTTTTGATGCTAACGATATGGAATTAAATCCTATTAAATCTATTGCTACTAAAAATATTGACATTGATAAAACTCCTGCTGAATTAGCTTATGTTACTGTAGCAGGAATGAGTTTTGCTCAAGTACCTGAACCTCTGTCAAACGATTTTAATGCCTCAATTAATCAAGAATTAGGATTTTTAGAAATCCCTTTAGAGATTCAATATAAAATCACAAATACTAAATTAGGAGTTAATGCCATTGGAGGTTTTAGCGCCTTATTTTTAAATACAAACGAAATTTATTCTACGTTAAATGGTAATAGTACTTTAATTGGCAAGGCAACAAATATTAATAATTTGAGTTATAGTGCTAACCTTGGGTTAGGTTTTAACTATAAAGTATCAAATAATATTAATATAAATCTTGAACCTATGTTTAAATATCAATTAAACACTTTTAGAAATACTTCTGGTAACTTTAAGCCATATTTTATAGGAGTATATTCTGGTTTGAGCTTTAAATTTTAAGATTTTTTAGTTGGTTAGGTTGGTTATTGTACTTTGACTTAGAAGTATCAATAATTTTTAAAAGTCACTCTTAGCAGAGTGACTTTTTTTATACTTGAAGCTCTTGCAAAATAATATCTCTAGAAGCATTATTCAATTGTTTTGTGTCTTCAATTTCCAAATGCTTTGTATCTAAGAATTCATGAATTTTTACACGTAGCATTCCTGGGCCTCCACTAAAAAAAGTGTATGAAAATCGTTTTTTGTTATCGTAAAAAATTATTGGTACAATTGGAATTTCATGCTTGATTGCTAATCTAAAAGCACCGTCTTTAAAATCAGCTAAAAGAACTTCTTCTTCTGGCACTAAACCTTCAGGAAAAATACAAATACTCAATCCAGATTGTAAACGTCTTTGTGCTCTTAAAAAAACTGCTTGCCTGCTCTTAGCGCTACTTCTATCAACTAGTATGCATGTCCTTTTATAGAAAAATCCGAATAACGGAATTTTAGCTAATTCCTTTTTCCCAACAAACACAAAAGGGTTCTCCTTAATAGTCACTAACATCAGCATAATGTCAATCATAGATGTGTGGTTGGCAATAAACATATAACTTTTACCTTTTTCTAACTTTTGCAGCTTAGTGATTTTCCAGCTACAACCCATGCCAATTAAAATAAATTTTGACCAAATACGTGCTAACTTAAAAAAGAAAGGATACCATCGTTCTTTAGTTATGGAAACAATAAGAAAAGGAAATAGAATAATTATTGGTACAGCAACAAGTACATAAAACCAAATACGATATAAAATCCAGAAAGGATATTTTAAAAATTTCATTAGAGCCAAATCTAATTAATTTAATTGAGCTATTCTATCAAAAAAATTACCTTTGTGTTCATTATAAAGAATTATTAATTAAAGATATTCCTACTTTCGTGGGAAATGAATATGGCTAGAATACTAACTGGTGTGCAAAGTACAGGAACACCGCACTTAGGAAATCTTTTAGGAGCAATTATTCCTGCAATACAAATGAGTAATGACCCAAACAATGAGTCATTTCTATTTATTGCAGATATGCACTCATTAACCCAAATAAAAGATGCTGATACGTTAAAAAACAATACTTACTCTACTGCTGCTGCTTGGTTAGCCTTTGGTTTAAATATTGATAAAACCGTGTTTTATCGCCAAAGTGATGTACCTCAAGTAACTGAACTTTCATGGTATTTAAGCTGTTTCTTTCCTTATCAAAGATTGACGTTAGCACATAGTTTTAAGGACAAAGCTGATAGATTAGAAGATGTAAACGCAGGTTTGTTTACCTATCCAATGCTTATGGCTGCAGATATTTTATTGTACGATGCTCATATTATTCCTGTTGGAAAAGACCAATTACAACATATTGAAATGACACGTGATGTCGCCTCACGTTTTCATTCAAAAGTTGGAGAAACCTTTGTAATACCTGAGGCTGATATACAAAAAGACACTATGTATGTTCCTGGAACAGATGGTGGTAAAATGAGTAAAAGCCAAAATAATATTATCAATTTGTTTTTGCCAGATAAGCAATTGCGAAAACAAATTATGGCTATTGCTACAGATAGTACACCTTTAGAAGATCCTAAAGACTGGAAAACCTGCAATTGCTTTGCGCTTTACAAGCTCGTTGCTAATGACGCTCAAATAGCAGACATGAAAACCAATTACTCTACAGGTGGTTATGGTTATGGCCATGCAAAACAAGCTTTATTTGAATTACTCATTGATAAATTCTCATCTGAAAGAGAGCGTTACAATTATTATATGGATAACCTCAACGAAATTGACAAAGCCTTGGCTATTGGTGCTGAAAAAGCAAAAGTAGTGGCTGATGGTGTTTTGAGAAGAGTTCGTGCTAAGGTTGGGTATTAATAAATCCTTACGCAGAAAGTGACGTAAATGTTTACTTTAATTTCGAAATATAATTTGAGTAGCATTGTAATCGTAATGAAATCTAATTTCAATTTTATAGTCTTGTTTTTCCCATAAAATAAAATCAGGTGTCTCATTTATAGAAACTTCTTTAGTAGAATATTTTCGTTTTCTTAGTTTTTGATGAAATTCATCTTTGTTCATAGAGTCTGATTCATATATCAATTTATCTATCTTAGATATATGTGCTGGGTTGTTATATGTATTAATAAAAGCATCTAAAAAGCATTTATCTACAATTGAAATAGACTTAACAGTTATCAACTGTATTAGCTTTTTCTCATCAAGTGTTACGGACACGCTATTAATTTGTGTCCCAAAATATTCTATATTCATTTCAAATTCAAATATTCTAGGTGTGTATCCTTCTATTTCACATAATTTATCTTTAACTAATTCTAAGCTTTCTTCCTTTAATAATTCTTCTAAAGGTTGCTCTAAATAATAAATAAAATTTATCGTTTTTTCTTCCAGTTTATAGTTTCAATTAAAAGATTCCTGTATTCAGAAGAATTTATATAATCTCAAACTGTTTCCCAGGTAATGGTCTGACAACGCCTTTTAGTTCCATTGTCAATAAAATGGAAGCCACTCTAAAAGTTGGCTCATTACATTTTAAAGCAATTATATCTAGTAATTCCTTTCCATTCTCTTTTAAGAAATTATAAATCAACTTTTCATCAGTATCTAATTCAACAAACAATTGTTTTTGGATAGGCTTTTCTTCGCTTTCTAGCTTCCAATTAAGTATATAAGGAATATCCTCAGCTTTAGAGAGTAAATGAGCGCGTTGTAACTTAATCAGATTATTGCATCCAATGCTTTGCGTATCGGTAATACGCCCTGGAACTGCAAACACCTCTCGATTATATGAATTTGCGATATCCGCTGTAACCAAACTCCCTCCTTTTTCGGCAGATTCTATAACAATAGTTGCTTCGCTTAATCCTGCAATAATTCTGTTTCGTTTTAAAAAGTTGTTTCGGTCAAACTCATCAGTACTCCAAAAATCAGTGAAGAATCCTCCATGGCTTTCAATATCAGCCACATATTTTTTATGAACCTTAGGATAGATTTGATTAAACCCATGTGCTAAACATCCAATAGTCTGTAAATTGTGTTTCATAGCCGCTTTTTGCGCTGTAATATCTGTACCATAAGCAAATCCAGACACAATAATCGGATTATAGGGAGCTAAACGTTCAACAATCGATTCACAATTAGCAATTCCTTGAGTGGTAATTTTTCGTGCGCCAACTATACTAATAATAGGCTGGGTTTTTATGTTTATATTTCCTTTCTGAAATAATAAAATAGGCCCATCAACGCAGTGTTTTAATCGCTCAGGATAACTGCCCTCCATAAAATAATGACTAACAATATCATTTTTCTTTATAAATTCTAACTCCTTTTCAGCATTTTCTATCAATATGTCTTTATGCAAATCGGCAATAGCGTATCTACCAATACCGTCAATTTTTAGCAAGTTCTGTTTCTTTTCGTTTAGAACAGCCTCAGGAGAACCACAATGCGCAATGAGTTTTTTAGCTGTAATGTCCCCAATATTTGGAGCATTTTGTAAGGCTAAAGCATATAATAAATTGGTATTGGACATGTACATCATTGAATTACAACGTACAAGAAACTAAAAATTACATTGTTAATAAATAGTTGGAGGAACTTTTTTACGGATTGAAAAATTTTTAACTTTGTTTCTATGCAATTGGAAACCTATATAAGCGATTTATTATACAGATATGAGTGTGTAATTATTCCAGATTTTGGAGCATTTTTAACACAGCCTGTGTCTGCAAAAGTTGATGTTACAAGCAATACCTTTTATCCTCCAAAAAAAGTATTATCCTTTAACGAGCAACTTAAAAACAATGATGGTTTATTAGCAAATTACATCGCTGATGTTGAAAAAACACCCTATGAAGTTGCTGTAAAAAAGATTGCAAAAAAAACAAAATCTATTAAATCATATTTAGCGCAAGGAGAAACTTTGTCATTTAAAAATATAGGAGACATTACTTTAAATGGTGAAGGTAAAATTACGTTTGAACCTTCTTACCATTTAAACTATTTAACTGACGCGTTTGGATTGGCAAAATTTATATCGCCAAGTATTACAAGAGAAGCTTACAAAGAGCAAATTGAAAAGCTTGAAAAAGTTACTCCTATTGCATTTACACCAGAAAAACGTAAGTCTAGAAACTATCTAAAATATGCTGCTATAGCAGTTATAGCATTAACCTTAGGTGGCTTTGGAGCATCAAATTACTATCTTAATCAAATTGATGCTCACAATCAATTGGCACAAGAAGAGGCTACTCAAGAATTAGAAAATAAGATTCAAGAAGCTACTTTTATTATTAATAACCCATTGCCAAGTGTAACTTTAAATGTTGCTAAACAGAGTGGAAATTTCCATATTGTTGCTGGTGCTTTCCGTGTAGAAGAAAATTGCGATAAAAAACTAAAACAATTACACGCTCAAGGTTTTAGTGCTAGAAAAATAGGTGCCAACAAATATGGACTACATCAAGTAGTGTATTCTAGTTACGACACAAGAGCAGAAGCGCAACGTGAACTTTATAAAATTAAAAGAACGCACAATCCTGATGCTTGGTTATTAGCACAAAAACTTAATTAAATTTTACTTCTTTAGTTTTTAAAAGGGGCTTACCTTTGCATTTCAAATAAAATGCACATGGAAGCTAAACATCCTAACGATTCTAAAACAACAATGACCGACTTGGTTTTACCAAGTGAAACCAATCCTTTAAATAATTTATTTGGAGGCGAGTTACTAGCTCGAATGGATCGTGCTGCAAGTATTGCTGCACGACGTCATTCACGAAGAATTGTGGTTACCGCATCCGTTAACCATGTGGCATTTAAACATCCTGTACCTTTAGGTAGTGTTGTAACTGTTGAAGCTAAAGTTTCAAGAGCTTTCAAATCTTCTATGGAAGTATATTTAGATGTATGGATAGATGATAGAGAATCTGGTGAATGTACTAAAGCCAATGAGGCTATTTATACCTTTGTGGCTGTTGATGAAACTGGTCGTCCTGTTAAAATTCCTGCAATCATTCCAGAAACAGAAGAAGAGAAAATTCGCTTTGATGGAGCTTTAAGGCGAAAACAATTAAGCCTAGTGCTTGCTGGAAAAATGAAACCAGATGAAGCTACAGAGCTTAAAGCCTTGTTTTTTGATTAAACCTTTTTGAATTCAATAAGTCTTATAGTAACAAAACCCAAATGCTATGAGAACTTATTTTTTAATCTTCGGAATTGTCATTTTATTTTCTACTACATCTTGTGTGTCACGAATTGCAGTAAGACCTGCGCATACAACTACTGTTGTGAAAGTAGCTCCCAAACATCATAAAATTGTAATTGTAAAAGGAAAGCGTTATTACTTTTGGAATGGTAAACATTACAGAAAAACTAAAAAAGGATATGTATTTATAAGAGTATAAACTATCGCTTAATCCAATACGCTGGATTTTGTTTTTCAAGACCTTTCCACACGCCAAAACTCAATATGGCCTCACCTGAAGCTTTGTTAGTCCTAACTTCACCTATGTCTTGTTTTGTGGTTACTTTATCTCCTTTTTTGACATAGATTATGGATAGGTTTTTGTAAATGGTGAAATAATTTCCATGTTGAATCATTACAATATTATTCCCATTGTTTTGAACCACCACAGAATTTACTGTCCCATTAAATACTGCACGTACTTTTTCGCCTTTATTGGTTTCTATTCTAACGCCATTATTAGTAATCTTAACTGTTCTGTCTATAGGTGAAGGTTTTGTTCCAAAAGGTACTTTAATAAACCCTTCGTTAACTGGCCAAGGTAATTTACCTTTGTTGGCTACAAAACTCGAGGCTAATAATTCTTCTTCAGGAGTCAAGGCAAATGTTCTTGAAGTAGTTGATTTTCCAGCTTTTTTATTAGATGCAGCAATGGCTGCTCTAATTATTTTTTCTATCTCCTTATCAATTTTCTCAGCCTCTCTTTGCTTAGTTTTAATTTGAGATCTATACTCACTTATATTTTTACTAACAGAAGCCATTAAAGCCTTATGCTCTTTGAGTTCTTTATCTAGTTCCTTTTTTGCTAATCTATTAGCTTCTATTAACTTTTGTTTGTCCTGTTTTTGAACCTGAAGATTTTTATTTAACTCTTGAAGTTTTACTGTTTGCAACTTGATTTCTTCGCCTTGCTTTTTTTGATAATTTGCATATTGCTTTATATACTGCAAGCGTTTGTAAGCTTGTTGAAAATTATTTGAAGACAATAAAAACATTATTTTACTCTCTTCGGATCTGCTTTTGTAAGACTTAACAAGCATTGCAGCATATTCATCTTTTAAAACTTGTAAACGGTTTCTAAGATTGGTGATTTCTTTTTGGTTGTTATTAATCTCTCTGGTTAAATTATTTGCTTGCTGATTTATATTTCTAATTAAATCTTGTCTGACAGAAATTTTGTAATTAATATTATCCAAACTAGATAGAATAGTGGTTTGCTCTTTCTTGCCTTGAGACATGAGTCGTTCAAACTGATTAATTTGACGTGTCAGTACACGACGACGTTCTTCTAACTGCTTCTGTTTTGTACTTTGAGCTTGAACTAATGAGCCACAAATAAATAGAAGTAAAAAGAAATATGTCTTATATGAAAATACATTTACCACTTTTATCTTTTTACAATAATTTCTTTGAATCCTGTTGGAATACGGAAAGGAAACCTTAAATCACTATCTAACGAAACGGACTTAAATTCCATATTGATTTGGGTTTCAAAATTGCCTTCCACAGCTATAATATTGACACTTTTTGGCAATACTTGTTTATCAACTTCTTGGTAGTCTTTATAGTCAATTTGTAGCATTCTTTGTTTTAAAGTCTGAGAAATTTGCTGCGAATCCATTTTAAAATGTGATGGGTTTAAAAGCAATAAAACCTCAAGTAATTCGCTTTGTTTTTTTGGTTGAAGTAAATAAGATTTTTCATGAACATCTGCCTTGTAATTATTAGAGGTTAAATTAAAAAGTGCTTCTCCTAACAACATGTTTTGTACTTTATTAAAATCTAAATCGGTCCCTAAAAGGTCACTAATTAATGAGAAGTCTCCATCAAAATAGGTGTTGTCCAACTTATTGTAAAAGCTCACCTTGGTTGGAGTTATTTTTGCGCGAACAATACCTAAAGTAGCACTTAACCAAATGGTCTTATCTTTTTCCATTCTAAGATTAATACTATGAGTTTGCTCCATATCTCCTTGCAAATATTCTACCTTAACACGTGCTTGAAGAGTTTTAAACTTCGTAAATGTTTTAGTATGCTCCTTTATCAATTGCTTTGAAGATATTTTAGTATCTAACTCGCCATTGGTTGCTACATTTTTAATAGACTTACAACTAAAACTTAGTATAAGCAACACCAATAATACTATTTGATTTAATTTTTTCATTGTTTAATTAAAACGTTTTCAGCTTTCTTAGAAAACGCATTAGCTTTAGTAATATTATTAATCATTCTATAAGCTGTACTAAGCTGTTTATAGAAGTCTATTTCCATTTGAGCATTATCAATCACATAATCAACACCTATCTCAAGTGTCTCTATTGCATCTTTAGGACGATTTAAATGATTAAATGCTACACCGTTTGCTAAATAAATTATTGGTTGCGATGGGAATACATCTAATGCTTTAGTTGCTAAATCGATTACTTTTTGATGTTGTTTACTATCAATATAAAGTAAAATTGTATTTTTTATCACCTCGAAATTTTCAGAATCTTTGTTTAAAGCCATCTCATAATACTTTAAAGCCATTTCTTTATTTCCTTTCTGCAAATAATACTGTGCTAGTTCAATATTCGACTTTCCGTTCTTATCATCTGTTACCATAGTGGTTACTTCTAATAAGTCATTTTCATATTCTGGATTATTTTTTACAAAAGACACAAAATCATTTAAAACCTTTGTTTTAGCATCAGGTTTTATTTTAGCACTTGTAAGTACAATTTTCATTGAATTTATCGCTTCTTTAGCATTATTATCGGCTAAATAAAATTTATATAGTGCTAAATGTACTGTATGGGAGTTAGGCTTATTTTTTAAAAGCTCTTTTGCCGTGTTAAACGCTTTTTCTTGATTACCTAACTCACTATATCTATAAATTAATCGTAAGTATAGTGCTTCGTTATCAGGATTTTTAGCAACACGTTCTTCAAGGTTTTCTATTCTTTCTTTATCTCCTCCTGTTGCATTATAAATTTGATTGCGCATAAAATCACGTCTTTCAGAAACACCATAATCTTTATCTAACTCATCCAAAGTTTTTAAAGCATCTTTATATTTTTTATTTTTAATATAAAGCGATACTAAATCTTCCTTATAATCTGGATGAAATTTCACCAACTGCTTTACTGTTTTTAATGCTTTATTATAGTCATCTAGTTGGTAATAAACGCCATAAAGTTCATCAAGAAACCATACGTTGTCGGATTCTTTGTCTATAGCCTTTTTTAGTGCGTCTTCGGCAGCTCCAAAGTTTTTAAGCAGCGCATAATTTTTTCCTAATTCAAAATAGATAACAGCTTTGGAATCGTCCAATTCTAAGCATTTTAGTAATGACTTAACTGCTCTATCATAGTTTTCAATTCCTTTTTGCTTTAAGGCTTCATAGAAGTGTTCTTGAAATTCATCTTCGAAATTCCCTAAATCGTCATCAGAAGTTTTATTAAAATCGACTTGGGCAAAAAGCGTTTGTGGAATAAAAATAATTCCAAGAATCAATAATAGTATTTGGGTTTTCAGCTTCATTATATCTGCCTCTAAATTACGTATTTTAGACGCCTTAAGATTTTATTTAGGGTGTTTTTAACACATTATTTGGTTCCTGTACTCCCAAAGCCTCCTTCACCTCTTTCGGTCTCAGAAAGCACGTTTACTTCTTCCCATTCGGCACGTTCATGCTTTGCAATCACTAATTGCGCGATACGCTCACCATTATTAATGATAAATTCTTCATTTGATAAATTAACAAGAATCACGCCAATTTCACCTCTATAGTCTGCATCAATAGTACCAGGAGCATTCAATACTGTTATTCCTTTTTTAGCTGCTAAACCACTTCGTGGACGAACTTGTGCTTCAATACCAATAGGGAGTTCAATAAAAAGTCCTGTCCCTACTATGCTTCGTTCTAAAGGTTTTAAAATTCTCGGTTCTGATAAATTCGCTCTTAAATCCATTCCTGCAGAAGCAATAGTTTCATAATGCGGTAAAGCGTGATTGGATTTGTTTATTATTTTAATGTTCATTTTTTACTAATTATATTTTCAATTTCTAATAAATTAACTACCACTATCGTTTCAATAACTGCTTTAATTCCTTTTTTTCTAACAGATATACTATAGCAATAAAAACTAAAAGCATTGGTATTGTTATTACATAAATCTCTCTAAAATAGTAAAATGATACGACAGAAAATACAATAGATAAACCTAAATAGATTCCTATTTTATTAAGATTGTAAGGTATTGGGTAAAACTTTCTGCCATAGTAATACGATAATAACATCATGACACTATAAGCTACTAGAGTTGCAATTGCAGAGGCTTTATAACTATATTCTTTTATGAAAAATATGTTAATCGCTAAGGTAATGGTGGCTCCAAAAACTGAAATGTAGGCACCAAATTTTGTTCTGTCAGTAATTTTATACCAAACTGATAAGTTATGATAAATACCTAAACAAAAGTTAGCTAACAGGATTATTGGAACAATCCACATGGCCTCCCAGTAATCTTCGCTTCTTACTATGTGTGGTTTTAGTAAATCTGCAAAAACAACTACACTCAATAAAATTACAGAACCAAATGCTACAAATAACTCTAAAATTTTTGCATAGTTTTTTTGTGGGTTTTTACTATTTGAATGACTAAAAAAGTACGGCTCTATACCAAGTCTATAGGCCGTTGCGAACAGTGTCATGAATAAAGCAATTTTATAACATGCTGAATACATTCCAATATCTGTTTCGGCAACATCTGCTGGAAGTAATTCCTTAAGTAAAATTCTATCGAATGTTTCATTTATTGAAAAAGCAACACCTGCTATAAGCACAGGAAACGCATAACGAAACATGGTTTTCCATAGCTGTGAATTAAACACATATTTAATTTTACTGTAAAATGGCAACATTAACAATAATGTTACAGCACTTGCAATAAGATTGGCTATGAAAATGTAACTAATTTGAAAATCTGGCTTGTATATACTTTCAAACACAGAATTGTTAGAAGCCAAGTCTTTTAAAGCTAATAAGAAGAATATATTAAGACCAAGGTTAATAACTACATTTAAAATTTTAACGATTGCATAGCGTTTAGGTTTTTCGTTGGCTCTTAACCATGCGAATGGAATAATGACCAAGGCATCTAATAGTAAAATCCAAATAACCAAATTGATATATTTTACATCAATATCAATAAAAGAGGCTATCTGATTTTGAAAAATCAATGCTAAGGCGAAAAAGCCTAAAGAAGACACAATTAGTGAAATTGCAGAAGTCCCAACAACTTGATTTTTATCTTCTTCTTTATTGAAAAACCTAAAAAAAGCTGTTTCCATACCATAAGCCAAAACAACATTAAATATTACGAAATATGAAAAGATGACTGATACTTCTCCATATTCTGCTACAGAAGTTAAGACACCTTCAGTAGTGTAAAGTGGCACCAACAAAAAGCTAAGCATCCTAGGTAGAACGGTTGCTAGACCATAAATAACTGTTTGCTTAAAAAGTTTTTGAAATGCGCTCAAAAAGTGAATTTTATAAGCACTAAAAGTACACTATTAGTAAATGTTTTGCAACATTAGTTCTTATTAGATGCTGGAGACATTGGAACGTCTATAGAATGTATTTCGGCCACATTAGTAATCTTATAATACTTAGTTTTTCCATTGACTTTATAACTAATTACACATTCATTATGTGCCAATTCAAATGGAGTTCTAATAGGCTTTTCAGGTATTTTGTTACCATATTCAGCTTTAGAGTCGCTACTCATAACAATATCTTGTTTTTTTGTAGATGGTATTACAAAACTACCAATGTATTGCTTATTATTTTGAGGATTTTTCTTTAGTTTGGTTACTTTATCTCTAAAATAAACACTATCTAATAGAAATTCTGAATCTTTTACCTCAATATAGATGTCTAACCCAGTTGGTCCTCCTTCTATTCCTGAAACCCATTGTTTACAATATACATCGCCAAATATTACAGGCGCATTTCTTTCAAGTTTTTGTGCACTTGAACATTGAGAAAAGCTAGACATAATAACTGTTAGAATTAAGAGTTTAAATATTTGTTTTAGGGTTTTCATTTGCTAAGCTATTTATTATAAAGATACTAAATCAAGAGCTATGCCATAAAAAAAGCCTTACTAAAAAGTAAGGCTGGACTATTTTTATAATGTAATACTGAAACAAGTTTAGTATGACCATGCTAATTATTCAAGGCTTCAGCTCCACCAACAATTTCTAAAATTTCGTTAGTAATTGCCGCTTGACGTGCTTTATTGTAAGTTAATTTTAATTGATCTCTTAACTCTGTAGCGTTATCTGTAGCTTTATGCATTGCTGTCATACGTGCGCCATGTTCGCTAGCAAAAGAATCTCTAATGCCTTTGTACAATTGTGTTTTTAATGACTTTGGAATTAACGTTTCAACAATTTCAACTTTTGATGGTTCAAAAATATAGTCTTGATTGTTATTTGAGCTTCCTTCCATCGGCACAATTGGTAAAAATTGCTCAGTCATTACAATTTGCGTTGCTGCATTTTTAAACTTGTTGTAAACGATTTCAATTTTATCGAACTCGCCTTCTACAAATCTTTTCATCAAGCTTTCAGCAATTTCTGCAACATTTTCAAATGTTAAATCATCATACACCTGGCTATTATTAGCAATTACAGTGCCTGTTTTTGATAATGCATCATTCGCTTTTTTCCCAATAGCTACAAAAGAAACCTCTTGATTCGCATACGTTTCATTTGCCAAGATATTAGCTTCTTTTATAATATTTGAATTAAATGCGCCGCACAATCCTCTATTAGAAGTAATAGCTACTACAAGCACTTTATTAATTTCTCTTTGTGAAGCGTACTTACTTCCTGAGTCTGCATCTAAAGTTGCACTAAGGTTTTGTAAAAGCTCAGTTAACTTATTAGCATAAGGACGCATTGCAGTAATTGCATCTTGTGCCTTCTTTAACTTAGCAGCAGATACCATTTTCATGGCACTAGTAATCTGCATCGTTGAAGATACCGATGAAATTCTATTACGTATTTCTTTTAAGTTTGCCATATTCTAAATATGAGTCTCACAATTGTGAGAATAATAATTATGCTTTATACTTCGCTGATAGGTCTTTACATACATTTGTTAATGTATCTGTAATCTCATCAGTTAATTTTCCAGCTTTTAAACTATCTAAAACATCTCTGTGTTTAGCATTTAAGAATTCAATAAAATCTCTTTCAAATTCTTTTATTTTATTTACCGGAACGTCTCTTAATAAGTTTTTAGATCCTGCGTAAATAATTGCTACTTGATCTTCTACTGTAAATGGATCGTTTTGTGCTTGTTTTAAGATTTCAACGTTACGTTTACCTTTTTCAATTACATTTAAAGTAACTGCATCTAAATCGGATCCAAACTTTGCGAATGCTTCTAATTCACGGAATTGCGCTTGATCTAATTTTAAAGTACCTGCTACCTTCTTCATTGACTTAATCTGAGCATTACCACCAACACGAGATACAGAAATACCTACGTTAATTGCTGGACGTACACCAGAGTTAAATAAATCTCCATCTAAGAAGATTTGTCCATCTGTAATAGATATTACGTTTGTTGGAATATAAGCTGATACATCACCTGCTTGTGTTTCAATAATTGGTAAAGCTGTTAATGAGCCTCCTCCTTTTACCATAGATTTTAAAGAATCAGGAAGATCATTCATTTCTTTAGCAATAGCATCATCATTAATTACTTTTGCAGAACGCTCTAATAAACGAGAGTGTAAGTAAAATACATCTCCAGGATACGCCTCACGCCCTGGTGGACGACGTAATAATAAAGATACCTCACGGTAAGCTACCGCTTGTTTTGATAAATCATCATAAATAATTAAAGCTGGACGACCAGTATCTCTAAAATACTCACCAATAGCAGCACCTGCAAAAGGAGCATATACTTGCATTGGTGCAGGGTCTGATGCGTTTGCTGCAACAATAGTCGTGTAAGCTAAAGCACCTTTTTCTTCTAATGTTTTAGCAATTAAAGCTACTGTTGAAGCTTTTTGCCCAATAGCAACATATATACAATATACAGGCTCACCTGCATCGTAAAATTCTTTTTGATTCAAGATGGTGTCTATACAAACAGCTGTTTTACCTGTTTGTCTATCACCAATAACTAGCTCACGTTGTCCACGCCCTACAGGAATCATCGCATCAATTGCTTTAACTCCAGTTTGTAAAGGTTCAGTAACAGGCTCACGATAAATAACTCCAGGAGCTTTACGCTCTAAAGGCATTTGGTAAGTTTCTCCAGATATAGGTCCTTTACCATCGATTGGTGTTCCTAAGGTGTCAACAACACGACCAACAATACCTTCACCTACATTAATAGATGCGATACGACCAGTACGTTTTACTGTAGAACCTTCAGCAACTACTTTAGAGTGTCCTAATAATACAATACCTACATTATCTTCTTCAAGGTTAAGTACAATTCCTTCAAGACCTCCATCAAATTCTACTAACTCACCATATTGAGCGTTAGAAAGTCCATAAGCACGTACAATACCATCACCTACAGTTAATACGGTTCCTACTTCATCTAATGATGCTGTAGCTTCGAATCCTGCTAATTGTTGTTTTAAGATTGCTGATACTTCAGCTGGTTTTACTTCTGCCATCTTTATTTAGATATTAGACGTTAGGTGTTAGATGCTAAACATCCTACTCTAACGTATTTTTAATTTAATGTAAATTCTCTTTTTAACTTATTTAATTTGTTAGATATACTTGCATTATACTGCTTGTCTCCAACACGTAATATGAAACCACCTAAAATGCTTTCATCTACTATATTTTCTAGCTCTACAGCTTTACTTGTAAGCTCTTTTACTTTTGCCAATACTTTAATTTCTAAATCGTTCGTCATTGGAATGGCTGTCGTTACCTGTGCAATTTCTTTTCCATTTAACTCATCAAACAATTCACTGTATTTTGATGCAATACTGCCTAAAATGTCTATTCGCTTATTAGACACTAACACATTGAACAATCCTGAACTAATACTATTTATACTTGGGAAAATTTGAATCAAGGCAGCTTTCTTTATATCTGATTTTACAACTGCGCTTTCAAGTACTTGACTTAATTCATCGTTTTCGGCAATAGTAGTAGCTATTAACTTCATGTCATTATTTACAGCATCTGCTGAGTTTTGATCACTTGCTAAGCTAAGTACTGCTTTTGCGTAACGTATTGCTGCTCTTGTCCCTGCCATTTAACTCTAGTTTAAAGTTGCTTCACTTAACATAGATTCAACCAATTTCACTTGCTTGTCTTTGTTAGATAATTCTTCACGAACTACTTTCTCAGCTATTTCAATAGATAGGTTAGCTACTTGCGATTTTAATTCGGCAATAGCTGCTTTCTTTTCTGTTTGAATAGATGCTTGAGCTTGTGCAATTAGTTTTCCTGCTTCTTCTCTTGCTTCATTTTTAGCATCGTCAATCATTTTGTTTTTGATTTCACGAGCTTCTTTAAGCATTTCTTCTCTTTCTGCTCTAGCTTCTTTTAATAACTTTTGGTTATCTGCTTGAAGGTTTTGCATTTCTAACTTTGCTTTTTCAGCAGAGTCTAGTGCATTTTTAATTCCTTCTTCTCTATCATTTACAGCGTTAAGAATTGGTTTCCAAGCAAATTTTCTTAATAAGAATAGTAATGCTAAGAATAATACTGTTTGCCAAAAAAACAGTCCAATCGAAAATTCTCCTAATAACTTTTCCATATTCTATTTATAGTGTTATACTTTTTAATTTTTAAAAATAAAGTAACCTTGCAACCAACCGTTACAAGGTTACTTTGTAAGATCTCTAGCTTACTGCAAATAAAGCAGCAAAACCAATACCTTCAATTAACGCAGCTGCAATAAGCATAGCTGTTTGGATCTTTCCGTATGATTCTGGTTGACGAGCGATCGCTTCCATAGCTGAACCACCAATTTTACCAATACCAATACCAACTCCGATTACAACTAAACCTGCACCTACCATTACTGGGATTTCCATAATAAATATATTTAAAAATTAAACATTCAATTTAAACTCAAATTAATGAGAGTGCGCTTCTTCGTGGTGTTCGTGCTCTTCTGCAGCAAAACCAAAATAAAGTGCTGATAACATTGTAAAAATGTATGCCTGTAACAATGCCACCAATAATTCAATTAAAGAGATAGCAAAAGCTAGTCCAAATGATAATGGACTACCCAACCAGCTCTTAAATAAAAACATTAAACCAATTAAACTCATCATCACTATGTGTCCAGCCTTTATATTGGCATATAAACGAATTAATAATGAGAAGGGTTTAATAAAAATTCCTAGAACTTCAATAGGGATTAATATTATATATAAAGGAACTTTAGCATACCAAGGCATAGTATCTCCTAATGGGTCAAAAATATGCTTCCAATAGTCTTTTGTTCCTGTAAAATTTGTGATTAAAAATGTGATTAATGCTAAAGCTACTGTTACCGAAATACTGTTAGTAACATTTACACCTAATGGTGTTAAACCTAACATATTGATA
The DNA here is from genome assembly GCF_039954625.1 of Pontimicrobium sp. SW4. Classification (NCBI taxonomy): domain Bacteria; kingdom Pseudomonadati; phylum Bacteroidota; class Flavobacteriia; order Flavobacteriales; family Flavobacteriaceae; genus Pontimicrobium; species Pontimicrobium maritimum. The sequence continues at coordinate 3,044,898 of NZ_CP157199.1, forward strand.
AACCACACAAAGAAAAACACCGTTAGCAAGTATGGCATATACTTTTTGTATTTCTTTTCTCCAATATTTGGAATGGCTATATCATCTCTTATATAAAGTATGATTGGCTCCAATATACGAGTAGTCCCTTTTGCGATACCATTATTTTTCGCATATGACTTTGCTAATCCTTTAAACATGAAGAACATCAACAAACCTACTAAAAAAATGACTACAACATTTTTAGTCATAGAAAAATCTAAAGGCTTAACGTTTGTTGGATAATGTTCGGCATCGTAATTAATAGTCCCTTCGGCATCTGTTTTGTATATCTTGTTATGATATACTTTATAAAAATTACCATCTACCTCAGCAACTGTTTTTCCATGATGAAATTTTGATGAAGAAAACACCTTTAAACCATTATCCCATAAAATTACTGGAAGTGGAAATCCCCAATAAACTTTTTCGCCAGCATCATTTGTATACGATGTTAAGCTAAAGTCATAAGAGTCTTCTAAGTGGTGTTGGATATATTCTTTGATTTCAGTCTTTAAATCACCCTTTTGAGTGTCTTCACTTGCATAAGAAACAAATGAGATTAACAGAAATACTAAGGTTAGTGCTTTAATAGTTATTTTTCTTTGCATATCACTCTAAATAATAGTGGCTTAAAAATCGCTGCAAAGGTATGTTTTTATATGAAAAAGAAAAACTATTTTATATTTTATTTTGGCTTAAAACAGGACATGAAAATTACTGCACTAAAAATCCATTTTATTCAACCATTTTACAAGGCTAGAAGTCTCTAAAATCAAACAGATAGCATATGGGGTAAAAAAAGCAGCAAACTCTAAACTCGAAATATCATTATCTGCTTTGTATAAAGGATAAAAAACCATAAAAAAGACTGCGAATTTCACAAAACTTCCCGCTAAAAAAAGAAACCCAATTTGGCTTTTAAAGCGCTCGCGATATTTGTAAAGAATCCCAAATATGGTTACTGCTAAAGCTAAATTAATTATATAAGAAAGTACAATTTTGTTTTCAAATAGTGGTTTATCCATCAAGCTTAGAACAGCTATATGAAGCCCAAAAACTATGATTAAAACAATAATTAATTTGATGGAAAATCTGGTAAACGTATTATTCATTTAGAATTAATTCGGTTAAGTTGTTTCACGACAGCATACAAAGATACAGCAACACCTAATAAGGTGCCAAAAATAACAAATAATTTATCGCCATTATTGTATTCGGAATCTAGCCATTTACCTAAAAATACAAATAGATAAATAATTATTCCCATTTGTAAACCAACTCCAGTAAGAACTAGTGCATTTTTAAGCTGACCTTTCGGTTTCTGACCCTGGTTTTTGTTGCTCACCTTTGTTAAGTTCTTTTACCGCGCCTTTCATGCTGCAAACAGCATTAAATGTAGCTCCTGGTTCTACTGCAAGTTTGCCAATTTCAACTTCACCTTCAATAAATGCTGAAGATTTTAAAGACAAAACACCTGATATTTTCATTTTTCCTGAAAAACGTCCTTCAAAATCGGCATTAGTACCTTCTAATGTACCATTAATAATTCCTGATTTACCAACTACTATTTTTCCTGGGGTTTTTATAGTACCTTGAATTGTTCCATCAATTCTAAAGCCTCCTTCACTCACAATATCACCAACAATTGTGGTTCCTTGGGCTATCCTATTTTGTTGTGTTGAAGATTCGACTGCATCTCCTCTTCCTCTTTTACCATCTGAAAACATATTTTTTGCTATTAATTGTTTCTATACTATAGAGATTTTAAATATGACTCTAGGTTTTTATGAATTTGCACTATTTGATAGTTTTGAGATGAAATACCAAAATGTTCTCTACTAATATTTTGTTTTTTATCCTTTAAAAATTCTCGAAATCCATTAGCTGCCTGAATACTTTTTAAACCATGAACCACTATAAAGGTAGTGTTTTCATTATACATATCTTTCGAAGTACTTAATTCGAAATAGTCAATTTTAGTAATAGCTTCATTTAGTTTCTTTAAAAACTCATCAATTTCTTCGTCCTTAGCATCTACAAATTGATAAATTGCTTTGAAGTGTTTAGAGTCATCATTATTTTGAAATTCACTTTTAGATAATAAAGGCATGACATTTTCTATCATATCTTCTGCCTTTTTTCCTTCAGGACTATTTGGATAGTTTAATGCTATATAATTAACTGCTTCGTTATAGCTTTCAAAACCATATAATCGTGCTTTAGATACTGCTTTTAAAAACTCAAACTTTGGTACTATCTTCTCCCCATCAAATTTTGCAATATATGTGTCGCACTGCTCAATTACATTGATGTATTCTTGATTCTCGAACTTTTTGTAAAGTGTTTCATAAATGTTTTCAGGACTACTTTCATCTTCTCCTAGATCTGCGTCTGGGTTCAATAATATAGAAGCGTATCTAGAATCAGGATAATTTGTTATTATATCATTTTTGGCTATCTCTGCTTCACCATTAAGCTCAAGTATTTCATATATTTTATATAAATTATACTTTGATGGAAGTATTAGGCGCTCTTCAGGATTATTATTTAAAAGCCCTAGTAGTTTATCTTTTGCAAGATGATATTCCTGAAACTTTTCTTTATAGATAAGCCCTAATTGATAATAGGCAAAGTTTCTATCCTTAGCTAAGCTATCAATTTCTTTTTGCTCAACAGGTATTTTTGATATGTAAAATTCTGGTTTAAATAGCTCACTATCTTCGGTAGATGCAAGCTCTTCTTCAATATTGCTTTGGGTTGTATTTCCACCACCTTTATTGGACCATCTCCAGTTATCTTGAAGTTGACGGTCTCCCCAATTTTGTAAAAATTCATTTTTACCGTAAGCAACCGTCACTGGATTGTAGAAATAGAAAGTTGATGTATTATTACCTGTGTTCTCTCTAGGGTTATTACTAATATTATTGTTTTTAGAAGTTTGTTGAGCAATTAATTTAGCCGATTCTGCTTCGGCTTTAAGTGCTTCTGCCTTTTCCTTTAATTTGTTGGTATACTCTAAAAAATATGCTAAACGTTCGTCGCTGGACATATTAACTAACTGTAATATACTATCGTTTCTTACAGCAACATCTTCATAAAAAATAACATCGTCTAAATTGTCTCGCTTACGCTTAATAGCTCTAAACATCTTACTGTTTTGCTTTAAATTAAGCATTGTACTATCGTAATAAGCTCCTGCGTTTTTATATTTGGTATCATCAAAACTCATATTACCTAGGTTTTGATAGCTCATCGCATTTAGAAATTTGTCTGCAGAATTAGTCCTAAGCGATTTATTATAATACGTAACTGCTATGGTGTCCGATTGGTTTGCTTTATGGTACTCGGCAATTTGATAATATATCTTGTCTAAAAAAGGTCTGTTTTCTCTGTTTTCTTCCATATCAGTCAACAGTTCAAGAAATTCTAACTTATTACCCTTTTCAAAATCGAAGTTTTTAGCTTTTTCGATTTGTGCACTAATCATATAGATTCTAGGCGTTTTTCTATTTAGTTCTATCACCTTATCAAATGCCATATTTGCACTGTCTGGTTTTTGCAAGGCATTATATAACTGGCCTTGTATAAACTTATAGCGCCCTCTTTCGTCATTACTTTTAGTAGCATTTGATGCTATTTCCAATTGCGTTATAGCACTATCTAATGATTTTGTATTAATATAGGCTTGTGCTAACATTGAAGTTGCATCGGCAAGGTCTTGACCTTTTAATTCTTCTTGAAACAATAAACGCTTTAAATTAGTAATTACTAATTCGTCATTTTCTAGACGCAAATTGGTTTTTTCTCTCCAAATTCGTGCTTGATTTATCTTATCACTCGCAGGGTATTTAAACAAAATATAGTTAAATGCTTCCATTGAAGGTACAAAACGTTGGTCGAAATATCTTGCTTTACCTAAAAGTAAATATGCTTCATCTATTTGAGGGTTTTTTTCTTTCCCTTGTATATTCATTCCGTGCTTTTGAATAGCTTTAACAGCTTTTTCTTCAGCTTTGGCGAAATTATCGTTGGTAGATTGTCCAGGGAGTACAATTTCGTCCGTAATTTCCATACGCTCTATTGGTAAAATTTCCCAATAGTTATCTTGATAGTCGTTGTTTAAATCTGTTCGCCCTTGTTCTAGAGCATTGTAACCGTTGTACAGTGTATTATATTCTGTGGCTACAGCGTGAAAATTTCTACTAACGAAATTGTCTTTTTTGCGAGAACATCCTGCAATAGTAATAGCAGAAAGTAGAAGTATAGATTTGGATTTAAAAGATATCTTCAACGTTGGTATGTTTAGTAATTGAATAACTAAATGCCTTGCATAATATTATGCAAAAACGTAAAAATAATCATCTTTTTTCTTTTAAACTGCAAAAATAGTCGACTTTTAGCCGAAATACTAGTTTGTAAAGTGAGCTTCTAACTCTTTTAAAGTCGCTTCACTAGTTTGTAAATCCTTAACTATTTCGCCTTTTTCAAGTACAACAATGCGTTCACATACATCTGTAACATGCATTAAATCATGACTGGAAACTAATACTGTAACCCCTTGTTTTTCTGCTAAATGCTTTATGATTTGTTTCAATCTTATTTGAGTTGTCGGGTCTAAGTTGGCAAATGGCTCATCTAGTATAATAACCTCTGGGTTTCCAATGAGTGCAGCTACAATACCTGCTTTTTTCTGATTTCCTTTGCTTAAATCTCTTAAATACTTTTTCTTTCCAAGAATTTCATCATGAAAAAAGTCTTCAAACTGCGCAAGTAAATTATCTACATCAGATTTATTTTGACCACGTAACTCGCCAATAAAGTAAAAGTATTCTTCGGCTGTTAAGTAACCTATTAAGAAGCTTTCGTCAATAAAAGATGAAGTAAACGGTTTCCATTCTTCACTTTCGTGCACTAAAACATTATTATTTTTAATGTACCCTGAACTAGGTCTAATAAGGTCTAGAAGCAAGCTAAAAAATGTCGTTTTTCCAGCTCCATTATTACCCACTAATCCAAAACTTTGCCCCTTTGGAATATCTAAGCTAGGTAAATTTAAAACTTGAACTTCATTATATGATTTAGATAAATTACTTACTGTTATCATCGGTTTTTTATTTTTTTTCTGCGTAAGCAGCTATGGTTTTATACTTTCCTTTTTGATAGATATTTTCGATTTTGTTTAAGAAAAAATTCTTAAAAACAATTCCTATTACACCGCTTAAAGCTAATGCTATAAGTCCTGCATTAAAGCTTATAAATTGATATGGAATAAAAAAGATTAAAATTGGCAATAACATTTTAGGTAATGCTATAAGTAATTGTGTGGGATTAAATCCATTTGTATTACTAAATGCTTTAGCCTTAACATTAAGTTCTATTGGCACTCGGTTTAAAGCACCTCCAAATAATGTAATAAATGTATTTAACCCTATGTTAAATATAGCGCCAGCGGCAATCATTAAATAAATATCCCAGCCAAAATAAATATATGGTGTGCTTAAAACAAAAGAAATAGCTACGGCAACTACCATAAGATACCATTTGGATTCTAAATACTGTCTATAAGGTATATTCTGACTCATTAATAATTTATAATATTCACTATCCCAAGAAGGTACTAATTGACCAAAGCTTAATAAAAACCCTCCCGTAATAAACATAGCTGCAAAAGCTAATAAATATGGGGTTTTTTCAATATACATACTTTGAGTAAAAAAGAACAGTCCATAAAACAGAAAGAAGAAAGACATCATTAATACTTGTCTTGGTCTAACGTTTCTTGAAATTAATTTCACATCATTTTTTAAAAATGGCGCAATGCTTCCAAAACGATCCATCCATGATAAATCTGTTGCTTTTGCTTCTTTTACTTTTTTGGAAATAGCATCATCTAGGTAAAATCCTTTTCTTATAAAACTAAAATTTACTCTATATAAACCAATTGCTAGTAGTAAAGGGATAATGGCTAAATATGGTTGATTATACATAGTATTAAACGCCACACCAATTGGTTTAGAAATTTTAAAAATGTCATACATTTCTAAGCCAATTAAAACTACTAATAAAGAAAGTACCGTATAAAAGACAACATTATTCTTGTTTACAAGAAAATTAAGAAAGTTAACACAAAAGCTAAGTGCTATCACGCCTAAAAACCAGAACGATACATTCAATACTGAATAGCCCTGTACAATTAACACGACACTAAATGGTATGAAAATAAATAGTGCTATAAAATTAAAAAACGATAGTACTGTTTTTCCTAATAAAAAATGGATAGCACTATTCCGTTTAACAGGAATTGTCATTAGTGGTTTTACATTCATCACTGGTAATTGCTGCATAAAATACCTAATAAGTAAATCGAACATTACCCAATAAATTAAGAAGTTATTGACAGAAATTAATGGATCAACATCTGGAATGGCTTCTTTAAAGAGAAAATACATACCTCCTCCCAAAAGTAAGGCTAGACCTCCAAAGTATAGTGCTCCTAAAATTAGTAGAATTTTAATAGCTATCCCTTTCTGAAAATAAGAAGCACGAGTAAATTGCTTCCACTCTAGGCTAATAAAATGTTTAATCATGTTTTGGTTGTGTTTGATGTATTTGTTGCTATTATCGTCAATTTGTTACAGTCTAAATTAAAAATTAACTATTTACTTCACTATTTTTGCAAAAAAATTATTTCAATGTCACAATTCTATACCCTTACAATAAAAGATATTCAAAAAGAAACTGACAATGCTGTAACCATAAATTTTGAGGTTCCAAATAACTTAAAAGACACATTTTATTTTAAAGCAGGACAATATATAACTTTAAAAACAACATTAAATGGTAATGAGGTTAGGCGTGATTATTCTTTGTGTGTGTCTCAAAAAAGTAACGAGATAAAAGTTGCTGTAAAAGAAGTAATAGATGGAACTTTCTCATCGTATGCTAATACCCAATTAAAAACTGGAGATACTTTAGAAGTAGCACCTCCAAAGGGTCGCTTTGTTTTTGAACCTGATGCTTCAAAAACAAGAACAATTGCTGCTTTTGCCGCTGGAAGCGGTATTACTCCAGTTTTAAGTATCGTAAAAACTGTATTAGAAGACGAACCAAATAGTAATGTTGTTTTGGTTTATGGTAATAAAACGACAAAAGACACTATGTTCTTAAACGAATTACTAGAATTACAACATCAATATAGTAATCGCCTAACAATTAAATTTGTATTCAGCCAAGCCAATGAACCTGATGCTGTTTTTGGACGTATAGAAAAAAGTACTGTTAATTTAATTGTTAAGAATGAATATAAGCATACTACTATCGATGCCTTTTATTTATGTGGTCCCGAAAGTATGATTCATACTGTTAAAGATGTGCTTACTGATCATAATATAAACGATGATATTATCCATTATGAATTATTTAAAGCCGCAAAAGCAAGTAATGATAATGTTGGCACTCTTAAAGATGGAAACACACATATTACTGTAATTGTTAATGATGAAGAAACAGCATTCGAAATGTCTCAAAAAAGAAATATTCTTGAAGCATCCCTTGATGAAGATTTAGATGTGCCATATTCTTGTCAAGGCGGTATTTGTAGTAGTTGTATTGCACGAATTAAAGAAGGAGAAGCAACTATGAGACAAAACAATATTTTAACTGATAGCGAGCTTGCAGAAGGACTCATTTTAACATGTCAAGCACATCCAACATCCAATAAAATTATAGTAGACTATGACGACGTATAAGTCCAAAAATCTATATAAATAATGTTATTCGTCTGATTTATTTGTTTTTAATCTTTGAATTATGCATTTCATCGAATTGAATACATATTTTCCTACACAAAATTTTTATGTGTTTTAAAAACGAATACATTAGTAGTGGATTTAAACGTTAATCTTTTTTAGGATTATCTATGTCTATTTATAACGTTTAACCTAGCCTCACTTTATGTGAGGCTTTTTTGTAGAATCTTCTCAGCTTTTAAAACTATTTCTTGAGGCGTTATTGAGTTAATTGCTTCTTCGTATCCCTCTGGAAATTTATTGCCATAAATTGAAGTAGGAATTAAAGAAAACTGCTTTCTATCTGCTAGTAAAGCATTCTCTGGTTTTTGATTAAAAGGATAAAACCCTGCATAAGGATGTGTAACTCCCCAAAGCGTAACCACCTCAACACCTAGCATTGCTGCTATATGTGCATTTCCAGAATCCATCGATATCATCAAATCTAAGCTGGAAATAACATCCAATTCTTCATCTAAAGAGAGTTTACCAGCGAGATTAATAGTGTTGGTATATGAACTCTCTATAGTGTCTAAGGTCTTTATTTCGTTTGATCCACCTCCAAAAAGTAAAATGGTATTAGTTTTGCTAAGAGATTTAATGACTTCTTTTATCAGCTCTCTGGAATATGTTTTACTTTTAAAAGCTGCAAAAGGAGCAATACCAACCCAAGGTTTATTTTTATCTCCAACAATCTCCTTAGTTTCATTGCTTAAAATAATCGGATTTGGAAATGAAGGTGAATTCATATCAAGTTTAAATCCAAGTACTGAAAAAACATCTGCATATCGTTGATGCGTAGTTTTAAGTTGCCTAAAGTATTTTCCAGATATTAATTCTTTTTTTTCTTGTCTTCCTTTATCTATTTGAACGTACTTTTTATTATTAAGAAACAGTTTTAGTACATTACTTCTAAGAACGTTATGCAAATCTGCAATAGCATCAAACTCTAAGTGTTTGAGTTCTCTAGATAATTTATAAAGACCAAAAACACCTTTGTGCTTTCCCTTTAAATCAGCAGCATAAACAGAAACGTTTTCTATATCTCTAAAAAAAGGCGTAAAAAAACTTCTAGTTAATACAGTTAGTTTAACAGTAGGATATTGTTTGGTAAGCTGTCGTAATATGGGAACAGTCATAGCGACATCTCCCATTGCGGACAAACGAATAACTAAAATGTGTTTAGGTAAATTACTCATTCAAAACTTTATAATGAGTCTCAGAAATATAATGAAAAATTATTTCTGTGCTCTTAAAACTGGATTAAGCTCATCATCATTATACATTTTCATTTGCTTATACACCTTCATGTATTTATTGCCATTAGAAATATCTTCAAGTAAATCATCAATAGCAGTTGATAAATCTACACGTTGTTCAAGTAGTACATTTAATTTCTTTTGACAAGCGTCTTTATGCTGTTGTGATGCATCATTCCTAACCGTTTCCAAATGCATATGGTAAATCTTTAACGCTAAAATCGACAACCTATCAATTGCCCAAGCTGGACTTTCAGAATTTATCTTTGCTTCTGGTTTTACAGTAACATCTTTGTGTTTATTTAAAAAATAGCTGTCAATATATTCAACAGTATCTGTTCTGTCTTGATTGGAGGCGTCAATCATTCGCTTTAATTTTAAAGCAGCAACTGGCTCAATATTTGGATCTCTAATAATGTCTTCATAAGCCCATTGAACTGTGTCTATCCAACATTTTCTGTATAATAAATGTGCTATTAAATCTTCTTTTTTATCGTACTTATTTGTAAAAGGTTGGTCAACAGTGTTTAAAACTTTATAGGTTTTAATAACATCTTGAAAAATGGCATTAGCCTTATCTGAAAACATATCTTTGTGCTTATAAAGTGCAAATATACTTCTATTTAATTAACTTTACTCAACCATAATTACGTAAAATGAACATTCATAATCTCTCAAACGTGGACTCTGTTTTAAATAATTTTATTTTTGAAATAAGAGATGTTTCTGTTCAAAACGACAAAATGAGGTTTAGGCGAAATATTGAGCGAATTGGTGAGGTCTTAAGTTATGAAATGAGCAAAACATTAAGCTATAACCTTATTAGTGTTGAAACGCCTTTAGGTAACACAGAACAAAATATACCAAAAGATGATATTGTAATCTGCTCAGTTTTGAGAGCTGGTTTACCGCTACACAATGGTGTTTTAAACTATTTTGATAGAGCCGAAAATGCATTTATTTCTGCTTACAGACATCATTTAAACGATACCGATTTTGAGATTATTGTAGAGTATATTGCAAGCCCAAATTTGGAAAATAAAACACTTCTTTTAGTTGACCCAATGCTGGCCACTGGGAAATCATTAGCATTAACTTATGAGGCTTTAAAATCTCATGGAATACCAAAACAGATTCATATTTTAAGTGTTATTGGTGCTAAAGCTGGTGTTGATTATATTAAAGATCGTTTTCCAGAGAACACCCATTTATGGATTGCTACCATTGATAAAAATTTGAATGATAAGGGCTATATAGTTCCTGGATTAGGCGATGCTGGAGATTTAGCGTTTGGTAATAAGCTAAAACACTAATTGAAAAATTGGTGTAATAATCAATAGCCATATAAACACCTCCGAAAGCCAAGCTTTTTTTATAGACTCGATATAATTAGCCATAATAATAGCAAGTGGCGCAAATAGAAAAATAAATTCGCTTCCATTTTTATTTGGTGCTAAAATCACTATTACAACCCCAATAATAAAGGCAATTAAAATTAAGGTAAATGATGGTCTAAGCGCTCTAGATTTATCCTGTAACTTTTTAACATAGAAGAATAAAGCCCAAATACTCAATAACGAAATAATGGTTATTGAAGTTGTTAAGTTAGGTGTTTTATAGTTAGAAAAATCAAACGCGGCATTATCTACATACATATTAATATCTCCAAAGGTATCTTGGGTCAAGATATTATAACTAATAATGATTAAAATGACGGTTAAAATGCCAGTAAAAGGAATCATCCAATTATTTGATTGACCAATAGAATAAAACACTAACGCAGCAAAAACCAAAATTAAAAACAAGATAGACCAAAAATAAAACAACGATGCTAAGGCAATCCAAAAGGCAGCATCAAATAATTTTTTCTTGATATGTAAATTAGATCTTAAACTTATTATTCGTCTTATAGCAAATAAAATAAATACGTTTGAAGCAATAATAGTTCCATATTGTATTGTTGCAGGAATACATGCTAAAAACAAGCTGAACACTAAAATTTTGAAACTATTTTGTTTAGTTAGATTGTTCTTGTTTACAAAAAAAGAGAGTACAAATATAGATAACAGTGTTATACCATATAATAACAATTCTTTACCTGTTTGTGGTAAACTTATACCTTCAGAATAATAATCCAATCTAACAGCTAAAAACAACCCTAATACAAAAATAGATACAAGTACAAGGTGGATTGGTTTAGAAGTACTAAAAAATCTTGTAATCATTTAAAGAGTTTGTATATTTGCTATGTAAATATAATATTATTACAATGAAAGACTTTTTTTATGCCATTCAAGATTTATTTGTAGATGTATTATTCTTGCCATTAGATGGTTTAAGAGAATTAGAGCTTGAAAATTGGTGGGCTGCAAATATTGTTTCGTGGATATTTATTGTTATTGGAATAGTCGCATTTACTTACTGGATGCTACAATTAAAAGGGTTTAACGATAGAGGCGAAGAGGATAAAAGCATTACTTCGCATTCATACTTATAAATCAAAACCAATATCTTTACGATAATACATCTTATCGAAATGTAGTTTTTCTATGCTTTGATAAGATTTTTTTAGTGCCTCTTCGTAATCATTCCCAAAAGAAGTTATTGCCATAACACGTCCACCAGACGTTATAATTTTTCCATTTTCTAGTTTAGCGCCTGCATGAAAAGGTATAGAATTTGTAATGGTTTCTACTCCTGAAATTTCCTTTCCTTTCTCGTAAGCTTCAGGATAACCACCGGAAACTAACATCACAGTTGTTGCAGAGCGTTCGTCAATTTCTATATCTATCTTATCTAAAGTTTGATTTGCAATTGCTTGGAAAACTTCAACCAAATCGTTTTTTAGTCTTGGTAGCACTACTTCGGTTTCTGGGTCTCCCATCCTAACATTGTACTCAATTACCTTTGGATCGTCACCAACTTTTATCAAGCCAATAAACACAAAGCCTTTATATGGCAAATTATCTTTTTGAAGTCCAGAAATAGTAGGCTTTACGACGCGTTCTTCTATTTTGTCTAAAAACCTTTGGGTTGCAAAAGGTACTGGAGATACTGCTCCCATGCCTCCAGTATTTAAGCCTGTATCACCTTCGCCGATACGTTTATAATCTTTTGCTGTTGGTAGAATCTTGTAATTCTTTCCATCGGTTAACACAAAGCAACTTAATTCAATGCCGTCTAAAAATTCTTCAATCACTACTTTGGCACTTGCTTCCCCAAATTTAGCATCAACCAACATGTTTTTTAACTCAGTTTTTGCTTCTTGTAAATCGTTAAGAATCAAAACACCTTTCCCAGCCGCCAATCCATCGGCTTTTAAAACATAAGGAGGGTTTAAGGTTTCTAGAAACGCATAACCTTCTTCAACATTTGATGCATTAAAACTTTGGTAAGCTGCAGTTGGTATATTATGACGATACATAAACTCCTTAGCAAATTCTTTACTGCCTTCTAATTCGGCTGCTGCTTTTTCTGGACCAATAACAGCTACATCTTTTAATTCAGTATCATTTAAAAAGAAATCGTGAACACCTTGTACTAAAGGATCTTCAGGCCCAACAACTACCATCTCAATTTCTTTATCTAAAACCAAAGATTTTATCGCTTCGAAATCTGTAACACCAATATTTATATTGGTTGCTATTTTAGCAGTTCCAGAGTTTCCTGGAGCAACATAAAGGGATTTACATAATGGGCTTTGAGCAGTTTTCCAAGCGAAAGTATGTTCTCTTCCACCAGAACCTAGAATTAATATATTCATTGAAGTGTTGTTTGCGCAAAAATAATTGCTTTTAAGCTTAAAAAACAATTATTTTACAAAAACATATTATCTAAATTTTCTTTTGAATTTATTCAATCTTTCTTTACGATGTAACCGCTTTCCAATTAGTAAAGCTGAACGTGCTTTGAAAGAGATTCAAGAAAAATCTGAATCTGAGTTTGAAACATTCATTACTCAGAAAAAGAAAGACATTGTTTCATACCATATAAAACACACTTCGTTTTATAAATCACTTGCCAAAAATGTAAATCTTTTAGATTGGGACACGATTCCTGTAATGACTAAGCGTGATTTGCAACAACCTCTAAAGGATAGATTGTCGGAAAACTATACTGTTAAAAATGTTTACGTTAACAAAACATCTGGTTCATCTGGAGATCCATTTGTGTTTGCTAAAGACAAATTTTGTCACGCAATGACATGGGCAATTTTTAAAGAATGGTATGGATGGTATTCTATATTTCATACAAAACAAGCGCGTTTTTATGGAATTCCTTTAGATAAAAAAGGGTATTATAAAGAGCGTTTTAAAGATTGGGTGACGAATCGTTATCGATTTAATGTTTTTGATCTTTCGGAAACTGCCTTAGATAATTGGGTTAAGAAATTTAAAAAAACAGATTTCGTTTTTATGACAGGATATACATCTGTTATAGTGGCTTTTGCAAAGCGTTTATTACAAAGAAACTTGATCCTCTCTGAAATCTGCCCTACTTTAAAGGCGTGTTTACCAACTTCAGAAATGCTTTCTGAGGAAGACAAAAAATTGCTTGAAAAAGCATTTAATATTCCAATAATAAATGAATATGGGTCTGCTGAATTTGGCTTAATTGCTCTTGAAAAAGATGAACAATGGGTTTTAAATAATTTAAATCTGTATGTTGAAATTTTAGATAATCAAGGGAATATTTTGCCTTACGGAGAAGAGGGAAGGATTGTAATTACTGATTTATTCAATAAAGCGCATCCTTTTATAAGATACGAGATTGGAGATATAGGAAGCATTAATACTGTTGATAAAAAAACAAGCGTACTAAAAACGCTTACAGGCAGAAAAGAAGATTATGTAAAACTGCCAAGTGGGAAAACTGCGCCTGGTCTCTCTTTTTATTATGTCACAAAATCCGTTATGAAAGACGATGGCTCTATACAAGAAATTAAGGTTTTGCAACATGCTTTAAATAGGTTTGAAATAGAATATGTGTCAGAAAACGCTTTAAATGATGATCAAAAAAAGAGGATTAATGAGGCTTTGGCTAAATATTTGGAGTCTGGAGTAGATGTTTTTTTTACTAAAAAAAGTCACCTAGAGCGAACAAAAAAAGGAAAGTTGAAACAGTTTACTTCACTCCTTAACCCCAAGCTATAACTTTTTAGTTTGCTTTGACTTTACAAAAAAGTATTCAAATAAAAACAATATCAAGTATCTGGTTGATTTAAGAAACCCAAAGTCTAATACCTCCTTATACACATTAAAATTATAGGTGATTAAGTTAAGTTTATTAGATGAAAGAGCTCCTTTTCTAACTCTATAGTAAGCTAGAGATTCTTTAATTCCACGTGCTGGACCTCCTTTTTTTATAGCACTTAACCACATCACCCAATCTTGTCTTTTTTTTATGTCTGGCATATATAATTTACCCAATATGTCAACATTATAAATACCTGTCAAGTTGCCTATATAATTGCATTTAATCTGTTTTTGATAAGTAAGCTCTGGTAAAGCCTCGACTATTTTATTCAATGGTTTTCCTTGTTCACTTATTAATTCATAGGATGAAAAACAAATCGCTGCTTTTGTGGATTTCATATAAGCTAGTTGAATTTCTAACTTATTAGGTTTCCATATATCATCTGCATCTAAAAAAGCTATGTAATTTCCTTTAGCTATGTTAATTGCTGTGTTTCTTGCTACCCCAGCACCTAAGTTTTTAGGCTGCTTTATAAGTTTTATGCGTTTGTCTTCTTTAGTAAACTCAGAAATGATGATGCAAGTATTATCAATTGAAGCATCATCAACAATTATTAATTCCCAATCGTTATGGGTTTGACTAATAATAGATTGAATAGTAGTAGCTATATACCGTTCTGAGTTGTATGATGGTGTAATTATTGAAACCATCTAATAGGCTTTTTCTTCTCCCTTTATAGCGTTTATAAAAGTCTGAACGATGATTTTTAAATCAAGGAATGTCGACCAGTTTTCGATATAAAAAATATCATACTTTACTCTTCCTATTATGTCTTTGTCTGTCTCAACCTCCCCTCTATAACCACTTACCTGAGCTAAACCAGTAATTCCAGGTTTTACAAAATGACGCACCATAAATTTATCTACTCTTTGAGCATACATATTTGTATGGCTTACCATGTGTGGGCGAGGTCCAACAACAGACATGTCTCCAAACAACACATTATAAAACTGAGGTAACTCATCTATACTAGTCTTGCGAATAAATCTTCCAACCCTAGTCACTCTTTGGTCTCCTTTTGTTGCTTGATGCAAATGCGCATTCTTATTAGGCGTCATAGATCGGAATTTATAACAGGCGAACTCTTTATAGTTAAATCCGTTTCTAACTTGTTTAAAAAACACAGGCCCTTTTGATTCTAACTTTATAATGACTGCCAATAAAGGTGTTAACCATGATAGTAAAAAAAGAATTATTGCCGAGGCAAAAATTATGTCAAATAATCTTTTAGTGAACTTATTTATTGGTTCCTGAAGAGGAATTGTTCTTATAGATAAAATTGGAATGTAATCATAGTATTCATATTTCAATTTCTTTGTGAAAATATCTTTATTATCTGGTATAAATTTCACCTCCCTTAAATTATTGTCGGCAAAATCAACAAGCTTATTAATCTGTTCATTAGATAATTTTGAAGCAGAAAAATAAATCTCGTCAATATCATTATCTATAATATAATTAAAGCATGTGCTTAAGTTTTCAATACTTTTTTCAATGTTAAATTGCTTTTTAAATTGATAGCCAAATTCTGGTCTTGTTTTAAATATAGCAATAAGCTGTCTTACTTTTTCATTATCACCAATTACAATCACATTTCTTTTATTTCCGCCTAATTTAGCTCGATATTTTTTTAATAAAAAGAATGATAGAACCTTAAATATGGTTAGCAAGAGAAATACAGCTATCAGGTACTGTCCGAGCGCTAACCTGCTAATGTTAGGTTGTTTAAAGAACCCTATGAATGCATAAAGTACTAATGCATATAAAATTATTTGCCTAAATAGAAGGATAAATAATTGAACAGCTCTTGTATGTCTTCGTACATTATAATAGTGGTTTTTAAAAGAAATTATAATCCAAGTCAGAGAAATATAAGCAGTGAAAATATAAATATTAGTGATGTTAATACTAAATAATGATATTGTACTAGTAATTATTATTAAATCAACTAAGCAAAATAATGGTGTAATTAAATTCGAATACCTCCCTTGTCTGTATGCCACACTATTTTTTTATATGATTTGAAAAATCTTTATGCTCTCTTTTGTAGAGTTTTTCTTTTGATAACCCTCTAAAATAATTAAAAGTTTTCTTCATCCCTTCTGTTCTTCCAATTTTTGGCTCCCAATCTAAAAGCTGTTTTGCTAAACTAATGTCTGGTTGTCGTTGTAAAGGGTCATCTACAGGTAATTCTTTATAAATTATTTTTTGGTTTGTCTGTGTTAGTCCTATGATTTCTTTTGCAAAATCTAAAATCGTAATTTCATCTGGGTTTCCAATATTTACTGGATAAATATAATCACTAAATAGCAGCCTAAAAATCCCTTCTACTTGATCATCAACAAAACAAAACGAACGCGTTTGTAATCCATCTCCAAAAACCGTTAAATCCTCACCTCGTAATGCTTGTCCCATAAAGGCAGGAATAACACGTCCATCGTTAAGTCTCATTCTTGGACCATATGTATTAAATATGCGTACAATTCTAGTTTCCAATCCATGAAATCGATGATATGCCATGGTAATGGATTCTTGAAATCGTTTGGCTTCATCGTAAACACCTCTAGGTCCAATAGTGCTAACATTACCGTAATAATCTTCAGATTGTGGGTGTACCAATGGATCACCATAAACCTCTGAAGTCGATGCAATGAGTATTCTAGCTTGTTTTGCTTTAGCCAATCCCAATAAGTTATGTGTCCCTAAGGAACCAACTTTTAAGGTTTGAATTGGAATTTTTAAATAATCGATTGGGCTTGCTGGTGAAGCGAAATGTAGAATATAATCTAGCGTACCTTCTATAGCAATAAACTCGGTGACATCATGTTCTATAAACTCAAAATTAGGATTGCTAGAGAGATGTGAAATATTTGATGGGTCTCCTGTAATGAAGTTGTCCATACCGATAACAAGAAAGCCTTCATCAATAAATCGATCACATAAATGAGACCCTAAAAAACCGGCAGCTCCTGTTATTAAAACCTTTTTCAAAACTTATATATGTGTTGATTTTCGTCCTATAGAGTTATATTGAAAACCTTCATTTTGCATATCTTCAATATCAAATAAATTCCTTCCGTCAAATATTATAGGTGCATTTAACTCCTCTTTTAATCTATTGAAATCTGGTGTTCTAAAAATACTCCATTCAGTACAAATTATTAGAGCATCAGCATTAGTAGCAGCTTCATACTTGTTTAATGTGTAGTTTAATTTATCTCCAAACTTACGTTTTACATTTGGCATAGCTTCTGGATCAAATACTTGTATGTTTGCACCTTTTTGTAATAGCTCTTCAATAATATACAATGAAGGCGCCTCTCTAATGTCGTCCGTTTCTGGTTTGAATGCCAACCCCCAAATAGCAAAGGTTTTACCTTTTATATCACCTTTGAAATGCGTTTCGATTCTAGGAATTAGTATCTTTTTTTGGACATCATTTACTTTAATAACGGCATTGAGAATATCAAACTGATAACCAGCATCTTTACCAGATTTATGAAGTGCTTTTACGTCTTTTGGGAAACAAGAACCTCCATAACCAATTCCTGGGAATAAAAAACGTTTACCTATACGCGAGTCTGTACCCATTCCAACACGAACTTTATCGACATCTGCACCTACCTTTTCACAAAAATTAGCAATCTCATTCATAAAAGTTATTTTAGTTGCCAAAAACGAATTTGCTGCATATTTAGTGAGTTCAGCACTTCGCTCATCCATGACGATTATTGGGTTTCCAGAGCGAACAAATGGCTTGTATAGCTTTTTCATTAAGTCAATAGCTCTTTCAGATTCTGAACCAATGACTATGCGTTCTGGTTTTAAAAAATCGTCCACTGCAAAACCTTCTCTTAAAAATTCAGGATTTGAAACCACATCGAAATCAACATTAGTTTCTTTAGAAATAACCTCTGTTACTTTATCAGCTGTTCCTACTGGTACTGTGCTTTTGTCTACAATCACTTTATATGATTGTATTTTTTTTCCGATTTCTTTGGCGACTCCCAACACAAATGACAAATCTGCCGAACCATCACCTCCTTCAGGTGTTGGCAATGCTAAAAAAATAATATCACCATGACCTAGCCCTTCGTCTAAGCTTGTAGAAAACCTTAATCTTCCTGCTTTTATGTTTCTTTCAAACAGTACATCTAAATGCGGTTCATAAATTGGTACCACACCTTTTTGCATTTGCTTTACTTTTCTTTCATCTATATCTATACAAAGTACCTCGTTGCCTGTTTCAGCTAAACAGGTTCCTGTGACTAAGCCTACATATCCTGTACCTATAACTGCTATTTTCATTCACAAACTTTTATGAAGCAAAAATATAAAACTAATATGTTAAACTCTCTTTTAACTAAAAAGATTATTTAAGGTTTATTTTAATGGGGGTTTTTCAGTGCTTTTTTTAGTAAATTTAAATACTCATGATTAATTTTCTCCCAAGTAAACTTCGTGTTGATTTTATTCACTACTTGTTTAATACGTTCAGAATTATCTAACTTAAGCGTTTTATCTATATAATGTTTTACTTCACTCGAGTCATTAAAATAAAAGGCATCACCTTTAAGTATTGCCTTGTTAAAAATATTGTTGTGAGCTATAATAAGGGAGTGTGAAGCCATTGCCTCTAATAATGAAGGATTAGTTCCACCGACAGAATGCCCATGAAAATATAAATTAGAATAATACCTAAGATTATTTAAGTGTTTAAGATTGTATATGCCTCCAATAAATCTTATATGATTAACATCTTTAAACTTCTTCTTTAGATATGCACCAAATTCGTTTGCATCATGCTTTCCTACAACTAAAAAAGGTGTCTTTTTAGTTGCTTTAGAAACGCCGTCTAGTATTGTTTCTATATTATTTTCTGGTTCCATTCTAGCAATTAACATATTATAGCTATAGGGTTCTACATTATACTCTTCTAATTTGTTTTCGTCTGGCTCGTTAAAAACATTGGCTCCATAAGCAATATATGTCGATTCTCTATTATAAGTTTTCTTTAAATAGTTTTGGATTCCTATTGAATCTGAAATTAAATAATCACTGCTCTTAACAGCTAATCCTTCTGCATATTTTAAAAATTTTTGAACAGGTTTTTTATATTTTGATCTTTTCCATTCCAGTCCATCCATGTTTGTAATTATTACTGAGGTTTTAGGTAAAAAATTATGCCAAATTGAATTACTGGTATAACCTAATTGAAGTATTACATCAAACTGCCGTTTTCTAGTATCTTTAATACAGTTTAAATCATAGATAAACTGACCTATTGTACCTATTCTATTTTCAGGGTCATTACAATGGATAATATTTACTCCATTATAACTATTTTCTTGAAAAGGATGTGTATGAGAATTATATACATAAACCCTATACCCTTCCTTCGCCAAAAAGCAAGAAAAATATTCTGCAAATTGTTCAAAACCACCATGGTAGTTGGGTATTCCTCTAGTTCCTAATATTGCTATCTTCAATGGTATCGTAATTAAAAAGAAAAAGTGAGTTAAAAAAATAGAAGAAAATTATTCCTTTATTCCTAACTAAAACAACTTCGAATATAAAGACAAAGCTAGTTAATAACAAGAAAAATAGATGAAGTCTATTTTTATTATTAATTGCCTTTCTAAAACTATAAAATAGATACGCTAAGAAAAAAGTTAAAACAAAAATACCGTACATTATCAAAAAATGTAAATATTGGTTATGAACATTTCTATTTTCAAACCAATTAGGCCCTAAGTTATATGAAAAATAATAATAGTTTAAATAATTTTTAGTGTCACCTTGTCCATATCCAAAATAAACTTTATTGTCCTTTATTAAGTGGTATAAACCAATACTCCCACAAATATACCTTAATTCTAAGTCGCTAATAGCTTCTTTTTCATCATAAGTAAATACTTTCTTTTTGATATAATCATTAGTAGGTTTAAACAAAGCTATTTCTTTACTAAAGCTTATGCCTTCAACAAACCTGTCTTTTATAAATGGTATATTAAAAATTAAAAAACCTGTAACAACAAAAGTTATAATATATTTAATCCTCGTTTTCGTTTTTCTAATTTTTAGAAGGTAAAAAACACTAAACGCAATAAAATTAAATGCTAAAACTGCCTTTGAGGCACATAAAATTAATCCTACCAGTAAAATCGAGTTAAAAAGATAGATAAACTTAGGCGTAAATATTTTTTTACTCCTAGCATCACGATCAAATGAAGCTGAAATAAATAGAGAGAGGGACAAGTACATAGAAAAATATACTGGATGTTGATCATACAAACCTGTAAAGCCGTGAAAGATTATTGTGCTTAATTCAGAAGCTTTAATAATCTTAATTATGGCATATCCTATTAGTATTGCAGTACTTAAAACCGAGCTTAGGTAAAAATATTTTAATATTTTATTAATTGTAAATTTGTTAATATTAGAATTAATCATTACCAAAGTGATTAAAACAAGTAGTAAAACTAAATCTAAATGCTTAAATCCCTCTAAACTTTCCTCACTGAAAGCGCTGCTAATTAAAGAAATAACAAAAAAAATGATAAGAAAATTAGCTTTAAAAGACTTGATTTTTAAAATGCTCTGTTTTTTTAAAAAAACTATATTGGCTATCACAGCTAGTATGATAGCTGCATTCCCAATATTTACTAGAAATGGTATCGTAGAAGAAACTAAGCAAAGTAGGAATAGTTGTAGTTTTTCTCTATGCTTAAATTTAATCATGTGTAAATTGCTCGTTTAAAGTTTTAACTAAAACATTGGCTTTTGACTCCCAAGAATGATCATTAATATTAATGATTGGTTTCAAATTTTTTGTGCTTTTTAATTCGCTTGAAAATTCAAACTTATCATTTACAAGGTACAAGTGTTCTTTTAGGGCTAACAATCCGTTGCCTTTTGTTCCAACTACCTTTTTTCCCGTTAACAAATATTCATATGCCTTTATGGAATCCCCTCCGTGTTGCCCTTCATTTATATTATAAGGTATAATACAGATGTCAAAATTTTGTACATAATTAGGATAAATAGCGTAGTGTTTGTCACCAAGGAAAAAAACATTCTTTCTTTTGTTTATTTTATTAAAGACTGTTTTATCCAATACTTGACCCACAAAAACAAATGACAGAAATGGGTTGTCTTCTACTATAAAATTTATTAACTCATAATCTAATAAATATGATAATTTACCCCCAAACCCAATGATAGGTCTCTTAATTTCTTTTAAGTCTTGTGGTAATTCATTATTATTAATAAAATTAGTTTTGACTCCATTTTTTATTAAGATTATGTTTTTTACATTAAATTTTGATTTAAAAAAATTTACGTTTTCATTTGAATTAGTAGACCAGTTTAAAATATTTTCTGCTAAAGCACCATACCCCGCTTCTAATTTTGTATTTATTTTTTTATATGCTGGAAACTTCAAAAAATTATCCCAAGCATCAAAAAGCTTTTTATTACAGTTTAATCTTAGTGCTAATTTGTAAGAAAAAATGTTTTGGCTAATAAGGCTGAACTTTTCAATACCTAATGTATTGCACGATAATTTTATAAAATCCAAGTACTTATTATCAACATATTTGTCTACAAACCATAAGTGCTTTTTGAAAATTTGACCAAAAACATCCGAAGAAAAATAATCAGTTACATATATATTAGAATCAACCTTGGTGAGAGAGAATTTTTCCTTTTTTAAAACAACTGTCCCCTTCATGGTTTTAGTCTTTCTCTTGTAAATAAATTCAAACCATGTTGAAGGTCTATTTACGACTAACAATTTGTCTACATTCGAGTTTTTAGAAAGAGCTTTAATTAAATGGACATCTCTGGTTCTAAAGCCCTCTTTTTCACTTTTCCTCCAATCGTGAAATGGAATTATTACTAGATTCATCAATTTTTTTGTTAAAAATAATCATTAAACTTAGCATTATTGCAATATCTGATAAAATCGTAGTGTAAAATGCATAAACCAATATAACTCCTGTAAATAACAACTTAGGCCAACCTTTATCTATATCCAAATACTTTATAAGGCTAAAAATGTATGCAAACAGTACTACCAAACCAATGAGTCCAAGGTCAAAATAAGTCCAAATAATTTGGGTGAAATGTTTCGTTTTTTTAAACTTACCTGTGCGAATGTCAAAATACGAATATGGACCATCTCCTATCCATTTTATTTCAATTTTGTTAATCATAAGAATTAATATTTGGCTTCTTTTTGCATTTCCAAGCTCATATTGTCGTTCGGCTGTTCTTAAAGAAAACTGCCTGTCTAACGACCCTCCAAAGCGATCTTTTATGAATTGTTGATCTTTTAAATTATACGTTATTGAAGCCAATATTACCAGCATTATTAGCGAGATAATTTTAAACCTTAAACTATGTTTGTGTTTTTTATAAAGAGGGAATAAAATCGATACTGCTAATAAAAGTACCAAAAAAAATTTTGAAATATTTGATTCAGTAAAAAATACCGTAACACTTAAATATATAATGGAAAACCATGGGTGTTTTAATTTGCTTTTGAAACCCCTCCTATTTAATAAAATACTTGTTATGATAAATAGTAGAAAAATGGCCAATGAGTGATCCGATTTTACAAAAAAACTGCCAAACATAAAATCAAACCATTCTATAATTTGTCCGCTATTATTAAATTGAATAAGAAAGTCATAAAAGTAAGTTTGTATTAATAATATTGGAAACTGAATGATTGCTATATAATAAAATAGCCTTAAAATTTTATTGTGATTAATAATATTCTCTTTATAATTTATATAAGAGAATAAAAAAACTCCTAGAGGTAATAATGGAAAAAGTAAATACACATTTGTTGAAATAAAATCACTCCCATTAATGAATGCTGATAAGTAAATTACAAAGATGAACGTGAAAGCGGACAAAACAACCCTATTTAAAACTACCTTGTTCTTTAATAAAGCATGTAAAAAATATAGTATGTATGTGGTAACAACAATGCCAAACGTTATAATTGTATTTGAAGCTCCAAAAACAAATTGCAAAAACCCTCCAAATACAAAAACGATTAATATAATAAAGTAAAAGCTTAACTTATATAATTCTTTAAAATAGGCCATTTTAGAATAAGATAATTAGTGATTTTTGGTTTTATAAATAAAATCAAACTTAATGTTAATAATCGCTATAATATATTCTTTTAATGTTGCACCTGTCATCTTATTAACTAAAAATTTCCAACTTGGCACAAACAACAAAATCATAGCAAAGGTTAGTGAGAGTGATACTTGAACAACACCAAACATTGATCCTATATATATAAATATTGGCATAATTAATAGACTCATAACATTCCATTTAAACTCTAAATCTGTCCTACCTGTGGCAATTACTAAGCTTCCTATGGGGTTTCCTATTGCCCTAAAAATCATATAAAAACTTAGTATTCTTACTAAGTTTACAATGTTATAAAAATCAGTACCATAAACTATTTGAACAATTAATGGCGCAAACAAAACGATGACCAAATAAACAGATATATTTAAAGAAGATACAATGTTTATTAATTTTAAATAATTCTTCTTCAATAAATCATTTTGATTTTGAAATTTAGCCAATGTTGGTGATGCAACTTTAACTAAAATAGGGTTAATAATTTGAGCTGGTCTAAATACAAGTTGTTTTGCTAAGCTATAACCTCCTAATATTTCAGTAGAAAAGAACTTTCCAATTAAAAGTATATCTAAATCTCTATTAAAATAATTTGCTACTTGCCCACCTACTTGGTAAATGCCTATTTTTAAAAATGGAAGTGTTTCAGATAATCTGAAATGAAGTAATAAACCGTGCTTTTTTATACCTATAATTAAAAAAAGAAGATTTGAAATTAAATATTGTATCAGGGCTGAATAAACTAAAGACAATACACCATAATCATTAACAGCTAACCAAACTGCTACAAAAAGTGAAATTAGTGCAGCTAAAATATCTATAAGACTTATGCTTTTAAATGCAAGGTTTTTTGTTTCAATAGTTTTGAATTGAATTCCTATTCCTGATATAATTAAATTTAAGCCCAAAAGAGGAATTAAATAATTCAATTCTGGCTCATTATATAAGCTTGAAACCAGAGGGGTTACTAGAAATAACACTCCGTATAATACAATACAAAGTATTATGTTGAACCAATATAAGCTTGCGTAATTTTTTTTTGTTATTTTTTGTTTATGCAAAATAGCTGTGGATAATCCCATGTCACTAAACAGGTTCATAAATCCCATCACAAAAGTTACTAAAGCCATTAAACCAAAATCTGATTTTTCAAGAAACCTCGCAAGAATACTTATCTTGAGAATGGCTACTATTGCTAAACAAATTGTAGCAAAAGAAGTCCATTTTAAACCTAAGATAACTTGTTTTTTTAATGACATAAAATTTAAGAATACCTCTTATTTTATTTTTTTAACGCGTGATATAGCCCAATAACATTGGATGTTCCTTCTAAGATTTTTTCTTCGCCCCAATAATCTACAACAAGTTTAGCATTAATTTTCTTTTCGCCATCATTTAATTCTTTTCCTAAAAATTTAATATCATCTTCTAAGCTAAAAACTTTTAATCCAATACTTTTTAAGTAATCGTAAGTGATACTTTTCTTGTTAAGAAAAACTCTGATTCCTAAGAATAATGCCACCAAAATATTTCCTAGTGCCTGTTGTCTAATATGGTACATTATCATTGTATTACATGATAGGATGATTTTTTGATATTCTTCTAATTGTAAAAATTCTGTAAGTGGATTGAAGTTATTCCTATATTTTTTAAATCCTTCCTTAATAATTATCTTAGAATACTTATTATCGCCGTAATTAAGAGGAACGATTAATAAAGATTCTACGCTTTCTATTTTTTTAAAGATATCCAAATGGTTATTAGATTGTGTTGCCGAATTTCCTAATAAAATGTTTTTCCCTAAAGAGTGTTCATTTTTATTATAAAAAATATTATTAAAACTATCGTAATTAAACTTTATATATGATACGTTTAAATTAAATTCGCTTTTAATTAGATTGAACTCAGGAGGCAAAACAGTAGATAAATAATTTATATTTTGAAGCGCGTTTTTTTCTTTATTTATAGTTCTCACTCCATACCTTAATTTATAATAAAGGTCATAAAACAACGAATTTCTTACTTTTGTTTTAAGTTGTTTTTTTGTGAGTTTATTCGTTTCAACTTCATATTCTACAAAATTTTTAAAATAAGAATACGCATCTCCTCCCCAAACCATCCACAGTACAGGAATGCTTTTCGGCATATTTTTAAGTATAAATGTTTTTAAAGGGGTTAAATAATGTATAACCAAAAGGCTACAGTCTTGAAAAATAAAGTTGAAATCTAATTTATACCATTTATTTGTATGAACCTCGATTTTATCAATATTCTTAGAATAAATAAGGTTTTGAGAATTTGAAAAAACTATATACCTATTTATTCCGCTTTCTATTTCTTCAAATTTTTTAATTGTTGCGTCAACAAACTTCTCATCATCAAACAAATGTACAATCATTATTTTATTTCCTTAATTATTTTAGCTGGAATACCCATTACTAAAACATTATCAGGGACATCTTTGGTAACTACAGCCCCTGCTCCGATTATTACATTTTTTCCGATATTTAGATTAGGTAAAATTGTTGCGCTTGTTCCTATAAAAGTAAAATCGCCAATATTACAATTCCCCGAAATATTTACATTCGGGCATATCTCAACAAAATCGCCAATATTACAATCATGCCCAATAGTGGAGTTTAAATTAACTAAAACGCCTTTGCCAAGAGTTACATCATTAGTAATAATTACTCCTGATGTTATATTATTTCCTTCATCAATACTGTTTCCAAAATGACCTATGTCAGAATTCGGGCTTATGGTAGACACTAAGTTTCCTCCAATTTTTATAAATGATTCATAAATTTTAAACCTCAAATTTGGGTTGCCAATCCCTATAGTAAACTGATTACTATACTCTAAGAAAAAATGCTTAGCCTCTTCTATGGACTTTAAAACAGGAAAACTTCCATATAGAAAATTAGGTGTGTCTTGATTAACGTCATCGAAAAAAGCGATATTATCAAAAATGTTGTTTTGGTGTAGTATTTCTAAGACTTCTTTTGCAAAACCTTTTGCCCCAATTATTAACATAATGCAGTATTAATTGTGTTACATATAATCTTTAAATCAGCCTTACTTATATCAAAAAACAAAGGTAAGCACAAAATTCTTGAAGCAATACTTTCCGATATTGGCATTCTAGAACCTTTTACATATTTTATTTTATTTAAAGAGGGATAAAAATATCTTCTAGGAAAAATTTGCTTTTCATTAAGTGCATTTTGAACTTTTTTTAACTCCTCTTCATTTTCAAAAATAGCTGGATAGTAGCTATAGTTCCAATTAGTTTCTTTTCTAATTTTTAGTCGTTGTATCTTTAAAAACGAGAGGTGTTCATCATAGTATTCACATACTTTCTTTCTGGATTTTAGAATAGCATCCATATGTGGTAAAACTGCTAACCCCATTGCAGCTTGCAACTCAGATATTTTCGCATTTATTCCTAGTCCATGAAAATTTTCTGGACCGTCATGCCCAAAATTATGACTATAAAATAATTTATGCATTAATTCTTTATCTTGAGTAAACATAGCTCCTCCCTCACCTGTATGAAATAGTTTTGTTGCGTGAAAACTACATGTGCTTACATCTCCATATTTGAAAACAGACTGTCCCTTATATTTAACACCAAAACAATGTGCTGCATCATATATTACTTTAATATTATGTTTTTTTGCTATTCTTTGAATCTCATCAATATTACACGGGTTTCCAAAAACATGCGTTACTAATATTGCTTTTGTTCTCTTTGTTATTGAAGCTTCAATTTTCGTTTCATCAATTGTCAAATGCTGTTCGTCAATATCTACAAAAACCGGGGTGCTTCTATCCCACAAGATAGCTGCTGTTGTTGCCACATAACTAAATGGGGTAGTAATAACCTCTCCTTGATCTGCAAATAAGCGAAGGGCAATTTGCAATGGAGTTGTGCCGTTATTGGTTATGGTTATATTATCAACCTCCAAATAATTAGAAATATTATTTTCTAACTCCTTCACAAGGGCGCCTCTATTGGTTATCCACTCAGCATCAAAAGCCCTTTGTACTTGATTGGTATACTCTTCAATTGAAGGCAGGAATGTTTTAGTTACATTGATCATATAAACCCTATATTTCTAAAGATAAATTAAAGCTCTAGCTCTATTTTTTTAATTAGTAAAGGAGTAGACATTAGAAAAGGATCACATCTTCCATCAATGGTTTTTCTCATAAATCCATTATCCGTTTTTTGTAAATAGATGTTTGGTTGGAAAAAACGTTCTAAAGTCAGCGGGTCAATTTCGATTACTTCATTATTATACTCTAATTTTATCACTCCTATTTCAACAAGCGTTTCATAACTATTTTCACCTAAATCAATTCTAAATTTAAATGGTAAAACTTCTTTGGGAAGCACAAACTCTAATGTCTGGAACTCTTCACTTCCCACTATGTTTTTAACCAGCCTTTTGTTGGCGCTAAAGCTCTCCTCAGGTGAATCATCAGTAAAAAATACTTGAAATTTATCATCTTCTTTAACTTTTGCTTCCATAATGATTTTAAAAAGGTTGTCTTTTACAACTTCTTTTTTAATTGGAGTTTGAACTTCGGTTGCTTTTTTATCTTCATTCTTACAAGAGAATGAAAATATAACTAAGCAGCTTAAAATTATTTTTTTCATTATATAGTAATTTTGGTTTAAAAATATTATTTGTTGTTGCTTCTATACTGATTACTTTATTTTAAATAATATATCAATAATACCATTATATTAATTGAGTTATTTATTAAAACTCTAACCCATTTCTTTAATACATTTTCTTACACCTACTAACCAATGCGGCATTTCAAGGTTGAAGAACTCTTTTGTTTTAGCGCTATCTAAAACACTAAATTGTGGTCGTTTTGCCAAAGTTGGA
Source organism: Pontimicrobium sp. SW4 (assembly GCF_039954625.1). Classification (NCBI taxonomy): domain Bacteria; kingdom Pseudomonadati; phylum Bacteroidota; class Flavobacteriia; order Flavobacteriales; family Flavobacteriaceae; genus Pontimicrobium; species Pontimicrobium maritimum. Next base: position 3,073,293 of record NZ_CP157199.1, read on the forward strand.
TAATTTTCTGTTTTTATTGCATTCACTTTTATGCCATTGTTTACAAAATCAAATATTGCTTTTGCAAAATCATACCATGATATTTCACCAATATTGCTGTAATGATATATTCCATAACCATTACATTGTTTGTCAATAATGTGAAAAATTAGCTCTGCTAAATCTCTGGCATAAGTTGGAGTTCCTATTTGATCATTGACAACATTTAATTCTTTCCTTTCTTTAGAAACTCTTAACATTGTTTTTAGAAAATTATTGCCATACTTAGAATACAACCACGAGGTTCTAATTATAAAATAACTTTCTAATGCATCACAAATATATGATTCTCCTTTTAATTTTGAAGCTCCATAAACATTAATTGGGTTTGGTAAATCGATTTCTGTATAAGGGGTTTTTGTGTTCCCGTCAAACACAAAGTCGGTAGAAACGTGTATGAGTGTTACATTATTATTTTTGCAAGATTCAGCCAAGTATTTAATTGCCTCAGCATTAACCAAAAAAGCTCTTGCTTTTTCTTTTTCAGCTTTATCAACAGCTGTATATGCGGCACAATTCACTAAATAATCAAACTTGATTTTCTTGAATAAATCATTAGTGGTTTTTTTATTTGTTATATCTAACTCTGAAGAATTCTTAAAATACCATTTGATTTCTTCGTTAGTATTCGCAATATCCTGCAAGCATCTGCCTAATTGACCATTGGAGCCTGTAACCAACACATTAATCATAATCTAATGTCTTCAAATTTTGGCAAATTTATATCCTTTTCAGATATAATGAGTTGGTTCTTGGGAAGTTTCCAATCAATATTCAAAATATGATCAGAAAATATTATTCCACGTTCAGATTCTTTATTGTAAAAATTGTCGCATTTGTACGAGAAAATAGCTGTTTCACTCAATACAACAAATCCATGAGCAAAACCTCTAGGGACAAACAATTGTTTTTTATTCTCTTCGGATAATTCTATGGCCACATGTTGACCAAACGTATTTGAATTTTCTGTTAAATCAACAGCAATATCTAAAACACACCCTTTAATAACCCTTACTAGTTTTGCTTGTGCAAACTTTCCAACTTGATAGTGAAGTCCTCTTAATACTCCCTTGGATGAAAAGGATTCATTATCTTGAACAAACTCTACTTCTAAATCAAGAGCCTCATTAAAAACATTTTTATTATAGCTTTCTAAAAAATATCCTCTTTTATCCTCAAAAACCTTCGGCTCTAATATATAGCATCCTTTAAGTTTTGTTTCTTTGGCAATCATTTCTTGTTCTTTAATAAGCCCAATAAATTTTTACCATAACCACTCTTTAGTAATGGTTTTGCTAACTCAATAAATTGTTCTTCGCTTATATAGCCCATTTCAAAAGCCGCGGCTTCTATTGACCCTATTTTTAACCCTTGTCTCTCTTCAATAACTTCAACAAATTGTGAGGCTTGCATTAATGACTGAAACGTTCCTGTATCTAACCAAGCAGTCCCTCTATCTAATATGCTTACATTTAATTTACCTTGATTTAAATACTCTTTATTAACATCGGTAATTTCTAATTCTCCTCTATGACTTGGTTCAATGTTTTTCGCTATGTTCACAACGGAGTTGTCATAAAAATATATGCCAGGAACGGCATAATTTGACTTTGGCTCTAATGGTTTCTCCTCAATTGAAATCGCTCGCCCTTCGGCATTAAACTCCACAACCCCATAACGTTCCGGATCATGAACTCTGTAAGCATAAATAACACCTCCGTTAGGATTATTGTTACTTTGCAATAATTTTGCTAAACCAGTTCCATAAAAAATATTGTCTCCCAGTATCAAAGCAACTTTTTCGTTACCAATAAATTCTGACCCAATAATAAACGCTTCGGCCAAACCATTAGGAGCTTCTTGTACTGCGTATTCAAATTTACAGCCATATTTTTTGCCATCACCTAAAAGATCTTCAAATAATGGCAAATCTTTAGGTGTAGAAATAATTAACACCTCCTTAATTCCTGAATACATCAACGTTGAAAGCGGATAATATATCATTGGTTTATCATAAATTGGCATTAATTGTTTGCTTACTGATAAAGTTAGTGGATGAAGTCTTGTTCCCGAACCTCCAGCTAGAATAATTCCTTTCATAGTTTAGATTAACTGTTGATATATTGTTTTTGATAATACGATTGATAATCTCCTGAGGTAACACTATTTAACCATCTTTTGTTATTTAAATACCAATCAATTGTTAGCCTTAAACCTTCTTCAAAGATAACTGAAGGCTCCCAACCAAGTTCTTTGTTAATCTTTGATGCATCTATTGCATAACGCAAATCATGTCCAGGACGATCTTTAACGTAAGTGATTAATTTTTCTGATGTTCTTGGAATTCTTTGTAGTTTTTTGTCCATTTGTTCACAAAGCAGCTTTACCAAATCAATGTTCTTCCACTCATTAAAACCTCCAATATTATATGTTTCTTTATTCTTTCCATTATGGAAAACTAAATCAATAGCTATGGCGTGATCTATGACATACAACCAATCTCTTGTGTAATTTCCATCACCATAAACAGGTAGTGGTTTGTTGTTTAGTATATTATTTATAAAAAGTGGGATTAATTTTTCGGGAAATTGATTGGGACCATAATTGTTTGAGCAATTAGTAATAACATAAGGCAATCCATAAGTTTCTCCATAAGCCCTTACAAAATGATCTGAGCTTGCCTTAGAGGCTGAATAGGGTGAGTTAGGGTCATAGGATGTTGTTTCCGTAAACAACCCTGCTTTTCCTAATGAGCCATAAACCTCATCGGTGCTAACGTGATAAAACAACTTATCCGTAAAATCATCGCTCCATAAAGACTTAAACGCATTAAGCAAGTTTATTGTTCCTAATACATTGGTGTTTACAAAAGCTAATGGATCTGTTATAGATCTATCAACATGGGATTCTGCTGCAAGATGAATCACACTATCAAACTTGTACTTAGAAAAAAGTAACTCTATTCTATGTGCGTCTGTAATATCTGCTTTAATAAATGTATAATTTGGTGCGTTTTCAACATCCTTCAAATTTTCTAAATTTCCCGCATATGTTAAAGCATCTAAATTATAGATATGGTAATTGGGGTATTTATTTACAAATAACCTAACAACATGGGACCCAATAAATCCCGCACCTCCTGTAATTAAAATAGTCATATTAAATTATATTTTGTCTTTAAAACGTTCTAAATATTTCACAAATTCTATCAATAATAATAATAATAAAGAAACCAAAATCAATTTAATACTAAGTGAAATAGTCCAACTTGTTTCTATGCCAAAAAGTTTAGTTCTATTGTCACGAGTACCATCTCCATCTTGACTAGATACTATTTCAATAATGTCTTCTAGATTCTTACGGTTTGTTTCGTTTTCTACTAAATCCATCCTTAATTCTAAATCTTTACTAAAAAGCTCATATTCTTTTGTGAAGCTTTTCTCTTTAGAATCTCCTACTGATATCATGGTTGTGGTTCCTCTTGGTTGTTCCTCTGTTGGTTTATCCAAGACCTTTTTATATACTTCTTGTAATTCTTTTGATTCTTTTAATGAAGTATTAATAGCTTCATCTCTTCTGTTTAAATCGCTTATCTTTTTCTCTTTTTCATTTTTAAAAAACTCACTATTAGCAATATTACTAATAATAGTGTCTAAAACTGGGTTAAAGTTGGTTTTTGATTTTGATTTTAATGTTAGTTTTTGAATGTTATAGTTGTAATCTTTAGTGTTCTCTAAAAAGTCTTTATAGTTAATAGTAATAGCTAAAGTGGAATCAAGGCTTTGTCTATACTCGTCAAACAGTTGTAGTTTTTCATTATCTGTAAGATTAGATTCCATTTCCAACTCAATAATATCTGCTGCTTGTTTTGGTTTAATTTGAAAAATTTTAGATACCTCAATTGAATCTTTTTGCTTAATAAGTGAGTTATAATACTCAATGGTGTTAAACAAGTGTTCCCCTGTATCATAATTTTGCTTAATTACTATAGTTGATTTGTAAACTGGGTCTTCAATTTTTTGTTTTACAACACCTAAAATGACTCCAATAATTCCAGCAATTACTAATTTTAAAAAATGCTTTTTTGTAAAAAACACAAACCATACAAAAGCTAAAAAAAGCTTGTTAAAGATACTTCCAATAAATTTAAAAAAGCGTTCGAACGCATTACCAATGAGTTTAAACAATTGTCCTAAATCGACTTCTTCCGATGGTTGTTGTTCTGGTAGATTTGTACTCATAATTTATGAATTAAATATTTGTTCTAAAATTTTTCGTGTTATCAAATATGTTGGTCTTACACCGCTTGTACCTAAGCCTCCAGAGGCCAATGTACTTCCTGTTTCTAAAGGGTTATCACTCGCATAATAGGCATATCTAACTTTAACTTCTGGGTTAATGCTTTTTCTAATTCTTGCTGCAGATTGAATCGCTTTTTGGTAGTGCGCGCCCTCCATTTCCAATCCAATAACATCCCAAGTGGAATCATGGAAAAACTTCAAAATTTCTTTGTTTTGAAGTGATGTTCCTAATACTGTAACCATAGCTCCTTCGTAAACATTAACGCCTTGTCCTGCAACATCTTCTTTGCATAACTCATTTGTAAACGGATAATTGTCTGCAGTACCTTCAAAAATATGAGCCGATGGAATCATAATATCTCCTTTACCACCTTCTAAAATCCCTGCTTTACCCATAATTGAAATTGACTCAACATTCATGTGTGTTTTGTCATCTCCATTTTCGTAAGGCTTTAAAAACTCATCAATAGTTTCAAATGCCTGTTCGCCAAAAGCATAATCCATCACGAATATAACTGGTTTTTCTGATTTTGAATTGTCTTTATTAATTTTTAAATCTAAAAAATCTAAATTAATTTTCGCTGTATCAAAAATTTGAACATCAATATTTGTTCCTGAGGTATCTTTAATATAAATCATCCCAGATTTTAAAGCCTCATTGGTCACTTTGCTTCGTAAAGCTTCGCTGTTACTTTGGCTTAAAGCTTCATATACCTGAAAAATATCTTTCTTGGAGGTTCCTGTTTTTAAAGCTTTTGGCGCATGTAGCGTATTCATTACACTGTGTAAATTAGCACTAATAATATGTATTGGACGCTCCAATAAATTATTTTTCTTGAGAACCTCCTTAATATTGTTTGCCCAAATTTCACCATGAATATGATGTCCTAAACGCTCTCTTAAAACTGGACTAAAAGTAACTGTTCTTTTTGTGTTCTTCACAACCTCCTCTATTGCTAGCTTCCCTAGCCAATAAACAATATGAAGTAATCTCTCGGGTTGTGTTTTAGTAGCAAATAAAGAGTATGTATGTGTTAATTCTTCAAAAGTTCTACCTAAAATATTAGCCGTATGTGTTATGGCAATTTCTCGCTCTTTTTGGCTAAGTTTTTTACCTGACAAAACAGCTCTTTCTAGCTTAATCCAATCGCGAGTTGTATCGCCTTTTTCATTAATTATTACGCGCTTACTAATTTTATGCGATTCAACAAACAAAAAGGTTAAATGGGTTAAAATATCATAGATTTCTGAACGTCCTCTCGTGATTTCAATATTCATTTGCTCTTCATCTATTCTATAGCAATTACGCCTTCTTTTAGGAGGAATAATTACTTCAAAATGTGAGTTACCATAACCTTCATCACTTGTAAGGTTAATAAACCTACATTCTTCAATACCAATAGGAAGCCTGTCGATAACATATAATAGCCCATTTAACTCAGCTTTCTCTTCTGCAATAGATCCATAAATTTCTGGTCTTAAAAGCAAAAGTGCTTCTCTAAGGGTTTCGCCTGAAACTCCCATAGGCTTATAAAAACCTCGATTAAATAAATGACGCATAGTAATGTACATACGCTCAATGGCGCTTGAACTTTCTTGTGCTCTTGTTCTTCCTTGGTGTTTTTTACTCATATAGTTTATTTAACCTGTAAAGATACACTAATTAACTAAATTACTTTTATAAAGAATGTCTGCTATCACCCTGTCGTTAGATAGTCTAGGTATTTTATTTTGTCCTCCAAGTTTTCCAACCGATTTCATATAGTGTGTAAATCCTTGATTTTTTACAGTCGCTATTTTTAATGGTTGAAGCACTTTTCCTTGAATCAAATCTTTATAGTACGAATTTTGATTCTGTAAAGATTCGTCTAGCTTGCTTGCCAACAACTCTAAGTTTTCAACTTCATTTTCAAATTCTACAAACCATTCGTGGTAAGGCAATCCTTGTTTTGGATTAATTTGAGGTGCTACTGTAAACTCTGAAACTATAACATCACTATTACTTGTAGCTTCTTGCATAGCCTGCTCTACCTCTTTACCTATCACATGTTCTCCAAAAGCAGAAATATAATGCTTGATACGCCCAGAAACAATAACTCTATAAGGTTTTAGAGAGGTAAATTCTACTGTATCTCCAATGTTGTAAGCCCAAAGGCCAGCGTTGGTGGAAATTATCATAACATAGTTAACGCCTAATTCAACGTCTTTAATAGTGATTCGTTTAGGTTTCTCATTAAAGAATTCTTCAGCTTTTACAAATTCATAAAAAATTCCAGAATTTAATTGCAATAACATACCTTTTTGATTCTGTTTGTCTTGAAATGCAAAAAAGCCTTCACTTGCTGGATATAGCTCAATACTATCTACTTTCCTACCAATTAGACTTTCAAATTTAGCTCTATATGGTTCGTAGTTAACACCTCCAAATATGAATAAATTAAAATTCTTAAAAACATCTCCTATTTTTTTGTTAGTTCTTTGATGAAGACGTTCAAAATACATTTGAACCCATGAAGGAATACCACTAATAATAGTCATATCTTCATTTAAAGTCTCATCCACAATCGCTTCAACTTTGGTTTCCCAATCTTCAATACAATTTGTTTCCCAACTAGGCATTCTGTTTTTTTGAAGATATTTAGGTACGTAATGAGCTACAATTCCTGAAAGACGCCCGAGTTTTATACCTTTTTTTTCCTGTAGAATTGGACTTCCTTGTAAAAAAATCATTTTCCCATTTACAAAACTCGTTTTACCAGTTTCTGCAACATACATTAAAATAGCATTTCTAGCGGCTTCGGTATGCGAAGGCATACTTTCCTTAGTAATTGGAATATACTTAGAGCCAGAAGTTGTTCCTGAAGTTTTTGCAAAATATATTGGTTTTCCCTTCCAAAGTATATTTTTTTCTCCTTGAACTACACGCTCTACATAAGGCTTTAATGCTTCATAATCTCTAATTGGAACTCTTTTTTGAAAATCTTCATACGAATTAATACTAATAAAATCATGATCCTTTCCAAAATCTGTTGAAGTAGCTGATGAAATTAACTTTTCAAAAACCTTTTGTTGTGTTTTAATAGGATTATTAGCCCACTTATTAACTTTTTTCTGAATTTGTTTAGCAAAAGGCTTAGCCAATAATGCTTTAAAGGATGTGATTTTTCCTAGTTTCATTTATTCAAAATCTATAAAAGTGGTTGGATCTATTGGGTAGCCATCTGTCCAAAGCTCAAAATGTAAGTGCGGTCCAGTTGTTAACTCGCCTGCATCTCCAGAAATAGCTATTACTTCTCCTGCCTTTACCAAATCTCCTTGTTCTTTGGTTAACGATGCATTATGTTTATATGCAGAAATGAGTCCGTTACCATGATCTATAATCACAACGTAACCTGTTTGTGTAGTCCATTCTGCTAAAACAACAGTCCCATCATCTGCTGCCTTAACTGGTGTTCCTTTAGCGACAACAATATCTACTGCAAAGTGTTTTTCTTCTACATTATAACCTTCACTAATAGTGCCTGTTACTGGTGGAAATAGCACAAAGTTTACTTTTGAAGTGGCAGACTCAAAAAGATTGTATTTATCCTCCTTATTGACTTTTTCTCTCAATAAAGAATCTTCTCTTGAAGGATTTAAATTGTATCCTTCTGTATCAAGTTCTGCTGCTCTAATTATAGAGTCTTTGTTAAATTCAATAGTAGTTACATCCCCTTTTAAAACGCGCTTAATAGATTCCAAATACTGTTCATTCATTGTAACTACCTGTTGTAATGAATCTGTTTTAAAACTAAGATTAGTCGCTTCTTTTTTTAATTTGGTTGATGAATATCCTGGTATGTATTCTCTTATTGAAGTAAACGCAATTAGAATAGTCGTTAAAACAATTAAAACAATAGCAGATAACGACATGATTACAAACACATTTAACCTCGTTAATTTAATAGCGAAGCGTTCTTCAAAAGTGTCTTCGTTAAGTATAACTAGTCGGTACTTATGCAGTAGTTTTTTAGCTAACTTTTTTTGTTTGTTTTTCTTGTTTGACATTCTTGCGCTAAATTAATTAAAATTATACGTACATCGTATTCTACATTATGCTAAAGTTTGCTTTTAAACGTATTTTCTAAAGTTTAATTATTAACTTTGCTTTATTAAACAAAAAACAAATGAGTTTATTTATGATACCTTTAGCTATAGGAGCTCCACAAATTATTTTAATTGTGGTAGTGGTTTTACTATTATTTGGTGGAAAGAAAATTCCAGAACTTATGAGAGGATTAGGAAGTGGCATTAAAGAGTTTAAAGATGCCAGTAAAGAGGATGAAAAAGAAAAAGAGCCTACAAAAGAATAAACGTTATTATAACTAAAAAAAGCCAACATTTTCATGTTGGCTTTTTTTATGGTTTTTTTATAATCTATTTAATTTTTAATGACCTTATAATAGCTTCTAATTCAAAAATATAGTCGCGTTTTCCAGTAGAAGGTGCAAATACAAATCCTTCAAGTACTAATAAGCGATTATTTACCTCATCCTTAATCGCATAATTAATAAATGGTCCAGCCATAAAAGCATCTTTCACTTCCCAAGTACTCTTGGTTTCAAAAGCTGGTTTGTTATCAATTATAGTTGTATTTAAATAAGGTGTATATGCTTCTTCTGTAATCATGTACGAGCCTTCAATTGGTCCTGGTATATGTGCCTTCCCAATAGAGTCTCTCATTTTAATTATGTCATTAATTGCGTTTTCCCCATCCGAAATAGCATCTAATGGCATTTCATATATCATTAAATTAGCATCTCCATTTTTAATATCGCGACGCAACCAAAAGAAATTTCCTTCTTCCTTAGCAATTCTATAGGCTGAAGACATACTGAGTGTTATACCCAATGCTTCTTCAATACTATTAATTTTGAGCAAGGATTTAGACATTCTACGTTGTTGTTCTTTAATTTCTGTTGCTTTAAATGTTGAAATAATTCTTTCGGCGTGTTCATTAATTTCTGCAATAATTTCTTTAGCAGAGTTTCCAGAAATAACTACAACCGCTTGGGGTGTTGCATATACATCTTTTAAAAATTTTGTGTCCGCAGGTTTGTCTCTTTCTATTTTTAAAATAGTTCTGTTTTTTGTTGCAAAGTCTGTGAATACAATTGGTGGCATTTGTCTAATTGAAAATAAAGGTTCTTGCTGAGGAAGACCCAATACTTCTGCCGAAAATACCTCTCTTAATTCATCTCCTATTCTGCTTAACCAAAGATCACTATCAACAATTACTTGAAGATTATTAATATTTCCTGATGAAGAAGATACTATTCTTTTGCTTTTAGAACCATCGCCACAAGATGTTAGCAGCGATACGCTTAACATTATCAATAAAAGTTTTTTCATTTGTTGGTTTCGTTTTTTATTAAACTATTTCTTGCTTACTACAAGAACCGTTCCTACTTTTAATTTTGAACTACTAATATTATTCCAATTTTTAATATTATCAACTGAAACTCCTGGAAACTTTTGCGCGATAGTCCACAAAGAGTCTCCGCTTTTTACTTTATACGTTTTTGCATTAGGATCTTGTTTCGTGACTTTTTTAGAACTAGACGAAGCCTTACTTGTTGATTGGGAAACGGGCTTTCTTGGATAAATAGTTAAGCGCTGACCAACACGTAAGTTGTTACTTCGTAATCCATTCCATTGTTTTATTTGGCTAACTCTAACACCATAAATTCTTGCAATTTTTCCAAGATAATCTCCTGATTTTACACGATATCTAATTCGCGAATTGGTATCAAAAAATTGTGGTAAAGGTTTCTCTCTTTTATCAAATTCGGCTTTTGCAAATGCATAAATAGATGCTTCATTAGCCACAAATGGCCCTACATATTTTCTTGGCAATCGTAACACATAATCTTCGTCTTTAATAAACGGAATGATATCTAATTTGTACGATGGGTTTAAAAACTGAAGCATTTCCATAGGTATGCTAGTTAATTCAGCTACTTGATCTAAAGTGATCATTTGCTTTACCTTAATAGTGTCCGTTTCTATATAAGTAATTTCGGGATTTTGTGGTTGGAAGCCATGTTCTTCTGCATACTCAAAAATATACATTGTTGCTAAAAATGCTGGCAAATAGCCCGCAGTTTCACGAGGTAAGTTTGGTCTAATATTCCAATAATTTTGATACCCTCCTGAACGTCTGATTGCCTTAGAAACATTTCCTGGTCCAGAGTTGTAGGCTGCTAATGCTAAATCCCAATCACCAAATATTCTGTATAAGCTTGCTAAGTATTTTGCTGCTGCCTCTGTAGACATAATTGGATCACTCCGTTCATCAACATAGCTACTAACATCTAACCCAAATTGTTTTCCAGTAGCAAACATAAACTGCCATAAACCAGTAGCTCCTACTCTTGATTTTGCTCTTGGCTTTAGTGCAGATTCAACAATGGCTAAGTATTTTACTTCTAGAGGAATGTCGTGATTATCAAGTTCTTTTTCAAACATTGGGAAATAATACTCACTCAATGCCATTAAGCGCTCTAAATGTTTACGTCTGTTTTTTAAATAACTTTTAATAACACTTTCTAGTGATGGGTTATACTCAATATTAAAAGGTGTTCTTGCGTCAAGTTCAGCAAGTCTCTTTTTTAAAGTATCTGTTGGAAGTTCGGGATAATAAACCTCATTATATTCTAATTCTGAAACAGATTTGTAAATGGTATCATAAAGCCCAGAGCTGAATAATTCTTCCATCCATTTTTTATCAAACTCTGCTGCAATTTCTAAGTCTTTAAATTCTTTTTTAATAAGTGAGTCGTGAACTGGTTTTATTTCTTTTAAAACTTGAGATTTTCCATCAATAATGGTATCCACTATAATGGTATTTACAGGGGGATTTACTACAGTGCTATCTTTAGATTGACTGAAAGAAAATTGGATAAATAAAAATGCTATTAATACTCTAAAAATCATACCTAGGGATTGTGATATACCAAAACGGTTGAAATGCTAAAATCGTATTTTTTAATCAGAATAGAAAATTTTATAGGTCTCTAGTTTAAAATGGCCGCAATTCCAGGAAGTGTCTTTCCTTCTAGGCTTTCTAGCATTGCACCACCTCCTGTACTTACATAACTTACCTTATTTTGAAATCCAAATTGCTTTACCGCAGCCACAGAGTCTCCTCCTCCAACTAAAGAAAATGCTCCTTTTTTGGTTGCTTGTGCAATAGAATCTCCTAAAGCTATAGTGCCACTTGCAAAATTTTCCATTTCAAAAACACCTAAAGGGCCATTCCATAAAATAGTTTTACACTGGTTAACTATATTGTCGAACAACACTATCGATTTCGGACCGCAATCTAATCCTTGCCACCCTTTTGGAATATTATTTGCGGCAACAATTTGAGTTTTGGCATTATTAGTAAAAGCATCTGCAGCAACCACATCTATTGGTAAATGTATTTGAACATTTTTGGCTTTGGCTTGCTTTAAAATATCTAGCGCCAATTCCATTTTATCATCTTCGCAAATAGAATCACCTATACTTCCTCCTTGTGCTTTTATAAATGTAAATGTCATTCCTCCACCTATAATTAGATGATCAACCTTATCTAAAATATTTTCAATAATAGTAATTTTAGAAGATACTTTTGCACCTCCTAATACTGCTAAAACTGGTTTTTCTCCAGATTCCAATACTCTTCCAATACTCTCAATTTCTTTTGCTAATAGTTTTCCGAAACACTTGTTTTCTGTAAAAAATTTAGCCACAACTGTTGTAGATGCGTGCGCTCTATGAGCTGTTCCAAAAGCATCATTTACATATATATCTCCTAATTTGGCTAATTGGTTTGCAAATGTTTCGTCTCCTTGTTTCTCCTCTTCATGGAAGCGTAAGTTTTCTAATAATAATATTTGACCAGGTTCTAGATTTGAAGCAGCAGTTTCAGCTTCTTTACCAATACAATTGTTTGAAAATTTTATTTCTACTCCTATAATTTCTTCAACTTTATTTACAATGTGCTTTAATGAAAATTCTTCTTGTGGTCCTTTTGGTCTCCCTAAATGCGACATTAATATACAACTGCCACCATCTTCTAATATTTTTATTATTGTTGGTTTTGCTGAAATAATTCGAGTGTCATCCGTAACTTCAAAAACATCATTTAAGGGTACATTAAAGTCTACTCTAATAAGTGCTTTTTTGTTTTCAAAGTTAATATCATCAATAGTTTTCATACTCAATTAATTGTTTTTAAAATCTGATTTCAAATTTAGTAAGCAATATTAATCCTTTTAAGCCTTAAATAATATTTTTTAATGGTTTTTTAAGATTGTATAATGCTATATTATAACTGTGTTTATCGTTCCATTTTAGGCTAAAATATTAAAAACATAAGTTATATTTGTACTATGCTTTTTAGTGAAATTATTGGTCAAGAACATCTTAAAAAACACCTCACGCATAGTGTAGATAATGGGAGAATTCCGCATGCACAATTATTTGTTGGGAAAGAAGGGACTGGTACATTACCAATGGCTATTGCTTATGCTCAATATATTTTATGTCAAAATTCAGATGGGGAAAACACTTCTGGGAACGATGCTTGTAATTTAAAGTTTAACAATATATCTCATCCAGATTTGCATTTTGCATTCCCTGTTGCGACTAACGATATGGTTAAAAAACATCCTGTTTCAAAACTATTTCTTGAGGATTGGCGTAAATTATTAAAGGAGCAGCCCTATTGTAATTTATTTGATTGGTATAAACAATTAGGTGTTGATAATAAACAAGGGCAAATTGGTGTAGATGAAGCACATGACATTGTAAAGTCTCTTACTTTAAAATCTTATGAAGGTGGTTATAAAGTCATGCTTATTTGGATGGCTGAAAAAATGAATATTGCTTGTGCAAATAAGCTACTAAAGTTAATTGAAGAGCCGCCTAGTAAAACGGTTTTTATTCTAATTGCCGAAGATGAAGAACAGATTATATCTACAATAAAATCTCGTTGCCAAATATTGCATTTTCCACCATTAGCAGAAAATGATATAAAAATGGCTCTTGTTAAAAAATATAGCATTGATGAAACAGTTGCTATTAAAATAGCACATCAAGCTAATGGAAACTTTAATAAAGCCTGCGATTTAATATATCATGATAGCGAAGATTTGCAGTTTGAAGAATGGTTTATATTCTGGATTCGAAGCGCCTTTAAGGCTAAAGGAAATAAAACAGCGATTCACGATTTAATGTCTTGGAGCGAAGAAATTGCTAAAACAGGTCGAGAAACCCAAAAGCAATTTTTACATTTTTGTTTAGATTTTTTTAGACAAGCATTATTATACAATTACCAAGCAAACGATTTAGTGTTCATTGAGCCTAAATCTGAAAATTTTAAGCTTGAAAATTTTGCGCCTTTTGTCCATGGCAACAACATCATGGATATTAGCGATGAACTACAAGATGCCATCTATCATATTGAGCGCAATGGAAATTCAAAAATTATACTAACCGATTTGTCAATCAAATTAACACGATTGCTTCACAAGAAATCTGCTTAAGGTGTCGAACTCGAATAAATGGTTCGTTATAATAAATCCAACTTCTGGAAACGGAAAAGCCAAAAAGCATTGGTTAAAAATAAAAGCGAAGCTTGAAAACAACGAATTTGAGTTTGACTTTCAATTCACTAAAAGTGGTACACATAATGTAAAACTTGTTCATTTTGCTGTAAACAAAGGGTTTAGAAATATTATTTGTATTGGTGGTGATGGTACTATTCATAATACTATTAATGGTATTATGTCTCAGGAAACTGTTTTTTATTCAAACATATCTGTAGGTGTTATTCCTATTGGAACAGGTAATGATTGGGTAAAAACTTATAACATTCCTAGAAATATAGATCAAGCTATTAACATTATTAAAAACGGAGCTATTGCACAACAAGATATAGGAAAAATTGAGTTTATTGATTCTAAAAAACTCCCTGTATTTTTTAATAATTTAGCTGGTATTGGCTTTGATGGCTATGTGGTTAGTAAGGTTGGAAAATATAAACATTTTGGGGCTTTAGCCTATCTTATTGGTGCTGTTTTGGGTTTATTTTCATTTAAAAATTTTGAAGTAGAAGTCATTACAAACTCACAAAAAATGAAAACAAAAAGCCTAATGGTTTTGGTCGGATTGTGCAAATATTCAGGTGGAGGTATGCAATTAACTGAATATGATAGTTCTTTTGATGGCTTATTTGATGTTAGTGTTGCCAAGAATTTTAGTAAGTTCGAAATTCTAAAAAATATTTTTAAGCTTTTTAATGGAAATATTGTAAATCTAAATAAGGTTAACTCCTTAAAAACCAGCAAGATTACAATATTATGTGCTAAAGAAACTACAAAGCCTTTTATTCAAGCAGATGGGGAGTTAATCGGATCCGAAAGCATTAAGGTTTCTATTATTCCAAAAGTTTTTTCATTTTATGCAAAATAAAAAAGCCAAACAAGAATGTTTGGCTTCAATTATACTATAGCTTTTTTTATTCCTTGTTTTTATACGCCTTGTTTAACGCATCCAATACAGCTTGTGTTAAGTCTGCATCATCTGTTCCATACATAACACTTCCCGCTTCATTGCTTCCTAATATGAATTTATAGCCATTTGTTTTTCCATAATCTTTAACAAAATCTCTTACCTTTTTTATAAGTGAATCGTTTTTTGATTGACTTTCTTGTGCAATTTGTTGTTGTTCAAATTGAAGTTGTTGAGAAATAATTTGTTCTTTCTGCTGAAATTCTTGCTGTAGTTTTTGAAGATTAGCTTGCGACATAGTTCTTGCTTTTACTTCCGCAGCTTTAACTTCTAATTGAAATGCCTGACCTAAGCTATCTCTTCTTTTTTCATACACTTCAATTTTACCTTTTAATTTTGCTTCAATGTCTTTTTTTTCTTGATAGTCGTTTATTAAAACTGAATTATCTACAAATCCAATTTTTTGAGATTGCTGACATGAAGCAACACTCAAAACTATAATAATAATGCTTACTAGTTTTTTCATTTTTAATTTATATTATAAAGTCGCAAAAATATAAAAGTAATACTTAGGTATATCTAAAAATATAATTTATCTAATGTATAAGAAAAATTTATAGCAAAAGAATGATTCTATACTTTTTGTTTATTAAAAACGAATTGAAATTACGCGTTTTAAGAGCTTAAAAGAAAAACAAAAGGTGTTTGCATGAAATAGCTATAATTACATCAATAGAAGGATTCAAAACAACTAATTACTTGTTCTTAATGATATAAATCAATGAAGAGTATTCTTTCGAACCTCTGGCTTTTAAATTAGAACGGAATCCAATCCAGAAAGCTTTGATAGGATTCATAAATCCAGATTTATACTTTTCAGAAAGTAGGCTTACATAGTAAGCATCAAATTTCATTGGAAGTGTTTTAACAACAGTCATATTTTCATTATCAAAAATGTTTGAAATAGATTTTTGATTGAAATGCCAAAGATGTCTTGGAACATCATAAGCTGCCCAAAACGATTTATAATATTGTGCATCAAAACTCTTGTAATTTGGAACAGCAATTATTAAAATTCCATTCTGCTTCAGTAATTTTTTAAGCATTTGTGTTTGCTCTTCAAGTTTTGGTAAATGTTCTAGTACGTGCCAAAGCGTAATTACGTCAAAATTGTGCTCTTTAAATTGTTGCAGTTTCTCAGTGTTAAAAACAGAATCATTCGTTTTGTTATTTGCAATTTTTCTGGCTAAACCATTTGGTTCTATGCCTGAAATTTTCCAATCATTGTCTTTTGCCGCTTTTAGAAAATCTCCTGTTCCGCACCCAATATCTAATAGGTTTTTCTCTTCAATGTTTAAGGAATTAATGAGTTTTAATTTTCTATTTAAAGAGACATGTCTAACAAAATGGTAGGCTTTTTCAAACAGGTTTCTCTTAGAATCCGTATGAGAAATATAATCTTCAGTTTTATAGTATTCAGAAAGGTTTTCTTCGCTTGGTTGCGGATGCGTTTCTAAATAACCATAAGACTTATTTAATACAAGCTCAAATACCTCTCCAGAAACCGAGTGGTCTTTTACTTCTAAAAACGATGTGACTTCTTTCATTTATTACTGATGTTCCACGTGGAACATATAATAGTTATCTTCCCATGTAAACCAATAAGACAGAAATATCATTTGGTGAAACACCACTAATTCTAGATGCTTGTGCAATAGATGTTGGTTGAATTTTTTTAAGTTTTTCACGAGCTTCCATACTCATAGATTTAATTTGAGAATAGTCGAAATTATTAGGAATTTTAACGTATTCTAATCTGTTTAGCTTATCGGCATTCGTTTTTTCCTTTGCTATATAACCTGAGTATTTTACTTGTATTTCTGTTTGCTCTATAATTTCGGCGTCTAAATTGTTTCCTTGAATGTATGATTCTACAGACTCAAACTGTCTCACATCATCAATGGTAATGTTAGGTCTAGCAAACAACTTAAACATTTTATCTTGCTGTTTTACTGGGGCTGAATCTTTGGCTTCTAAAACTGGATTTGCCTCATCTGGAGTGACACTAGTTTCTCTAAAAAACTGAACAAATTTTTCTGCTTGTTCATGTTTTTCCTCCATGCGTCTTAAGCGCTTTTCAGAAGCTAGCCCCAATTTAAAACCTTTTGGAGTTAAACGTAAATCTGCATTATCTTGCCGTAACAGAGTTCTGTATTCTGCTCTCGACGTAAACATTCTATATGGTTCTTCTGTTCCTTTTGTAATTAAGTCATCAACCAAAACGCCTA
The DNA here is from genome assembly GCF_039954625.1 of Pontimicrobium sp. SW4. Classification (NCBI taxonomy): domain Bacteria; kingdom Pseudomonadati; phylum Bacteroidota; class Flavobacteriia; order Flavobacteriales; family Flavobacteriaceae; genus Pontimicrobium; species Pontimicrobium maritimum. The sequence continues at coordinate 3,090,460 of NZ_CP157199.1, forward strand.
TGTAAGCTTCATCCCTTTTTAAAGTAAAAGGCTCCTTTTCTTGAACCTTTAAGCTTGCATTTATTCCAGCCATTAGTCCCTGTGATGCGGCTTCTTCGTATCCTGTTGTGCCATTTATTTGTCCAGCAAAATACAGTCCTTCAACTAGCTTAGTTTCTAATGTGTGTTTTAATTGTGTTGGTGGAAAATAATCGTATTCAATAGCATAACCAGGTCTAAAGAATTTTACGCTTTCAAAGCCAACCACAGAACGCATTGCTTTAAATTGAACATCTTCAGGCAACGAGGTTGAAAACCCATTAACATAATATTCAACAGTATTCCATCCTTCCGGTTCTACAAATAGTTGATGCCTGTCTTTATCCGCAAAACGATTAATTTTATCCTCAATTGAAGGACAATAACGCGGTCCTAAACTTTTAATTCTTCCATTGAACATTGGAGAACGATCAAACCCTTCACGTAGTAAATCGTGAACTTCTGGACTTGTATAAGTCATATGGCAAGAACGTTGTTCTTTCAATGGCTTTGTAATATCTAAATAAGAAAATTTTTCAGGATTTTCGTCACCAGGTTGTTCAATCATTTTAGAAAAATCTAATGAGCGTCCATCAACTCGAGGCGGTGTTCCAGTTTTCATTCGACCTGAATCAAAACCTAAATCAACCAATTGTTCAGTGATTCCAGTTGCAGCTCTTTCACCAGCTCTTCCTCCTCCAAAACTTTTATCTCCAATATGAATTAAGCCATTTAAAAAAGTACCATTTGTTAATACAACAGATTTTGCCTTTACTTCAATTCCTAATGATGTTTTAACACCAACAATTTTATCATTCTCAACAATTAGACCAGATACCATTTCTTGATAGAAATCAAGGTTTGGTGTTTGCTCCAACATCAACCTCCAGTCTTCTGCAAAACGCATTCTGTCACTTTGTACTCTTGGACTCCACATTGCTGGTCCTTTAGACTTGTTAAGCATTTTAAATTGAATAGCAGAGGTATCACTAACAATACCGCTGTACCCACCAAGCGCATCAATTTCTCGTACAATTTGGCCTTTAGCAATCCCACCCATAGCAGGATTACAAGACATTTGCGCAATGTTTTGAAGGTTCATTGTAATTAATAGCGTCTTGCTACCCATATTAGCTGCAGCTGCAGCCGCTTCACTTCCAGCGTGACCGCCTCCAACTACTATAACATCGTATGTATCTAAAAATAAACTCATAAGTGTTCCACGTGAAACAATTGTAAAATTAAAGTTTGCAAATATACATCAAAACAAGCTATATATTAGAACTTATTAAGGTAGTAGTCTTCTTTTTGGCGCATTGCTATTTTGTCTTCTTCCTTCTTATCCTTATAGCCGCAATAGTGAAGAATACCATGAATCATTACGCGATGCAATTCATTTTCAAAATCAACCCTAAGTTCTTTAGCATTTTCTATGACTCTTTCTATAGATATAAATATATCTCCGTGTAGCTCTTTTCCCACTGAATAATCAAAACTGATAATATCCGTAAGTGTATTATGATTAAGGAATTCTACATTTAACTTATAAAGATATTCGTCGTCACAAAACACGTAGTTAATATCTCCTTCTTTACAGCCTTCTTCGTTAATTGTATCAACAACCCACTTGGAAATTTGTAGGTCATCTTGTAAACGGAAATTGGTTTCGTAGTTAAAACTAATCATTGGCTTTCTTAAAATACTCTTGCACTTTCTTTTTATAAACTTGCTGCAAAGGTAATGCTTGCCTATTTAATATTTCGGTAGTATTAAAATATTGTTTGGCGTTTTGAAGCTGTGTATTTGTAAGGCTATTGAATTGTTCTTGATTAGTTTTAGATTTGCGTTTATTGTCTTCTCCTTGTTGAAACGTTGCGTTTTCTAGTTTTAAAAGTTGATGTTGTAAATTCATCATCCGTTGAAGTGTTCTATTAGTAAAGCCTTTGTTAAGCAAATCGTTTTCTATAGATTCCATTTCACGCAATAAGTTACCTCCCGCCCCTTCTTTTCCTTGCTTTCCAATTTTTTCTTCAAGTGCTTGACGCAATTGTTGTTGTTGTTGGTATATTTCAAATAATTCTCCATTTAATTCTTCACTATTACCACCTTCACCCTCTTGCTGTTGTCCTTCACCTTCTTTTTGTTCGCCTTCTTCCCCCTCTTTACCTTTCTCACCATCTTTCTTCTTTCCTTCCTCACTCTTTTTTAAGCCTTCTTCCATTTGCTTGTTAAGTTCTTCTTGACTCATAATAATGTCTGGTAGCTGCATATCACCTCCTTGACCTTGTCCTGGAGAAGGATTCATTTGGCTTTCCATATTATCAAGGATATCGCTTAATAAACTTGCCAATGTGTTCGCCGATGTTACTGCATACTGTTGAGCAGCTACGCCTTGATACAGTCTATTTTCTGCTAACTGCTCTAGAGACTTGTCTATATTAAAAAATACTTCTGTAATTTCTTTATTAATACTTTCAGAAAGTGTTGGTTGACGTAAGGATAAAGCAAATAAGCTATCATCTACATGCTCAAAATGCTCTCTAAGATTTTGTTGCTTAATTAAGTATTTAGCATACTCATTATGATTGACTTGTATGGATTTAAATTTATCCATAATATCCTCTTGATCGAATGAATACAAAACTAAATTGTCTAGAACCTGTCTCAATATATCAATATCTTCAGACATTTGTTCAGAGGTTCCACTCATCATTGACTGCTGCATTTGCTCGCTCATTTGCTTCATCTTTTGAGCTGCTTTCTTCTGATTCTTTTTTGCGTTGTTTTGCTGTTGCTCTTTATTTTGTTGGTCTTGACTTTCTTCCTTTTTTTCTAAATTTTCGCTAGCTTCTTGTTGTTCCTTTTTAATATCTTCTTCTTTCTTTTTGTCGTTTGGAACTTCTAGAGGCTCTCTTAACTTCTCGTTTTCTTTACGCAAATCTTCTAGTTCTTTTTCAATATCCTCAAACTTCTTATTTAACTCGTCTTGCTTTTCTTTAGTATTATTCTCTTCAGATTCTTCAGATAGTTTCTCTTGCTCTTTAGCTAATTCTTCCAATTCTACGCGAATCTTTTCAGATTTCATGGTTACATAATATCTTTTGGTAAGTTCTAGTAATTGCTGCAAGCTCCGTTTTTTGTTCTTATTCTGCTTAGCTAATTCTTCAAGTTTTTGTGACAACTCTTCTTTTTGAATTTTCTCTGAAAGTTTTTCAAGCTCTTTAAGTAATTCTTCATCTTTCTTTAATTGCTCTTGATTTTCTTCAAGACGTTGCTTTAAACTTTCCTTAAATGGATCTTCTTTGTTCTCTTTTTGAAAGTCTTCTAAATTCTCCTTCAATTGCTTATTGAAGTTTTTCATCATTTCATCCTGTTGCTTTTGGCGCTTAAGAAAGTTTTCTAACTTCTTTTTATCATTAAAATTAAGTTCTGATTTTTCTTTTTGGGTTTTTGAAAACTCTTTTAATTCTTCATCTTGCTCTTCAAGCTTTTCAAGCGAATTATTTAAATCTTCAATAGTTTCACTTTGTTCTTTTAATTGTTCTTGCTCAACTTCATCTTTTGTTAATTTTCTATATGAAAACGTATTACTCTTAGTGCTTTTGTAGTTGCTTAGAATGTCATTATCAAACACTTCAAAATACAAGTCATAACTAACGCCTTCTTCTAAATTCAACTGATTAGGAAAAACACTTACAAACTCATCAAAATTAGAGTTTGACACTGTTAAGCGCTCTGTTTTTTTATCACCCTCAGAACTACTTGGATAATACACCAATTGTAGTTTGCTTAATCCATAATCATCACTAACTTGACCATAAAAATAAAGTGTTTGGCTATCTAGAGAGTCTTGCTCCATTTTCACATTCAATTCAGGATATTCGTCTCTTATTACATTTATCGAAAAGGCTAGGCTTTCATAATCCTTCAACTCTTTATTACTTGTTTTTAGGCTATAATCAAGCGACTTAAATAGGCGTTGAGACAAGCTAAATGCATTATTCTCTCCATTGAATTGAAGTAAGGAGTCTTGAGTGTTTAATATAACGCTTTCTGTGGTTTTTGTTTTTAGTTTCCATGTAACTTTAGTTCCTTGTGGCACTACTGCATTTCCGTTACTTTTAAGAGTTTCGTCTTGTTTTTTTGTATACGCTGGATAATCTAGAACCAAATCGAAACTTAGTAATGTTGGTGTATTAATTACTTCTAAATCATACGTTTTAGAAGTAACATTATTTGCAACTAAATTAAATTGAAGATTCTCTTTTGGCTGTGCAAAAATGTATTCAAAAACACCTGAATTAATCTGTTTTAAATAATACGTTTCATTATTATAATTTATCTGGACATTATCTGGAATAACCTCTCCTTCGGTTTGAACTACTAGTGTAAAATCTTTGTTTTCTAAAACATTTAAGCTATCGTTTATAACATAGAATTGAAAAGGCGCTGGTGGTTCATATGCTGTTTTATAATTTACAACACGCTCATAACTGTCACTAAACCAATTATACTTTCCCGAAATGAAAGAAAATAAAATAATAGTTATAGGAATTGCTGCATACTTTAAATATTTAACATTGCTCTTAAAATTAATTGCTAGTTTAAAAGGGATTGGATTTAATTCTATTGCTTTTTGATCAATACTAGCCAACAAAAGTTCCGATTCTTTCGAGGTTTCTTTTAACTGAAGTACATTAAGCAGCTTATCGTTAACCTCAGGAAAATGATTCCCAATAATTTTTGAAGCATCTACATAATTAATGCCTTTTTGAAATTTAAAGAGCTTAGCAATAGGCTTTGCTATAAACTTTAAGAACAAGGCAATCTCTACAAGTATAAATACCCAAAACAAAATAGCTCTAGCGGTTGGGTTTAACCAAAGGGCATACTCGATTAAAAGCGTTATTAAAAAATAGAGCAAACCAATCGCTAAAAATAAAATAGTTCCTTTTATAAGTTCGTTGGTATAGTACTTTTTAATAAACGCTTCAAGCTTGTCTTGTATGTTCTTAAAGTTGCTCAATCGCCTATTTTTAATAGTTTCAACTAATAAAATTACAATTTTATTGTTAACTTGTAATACTATTTATATATAACATTCTGTTAAAGTCGACAACTAGCGCTATCAATCGATTTATTGTGATGCAATGAAAGATTTAAAATACTTATCTGCCTTATCTGTTCCATTTAGTGTCATTATTGGACTGTATTTTAAGGGGGTTTGGTTGTTTCTAACGCCTTTTTATATTTTTGCCCTTATACCAATTTTAGAGCTAATTCTAAAAGAAGAAAATAGTAATTTTTCTGATGAAGAAGTGTCATCTAGAGCCATCAATCCTGTTTTTGATTGGTTACTTTACTTAAATCTTCCTATTGTTTATGGGTTACTAGTTTGGGCATTGTTAGAAGTTTCAAGTTATGGTTTTGAATCCTATGAATTTGTTGGATTGGTAATATCGGTTGGCATTGTTTTGGGTGGAAACGGTATTAATGTAGCTCATGAACTTGGTCACAGACAAGCCTCAAAAGAACGCTTTATTGGTAAGGCTCTACTATTACCTTCACTGTACATGCATTTTTATATTGAACACAATTTTGGACATCATTTACACGCTGCAACTAAAGAAGACCCTGCAACCGCAAGATTCAAACAAACTGTATATTCCTTTTGGTTGACATCAACTATTAGACAATATTTTAGCGCTTGGCGTATTCAAAAACGATTGCTAGAGAATTACAAATTATCCTTCTTTTCGTTACGAAATGATATGTTATGGTATGTAATTTTTCAAGGATTATATTTAATAATCATCCTTTTTGTTTTTGGAAAAATGGCATTATTGTTTGGGGTTTTAGCTGCAATTGTTGGGGTTTTACTTTTAGAAACTGTCAATTATATTGAGCATTATGGTTTGCTTAGAAAGAAAAAGGAATCTGGTCGCTACGAGCGCGTTAAAGAAATCCATTCATGGAACTCAAATCATGTCATTGGTAGAATTTTGCTCTATGAACTCACAAGGCATAGTGACCATCATTTTAGGTCTTCAAAAAAATATCAAATTTTAGAATGTCATGAAAATAGTCCTCAGTTGCCTTATGGTTATCCAACATCAATGGTTTTAGCCTTGTTTCCTCCTTTCTGGTTTTCAATAATGAATAAGCGAGTTCCACGTGAAATGATTTCAGCTTAGAATCTTTCTTTTCATAATTATCGTTTTATCTTTGCAGCAAATTTTTAGCATGAATAAAAATGTTCGCGTGCGATTTGCACCAAGTCCAACAGGACCATTACATATTGGAGGTGTAAGAACTGCCCTTTTCAATTATTTATTTGCAAAAAAACACAACGGAACTTTTGTGTTACGCATTGAAGACACTGACCAGAACAGATATGTTGAAGGTGCTGAAGATTACATTGTAGAGTCTTTAAATTGGTGTGGAATCCCTTTTGATGAGGGTCCAGAGAAAAATGAAAAATTTGGCCCTTACAGACAAAGCGAACGCAAGCATTTATACAAACAACATGCTGAAGAGTTAATTGGTAAAGGAAAGGCTTATTACGCTTTTGATACAGCTGATGAATTAGACGCTCACAGAAAAGAGCATGAGTCGCAAGGAAAAACATTTATTTATAATTGGCACAATAGAGAAAAATTAACAAACTCTATTTCCTTATCTAAAGAAGAAACTGAGAAACGTATCGCAAATGGAGATGATTACGTTATTCGTTTTTGGTCTCCGAAAGACGAAACACTTCATTTAAATGATATTATTCGGGGTGATATTAAAATTGACACAAATGTATTAGATGATAAAGTGCTTTTTAAAAGTGACGGTATGCCAACCTATCATCTAGCTAATATTGTTGATGATCATTTAATGGAGATCTCTCATGTTATTCGTGGAGAAGAATGGTTACCGTCTTTGGCCTTACACCAACAATTGTATGATGCTTTTGGCTGGAGTGCGCCTGAGTTTGCTCATTTACCATTAATATTAAAACCAACAGGGAAAGGTAAGCTAAGTAAACGTGATGGAGACAAGTTAGGATTTCCAGTGTTTCCATTAGAGTGGAAAGATCCAAAGTCTGGAAAAATTTCAAGAGGTTATAAGGAAGATGGTTATTTCCCTGAGGCAATGGTAAACTTTTTATCATTTTTAGGGTGGAATCCTGGAACTGAGCAAGAACTATTTAGCTTGGATGAATTAATTAACGCATTTGAATTAGAGCGTGTGAATAAATCTGGAGCACGTTTTGATCCTGAAAAAATTAAATGGTTCAATCACCATTATATGCAAGAACAGTCTAATGAATATTTGGCTAAGTTATTTAAAGCGTCTCGAAATGAATTAGTGTCTATTGATGACAATTATATTTCATTAGTAATTAGCTTGGTTAAAGAGCGAGCTACATTTGTAAGTGACTTTTGGGAACTAACACACTATTTCTTTTCTGCACCAACTAATTATGATGAAAAAGCGTCTAAAAAAGCTTTTAAAGATGATACAAATGAGGTTTTTGAAAAAGTAATTGTGCTTGTAAATTCAGTAGATGACTATACAACTGAAAATCTTCAAAATACAATTAAGGGTTGGATTACATCAAACGATATTGGTTTTGGCAAGGTAATGATGCCGTTACGTCTAGCGTTGGTTGGCGCCTTACAAGGCCCTGATGTATTTGATATTATGTTTATGATTGGCAAAGCCGAAACAATTAAGCGTATTGAGAATGCAATTCAATTTATCGCTTAAAATGTAAATATCGCTGTAAACATAATTGTTTCTGGGTTGCCTTTAAAATCATCTACACCTACAATATTGCTGTTAAGCTTTTCAAACATGTTTAAAAAGCCATAAACATATTGCGCTCTTAATTTTATTGGCCCAATGCCAGCCGTCATTCCAATAGCTCCATTTACATTAAATTTCGACATTTCTGTAATATGTGATGCCGATAAACCATTGTACCCATTAATAAAATAGTCCTCTTGTTGGCTATTCTTAAAATCTAAATCACCATTATATTGCAATTGTGGTCCTGCATCAATTGTGAAATTATTTCCTATAACTTTTGCGTGAAATAAAAAACCTAATTGTGCCGCCATTAACTTATATTCTATTTGCTCGTTACCAGCAACGTCATCAGTCATTCTGCCTGAAATTTCTAGGGTGCTTTCAGAAATTTGCATACCATAACTTGCATTATACCATCGGTTTGGAATGTCAACTGTTGCGGCAAGAGCAACAACAAATCCATTCCCTTGAGTTGTTATAAAATTATCCGTTTTAATATTAAACAGGCTAACTCCTCCTCCTATGCCAAATCCATTTTTAATATCATAGCTTGTATGTTGTGCTTGCGTAATTGTAACAAAAAGCATACTTAGTGCTACTAACAAGGTAAGTTGTTTGTTTTTCATGTGATTTTTTAGCGTTCGGAAACAAATATAACTTAATTTAGTATTCATTTATTTTCTAACCATTTTTAATATTCTGTTATGGAACAATTTATTTTTATCCCTATTGCTTTTTTTGCATTAATAATTCTAATTTCTGCTTTTTTTATTGTGAAACAGCAAACAGCTGTAATTATTGAGCGATTTGGTAGGTTTCAAAGTATTCGTCACTCTGGGTTGCAATTAAAAATTCCTTTGGTTGATAGAATTGCAGGGCGTTTGAGTTTGAAGATTCAGCAACTGGATGTGATTATAGAAACCAAAACGCTTGATGATGTATTTGTGCGTTTAAAAGTCTCTGTACAATACAAAGTAATACGCGATAAAGTATACGATGCATTTTATAAGCTTGATTATCCTCACGACCAAATTACGTCTTATGTATTTGATGTTGTACGCGCAGAAGTGCCTAAAATGAAATTAGACGATGTGTTTGTTAAAAAAGATGATATTGCCTTGGCTGTAAAAGCTGAGCTCAACGATGCAATGTCTGACTATGGTTTTGACATTATTAAAACATTAGTGACAGATATCGATCCTGATGCGCAAGTAAAACAAGCCATGAACAGAATTAATGCCTCGGAACGAGAAAAAATTGCAGCACAGTTTGAAGGTGATGCTGCTCGTATTCTTATAGTAGAAAAGGCAAAAGCTGAAGCTGAAAGTAAGCGATTACAAGGTCAAGGTATTGCAGACCAACGTCGTGAAATTGCACGTGGATTAGAAGAGTCTGTAGAGGTTCTTAATAAAGTTGGTATTAACTCTCAAGAGGCTTCTGCTTTAATTGTGGTTACGCAACACTATGATACATTACAAGCTATTGGTGGTGAAACAAACAGTAATTTAATCTTATTACCTAATTCACCTCAAGCAGGAAGTAATATGCTTAATGATATGGTGGCTAGCTTTACAGCAAGTAATCAAATTGGTGAAGCTATGAAGAACTCGAACAGCAAGAAAAAGGATGAATAAAATATGTTCTAAATTAATATTAATGCTGTTACTTGTTTGTGGCAGCATTTCTTTTGCTCAAAATAAATCTGAGTTAAAAGCCCAAGCGTTAAAAGATGCGAAAACTACCTCTCAAGCAACACTTAAGTTTGATTTTGAAACAGTTTTAAAACATACTTATCCTGGCGTTGTAACATTAATGGGCGGCCAAGAAAAAGCTATAAACCTATTGGAATCTACATTTAATTCTATGGCTCAAGAGGGCTTTGTCTTTGAAAAGGCTGAAATAATTAATGTTTCTGATATCGTATATGAACAAGACCAATATCGTTGCTACGTAGAAAGTTACAATCAAATGACAATGAATAATTTAAGAATTAAATCTAAGGCTTATTTATTGGGTATTTATAATGCTAATTTAAAATACTGGTATTTTATTGAGGCAAAACAAGTTAAAAATAGCGCTTTGATGGCTCAGGTATTTCCTGACTTTATAACTGCCCTTGTTATTCCTGATAATGAAATGACTCAAGAAAAAATAGAAGATTAACAAAAAAACCTCGAAGCAATTACTTCGAGGTTTTTTATGCTTTCTAAATTGCTTTAGCTTCAGCTACTAACAATTCATTTTTATCTTCTAAAGCTTTTTCTATAAACTCAATAATTACATCGTTTTTTTCTAGACCATTATTAAGCATCTCTTTTAACACTATCATGGTAGCAATACGAGTTCCTGTTTTTTTAACAGCAGTTCCAAATAATGGTTCTAATTCTTCGTAAGACACATCTTTAGCTAATTCTTGAATGTCAGTTTTTGCTTTTTGCTGCTTCTCTTGAGGAAGATTTGTGTATTTTTTTCCTAATTGCTGAACGATATTAATTGCCTTTCGTTGGGATTGTTGTTGTGGATTTACGGCTAACTTAGGTTCAGTAACTGTGTGTTTATGACTTGCTGAATCTATCTTTAATTTAACTGAAGCCGCTCTTAGTCCAACGGTCTTGTTGAATACTAATTTATTAATAGCTGAATCATCATCAACATTAAAATAGCCTAAGCGTTGAAATTGGAATCGTTCTCCAGCTTTTGCACCAGCTAAACTAGGCTCTACAAAAGCATTGATAATTTTTAAAGAATTTGGATTGATAAACTCCATGAAATCTTTGTCTGGATGACTATCTGGTGCTTCATACATAAATAGTCTATCATATTCTCTTATTTCAGCTTTAACAGCATGTTTAATAGACACCCAATGTAGTGTTCCTTTTACTTTTTTTGTTGTGTCCTCAGAATATGTACAGTGAATTTCAGTTATATTTCCGCTAGCCTCTTTAACGACATTTTCAGCCTTGATAATATAAGCATTTTTTAAACGCACTTCTCCTCCAAGCTTTAACCTAAAAAATTTATTTCCAGCTTCTTCCTTAAAATCTTCTTTTTCGATATAAATTTCTCTAGAAAAAGGCACTTGTCGTGTTCCTGCATTGTCATCTTCTGGATTATTTTCCGCTTCCAACCACTCTTCCTTTCCTTCTGGGTAATTAGTAATAACAATTTTAACAGGGTCCAAAACAGCCATAACACGAGCTGCAGTTTTATTTAAATCTTCTCTAATACAAAACTCCAACAGCGATACATCTATGACATTTTCTCGTTTGGCAACACCAACTTTTTCTATAAAATTTCTAATAGAACTTGGTGTATAGCCCCTTCGTCTAAGTCCAGAAATAGTCGGCATACGCGGATCGTCCCAACCGGAAACTATTCCATCTTCAACCAATTTAAGCAGCTTTCGCTTACTCATAATTGTATAGCTAAGATTTAATCTCGCAAATTCACGTTGTTCTGGAAGCAGTGGGTATTTTTCTGAACTATAAGGATATACCTGCTCTTTGAACCAGTCGTAAAGCTTTCTGTGGGGTTTAAATTCTAAAGAGCAGAGTGAGTGCGAAATTTGTTCTATGTAGTCACTTTCACCATGTGTCCAATCGTACATTGGGTAAATACACCAATCGTTTCCTGTTCTATGGTGATGTGCGTACATAATACGATACATTATTGGGTCTCGCATTAACATGTTTGGATCTTCCATGTCTATTTTAGCACGAAGTACATGGGTTCCCGATTGGAAATCTCCATTTTTCATGCGCTCAAACAAATCTAAATTCTCTTCTACACTTCTATTTCTGTATGGACTATTGGTTCCAACCTGCGTTGGAGTTCCTTTTTGTTCAGCAATGGCTTCGCTTGATTGTGAATCGACATAAGCTTTTCCATCTTTTATCATTTCTACAGCCCAATCGTATAACTGCTGAAAATAGTCTGAAGAGTAAAGTTCATTCTCCCATTTATATCCTAACCATTCAATATCACGCTTAATGGCATCAACATATTCTTGTTCTTCTTTGGTAGGATTAGTATCATCAAACCTAAGATTTACTGGCGCATTATATTTTTCACCTAAACCAAAACTAATGCCAATAGCTTTTGTATGACCAATATGTAAATAGCCATTTGGCTCTGGTGGAAAACGAAAACGTAAATGATTTTTAGGCATTCCGTTTTTTAAATCTTCCTCTATAATGTGCTCAATAAAATTGAGTGATTTTGTTTCTTCGGACATCTTTAAAAATAAAAGGCAAAGTTATTAAATATTAGTGTAATATATTTGCTGAAAATATTTTGTTTTGGGAATAATAAAAGTAGAGAATATTAGAGTTTTTGCACATCATGGTTGCTTGACAGAAGAAACTAAAATTGGCAGTGATTATCGTGTTGATTTAGAGGTAAAAGCTAATTTACAGAGATCTGCGAAAACAGATGCTTTAGAAGACACTGTTGACTATGTGTTACTTAATAATATTATAAAGGTAGAAATGGCAAAGCCATCAAAACTCTTAGAAACAGTTGCAAAACGTGTTATAAAATCTATTTTTAAAGAAAGTGCTATGGTTACTAAAGTAGCTGTATCCATATCTAAAATTAACCCTCCAATTGGTGGCGATGTTGAAATGGTAACGATTAAAATGACCGAAAAACGAAAAAAGTAAGTGTTAATAGTGTGAAAGCTTTATTTTTTTTACATTTGCTGTCCAAATAAGGCGTCTTGGCCGAGTGGCTAGGCAGAGGTCTGCAAAACCTTCTACAGCGGTTCGAATCCGCTAGACGCCTCAAAAACCTTCAAGTTTACTTGAGGGTTTTTTATTACCCAATATCTTCTATTAAATTCTGTGGATTTAATTGATCTTTGGGTAAAAAGCCTTTCACTATTAGTACCAGACCACAAATCACTAAAATAAATCCTAGCAGTTTTTTTACTTTTAAAATGCGTTCTGGTGTTAGTTTCCGTTTTAGTTGCTTTGCTAATAATATTTTAAATAAATCAGTAACAAAATAAGCTAAAATCATCGTTCCGAAGAAAACTAAAAACCTATTTATATCGTTTTCTAAGCTTGGTCCTGTAATAATAATAACACCTAGCCAGAAAACTAAAACACCAATATTTATAAAGTTTAATAAGAATCCCTTTATAAATAGTCCAAGATAGTTTGTCTTAGCAAACACTAATTCACTTGCTTCGTTGGTTGATTTTTTTGGTTTTTTTAGAAAAATAATAACTCCATAAACAGTAAGTATCATGCCACCAAAAACAAATAGTCCTGGTTGATTGCTAAGGTTTTCTAATAATTGAAAGCTACTAAAATAGGCTAAACCAATAAAAAAAATATCTGCAACTATTACACCTAAATCAAAGGCAACTGCAGCACGAAATCCTTTAGTTGCACTTGTTTCTAGAAGAACAAAAAAAACAGGACCTATCATAAAGGCTAAGAAAAAACCTAAAGGAATTGCTGTTTGAATGTCTTCTATCATTTAAAACGTAATAAAAATGCCGAATAAATATTCAGCATTTTGAAGTTGTAACAAATATAATAAAAGATGCTAAAGGAATTTAATCCATATGCTTAATTCTTCCACCCAAAGCTTTACTTTTATTTACTTTTTTAGGATCGCCATAAACAAAAACATCGCCTCCTGCTCTTATTTTAATATCTAACAAATCTGTCGCGTTAACATCTGCTTCGCCTCCTGCTCTAATAGCTATTTCGGTAGATTCAGTCTTTAAATCCTTGCCTTTGTAAACACCTCCTGTACTAATAGATATATCTTGGCTTTGCGCTTTTCCTGAAGTTTGTATAACTCCTCCTGTTACAGATTTAATATCCGCTGTAGTTACTTTTAATTCTAGATTAATTTCGCCTCCCTCTTGAGCTCTCAGCTCAATTTCGTATTGCTTTATTTTATCGTTAGACTTTATTTTTGCACCTTCATTAGCATCAATAATATCTACATTAGTGTAATATAGTTTTACATTAGTATTGTTTCCATCGTAGCTTTCTTCTAGATTCATTCTAATTTTAAGTTTCCCATTTTTGTTTACAATAACAACGTCATTTTTATTTCTACCAGAAATAACAACTTCGTTTTTATTTGATTTAATAAGCTCTACTTCTATTAAATCGTAAACTTTTAGTTCGGAAAATTCGCCAATAGATTTAGTAATCTCGCTTTGAGAAAATACTATGGATGTTATTAAAAATACAAGTGTTGTTAAGATATTTTTCATTGTTTCTTTTGTTTTTTATTGAGGGTTCTAAATCAATAACTATACCATTAAGTATTTATTATATTAAACATCTTCTCTTTTTCCAATTAAAGAGAAATCAAGGTGTTTTTTTACTAAATCGGCTTGTTTTACTTTAACTACAACCTCATCTCCTAATTGATACATATTTTTTGTGGCTTGACCAATTAATGCATATTCATCCTGATCAAATTGGTAATAATCATCTTTAATATCTCTAATTCTTACCATGCCTTCGCACTTGTTTTCTATTATTTCTACATAAATTCCCCAATCAGTTACACCTGAAATTACTCCAACAAATTCTTGATCCTGATGGTCTTGCATGAATTTAATTTGCATGTACTTTATAGAATCCCTTTCGGCTTTAGTAGCGAGGTATTCCATGTTAGAGGAGTGTTGGCATTTTTCTTCATACACTTCTTCGCTTGCAGATTTTCCTTTATCTAAATAATGTTGTAATAATCTATGAGCCATTACATCTGGATAACGACGAATAGGCGATGTGAAATGGCTGTAATAATCGAACGCTAATCCATAATGACCAATATTGTGAGTTGTGTATTCAGCTTTACTCATACTTCGAATAGCAAGTGTGTCTACTAAATTTTGTTCTTTTTTTCCATTTACTTCCTTTAATAAATTATTTAAAGAAGCTGTTGTAGTCTTTCTATCTTTAAAATTTAACTTATAACCAAAACGACCAACAATATTTTGTAAAGCAGCAAGTTTTTCATCATTTGGTTCGTCGTGGACACGATAAATAAATGTTTTTTTAGGTGATTGTTTACCTATAAATTCTGCTACTTTTTTATTAGCTAATAACATAAATTCCTCAATCAATTTATTAGCATCCTTACTGGTCTTAAAAAATACACCAACCGGGTTATTAGTTTCATCTAAATTAAACTTCACCTCTACTTTATCAAATGATATTGCTCCATCTCCCATTCGTTTTTTTCGCATGATTTTAGCAAGTTCGTCTAACTTTAAAGTAGCGTCAGCAATAGCTTGATCGGTTTTGTAAGCTTTTCCTGTTAATGAAATTTCTTTAGGTATTTCATTGGTTTTAGTTTCAATAATACTTTGCGCTTCTTCGTAAGCAAAGCGAGCATCACTATACGTTACTGTACGTCCAAACCACTGATTTTTTATTTCTGCTTTATTGTTCATCTCAAACACTGCAGAAAAGGTATATTTTTCTTCGTTAGGTCTTAATGAGCATGCGTTATTCGATAATACTTCAGGAAGCATTGGTACTACTCTATCTACTAAATATACACTGGTTGCACGTTCGTATGCTTCATCATCTAAAATAGTTCCTTCTTTTACATAATGTGATACATCTGCAATATGAATTCCTACTTCGTAATTACCATTTTTAAGTACTTGAAACGATAAGGCATCATCAAAGTCTTTAGCGTCTTTAGGATCTATAGTAAAAGTCAACACATCGCGCATATCACGACGCTTTTTTATTTCATCTTCTTGAATGGATGTGTCTAGTTTATTTGCATAGTCTTCTACTTCATGAGGGAATTCATAAGGTAATCCATACTCAGTTAAAATAGAATGAATTTCGGTGTTATGTTCTCCTGGTTTACCAAGTACTTTAATCACTTTTCCTGTTGGCGAATCTTGTTTTTCTGGCCAATCTACAAGTTTCACAAGTACTTTATCACCATCTTCGGCATTAAGTGTTTTATTAAGCGGTACAAATACATCTACATACATTTTATTACTATCTGGTACCACAAAGGCATAGTTTTTATGTTTTTGTATTACACCAACATACTCGGTTTTATGTCTGCTAATTACTTGAGTAATTTCTCCCTCTAATTTTCCTCTTTTTTTGCGTTTATATACGTATAGTTCTACTTCATCGCCATGAAGTGCTTTATTTACATTGTTTGAAGCGATGAAAATATCGTCTTCAAAATCTTCACATATTACATAGCCTGATCCTCGAGCTGAGGCATCGAAAATTCCTGTATAATATTCAGATGAAACGATAGCTTTAAACTTACCTCGATCAACTTCTTCTATTTCTTCTTTCGCTTTTAAGCGATGTAAAGTTTTAATAATTTGATTTCTACTACTAGCATCATTTACACCAAGCTTAGCAGCTATTTGTTTGTAATTAAAAGATTTATTTCTATCCACTTTAAGAATTGTGTGGATACTATCTGTAAGGTTATGTATTTGTTTAGAATTCTTTTTTCTTTTCTTTCTTGTCATTTATTTTATTATCATATTCTGTTCCTTGAAGTTAAGGAATCTATTAATTTTTAAACTCAATATTTAAGTGAAGAAGGGGTATTAAGTTTATGCAAAGCTAACATTTATAATTTAAATAGATTATTTTAAAATTTGACTTATTCACATTTAATAATATAATAACTATTTCTTTTTTAAAATTTAAAATTAAAATGGTGATTATTATAGCTTGTTAACTACTACAATAACTTTTTTAATAATTACTTTGATGTTAAGTTATCTTCTCTTTATCTAAATGTAATTAACAAGTTATTAGTATAGTAAACTCTTTATAATTAATTATTTAAATATTTAGTTAACAATTGTATATTATAGATATAAACAACTTAAAACTCATAAATATTTACTCTTTTTATGTTTGTAAGCACAGTTTATTAGTTAACAAAAATACAACTTCTAACAACAACTAAATTTGGATTTTAAAAACAGATTTCTACTTGTAAAAAAAATTGAAATAATAAAATATTAGTTATTAGAAGTAATGATGAGATATTAACAATTATTTAAAAAGTAACTAACAACTTTTAAAAGCCCATGTTTATATTTTGTAATTTTATAACCAAGATGAAATATGATTAAAATAAATCTTTTTAAAGCAAGCTTCGTCTTATTATTGTATTGAAAATATAACTAATTAAAACAACTAATTTTGAAAATATCTATAGGAAACGATCACGCAGGAACCGATTATAAATTTGCTATTATAAAACTTCTAGAATCTAAAGGAATAAAAGTTACAAATTATGGAACAGATAGTAACGATAGTGTAGATTATCCTGATTTTGTACATCCTGTTGCTAAAGATGTGGTTAATAAATCTGCAGACTTCGGAATTCTAATTTGTGGAAGTGCAAATGGTGTAGCTATGACAGCTAATAAATATCAAGAAGTTAGAGCTGGTTTGTGCTGGAACAAAGAAATTGTTGAATTAACCAGACAACATAATAATGCTAATGTATTGTGTATTCCAGCAAGATACACTGCAATACCTCAAGCACTACAAATGGTTGACACTTTTTTAAACACAAAGTTTGAAGGAGGAAGACACCAAAATCGCGTAAATAAAATTCCTGCAGCATCTTGCTAATAAACAATATAAAATTAGCATACAATGGGTCACTCGCATTCGCATAATCATTCTCATAATAATCATGGAAATTTGCAAGGTAGAAACCTGTTAATTACTATTTTTTTAAATATTCTAATTACTACAGCACAAGTAATTGGTGGTGTTATTTCTGGGAGTTTAGCACTTTTAAGTGATGCCTTACATAATTTTAGTGATGTTATTTCATTAGTAGTGAGTTATATAGCTAATAAATTAGCGAAAAGAAAAGCATCTCTTCAAAAAACATTTGGTTATAAGCGTGCCGAAATATTAGCGGCTTTTATTAATGCTTCTACACTTATTATAGTAGCAGTTTTATTAATTATTGAAGCAATTGAACGCTTCCAGAATCCGCAAGAAATTGAATCGGGATTAGTTATATGGCTTTCCACTATTGCAATTTTAGGAAATGGTTTTAGCGTGCTTTTATTGAAAAAAGATTCTGAAATAAATATGAACCTAAAAAGCGCATATTTGCACTTACTTACCGATATGATGGCAAGTGTGGCTGTATTAGTAGGCGGTTTGTTAATGAAATTTTACGATGTATTTTGGGTAGATAGTGTGCTAACTTTTTTAATTGCTATATACTTAATTTGGATGGGTTATGATTTATTAAAATCATCAACCAAAGTACTCATGCTATTTACGCCTGAAGATATCCCAATAGATAAAATTGTTAAAGAAATTAATGCTATAGAAGGTATAAAGCATACGCATCACATTCACGTGTGGCAACTTAATGAAGAAGAAATACATTTTGAAGCGCATATAGATTTTCATAATAATATCACGTTATCTGAATTTGATGACATACTTCATACCATAGAAGAATTATTATTCCATAAATTTGAAATTAATCATGTGAACATTCAGCCAGAATTTGGTAAATGTGATGATAAAGATGTGATTGTACAAGATTAATAAGTCATGCTAGAAATAACAACTAAAACCTTTCAAGAGCTTACAACCAAAGAAATGTATGATTTACTTCAACTTAGACAAGAGGTGTTTATTGTTGAACAAAACTGTATTTATTATGATATTGATGGAAAAGACGAAAAAGCTCTCCATATTATTGGAAAAAAGAACAATAAAATAATTGCTTATACACGTGTGTTTAAACCAGATGATTATTTTAAAGAAGCTAGCATTGGTAGAGTAGTGGTGAGCAAAGAAGAGCGCCAACATAAATATGGCTATGATATCATGGAAGCCTCTATTAAAGCAGTAAATGATAATTTTAATGAAACGACTATTAAGCTGTCAGGACAAACATATTTAAAAAAATTCTACAATAATTTAGGGTTTAAAGAAATAGGAGAGGAGTATCTTGAAGATGGTATACCTCATATACTTATGGAAAAAAAATAGAGTAATGAATACACTACTCTATTTTTTTTAATTAAATACCACTTTTCAATTATTCGATTATAATTTTCTTAGTTAATTTACCTTTATTGGTATTAATATCTAATAAGTAAATCCCTTTACTTAAACTTGAGGTATTTATCTCTGTATTACTAGTTAATTCAATTAATTGACCTACATAGTTATATAATTTTAATTCTTTAAGCTCTAAACCATTTTTAAGTTCAAGATTAATACTGTTGACTGTAGGATTAGGAAATACCTTAACACTCTTAGTTAATTCTGATTTATTAGTACTTAACAACTCATCTCCTTGCACTACAGCAGATATAGCTCTGTACCAATTAATAGTATTTGATCCTGATAAATCCATTGAAGCAGGAAATGTAGGGTAATTAGTTTTTCCACTATGGTGAGCAAAATTAGAATTACCTATAGCTACAGCAACACCTTCATTAGTAGGGTTAGGATAGGCATCAACAGCTATAGTACCACCTTGTGGGTCTCCTAACACAGCTATTCTATAAGTAGCGTCCCCCATTAAACTTATAGTACCTGAAGGTATTGAAACAGATACATACTCTTCAGTACCACCAGTAATAGTTATATCACCAGATTGCCAAAGCAAAGTAGCTGGGTCAGAAGGGCTATGATAAATAGCAAATTTAATAACGCCTCCAGTGGTCGAAGCATCAAGATTAATACCAACCTCTCTTAAATCATATGGGTTACCTGAAGGCATTGTAAAACTTTCAGAAAACATTTTGTCGGTTGTTAATAAATGGGTACCATTTTCAGTAGAAAACTTTAAAATATCAATTTGTGAATTAATATTTAATGAAAATAGACTAATTAAGGTTAAAAAAAGTAATGTTTTTTTCATATTGATATATTTTAGGGATTTACGTTAAAACGTAACAAACCTAAGACGAAAAACATTTTTTTATAAGAAAAGTATTAATAAAAAAACAAAAATGTTCTAAAACATTGTTTTTAATATATGAATGCTTTAGTAGAAGATATAAACAAAAAATAATAATCTAGAGGTGATTTATAATTTAACAACAAAGACAAAGGAGGGTGTATTAATTAAGACTAGAACTTAATTAATTATCATCATTATTAACAATTTTTGTAACTAAAATTTCCACACGCCTATCGTATTTAGGATCTTCTCCTAAAGGAAATTTTCGTCGCATGCCTTCGTACCGCATACGTTTTTTACTAACACCTTTTCTGGAAAGATAGTAATAAATATATCTAGCCCTAGCTTCAGATAAATTACGTTTTTTCGTTTTTCTATCTACCGCATCCATAGTGTTTTTTGTGCAACATACGTGCCCTTGAATAGTAAAATAAACATTACTTCGTTCATTAAGTAATACAGCAATTTTTTCAAGTGTTTCCATGGATTCAGGAAGAACGTCACTATAGCCTGTTTTAAATAAAATATTATCTAATACAACTTTATCGCCTACCTTCAAATCTCCTTTTAAAGCGCTTTCCATGGTTTCCTCTTCCTTGATAACTTCTGGACGAGGAGGAATATATACATAAGCTATAATTTCGACTTTACGATTTAATCCTCTAATAACATCAGCATCAACAGTTTTTACTGTTTTTAAAAGCACTTCACCTTTACCATCTACATTACTTATAAGTGTATTGTCAATTTCATGTTCAGAAAAAATGGATTTAATAGTATTTGCACGCTGTTGAGATAATTGAAGGTTATAAGAATCGCTACCAATATCGTCACAAAAACCATAAATAGATATTTTGGCAATATCTTGATTTTGAATATCTCTAATAAATAAAAGAAGTCTATTATCTTCAATGTCAGACACTTCATATTCATCGGTATCAAAATAGACTTCATGTTTTAATTCAGTTTGAGAAAACATGAAATTTCCGAATAGTAAAAACGTGTATAGAATTTTTTTAAACATTATCTTAAAAACTCTTATAAATCAACAAAATATTAGAAAAGTTAATTTAAATAACTTCTATATTTATTAGTGTTGCTTAAAACCTCAACGGCTTTTTTAATTTCATTATTGTGAGCTAAATAATACTTATGAAGCCCCTCTCTATAAAAATAACGTTTTATGATTTCTGTTTCCAATAATGAGGTTAATTGGCTTTTATTTTCGTCAACCGCCTGAGTTTTGTACAATTTTAGGGTTGAAATAAGCTTAGAGTAGTCATTTTCAAGGGTTTTATCTATATCCTCTGTTTTAGCAATTTCCATTAATTCGTTAAGCTGATCTTCAGTTTTAGTTTTAAAGTCAAAATTATTAGATTTCAAATAATTCTTGAAGTTTTTAAAATCTGAATCTGTTAATTTAAAAGACATTAGATCATCCACAGAATTATTGTAATAATAGTTTGTGGCGAAGTTGAAAATATAATCACCACCAATAATTGCTTTTGTAATTGTTGAAGGTTTAGCGTCTTCAATGACTATATCTGGCTGTATACCGCCTCCATCAAAAACTGAGCGGCCATTTTTTGTTTTAAATTCGTTAAAATTATCTTGTTTTACACGAATCGCATTACCATCTTTATCTCGATTCCAATAATCCAAAGCTTGAATACAACGACCAGAAGGTGTATAATATCTTGAAATAGTTACTTTAATTTGAGTTCCATAAGTAAGCTGCTTCGGTCTTTGCACTAACCCTTTACCAAAACTTCTTACACCAACCACGACTGCCCTGTCTAGATCTTGTAATGAACCCGAAACAATTTCACTAGCCGATGCACTTCCTTGGTCTATTAAAACAACTAAAGGTATTTCGGTATCTATTGCTTGATTTTGTGTATAATAAGTTTTGTTATACTTGTCTACTTTCGATTTGGTAGTTACCACAAGCTGCCCTTTATCAACAAATAAATTAACAATATTTACTGCTTCTAGTAGTAAACCACCAGGGTTACCACGTAAATCTAATATAATTGACTTAGCGCCTTCAGCTTTTAATTCCCTAAGGGCATTTCCAGTTTCTTTCGATGCGGTTTGTGTAAATTTAGCTAAAGCAATATAGCCAGTATTTTCGTCAACCATGTCGTATAATGGAACTGCACCAACTTCAACTTCTTGTCGAGTAATTGTAGCTGTATTTGTTTTCCCTTGACGCAAATATGTAACATTCACCTTTGATCCTGGTGCACCACGTAGTAAATCGCCAGCATTTTCTTTAAAAGAAGCTACAGTTATGTCTTCAACTTTAATAATTTCATCTCCAGCTTTTAAACCAGCTTCGTCAGCAGGATAATCTTTATAAGGCTCAATAATTACCAATTTATCCTTTAAGATTTTTACACTAGCACCAATTCCAGTATAATCACCAGTATTATTAATACGAGAAGCTTCAACATCTTGCTCATTATAAAAAACAGTATAAGGATCAAGATCCTTTAACATACTTTTTATTGCGGTGTCCATTAAATCACCAGGATTTGTTTCGTCAACATAATTCATGTTAACCTCCTTAAACATGGTGGTGAAAATTTCTATTTGTTTCGCAATTTCAAAAAAATCACTTTTAAAAGCAGCAGTAGACAAAAGCACAATAGCAGCTAGTATTGGAAGTATAAATTTCTTTTTAAAAAAGTTCTTCATAGTAATAGTTTTAATTCTTAATTGAGGCCATCGTGAAATTTATCAAATAACAAATTCATTTTAGTTTCAATTTGTTTTAAAGTAGGTTTTTCATTTCCAATGTACAAAATCATAAACGCACATTGTGTTGAAAAGTTGTTAAAATATTTTGGTTTATTTAATCGATAAGCCTCTCTCATTAATCGCTTTACCTTGTTTCTATCAACTGCACTTTTAAAATGGCGCTTACTTACTGAAACACCAGTTTTAATAGTAATACCATCAGTAAAAACAGTTTCTAGATAGACTAAACGCAATGGGAAAACAGATACAGAATGCCCTTCTATAAACATTTTCTCAATAAGTTTTTTGCTTTTTAATTTTTCTTTTCTAGAATAAGAAGTATCCATTTGTTTGCCTTAACAATTGGCAAGATACAACACTCATTTCATGTATGATAAAAATCATGTTTTAAAAAGTCAAGTAATAGTAATTTAACACAGCTTAAATTTCTAATTTTTATGGGAGAATTAAAAGTAACAAAACTTACAAGCAAGGAAGATAAAGCTAATTATATCTTTCATTTGCTTAAAGACATAGAGGCTCTCGATTTTATGATTAATAATAATTTAATTGAGAAAACACCTATTAGGATAGGTGCAGAACAGGAATTTTGCTTGGTCGATAATGAATTTTTACCAAACAATAATGCTGTAGAAATATTAAAAGACATTAATGACAGTCATTTTACAACCGAAATTGGCAATTATAATTTAGAAATAAATTTAGACCCAATCGAATTAAAAAATGATTGTTTTTCTAGTCTACATAAACAACTATCAGAACTAATAAAAAAGGCAAGCACAGTTGCCAATAAAAAACAAACAAAGATTTTATTAACAGGAATACTGCCAACACTTACGTTAAAGCACATAGGCATACAAAATATGACACCAATAGAACGATACTATGTGTTAAATGAAGCGATAAAAGAGTCAAGGAAGCAAGATTTTAATATTCATATTAAAGGCATTGATGAGATAAATTTACTACATGATACAGTAATGCTTGAGGGATGTAATACAAGTTTCCAGATGCACTTACAAGTAGACCCAGATACATTTATTGATACCTATAATTGGGCTCAAGCCATTTCTGGACCTGTCTTAAGCGTATGCACAAATTCTCCACTTTTGTTTGGAAAAGAGCTATGGAGCGAAACCAGAATAGCATTATTTACACAAAGCGTAGATACTAGAGCAAACTCATTTTTATTAAACGAAAAGCAATCAAGAGTAAGTTTTGGTAGCAATTGGTCAACAGGAAGTGTTGCAGATATTTTCAGAGATAACGTTTCAAGGTTCAGAAGCCTGGTAACAACAGAATTTAAAAAAGATAGTGTTGATATGCTTGAAAATGGAGAAATACCAGGACTAAAGGCATTAAACCTACACAATGGTACTGTTTATCGCTGGAATAGACCTTGTTATGGTGTTGGTGGTGGAAAACCACATTTAAGAATAGAAAACAGATATATTCCGTCTGGACCAACGATGCTTGACGAAATTGCTAATATGGTATTTTGGGTAGGAGTAATGATGGGAAAACCTAAAATGTATGACAATATTCACGAAAAAATGGACTTTAAAGACGCTAAAAGTAATTTTTTCAATGCCGCTAGATACGGTATGAATACTCAATTCCATTGGAATGGCGAAATAAGACCTAGCCATGAATTAATTTTAGAAGAATTACTACCAATGGCATATAAAGGCTTATATAAAATGGGAGTTTCACCAAAAGATGCAGAATATTACTTAAAAATTATAAAAAATAGAGTTACCACAAATAATGGATCTCAATGGGCTATAAAAAGCTATAGAAACCTTTTAAAAACTAAAAAACGATTTGAGGCCATACAAATACTAACCTGTAAAATGTATAAAAAACAGCAAAAGGAATACCCAATATCTACTTGGAATGTGATAAAAAAAGACACGATACCAGAGTTTGTTCCTAACAAAATAGTTAAGCATGCTATGAGTTCGGATATTTTTTCAGTTGATGTAAGTGATAGCCTTGATTTGGTGATTAGCATTATGAGGTGGAAAAAATTCAACCATATGCCAGTAATTAATGAAGAAAAAGAGCTTGTTGGTTTATTATCATCAACAGATATGGAAAAATATAAAAGAAATCCCCAAAAAGGAAAGCACAGTATTAAAGATATTATGCAAAAAGATATTATCACCATTAACCAATACTCAAGCGCTACAGATGCTAGTAAACTAATGAAAAAGCATAATATAAATAGCCTTCCAGTGGTTGAACAAAACAAGTTAATAGGAATAATAACGTCAAAAGACATATAAATAATAGATGGTGGAAATTTATAGCAAAGCATTAAACTCCTCTATTTTAGTTGATAGATTAATAGGTAAAATTAAAGGAAAATGTAACGGACCAACAATCGTTTTTTTTGGAGGGATTCATGGCAATGAAATGGCTGGAGTGTTTGCTCTTAAAGAAGCTTTTGAAAAAATTAACCCAAATCAGGTAACAGGCACCATATATGGTATTTCAGGAAATTTAAATGCACTAAAAAATAATCAAAGATATATAGATGAAGACCTTAATAGGGTTTGGCTAAAAGAAAACTTAAGTCAATTAAAAAGCAAAACCAAACTAAACTGTGAAGAGGCAGAACAACAAGAGTTATATAATATATTAAAGCAAATTCTAAAAGAAGACGAAGGACCGTTCTATTTTATAGATTTACACACAACCTCAAGTAAAACATTGCCATTTATTACTATTAATGATGCTTTAATTAACAGAAAGTTTTCAAGCCTCTTTCCTGTTCCAATAGTATTGGGTGTTGAAGAATATTTAGATGGACCACTATTGAGTTATATTAACCAATTAGGCTATGTCTCTCTTGGGTTTGAGTCTGGGCAACATGACGATTTAAATTCAATAAGTAATAATGTTGCTTTTATTTTTCTAAGCCTTGTTTATGCTAAAGCGTTAGAAAAAGAAAGTGTAAAGAATTATGATGCGTATTATTCTACTTTAGCAAGTGAATCTAATCAAAACAAAGAAATTTTTGAGGTAGTTTATTTACATAGACTAAATGGTGAGGACTTTAAAATGATTCCTAATTTTAAGAGTTTTCAAAATGTAAAAAAAGGAGAGCAACTTGCCACAGCAAAAAACAAAACTATAAATTCGCCATACACAGCAAAAATATTCATGCCGCTTTATCAAACGAAAGGCAATGAGGGATTCTTTATTATAAAAAAAATTCATCCATTTTTCTTAAAAATTTCAGAGATTATTAGAAAAATGAAACTGGACACTTTAATAACAATACTTCCAGGTATTACTTGGATGGATAAAGAAAAAGGTGTTTTGAGAGTAAACCTAAAAGTAGCCAAGTATCTAGCCAAACAAATTTTTCACTTATTCGGTTATAGAAACAAGCAAAAAAACACCACATACATGCTGTTATTTAACAGAGAAAGAACATCAAAAAAAGAGATGTATAAACATCTAAAATGGTACAAAAAAGTGTCTTAACTAAGACACTTTTTTGTAATTAATATTTTATTTCTTAAATATTATTAACCCTTTATTTTTGGATCTTTTTTAATTGATTCCTCTTTTGTTTCTACTAAATTAATAGTGTTATTTGAGTCATCAACATCAGCCATTTTTTTAATTGGATCAATGGTAACAGATTTTATCTTGCTTTTGTCTGCAGGAATACCAAAACTAAAGCTTTTATTAGCCCAAGACCAATCAGGTAATATTGTTGTTGTTTTTGGAGTAGGTTTTTCACCTCGCATCATTTCTAATGGAATATAAAAATCTTCAAAAGTTCCATCAACATATTCAACTCTTAAATCAATAGGCATTGGCATTAACCCCTTTCTGTCTAATTTTATAGTTGTTCCTTTATCAGTTGCTTCTACCGATGTGATTCCGTAATCAATAGTATTCGTAGTTTGTCCAAAATCCATTAAATACCAATCCAATTCTAATCCAGAAACCTTTTCCGCAGTACGAATGACATCATTTGGAGTTGGGTGTGAAAACGCATAATCATCAAAATACTTTTTAATAGTTGCTTTTAAATTATCTTCACCAATTACATAGCCTAACTGTGCTAAAAACACAGCACCTTTACTATAGGCAGCAGTACCATAAGCACCATTAATATCATAACGATCAGCATGTGTTGTAAGAGGTTGCTCAAAACCTGAGTTTGCTAATCTAATGTAGCCTCTGTAAGAACCAAGGTGTGGGTTTTCTCTATTTCTTCCGCCTATTTCGTTCATTGCTGATGAACTAATGTAACTAGTAAACCCTTCGTCCATCCATTCATGTTTACCTTCGTTCGTAGCCAATAAAAATTGAAACCATGTGTGCGCCATTTCATGAGATGTTACACCAATCAATCCGTTTAAACTTCTTCCGCCAGTAATTAAAGTACACATAGCGTATTCCATACCACCATCTCCACCTTGAATAACCGAGTATTGTTCGTAAGGATATTTACCTATATGCTCACTGAAATATTGCATTAACTGAGATGTTACAGGTTGAAGTTTTTTCCAGTTTTCATTGGTTTCAGGATTGTCTTTCCATAGAAAATGAAGCATAGGTCCATCTGGCACCTGTAGAGTATCATGATTGTAATCTGGGTCAGCAGCCCAAGTAAAATCATGTACCATTGGCGCTTTAAAATGCCATGTTAATTTTTTACCAGAACCCTTAGGCCCTTTAGTTTTATTTGCATCGTAGCCATGTCCTATTTCTTCTGGATTTTGAAGGTAACCAGTTCCGCCAATCACATAATTTCTGTCTATAGATATTTTAACATCGAAATCTCCCCATACACCATGAAATTCTCTTGCTATATATGAATCGGCATGCCAACCTTGAAAGTCGTACTCTGCTAATTTAGGATACCATTGAGCCATAGATAAATCTATACCTTCACGACTATTTCTACCATTTCTTCTAATTTGTAAAGGCACTTGCGCACTAAAAACCATATCAAAAGTTGCTTTTTCACCTGGTTTTATTGGAGTTGCTAGCTTTACCTCCAAAACTGTATCAACTACATCATATTCAAGTGGTTTTCCATTTTGTGTTAACGACGCGACTTTAATATAGCCAATTTCATTAGGTTTTAGCTTACTAATTCTACTTTCAATAATTGGATTTTCTTTAGTACCAACATTTGTTACCATTCTTCCATCTGGATCTGCAATGTTCTGTAAGCGCATATCCATATTGCTACCAGGTTGAAAGGCATTTAAGTATAAATGATAAAACACACGATCTAAAACATCTGGTGAATTATTGGTATAGACTAATTTTTGTTTCCCTTGGTATTGAAAAGTTTCAACATCCATATCTATTTCCATGGTATAATCAACATGTTGTTGCCAATACCCAGGATTAGGATTGTTTTGCGAGTTTGATTTAACGCCAACTAAAAAGATAGCTATTAAAAGAATTCTTGAGAATAGAGTTTTCATAAAATTATAGTGTAATATTATTAATTTGATATTTTGCTTGCCATGATCAAAGCGTTATAAGCGTTTACAAGTTTAGAAGATTTTGACAGTTCTCCAAATGATTTGACAGAATTTTGACTACCAGGAACCGTAACCTTTGCTGGAAGCTGTAAACCAGAATCCATGATGATTTGTTTTACTTGTACTGCCGTAAGTTTTGGATAGTACGAACGTACTAAGGCAGCTACACCTGAAACAGCTGGTGCAGCAAACGATGTTCCGTCAATAAAATCATATTCATTATTTGGTTTAGGAGAATAAATTTGAGATCCAGGAGCAAATACATCAACATTTTTTTTACCATAATTGGAATAAGAAGCAACTAGATTTGATCCATATTTAGAATCAATAGCACCAACCGATACATAAGTATCAATAATTTCTGAACCATTTTTGTGATCGTTAGGGTAACTGGATTTTTCATCTAAATCTAAACCTTCATTTCCAGCCGAACTAACAAAAAGCACATCGTTTTGCGCAGCATATATCAAAGCTTCTTGCACTTTATCACTATGAGGAGAGTAGTACTTGCCAAAGCTTGCATTAATGATTTTTGCCCCATTATCAACGGCGTATCTAATTGCTAAAGCGATGTCTTTATCATATTCATCGCCATTAGGTACTGCTCTTAATGCCATTATTTTAACGTTATTAGCAACACCGTTCATTCCTTTTCCATTATTACGCTCCGCAGCTATAACTCCTGCTACATGTGTACCATGTAGTTCTTCGTTTTTAACTGGGTTAACATTATTGTTACCATATGTTGTTTGAGAAAAATCGTTAGGATTGTCTCCAGTTTTTCTTCCTTTTAGATTTTTATTTAAGTTAACATTTAATCGTTCGTTAATGTTTTCTAAATCACTATTTATGGCGTTAATAGTTTCTTTAATAGTACCAATACCAAATCCATAAGTTTGTTTTATTACTGAAACATCCCTTAACAAGGACTGATCGGTTGTTTTAATGGCAAAAACTTCTTCTTTAGTGTAATCTTTTTTATTTAAATGTTTAGCAACCGCTTTGTCCGAAGCGACTATTTGCTGAATTATTTGATCATATTGAGCTTTTAAACCGCTGTATTTTTGATATTCGCTATCGTATTCAGCTTTTGCGTCGGCATACCTAGGATGACTAGTGTCACCACTTACTAAAATACGCACATATTCAAGTTGTTCATCATAAGTATCACCTAGGAAATTCCAACCATGAATATCATCTATATAACCATTATCATCATCATCTTTATTGTTGTTAGGTATCTCTTTTTTATTTATCCAAATAACATCATCTAGGTCTTCGTGATTTGTATCTATTCCAGCATCAATAACAGCAACAACAACAGTTTGTCCTTTTCTATTTTTAATGATTTCGCTATAAGCTTTATTCACACTCATACCAGGAATGGTATCTTTTACCAAATCTAAATGCATCCAGTTTTTAGATTCGTTTTCAGAAAGCTCTGTATACTTTAAGGGTGTATTGTCAATATTTTCAATAGGTGTTGACAAAATAGCGGCAGAAGATCCACAGCCAAATAACAAAGTCATTGTTAGTATGCCTAAAATAAAGAGGTTAAGTTTTTTCATTTTTTATAAATCATTTAAAGTAAGTTTTTCTTTGAAGCGCACACCTTTTTCGGTGTGCTGTACTGTTATTATTTCATGATGTGCATCATGTTCTAAAAATAAATAAAAGCTGTTATCGGCTGCCATATTTAAAAACACATCTTTCTCGTCAAGCGTTAAAAGAGGTCTTGTATCGTAACCCATTACAAACGGAAGAGGTAAGTGCCCAACAGTTGGTAATAAATCTGCCATAAAAGCTATGGTTATATCTTTGTATTTAATAAGTGGAATCATTTGTTTTTCGGTATGACCATCGGCAAAGAAAATATCAAAACCTAATGGTGAATTTTTTAAAACCTTGTCACTTGGAAGGTCAACAAATTTTAAATGACCACTTTCTTCCATCGGAATAATATTTTCAGTTAAAAACGATGCTTTTTCTCTTTTATTCGGTTTTGTTGCCCATTCCCAGTGATTTTTATTGCTCCAAAAATGCGCATTTTTAAAAGCTGACTCATAACCTGTTCTATCTTTGTTCCACTTGATACTACCACCACAATGATCAAAATGTAAATGCGTCATAAACACGTCGGTAATATCATCAGGATGAAAGCCATATTTTTTCAATGAGGCATCAATACTGTTGTTTCCCCACAAATAATAATACCCAAAGAATTTATCACTTTGTTTATCTCCCATTCCAGTATCAATTAAAATTAACCGATTACCATCTTCAATTAACAAACAGCGTGCCGCAATATCAATCATGTTATTACTGTCGGCAGGATTGGTTCTTTGCCATAAAGATTTTGGCACCACACCAAACATGGCTCCTCCATCTAATTTAAAATTTCCGGCGTTTATAGGATATAATTTCATAGTTATTGCAAAGTAATAAAATGAGAAGAATTACAAGAAAAAGTTAAGAATATATTAAGAGATAACGTCTTTTAGGCGCTTCCCAAAATCAAATAGTGCTTTTATCTCTTTTATGCTAGCTAACCGCTCTTTACCAAACACTAAAATTGCATTTCCGTTACTTTCAATATGATAATATGGATTACTCTCGAAGAAATGAGTAATGTCGTCATTAAAAAATGTTTTTATAGCCTCAACATCCTCACCAAGAAGATAAAAACGTTTAGAAAAATCACTATGGTCTTGAATAGGAATATCCTTGAATCCCGCAAATGCATATACTTTTTCTAAAAACCCTTCTCTATCTAAGGTAAATTCAGGAATGTTTTTATCTAATTGAATATGTAGCATAGTTGAACGCACAACTTCTTTTGCAATAAACTCCCCTTCAGAAAACTCAATATCAAACAGTTTTATTGCTAGATTTTTTTCAGATAGTTTATTGTAGATGTGATTAATTTTTTTGGTTCTAAAAAATAAAAAATAATCTAAAAAATGCGTTTCCCTTTGTTTGTCAGCATTATAATTCAACCCATAATCCTTAGCAAAACTTTCTATTGCAGATTGTCGTTTAGTTAAACTATTCTTGATTAAATTAGGAACAGGTAACAAACGCCTCATGGCAAAAGGGTGTTTTGAATCGGTATCGTGCATATCTAAACCAATTACCTCAAAATGACCATCCCTTTTAGTAAATAATTCTTGATAATCATTAAGATTCTCCATCACAGTATGGTCAACAAATTGGCATAAAGAAAAATCTACCACAACATCTTGGTCTTCTGGAATAGCATCTAACTTTTCCTTTAGTCTATAAAAATTCAAGAAACTACAAAAGTGTTTAACACTCACATAATAATTGCCGCCTTCATCTTCTTTAAACATAAGAACATTTGGCTTTAAAACATTTCTAGCAAATAATGACACTCCTTTATTCATAATTATATGAATAATAAATGTTACAGCAACACCAGAAGAGATTCCAGTAATTAAACCAACCTTTAGCGTTACAAATAGCGTTACAAAAAATATAATAAGCTGTTCTTTACCTATCGAAAATATATTTTTGATGGTTTTAGGAGAGGCTAGTTTGTAGCCAGTAAACACAAGTATTGCCATTAACGCTGGCAACGGAATTCGTTTTAATTCAGTACTAAAAAGCACTATGAAAATGACTAAAAAAAGTGCATGGAAAAAATTTGACGAACGATTACTTCCTCCATTGTTTACATTAACAGAACTTCTTGCTATAACCGTTACAACATTTAACCCTCCCAAGAAACCACTACCAACTGAAGCTAATCCAAGCGCCTTTAAATCTCTATTAACATTAGAGCGTCTTTTTTGAGGGTCGAGCTTATCAACCGCTTTTATGCTTAACAACGACTCTATACTAGCAATAAGAGTTAAAGCAACGACACTTGCCCAGAAAGCAGATGTTCCAATTTTGCTAAAATCAATAATCGGTATTTCAGAAATAATAGTGCTGATATTTGGTATTCCTGAAATCATGTAATTTTTATCTATTGGGTTAGCCTCATGCGCTACTAACTCAAAATAATAACTAAAACCAATAGATAAAATAACAATCCACATAGGCGCAGGTATCAATTGCAGGTATTTATTTCTAATTTTAGGATAGAACAGCATGATACACAAACTAAAAACACCTATGATTGCTGCATAAATCAACCCTGTATTTGTATAGTGAATAGCATCATTAATTGTGTAAGGAATTTCCAATAAGTAATCGATTGTATCGGCTCTATCTATTTTATGAGCTAACATAATATGAAATTGTTTGCCCAGAATAATCAAACCAATAGCAGCAAGCATACCTTGAATTGCAGAAGAGGGAAAGAAATCAGCCAGTTTACCTAAACGAAGAAACCCCAAAAGAATCATTAAGATTCCAGAAAAGATAATTGCAGCATAAGCACTTTCCAATCCCAACGTTGATATTGCAACCAATAAAACACCAACCAACCCATTACCAGGCCCAGAAATGGTTACATGACTTCCGCCTAAAATTGAAACCAATAGGCCTCCAACTATTGCAGCGATGATTCCAGCAATAGGAGGAGCATCACTTGCCATGGCTAGTCCAAGACCTAATGGTAAAGCAATAAGACTTACCACAAAACCAGAAAAAATGTTTTTTGGCATAGATTTTAAAAAACCTATCAGAATATTTTTCTTTGGACTCATTGAATGATTAATACATCAGTTGGTAATTCGGTTAAAATATGTTCTATATCATGAGGAAATAATCTATCCCAAAACGTCATTTTTGAAGATGCATTCATCACCAATAAATCAGCTCGCATTATTTGAGCATAATGACCTATTGAGTATCCTTGCTTTCCAAAAATTGGCTGAGACTTTATAGATATGTTTTTGGTGTATTCACTATCAATGGTTTTAATAATTTCATTTATTCTTGAAGCTTCTCGTTGTCTAATCCGTTCTTTTAAAATATTAGTTTTTCTTAAGGACTTATCGTCATCAACTTTAATAGCTATTTCATCCTGATTAATTTCTTCTACAATTGTAATACGTTCAGAATTAAGTTGATGAGCAACATAAAAAGCTGTATTAATAGTTTGAGTAGTCTTTGGGTCTTTTAATCCATTTACAACTATATGCTGACAAGCTATATGCTCAACAGAAGGGTTGATTAGTAACAAAACAGAACATTGTGCCTTTCTAGTAATTTTTCTAGCGATTGACCCAACATAGTATTTTAAAAAGTTCTCTCGCTGAAGCGCTCCAAGAATCAATAAATCTATATTTTTTTCATTAGTGATAGATAAAATGACATCAACAGGGTTTCCTGGCTTAAAAATTATCTCAAAAACAAGCCCTTTTTTTACAAAAGGCTCTAATATAGCATTAAACTTGGCATCCTTGTCAGTTGATTGTTCTCCAACATGTATCAATGCTAAATTAGACTTTAATCTTAATGCTAGCCTTGAGGCTTCATGAATATTGGCTTTGAGATTTGGGGAAAAGGTAACACCAATTCCTATTTTTTTAAATGGTTTTAGAGACAATACTATTTATCTTATATTAATAAGTTTTGTAAGATAGTACTTTTTCAAAAACTACAACTATTTAAATCTTTGGGTCGTTTTTACTATTATATTTGTTTAGTATTTTCACAAAAAAGCAATAAAAATGTTAGAACTAGCAGGAATCATTATTTTAGGAATTTTAGCTCAATGGGTTGCATGGCGTTTTAAAATTCCTGCAATTTTACCATTAATTTTAATTGGCTTATTAGTAGGCCCAATTGCAGCAGAATTTTTAAGTGAAGATGGAGCAAAATGGATAGAACCAATATGGAATGGAGAAAAAGGACTTTTTCCCGGAGAAGGATTATACTATTTTGTGTCGTTAGCCATAAGCATTATTTTATTTGAAGGAGGCTTAACATTAAAGCGTTCTGAAATAAGAAATGTTGGACCAGTAATTACCAAGTTAATTACTCTAGGATCTGCTGTTACATTTTTTGCCGCAGGTATTTTAGCACATTTCGTTTTTGATTTAAGTTGGGAAATTTCATTTTTATTTTCTGGGCTGATTATTGTAACTGGCCCAACAGTTATTACACCTATCTTGAGAAACATTCCCCTTAAAAAAGACGTGTCTGCGGTTTTGAAGTGGGAAGGCATTCTTATTGACCCTATTGGTGCATTGGTAGCTGTATTAGTTTTTGAGTTTATAAGTGTAGGAGGCGATAGTGGTTTTACAAAAACAGCACTTATGGAGTTTGGAAAGATTATACTTTTTGGAACTACATTCGGATTCACTTTTGCTCACGCCTTGGCATTTGCAATAAACAAAAAGTTAATACCTCACTATTTACTTAACGTGGTGTCGCTTTCAACAGTTTTACTGGTGTTTGTAGAGTCTGAAATATTTGCTCACGAATCAGGGCTACTAGCGGTTGTTGTCATGGGAATGGTACTCGGTAATGGAAAACTTGAAAACTTGAAAGAACTTTTGTATTTCAAAGAATCACTAAGTGTATTGTTAATATCCATACTATTTATTTTATTGGCTGCTAATATAAATATTGAAGATTTAGAGCTACTATATAGCTGGAAAACAGGTATATTATTTGCCGCAGTAGTATTTGTAGTCAGGCCTTTAGCAGTATTTTTAAGCACTTACAACTCAAATCTTAAGCTCAATGAAAAACTATTTATTAGCTGGGTTGGACCACGAGGAATTGTTGCCGCAGGTATTGCGTCTCTTTTTGGTAGTAAGTTGATAAAAGAAGGTGTTGAAGGCGCAGAATACATAACGCCTTTGGTTTTTATGATAGTGCTTGGAACCGTTTTATTAAATGCTACCACAGCACGTTTATTTGCCAGAATAGTGGGTGTGTTTTTAACAAAATCAGAAGGCATTTTAATTATTGGTGCTTCAAAAGTGTCAAGGTTGTTAGGGCATTATTTAGAAAACAACGGAAGACACGTTGTGTTAATAGATAGTAATCAAACCAATATTAAAAAAGCTAAAGATCTTGGGCTAGAGGCTTTTGATACTAATATTTATTCTGAAACACTGACAGATAATATTGAATTGAACGATGTTGGGTATTTAATGGCTTTAACGGGAAATTCAGACATTAACAAATATGCTATTGATAAATTTGGGAAACAGTTTGGAGAAAATGGTTCATTTAGACTCGTTACAAAAGATGAAATGTTAGACGATCAGAACAACCCAAAAGAAGGACTATTTAGTCAAACAGATGATTATAACACACTTTCTGAGGTAACCCAAAAATTTCCTTCGATTCAAGAAATTAATCTAAAAGATGAAGCCCATTATCTTGAACTTATTGAAATAACCAATAATGATAAAGACATCATTCCTTTATTTGTAAAAGACCATACAGGCGAGTTGCATATCATATCATCTTTTAACAAAGAGGTTAAAGATGTAGATGAAGGAAGTAAGCTAGTGTATTTAGGGAAACCGTTTGATGTTGAGACTACAAAATGATGATTAATATAGAATGAAAAATTAATCATTTAGCTTTAAAACAGCCATAAACGCTTGCTGAGGTATTTCAACATTTCCTACTTGACGCATACGTTTTTTACCTTTTTTCTGCTTTTCTAATAACTTTCGTTTACGCGAAATATCACCACCATAACATTTTGCAGTGACATCTTTACGAAGTGCCTTGATGGTTTCTCTTGAGATAATTTTTGCCCCGATTGCTGCTTGTATAGGAATGTCAAATTGTTGACGTGGAATAAGCTCTTTCAATTTTTCACACATTTTTTTACCAATATGCTGAGCATTATCCGCATGAATTAATGCTGAAAGCGCATCGACTGGCTGCGCATTTAATAATATATCTACACGAACCAATTTTGAGGTTTTCATACCAATTGGGTGATAATCGAAAGAAGCATACCCTTTTGAAACCGTTTTTAAACGATCATAAAAATCAAAAACAATTTCTGCTAAAGGCATATCAAAAGATAATTCAACACGTTCGGTTGTTAAATATGTTTGATTAGTAATTTGACCTCTTTTTTCAATACACAAAGACATCACATTACCTACAAAATCTGCTTTAGTAATAATAGTTGCTTTTATGAATGGTTCTTCAACTCGATCTAAGCCCGAAGGGTCTGGTAAATCGGATGGATTATTAACTACAATAGCTTGATCTGGATGCTTTCTTGTGTATGCAAAATAGCTCACATTGGGAACCGTTGTAATTACGGTCATATCAAACTCACGCTCTAAACGTTCTTGAATAATTTCCATGTGAAGCATTCCTAAGAAACCACAACGAAAACCAAAACCAAGTGCAGCAGAACTTTCAGGTGTGAAAACCAAAGACGCATCGTTTAGTTGTAATTTCTCCATTGAGTTACGAAGCTCTTCATAATCTTCGGTATCAACAGGATAAATTCCAGCAAAAACCATAGGTTTTACATCTTCAAAACCTCCAATAGCATTTGTTGTTGGGTTTTTAGCATCTGTAATGGTATCTCCAACTTTAACCTCTTTAGCTTCCTTAATTCCAGTAATTACATAGCCAACATCACCAGCTTTTATTTCTTGTCTCGGAAATTGCTTGAGTTTTAAAGTACCAACCTCATCGGCAAAGTAATTTTTACCAGTAGCAATGAACTTAATGTTTTGTCCTTTTTTTATAGAACCATTTATAACTCTAAAATAAGTTTCAACACCACGAAATGGATTATAAACCGAATCAAAAATTAAAGCCTGTAGAGGTTCGTCAACATTTCCTTTTGGAGCAGGAATTCGCTCTATAATGGCAGTAAGAATATCTTCAATACCTAATCCAGTTTTTGCACTGGCAGGAATTACCTCTTCAGGTTTACAACCAAGTAAATCAACAATGTCGTCCGTAACTTCTTCGGGGTTAGCACTTGGTAAATCTACTTTATTAAGTACAGGAATTATTTCTAAATCATTTTCTAATGCAAGATATAGGTTAGAAATAGTTTGCGCTTGAATACTTTGTGCTGCATCTACAATTAGTAGAGCACCTTCACAAGCAGCAATTGACCTAGACACTTCATACGAAAAATCTACATGACCAGGAGTGTCTATAAGATTTAGAACATAATCTTCACCTTTATAGTTGTAATCCATTTGAATGGCATGCGATTTTATAGTAATACCACGTTCTCTTTCAAGATCCATACTGTCTAAAAGCTGATCTTGTTTTTCACGCTCAGTTACAGAACCAGTAAAGTCTAGTAACCTATCGGCTAACGTGCTTTTTCCGTGATCTATATGTGCAATAATGCAGAAGTTTCTAATCTTTTTCATCTATCCTTTTAGGAGGTATTTTTACCAGACCGCAAAAATACACAAAATAATTTTTGCAAAACCAATAAGAGACAGGTTTAAAGATTACGGTAAAGACGTAATTTCGTTTCAATTTATTGTTATAAGTTTGTGTTTGGAAAATGCAAAAGCTATTAAACGGATTATGAGGATTTTTTATTTAATATTACTTTTTTTAAGCACGACAACTATTTGGTCTCAAACATTTACGCTTTCAGGTAGTATTATTGATAAATCAAACTATCCAATTGCATATTCGAACATTTTACTTCTTAGATCGCAGGACTCGTCTATAGTTTCTGGCACAACATCAGACGATAACGGAAAGTTTATATTTAATAATATTGCGCCTAACACCTATATCTTAAAGGCGAGTTTCATAAGTTACATTGATAATTATTCTAGTATAACTATTGCTCAAGATACCCAAATCCCAGCACTTGTTCTAGAAGAATCTATTGAAGCGTTATCTGAAATAGAACTGGTTTATAAAAAGCCAACACTTAAACGCGAGGTTGATAGATTGGTATTTAATGTTGAAAAAACAGCCTTAAGTGAAGGGAATTTAATGGAGGTTTTGAGAAACACTCCGAGCGTTATTGTAATGAACGATGCAATTACAGTAAAAGGATCGGAGCCAACAGTATATATTAATGATAGAAAAGTACACATTTCGTCAAGTGAAATAGTAGAGTTGCTACAAGGCACATCCGCTTCTAATATTAAATCGGTTGAGGTTATTACAAATCCTCCAGCACGTTATGATGCTGAAAGTGGCGTAGTTTTAAATATTATAATGACTAAAAATGTGATTTCTGGTTATAACGGAAGTGCATTTAGTAATGTAACACAGGGTGTTTTTCCCAAAACCAGTTATGGAATGACCAATTATTTTAAAGGTAAAAACATTAGTTTTTTTGCAAACTATAATTATGGAAAAAGAAAAGTTGATCGTGTCGATAAAGAAACCATTGATTTTTCTAATAACCAATTTTGGAATACAAATATAGATAGAAATACTTGGACTGAAACCCACAATACCAATGCTAACTTTGATTGGGACATTAATGAAAAAACCACATTAAGTGCCGCTACAAATATGCAGTTTGTCCCATACTATAAAAGAAAAACCTACAGTAAAACAGATATTTTACCAAACAATCCAAATGATGTTTCGCGTTTTATTTCCAACAACATATCTAGAGATGTTAAGCATAATATGGGCTTTAATTTAGATTTTGTTCGTAGGTACGAGAATAATAGTAGATTGTCGTTTAACTCACATTACACCAATTACGATTATAGAAGGAAACAAGGTGTAACTACCGATTATTTTTTAAGGAACGGCTCGTTTGACAATAATAATACATTTAAAACCCGATCAGATCAAGACACGGAAATTTTTACATCACAAGCAGATTATTCTTTACCTATAAGCGAGACTTCAAACTTTGAGATTGGTGCAAAATTTAGTGATGTAACCACTAGCAGTGAAATAAAACATTACGATATAATAAATGGCTCGCCAGTTAAAGACCAAAACAAAACGGATGCGTTTGATTATAATGAAAAAGTTTTTGCTGGCTATATAAGCTTTGATGAAAGCTGGGAAAAATGGACCTTAAGCACTGGACTTAGAGTAGAGCAAACCAATATTGAAGCAAAATCTGAATCGGTAACAGGAAATAATGACCAAAACTATTTAGAGTGGTTCCCAACGGCAAATTTAGGACTTCAAGCTTCTGAAAAACTGAACATCTATGTTAATTATAAACGAAGCATTTCAAGACCTAATTACAGTTATTTAAATCCGTTTAGGTATTATTTAAACGATAACACTTATGTCACTGGAAACCCTGGGTTAAAACCTTTTTTCACCGACCAATACAAATTAGGGTTTTCTATAAACAATATGTTTGTAATAGAAACCTATTATAAAAAATACAAGAACAATATTTTTGAGTTACCAATTCAAGACAACATAAATAATACACTTGCGTATACATCAGTAAACATTAATTATACTGAAGAAATTGGATTTGATTTTGAAGCAAATTTTAACATCACACAAAAATGGAGCACTTACTTTGGCACATCATTTTATAAATATCAAGACAACGCGACATTTTCTGGGGACACATTTTCTAAAGGAAAATGGTCAAACTATACCATTTTTCAAAACGATTTTTCATTCTTAAAAGACAATAGCTTAGT
Source organism: Pontimicrobium sp. SW4 (assembly GCF_039954625.1). Classification (NCBI taxonomy): domain Bacteria; kingdom Pseudomonadati; phylum Bacteroidota; class Flavobacteriia; order Flavobacteriales; family Flavobacteriaceae; genus Pontimicrobium; species Pontimicrobium maritimum. Next base: position 3,130,034 of record NZ_CP157199.1, read on the forward strand.
TGCAAATTTCACTCTAACATATATTCACAAAAATGTTCAAGCGTTACAGGTAATTAATTCTAGACTTGCATCTGACTTTTCAATTAGAAAAACTCTTTTTAAAGGAAAAGGAAGTTTATCATTATTGGTTTCAGATTTGTTTAACCAACAAGATTTTTATTGGACTACAAGGTTTGCTGACCAAAATAGCACAAGCGATGTGAATCTAGATAACAGATACATTAGGCTTGGTTTTAGATACAAGTTTGGAAACACAAAACTTTCAACGAACGAGCGCACAAGTTCAGTAGAAGAAAGAGAAAGGCTTAGTAATAATCACTAATTTTTTAATCCTGCCACTCAGCAATAAACAAGTTGGTATCATGACCACCACCATTGTTTCTATTTGAAGAAAAGATTAACTTTTTTCCATCATTAGAAAACACTGGAAAAGCATCAAATGTTTCACCATGAGTAATACGTTTTAAGTTTTTCCCATCAAGATCTATCATGTATAAATTGAAAGGAAACCCTCTTTCTGCCTCAAAGTTAGAAGAGAATAAAATCTTCTCACCACTTGGGTGAAAAAATGGACTCCAATTGGCATTTCCTAGGTTTGTTAATTGACGCAAATCACTCCCATCAGCATTACATATATACAATTCCATTTCGGTTGGTTGTACTAAGCCTTCAGCCAATAAATCTTTATATTCTTTAATTTCTTCTTCAGTTTTAGGTCTAGAAGAACGGAAAATTAATTTTGTACCATCTGGTGAGAAAAATGCACCACCATCGTACCCTAATTCATGAGTTACTTGCTTCACATCTGTACCGTCAATATTCATGGTGAACAACTCTAAATCACCAGTTCGCATAGATGTAAACACTATTTTGTCTCCCTTTGGAGATACTGTAGCTTCAGCATCATATCCAGGTTCGTTTGTTAATTGGGCTGTAATATTTCCTTCTAAATCCGAAACAAAAATATCATAGCTTTCATAGATAGGCCAAATATATTTCCCTTCTCTACGTAAAGCAGCTGGAGGGCACTCATTACCACCTAAATGTGTTGATCCATAAACAAAATGTTTGTTATCTGGTAAAAAATACGCGCAAGTTGTTCTTCCTAAACCAGTACTTACCATTGGTGGAACAATCTTATCAAAAGTTTCATCAGCATTCATCAAAAACATTTGGTCACATTCAACATCCCAATTCTTGTTATTAGACTGAAAAACAATTTGCTTATCATCAAAACTCCAATAAGCCTCAGCATTATCACCTCCAAAGGTTACTTGACGAATGGATTTAAAGTGAACTTCTTCAGGATATATTAAAGAATCTACCCATTGTTTTGTTGCACCAGATTCAGCATCTGATGAACTTCCTTTCTTTTCAGATTTACATGATATTATAACTAGCCCTAGAAGGATAATAAGCGCATAGGTTTTTTTCATAATTCTTTATATAAATGGCAATTAATGTCTAATTTTGCGCTAAAATAAGATTTATAATATGAAAAAAATATTGCTATTGGTTCTTTTTTTATCGTTAATAGGATGCAAGAAAGAATACACACCAGAAAATAAAATTAAAGAAGACGTAGCTTTTTTAGCCGATGATAAATTAGAAGGACGAGGTACAGGTACAAATGGAGAGAAAGCAGCTGCAGATTATATTGCAAAGCGTTTTAAAGATTTAGGGCTTGAGGGTAAAGGCACAAATGGGTATTTTCAAGACTTTACGTTTACTCCAAAAACGGACCCACACTCCGAAGCAAAATTTACAACGGTAAATGAAGATGGCAGTATTACTGGAAGAAATGTTTTAGGATTTATTGATAATAATGCGTCACAAACCGTAGTTATAGGCGCGCATTATGATCACTTAGGTTACGGAGGAGAAGGTTCTTTAGATAGATCAGAAGAAAAAGCCATACATAATGGCGCAGATGACAATGCAAGTGGTGTTGCTGTTATGCTAAACTTAGTTAGCAAGCTTAAGGAAACAAACACAAATAACAACTATTTGTTTATGGCATTTTCAGGCGAAGAAATGGGGCTTTTAGGCTCTAATTACTTTGCAAAAAACGCAACGATACCAACAGATTCTATTAACTACATGTTTAATATGGATATGGTTGGTCGTTTAAAAGCAGATAGTACATTGGCTGTTTATGGTGTTGGTACGTCACCTTACTTTAAGCAAGTTATTAGTTCAAGCAATAAAGATTTTAAAATTATTGAAAACGAATCTGGTGTTGGTCCTTCAGATCACACATCGTTTTATTTAGTTGATATTCCTGTGTTACACTTTTTTACAGGACAACATGAAGATTATCATAAACCTGGAGATGATTCGGAGAAGTTGAATTATGACGGAATGAATTTAATATCAGAATACATTTTTGATATTATTACAGATTTAGACGATAATGGAAAATTAGCCTTTAGGAAAACCAAGAATGAAAGTGAGGAAACACCAAGGTTTAAAGTAGGTTTAGGTGTTGTGCCTGATTATTTATATGATGGTGAAGGTATGCGCATAGATGGAGTATCTGAAGATAAACCAGCGATAACAGCTGGACTTAAAAAAGGCGATGTTATAGTAAAGCTAGGTGACAGCACTATTACAGACATGATGAGTTATATGAGGGCTTTATCTGTATTTGAAGCAGGAAACACGACTAAGGTTACCTACAAGCGAGATGGTAAGGAAGCGACTGCTGAAATAAAGTTTTAGTATTGGTAAAAATAGGAGACATTGAACTTTCGGATTTCCCATTGTTGTTAGCACCAATGGAAGACGTAAGCGACCCTCCGTTTCGTGCATTGTGCAAAGAGCAAGGAGCGGATGTAGTGTATACAGAGTTTGTATCTAGCGAAGGGCTTATTCGTAACGCAGCTAAAAGTGTCATGAAACTCGACATCTATGAAAAAGAGCGTCCTGTAGGCATCCAAATTTTTGGTGCCAATATGGAAAGTATGTTGCAGACCATTGATATTGTTGAAAAATCCAATCCAGATATTATAGACATCAACTTTGGTTGTCCAGTAAAAAAAGTGGTAAGCAAAGGCGCTGGAGCTGGAATCTTAAAAGATATTTGCTTAATGGAGCAACTCACTGCCGAAATGGTAAAACGCACCAATTTACCTGTAACTGTTAAAACACGTTTGGGATGGGATCATGATTCCATAAAAATTGTTGAGGTAGCCGAAAGACTTCAGGATGTTGGCTGTAAAGCCATAGCAATTCACGGTAGAACAAGAGCACAAATGTATAAAGGCGAAGCCGATTGGAAACCAATTGCTGAGGTCAAAAATAATCCTAGAATGCATATTCCTGTATTTGGAAATGGCAATGTAGATTCGCCAGAAAAAGCTATGCTGATGCGAGACAGTTTTGGTTTGGATGGTGCAATGATTGGTCGTGCAAGCATAGGAAATCCTTGGTTTTTTAAACAAGTAAAACACTTTTTTGAAACGGGAGAGCATTTGCCATCAGTTTCATTATCTGAACGAGTGGAAGCAGCTCGCAGACACTTACAAATGGCAATAGACTGGAAAGGCGAAAAATTAGGTGTTTTTGAAACCAGAAGACATTATACAAATTATTTTAAAGGGATTCCACATTTTAAAGAATACCGAATGAAAATGGTAACTAGCGATGATGCAAAAGATGTCTTTGCTGTTTTTGACGAAGTTGAAGATAAGTTCTCGGATTTTCAGTTTGTTTAAGCCTCAACAATTAATCGTTTTGTAATTCTAGAAGAAGCTAATTTTGAAGCCAAGACTCCTAAAATAGTTATGGTAATAAATACAATAAAAATGTTTTCTAAATGTATGCTTACAGGATAAGGGAAATTAGCGGTTATCATAAGAAGTGAAAACTGTTGCTGTAACACTACAACAAGATAGCCTAAAAACAAGCCAATAGTTCCACCCAAAACACTCATTAAGCTTCCTTGTAAAAAGAAGATTTTTCTAATATCTTTTACCGTAGCACCAACATTATACAGGGTATTAAGGTTCTTTTTTTTGTCTAGAATCATCATAATTATGGAACCAATAACATTAAAAAGAGCAATAATCAATACCAGCGTAAAAATTAAATAAACAGCGAGATTTTCGGTATTTAGCATTTTGTATAGCGCATCGTTAAGTTGCTCTCTAGTTTTAAGCACAAAAGCGCCTTCCAAAGTACGCTCAAGTTCTTCTTGTACAGCCTCAATATTCTCGATATCTTTAAGTAAAAATTCAATACCACTTACCTGATTTTGATTGTAGTTAAGTAAGTACTGTGCAGTTTCTAAATTAGCATAAACCATAGAATTGTCAAGGTCTTCATTAACCACAAAAATTCCAGAATTCACAACATTAACCGATTTAAAAATTGAATTAACAGAAGAAGGCAATCCTTTACCAGGCTTGGGAACGGAAACTTTTATAGTTTTGCCGTAATCAAAAACACCAAAAGACAAGTTGTTAGAAACTCCTGAGCCAGCAACTATTTGGTCTGTTCCTCGTTCAAACCACTGACCAACAATACTAAGAGAATCTATTGTGGATTGTGGATAATGTTCATCAACGCCTTTTAGGGTTACAATGAGATTTTTATCTTGAAAATTTAATACAGCACGTTCTTCTATAATTTTAGAGTAAGAAGCTATACCCTGAATATTGTTTATTTTATTTTTTAAATCTTCGGAAAAAATAAATGATTTTCCTTGTTTTGGAATTGCCTTTAAATCGGGGTCTATAAAAGAGGTAAATTGAACACTAAAATCTTTTAAACCAGCAAAACCAGAAAGCACAATAAACAAAGAAGCGCTGCCTATAATTACACCAACAGCTGCAATTATTGTAATAAAATTAATAGCATTATTACTGCTTTTTGAAAGCAGATAACGTTTTGCGATATAAAAAGGGAAGCTCAACTATTTTTTCTTTCTTTTTTCTAATAAATCTGGATCATCCAATGGATTGTCTAAGCCCTTTAAAGAACGATCAATTTGGTCTATATATTGTAAAGAATCATCAATAAAAAAAGCGAGCTGAGGCATACGTCTTAACTGATGTTTAGTACGCTGTGCTAATTCATGCTTAATTAAAGAAGCATTAGATTTTATACCTTCCAACAACTCAGAACCTTTATCAATTGGAAAAATACTTAAATACACTTTAGCAATAGAAAGATCGACTGTTACATTAACCTTTGTTACCGAAATGATTACACCTTTCATACCACCTTGAGTCGCTGCATTTTGAAGTACATCTACCAAATCTCGTTGTAAAACTGAAGCTATTTTTTTTTGTCTATTACTTTCCATATGGCAAAAATAATACATTTCAATTGTTAAAGCTTTAAAACGTTAGTGTTTTAAATTAAATTTGCATTATGATGAATAAAATTGAACATATAGGTATTGCGGTTAAAAATATTGAAACTTCCAATGAGTTATTTGAAAAACTTTTTGGAGAACCACATTATAAAACAGAATCAGTAGAAAGTGAAGGTGTAAAAACGTCTTTCTTTAAAGTAGGAGAGAATAAAATTGAGCTTTTGGAGGCTACTAACAAAAATAGCCCTATTGCAAAGTTTATAGATAAAAAGGGTGAAGGTATTCATCATATAGCGTTTGATGTTGACGATATAGAACAAGAAATTAAACGACTAAAAAAGGAGGGTTTTGTTGTTTTAAATGAAAAACCAAAGAAAGGAGCAGATAATAAGTTAGTAGCTTTTTTACATCCAAAATCAACTAATGGAGTACTCATCGAGCTATGCCAAGAGCGCATTAATAAAGAATAATTTACTTGCGGAGAAATAAAATAAGTAGTAATATTGCAGCCTAATTTGGTCCCATAGCTCAGTTGGTTAGAGCATCTGACTCATAATCAGAGGGTCCTTGGTTCGAGCCCAAGTGGGACCACTTTTTAAAATTAAGCCTCACAGAGATGTTAGGCTTTTCTTTTTTACAAAAGTCAAAATAGTTGTATAAACTATTAATCGCTGAGTATGAAGTATTGTGATTTTTTACTGAAGTATATAAATAAAGTTAAAAAACTTGTAGAAAATACACACAAAACTTTATTTTAGCATAATAAAGGGATAATGAAAGAGTTATATAGTGTAATTAATTCTTTCAAAAAAATAATTAATTAGTCGTTGTCAAGAGTACTAAGAGTATACATTTTGTCGTTGTTTTTTAACGCTTCATAGATGTTTTTTGTGTGTAGTTTTTTTTGATAACTGGCTTTTTTTCATACATTTACATCAAAATGATTCAAAAAACAATATGAAAATTGCCCAAATCTTATTTGTTTTTGTTAATGCAACATATGCCTATCAAGGACCTCCACCCCCGCCTCCTTCAGGACCTCCACCCCCAGGGTTACCTATAGATGATGCAATTATTTTTGTTTTTGTTTTGGCTCTTTTATATGGAGTAATTAAGTGCCTCAATTTCATTAAATCAAAACCTAAGAGTTAAGAGTTCACATTTTTTGAAGCTTACTTACATACTTTCCTATTACATCAAATTCTAAGTTAACAATAGAGCCTTTTTTAAGGTTATTAAAATTTGTATGCTTGTAAGTATAAGGGATTATTGCAACACTAAATGTATCTTTTTTAGAGTCAATAACCGTAAGACTTACTCCATTAATTGTTATCGAACCTTTTTCAATAGTAAGATTTCCTAATGAAGAGTCATATTTAAAAGTATATTCCCAACTTCCGTTAAGTTCTATTGCTTTTGTACATGTTGCGATTTGATCTACATGTCCTTGAACAATATGACCATCTAGCCTATCACCAAGTTTCATAGCCCTTTCAAGATTTACTTTATCATTAATTTTTAAGGCTCCAATGTTAGACTTATCGATTGTTTCTTTAATCGCAGTTACAGTATATTCATCATCGTTTAAATTTACAACAGTTAAACAAACACCATTATGAGCGACACTTTGGTCGATTTTTAGCTCATGGGTTATATTACTTTTAATAGTGATATCAATATTTTCTTTATCTTTTATCAAGTCTCTAACTATTCCAAGATCTTCTATAATACCAGTAAACATATAACGGTTTTATTTAGTTAAATTTGTACCATCAAAATTACAAACAAAAGTCATCATTACTAATGAGAAGCGAGGAAAAAATTTTAGTAGGTATATCCATAGGAGATCTTAATGGGATTGGTGGCGAAATTATTCTTAAAACTTTTGAGGATGATAGAATTCTTGATTTTTGCACACCTATTATTTATGCATCTATTAAAACAATAGCGTTTTTAAAAAATCATTTTAAAAGTGGTATAAATTTTAATAGTATTCATAAACCTGAACAAGCTATACATGGAAAAATAAATGTTTTAAATGTATGGAAGGAAAATGTTGCTATTAATTTTGGCGGTGAAGATATGAAGATAGGTGAGTATGCTATTAAATCTTTTAAAGCAGCTACAAATGATTTAAAAGAAAAAAAAATAGATGTATTGGTTACTGCTCCAATAAATAAACACAATATTCAATCAGAATCTTTCAACTTTCCAGGACATACAGATTACTTATCTAAAGAACTAGCAGGAGAAGGGCTTATGTTTATGGTTACAGACGATTTAAAAGTAGGCCTTCTCACAGATCACGTTCCTGTTAGTCAAGTTTCATCAAAAATCACCAAAGAACTAATCACTTCAAAAATTGAGACAATTAGTAAAACATTAAAAATAGACTTTGGAATAAGGAAACCTAAAATAGCGGTTTTAGGCATTAACCCTCATACTGGAGATAATGGTGTTATTGGAACAGAAGACGATGATATTTTAAAGCCAACATTAATAGATATACGCAAAACAGGAAAATTAGTCTTTGGTCCATATTCGGCTGATAGTTTTTTTGGTTCAAATAGTTATAAGAATTTTGACGCAATCATTGCCGCATACCACGATCAAGGGCTTATTCCTTTTAAAACCCTGTCTTTTGGACAAGGCGTAAATTTTACAGCAGGGCTAAGTGGTGTTCGGACTTCTCCAGACCATGGAACAGCCTATGAAATAGCAGGAAAAGGAGAAGCAGATAATAGTTCTTTTAAAGAAGCATTATATGCTGGGATTCAAATTTTTAAGAATCGTCAAGAGTTCAAAAAAATTAGTAGCAACCCATTAAAAAAGCAAAGACAAAAGATATAAACAAAAAAATGTTTATAACCCTAAATAGGTAAATATAATTTTATATATTTGCACGCTCGAAATAAATGTGAAGATGAAGAAACTGAAAGAGTTTATAATTCAATTTATAGGATTAAAACAAGGAGAACATAATTTCGAGTATAAAATTGAAAATAAGTTCTTTAACCATTTTGAGTACGACGAGTTTAATGATGCAAATCTTGATGTAAAAGTTGTTTTAAATAAAAAAACCACTCTTTTAGAATTGCATTTTATAGTGTCAGGAACAGTTAATATAAACTGTGATTTAACAAACGAACCTTTCGACCAAGTTATTGAAAATGATTTTAATTTGGTTGTAAAGTTTGGGAATGAATACAATGATGAAAATGAGGAGATTTTAATTATACCTCATTCCGAATATGAAGTTGATATTTCGCAATATATATATGAATTAATTGTGTTATCGGTACCATTTAAAAGAGTTCATCCAGGAGTAATAGATGGGACTTTAAATTCAGAAATACTCAATAAACTTGAAGAATTAAGCCCAAAAAGCTTAGATGAAAAAACAGAAAATGAGGATATTGATCCTCGTTGGAATACATTAAAAAAACTATTAACGGATAAATAATTATAGAAAATGGCACATCCTAAAAGAAAAATCTCGAAAACAAGAAGAGATAAGAGAAGAACACATTACAAGGCAACTGTACCACAAATTGCTACGTGTCCTACTACAGGAGAGGCGCACTTATACCATAGAGCTCATTGGCATGAGGGAAAACTTTATTACAGAGGTCAGGTATTAGTAGATAATTCTCAAGAGGAAAATATAGCATAAGCAATATGCACACAAAATAATTAAGCGCTCACTTGTGAGCGTTTTTTTTATGATAAATTTTTTTTGAAGTCAAAAACACCTATTTTGCAGCATTATTTGTTCAAAAAGTGGTATTTTTCATCACTTTTTTGACGTTTTACGTCAATTTTGTGATTTTTTGTTCAAAACTAAACTATAACTATGAGTAAGATCACAGCAGCAATTACAGCTGTTGGCGCATACGTGCCAGAATATGTATTAACCAACCAAATATTGGAAACAATGGTTGATACAAATGATGAATGGATTACAACTAGAACAGGAATTAAGGAGCGAAGAATCCTTAAAGATGAAGGTAAAGGAACTTCTTTTTTAGCTATTAAAGCAGCAGAAGATTTAATAAGCAAAAAAGGAATTGATCCAAAAGATATAGAACTTGTAATAGTTGCAACTGCAACTCCCGATATGAAGGCAGCATCCACAGCTGCTTATACAGCCACACAAATTGGAGCCATAAATGCCTTTTCTTTTGATTTAGAAGCAGCCTGCTCAAGTTTTTTATTTGGAATGTCGACAGCCGCTAAATATATTGAATCAGGAAGATATAAAAATGTATTACTAATAGGCGCAGATAAAAATTCATCATTTATTAATTATGAAGATAGAGCTACTTGCATCATTTTTGGTGATGGAGCAGGAGCTGTATTATTTGAACCGAATGAAGAAAATTTAGGACTTCAAGACGAATACCTTAGAAGTGATGGCTCGGGAAGAGAGTTTTTGCAGGCAACATATGGAGGTTCGTCATATCCTATAACTCAAGAAGCTTTTAATGATGGGAAACACTATGTGTTTCAAGATGGAAAAACGGTATTTAAAAATGCTGTATTTAATATGGCAGATGTAGCAGTAAAAATATTAGAACGCAATAACCTAATAAAAGATGATATTGCATGGTTAGCTGCTCATCAAGCTAATAAACGTATTATTGATGCTACTGCCAATAGAATAGAACTAGACAAAGATAAAGTAATGATGAATATTGAGAAGTATGGCAATACTACATCAGCTACGCTTCCGTTATTATTACACGACTACGAATCGCAACTTAAAAAAGGAGATAATATAATTTTTGCTGCCTTTGGAGGCGGATTTACTTGGGGTTCCATTTATTTGAAATGGGCATATAATTCTTAACAACACTAACTAAACTAAAATAGCTAAATTATGGATTTAAAAGAGATTCAAAACCTAATCAAGTTTGTTGCCAAATCAGGTGCAAGTGAGGTTAAACTTGAAATGGATGATATTAAAATTACCATTAAAACAGGATCAGATTCTGAAACCACAATATTACAGCAAGTTCCAGTTCAAGCGCAAATGACGCAAGCCATTGCTCCAGCTGCAACTTCGGCACCTGTACAAGATGCTCCACAAGCTGTAGCAACAGAAGATAACTCAAAATATATTACAATTAAATCACCAATCATAGGAACTTTCTATAGAAAACCTTCACCAGATAAACCATTATTTGTTGAGGTAGGACAAACTATCGCTGAAGGGGATGTACTTTGCATTATTGAGGCAATGAAACTATTCAATGAGATAGAGTCTGAAGTTTCAGGTAAAATAGTAAAAATATTAGTTGATGATTCTTCTCCAGTAGAATTTGACCAACCATTATTTTTGGTTGACCCATCTTAATTTTAGATTATTAGATCCCTTGATTGTTAGATGTATGCTATTCTAATAATCGAATAATCGAATAATCCAATTGTCTAATTATCTAATTCGAAAAAGATGTTTAAAAAAATATTAGTAGCCAATAGAGGGGAAATAGCACTACGTGTTATTAGAACCTGTAAAGAAATGGGAATTAAAACAGTTGCAGTATATTCTACAGCTGATGCCGAAAGTCTTCACGTAAAGTTTGCAGATGAAGCTGTTTGTATTGGTCCTGCACCAAGTAGCGAGTCTTATTTAAAAATGTCTAATATTATTGCTGCTGCAGAGATTACTAATGCCGATGCAATACACCCTGGATATGGATTCTTATCTGAAAATGCTAAGTTTTCAAAAATTTGTGGTGAACATGATATTAAATTCATTGGTGCATCTCCTGAAATGATTGATAGAATGGGAGACAAAGCAAATGCAAAAGCGACTATGAAAGCTGCTGGAGTACCATGTGTTCCTGGAAGCGAAGGTGTTATAGAAACTTTTGAAGAATGTATTAAAACAGCTGAAGAAACAGGATATCCTGTAATGCTTAAAGCGTCTGCTGGTGGTGGTGGAAAAGGGATGCGTGCTGTATGGAAACCAGAAAACTTGAAAGAAGCTTGGGAGTCTGCAAGGCAAGAGTCTAAAGCAGCTTTTGGTAATGATGATATGTATATGGAAAAGCTCATTGAAGAGCCTAGACATATTGAAATTCAAATTGTTGGAGACTCTAGAGGAGTAGCTTGTCATTTATCAGAAAGAGACTGCTCGATTCAACGACGTCATCAAAAATTAACAGAAGAAGTACCTTCTCCATTTATGACTAATGCTTTGCGTAAAAAAATGGGAGAAGCAGCAGTAAAAGCAGCAGAATACATTAAATACGAAGGAGCAGGAACCGTTGAGTTTCTAGTGGATAAGCATAGAAATTTCTATTTTATGGAAATGAATACACGTATTCAAGTAGAGCACCCAATTACCGAACAGGTAATTGATTTCGATTTGATTCGTGAACAAATATTGGTTGCTGCAGGTGTGCCAATTTCTGGGAAACATTATACGCCTAATTTACATTCAATCGAATGTAGGATTAATGCAGAAGATCCTTTTAATGATTTTAGACCGTCACCAGGAAAAATCACAACACTGCATTCTCCAGGTGGTCATGGAGTCCGCTTAGACACTCACGTATATGCAGGATATTCAATACCGCCAAATTACGATTCGATGATAGCTAAGTTAATTACAACAGCTCAAACCCGTGAAGAAGCAATAAACAAAATGAAGCGTGCTTTAGACGAATTTGTAATTGAAGGTATAAAGACTACAATTCCATTCCATAGACAATTAATGGATCATCCAGATTATTTAGCAGGAAATTATACCACTAAATTCATGGAAGATTTTAAAATGGATGAGCAGTATAAAGATTAAGTAAAAAAAACTCCGAAATTAATTTCGGAGTTTTTTTATGGCTTATTTTTAAGTTGTACATTTATCTCATGACTAAAAAAAGAAAATTAAAAACAAACGAGATGCCTTGGGTATTAATTCCGGGGCTTTAGCTTCCTTTTTCGTTTACTTCAAACTTTAAATTCTTTTTTCAACTTTTAAATTTCTTTTAATGAATAATATTATTGTATTAGGCGCTGGTATGGTGGGCAGTGCCATGGCTATAGATATAGCAAAAACACACAAGGTTACCTTAACAGATGTTAATGTACATGCTTTAGAAAAGGTAAAACAAAAATCTACAGATCTTGATTTTTTATTATTAGATGTAACTGATAAGCAAACCCTTAAATCAATGATTAAAGATTTTGATTTGGTAATTTGCGCAGTTCCTGGATTTCTTGGGTTTGAAACACTTAAAGCTATTATTGAAGCAGAAAAGAATGTTATAGATATTTCTTTTTTCCCTGAAAACTCTTTGGAATTAGATGCTTTAGCTAAAGAAAAGAATGTTACTGCAATTGTAGATTGTGGAGTAGCTCCAGGAATGGATAACGTTATTCTTGGGTATTATAATGAAAAAATGAAGCTCACAGATTTTGAGTGCTTAGTTGGAGGCTTACCAAAAATTAAAAAATGGCCATTTTGTTATAAAGCACCATTTTCTCCAGTAGATGTTATTGAGGAATATACAAGACCAGCTCGTTATGTAGAAAACAGCCAAGTTATTACAAGAGAGGCGTTAACGGATTGCGAATATTTAGAATTTGATAACATTGGAACATTAGAATCTTTTAATTCAGATGGGTTGAGGTCGATAATTTATACCATGTCTCATATTCCTAATATGAAAGAAAAAACCTTACGTTATCCAGGACATGTGGAGTATATTAAAGTACTTAAGGAAAGCGGCTTTTTTAGTGAAGAAGTTATTGAAGTTAATGGCAATAAAGTATCACCATTAGATTTTACAAGTAAAGTATTATTTAACGAGTGGAAACTTGGAGAAACTGAAGAAGAACTTACGGTTATGCGTGTAACAGTTAAAGGCGAAAACGAGAATGGGAAAATAGAAGAGGTTGTGTATAATCTTTATGATGAGTATTGTCCAGATACGCAAACCTCATCTATGTCTAGAAGTACAGGTTATACTGCCACAGCTGCAGCAAATCTATTCTTAGAAGGATTGTTTAGCGAGAAAGGTGTTTTTCCACCAGAGTTAATTGGAAAAAATGAAGTGTGTTTTAACTATTTCTTAAACTATTTAAAAGAACGAGGTGTTGTATATAAAAAAACATCTAGACTGTTAGAATGAATTTGAAGCAAAAGCTATATCGATCTTGTGAAGCTTTTATTGAGAATAGATTTCAAACAATTCAAAAAAGCATAGAAGAATTACAAAATGCACTTCAGTCGGAAACCAAAAGTAGCGCTGGAGACAAACATGAAACTGGAAGAGCCATGTTGCAGCTTGAGAGAGAAAAAGCTGGTCAACAATTAGCTGAAATAAATAAAACAAAAATGGTTTTATCGAAAGTAAGTCTTGATAAAAAATCTACTATTGTTACACTAGGTTCTTTAGTATATACCAACCAATTGAATTATTTCATTTCAATAAGTGCAGGAAATTTAGTAGTTGATCATGAATCTTTTTATGCGATTTCGGCTAATACACCTATTGGTAAATTGCTTATCGGTAAAACAGCAGGAGATAGTATTAATTTTAACAGAAATAGTATTGAAATTAAAAAAATAGAATAACTACCTATTAGTAATTTTAAGGGAAATCTCTTGATCTATTTTAAGCTCGTGAGAAGTTTCAAAAAAAATGGACTTATCATTCAATAATGCTTCAATTAAATAATAATCTCCATTATAATAATTATGTTTTACAGTAGCTTTTATTTTAGAATTATTGACAACTTCTAGTTGATGTGCATACAAAATACCATAAGGCTCTATGGTATTAAATTCACCAAAAAAAGAGGCAACTAAAGGCAAAGGAGGATTACTGTAAAGCTCTTTAGGTGTATCATTAGCAATAAGCTCTCCTTTATGAAGCACAATCATTTTATCGGAGAATGGTAATACATCATTCTTATCATGAGTGGCAACAATACATGTAATATTATTTTCTTTTAAGTGCTTGAATAGATTGCGTCGTAAAGATTGTTTTTTAAAATTATCTATATGACTAAAGGGCTCGTCTAATAAAATAATTTCTGGTTTTAAAGCAATAGCTCTTGCCAATGCTACACGCTGTTTTTGTCCACCACTTAAATATTGAACTTTTACATTTGCGAACTCTTTTAATTCTACAATATCAATAAGAGTGTTGATTCGTTCTTGTTTTTCTTCTGGATAAAAGTTTGACAAGAATTTTCCAATATTTTCTTTTACCGTTATGAAAGGCATTAAATCAAACTCTTGAGTGACATATTTCATAAAAGGGTAGCCAACAACTAAGTTGTGGCTAGGGCCTAAAATGGGCTCATCTTTCCAGTAGATGCTACCTTTACCTAAATCATATTCTCCATGTATCAGTTTTAACAACGTACTTTTACCAGAGCCACTTTCTCCAATAATTGATATGTTTTCACCTGGCAGCGCAGAGAAATTAATGTTTTTTACAACTATATTTTTATGATATCCAAAGGAAATGTTTTGAACCTGAAGCATTAAATGTATTTAGAGGTAAAAATAGTATAAAAAAAGCCATCTAACTTAGATGGCTTTAATATAAAAGTTCAATAAATATATTATTCTTTAATAAATTTTTGAGTATGAGACAATCCATCTTGCATGACTCTAAGGAAATAAGTTCCAGTGCTTAAAGATGACACATTAACAGTGTTATCTTTTCCAAACTTACTATTTAAAACACGCTTTCCTGAAATATCAAAAACGGTATAAATCGCATCGCTTAAGTTATATTTAGTACGAACATATAATGTGCTTTTCGCTGGGTTTGGAAACAACGTTAGATCTTCAGCGAAAGTCTCAGTTTGAGTACTTAGAGTAGATCCTTCAGCCAAAGTAATAGATTGATTTACGCTAACATTATTAATAATATCTACGGTATTAGAGGGCCAATATACTTTAACAGATGTAATATTAGTATCAGTACCGAGACCAAAATGCGTCGTTAAACTATTCATATATCTAAACCCTTCTCCACTTCTAACATCACGTATTTGAGTTCCAGAACTAGTAGTAATTTCTATTCGTGCTCCAATTCCAGCCTTGTTTAGACCATTTCCTACTAACTTTATTTTAAAGTAATTATTAAGGTTTCCATTGTTATAATATATTTTAGAACCACTTGTTACATCCATAAACCCATCATCATTTAAATCACCAATAGCACCTTGAGGTGGCATTCCTGAAGTATATGCAGTAAATGACATATTAGTAGAGTTGCCATCGTTTAGTAAAACATTTCCGTTAGAGAGAATATCTATAAACCCATCGTTATTAAAGTCCACAGGAGCATTATCAATACCTGTGTAAGTGAAGAATCCTAAATTTGTTGTTGCAGTAACATCAGTAAATGTACCATCACCATTATTACGCATCATTTTATGTGATGCTCCACTATAGCCACCAATAAAAACATCCATGTCACCATCATTATCATAATCTCCCCAAGCTCCAGACCAAGTTTGAATAGGATCAGCTAAATTTGCAGCTACAGCAACTTCGGTATAAGAGCCATTTCCGTTATTTCTAAATAATTGGTTTTTTCGTCTCTCTTCTCCACCACCACATTTTGCCAAAAACATATCAATATCGCCATCATTGTCGTAATCTACCCAAACAGAACCATAGTTGCCACCAGATGGATAAATACCTAAACCTTCAGGAACTCCATTTGCATCTGCACCTTGATAGAATTCTAAACCACTGGTTTCATTCATATAATAAATGTTTGGCGCTATATCGTGACAGATAAAAACATCTAAACGACCATCCTCATTAATATCCACAAAGTTTGTACGCTGTGTAAAAATGCCGCTTTTGGTTTCTACAATGGCATAATCGGTTCCACTATTAGTTGCTTTTATAATATTTACTCCAGAACCATTTCCCCAAACAAGATCATTGTATCCATCACCATTATAGTCACCAGCAGCTAAGCTCCATGAAGCACTATAGGGTGCCGAAACTGGGTAATCATGACCTGTAAATCCTCCGCCTGGTACTTGTTCTTGAATATTTATATCATAAACATTACTATCATTTACATTTTTAGCAACGATGGATACAATATCATCTAATCCATCATTGTTCATATCTACAGCACCCCTTAAAGTTCCTCCGCCAGATCTTACTTGCTCATTAAAACTAATAGCTAATACAGGCGCTTCAGTTAGTGTAAAATCAAAAGAAGAAGAATCATACCTGTTATCCCAAGCAATATAATATGTTGTGTTTGCCTGAACGGTAAATTTAACATTAGATAAACGAGCATAAACAGTATAGTTATCATAGTCATCATTACCAATTATACAATTTAAAGAGCCACAAGTTCCATCATATACCTGAACTTTAGTATCCTTTCCGTCATTTCCGGCAATATCTGAAGAAATTTCAACTTGATAATCGTTAGTTGGTGTATAAGCAAACCACTCACCATTACTAGCAATGCTACCAGGAGAACAACCTGGAACTGGTGCAGTACCATCAAAAGAGGTTATTGAGTAGGTTCCCGCGCTTGTTATATGAGTTGCGCTATCAGCTGTTGCACAAGTATTTGAACTACTTTGAGCCTTAATAGCAAAAGGCGCTATGCAAATGATTAAAAAGAGTAATTTTGTTTTCATAATGATTGGGATATTATAATATTTTATTGATTCGTGTTTTCTAATGAGTTAATCCATTGCTCTATAAGCTGAACACCTTCTTTATGTTGAAGGTTTCTTCCCATAATTGGCATTTTATATTCGTCTAAGGTTGATTTAAGCCTAAATAGCAAAGCTGATTCTTTTGGTTTTCCTGGAGCCACAATATGGGATAAGCCTTCTTCGAGTTCAAAATTGTGTTCAACGTCAACACCCATATTTACAAAATCGTAGGTGTCTTTAAAAGAAAATCTCATTGGCGCATATTCGCAGTAGCCTTTATCTGTATGGCAGTGTGCACAATTAATATCTAGGTATGACCTAACTCTTAAGTCTAAAGGTTGTGATATGTCTGCCCAATCAACTACCGAAACTATTTCAGAAGGAATATTTGAGGTGTTTAAATATCCAAATTCCGCCCATTTTTTTAATTGATTCTTAATCCCATCTTTAAAAAGAAGGTCTTCATTTATGTTCTGGGGTTTTGGACCAATAGGCAATATTTCATCATATTTGTTATGACAAGTGAAACACTCATTATATGATGGTATTTTATAGTTAACAGCTTTTGTTTCATTATTGTCTTCAATTTTAACATTAACAAAACTGCCTTCAGTTGTGTAAAATGCTTCAGATTGCTCATCATTCCACTTATAATTAACTAAAATCCATTCTCCTTCTTTTTTTATAATAAGGCGAGTTTCAATCATTTTTCTGTTCTTCTCTGGTAAGACATTTTCAAAATAATGACTGGTAATTAAAACGGCTCCATCAGGAAAATCTAATACACTATGGTCGTTAACATAATTTGCTTTAGAGCCTTTTGGCATCCAGACAAATGTTTGTGCTTTTGCATAGTCTATAAATAACCCACTTGTAATTTTGTACGGTAGAACACCATAAACAGGTTTTAAATCAGACATTTTACCTTCAAAAAAATTGTATTCTGAAAGTGTTGAATAAGGAACATTCTCTAAGTTTAGAGAAACGGGAGATGTGGGTGCAGGTTCAACTTGTACATAACTATCCTCTTCCGAACACGATGTACAAGAAAATACAAATAGCAAAAGCCCTATTAAACAGGAGTATTTTTTTGTCATTTATAGAAAATTTGGATAGCTAATTTAATTAAAAGGGAAAGCCGCTAGTAATTAATTAGTTATAATGCCAAAAATTCCATACAATATGTTGAAAGGCAGTTTTTTCCTATAAACAACAGGGCTTAAGCTAGAATAGTCTGTTTGCGTGTAAGTACTCTGCAATCTGAACAGCATTAGTAGCTGCTCCTTTGCGTAAATTATCTGAAACAATCCACATATTTAATGTATTAGGCTGTGTTTCGTCCCTTCTAATTCTGCCAACAAAAACATCATCTTTTCCATGTGCTAAAATTGGCATTGGATAGATATTTGCACTTGGATTATCTTGCACAATGACGCCTTCAGTTTTCGCTAATAATTCACGTACATCTTGCAAGTTAAAGTCGTTTTCAAATTGAACATTTACCGACTCAGAATGCCCTCCAGCTGTAGGAATTCTTACTGCAGTAGCAGTTACAGAAAAAGTTCTATCGTCTAATATTTTTTGTGGCTCTCTGGCTAGTTTCATTTCCTCTTTTGTATAACCATTTTCTAGAAAAACATCGCAATGTGGTAATGCATTTCTTCCAATTGGGTAAGGGTACGCCATTTCTCCATCAATACCGTTTATTTCATTTTCAAGTTGTTGTACTGCTTTCACACCTGTTCCAGAAACTGACTGATAGGTCGATACAACTACACGCTTCATTTTGTATTTTTTGTGCAATGGAGCTAAAGCGAGAACTAATTGAATGGTCGAACAGTTAGGATTTGCAATAATTTTATCTTGCTTTGTAAGAGCTTGAGCATTAATTTCAGGAACCACTAATTTCTTGTCTTGATCCATTCTAAAGGCAGAAGAATTATCAATAACCGTCGTTCCTGCCTCAGCAAATTTTGGAGCCCACTGTAAAGATGTATCTCCTCCAGCAGAAAATAAAGCGATATCTGGCTTCATGGAAATAGCATCACTAATACTAACAATTTTATAGGAAGTCCCTTTATACTCAATACTTTTTCCAATGCTTCTTTCTGAGGCTACAGGTATTAATTCCGATATAGGAAAATTACGTTCTTCAAGAACTTTTAACATAACATTGCCTACCATTCCGGTAGCGCCAACAATAGCTACTTTCATCTAATTTAAATTTTGAAAAGCAAAAGTAGTTATTTATTCATTTGATGCTTGAATAATCTCACAAAAAAAGCCCTTGTTTTTTAAAAACAAGGGCTTTTTAACAAGTAAAGATAATATGTTATTTCTTTAACAAATCACGTATCTCAGTTAATAAATCATTGTCAGATGGTCCAGCTGGAGGAGCAGGAGCAGGTTCTTCCTTTTTCTTCATTTTATTGATGCCTTTTATAACTAAGAACATTACAAAAGCAACAATAATAAAATCAATAAGATTTGTAAGAAACTCTCCCCACATTAAAGCGACTTCGCCAACAATATTTCCTGATTCGTCAGCAACACCTTCTTGGAGTATCATTTTTTGATCTTTAAAATCTGATTTGAATACTAATCCAATGAGCGGAGATACAATTCCGCCAGTGAATGAAGATACTATTTTGTTAAAAGCAGCACCCATTACAAAAGCAACAGCGATATCGACTAAGTTGCCTTTCATTGCAAATTCTTTAAATTCTTTAAGCATAATAGTTTAATGTTTTAGTTAATTAAGCTCTAAAATACGAAAAAAATTAAATGTTAAAATAATCTTAAAATTATTTTATAATTTTTCGTTTTACACGTCTTGAAATAGAGGTAATTAATTCATAAGATATGGTATTAGCAGATTCGGCTAAATTTTCGGCTGTATGTTGATTGTCAAATATGATTACTTCGTCACCTTCATTGCACCTAATATGTGTTACATCTACCATAATCATATCCATACAAACATTTCCAATAATATTCGCTTTTTCTTTATTGATAAACACAAATCCCTTACCGTTTCCAAAGTGCCTACCAATACCATCTGCATGACCAATTGGTATGGTTGCGGTTTTTTTAGAAGCACTGCTTTTAAAAGCCCTATTATAACCAACAGTTTCTCCCTTTTCTATATAATGTATTTGAGAAATCACCGATTTTAATGCAGCTATAGGTTTAAGGTTTTTGCTTTCTTTTTCAGAATTACCAAAACCATAAAGCCCAATACCACTTCTTACCATATCTAAATGCGCTTCGGGATAATTTAAAATACCGGAAGTATTACAAAGGTGAAGAAAGGGCATATAACTTAAAGAATCAACTAATTTTTTTGAAATGCTCTTAAAGCTAGATATTTGAGATTTAGTAAACTCTGTTTCTCCTAAATCTTCACTAGCAGCAAGATGAGAAAAAATAGACGCTATTTTAATTGAATGATTGTCTTTTAGCTGAGACAAAATATAATCAATATCATTTTCCCAAAAGCCAAGCCTATTTAAACCTGTATTAAACTTTATATGCACAGGGTAATTTGACTGATTTTCTTTCTCGGCACAATAGATAAAGCTTTTTAAAAGACGAGCGCTGTGTAAACTAGGCTCTAAACAGTAATCAATAATTGTTTTAAAATTTACAGGCTGTGGGTGCAATACCAAAATGGGTTTAGTTATACCTGCATCACGAAGTATAACACCTTCTGATGTATAAGCTACAGCAAAATAATCAACATTTAATCCTTGAAGATGAAGTGCAATTTCTTCAGCATCACTACCATAAGCAAATGCTTTTACTACTGCTAAAAATTTAGTGTTCTTTTGAAGTTTCGATTTAAGATATTCAAAATTATGCGTAAGCGCATTTAGGTTTATTTCAAGAACCGTTTCCTGAGCCTTAACCATTACCAGTTTTTAGTTTTGAAGAAACTTCTTCAGCATCATTCACATTCATGTTACGCACTTTGTCTCTTAACATGGCTTTATAAAATGCAGCTCTACTTAAAGGCTCGTATTCGTCAACTTCGCCTAATAAAACTAAATCGTCACTTTTTGCTTTTCTATAACTGTACTGTGCTAAGTTTCCAGTTCTTGTACAAACCGCATGAACTTTAGTAACATATTCGGCTGTAGCCATTAAACTAGGCATTGGCCCAAATGGATTTCCTTTAAAATCCATATCTAATCCAGCAACAATAACTCTTACACCTTTATTTGCCAAATCATTGCAAACTCTTACAATTTCATCATCAAAAAATTGAGCCTCATCAATGCCTACCACATCGCAACCATCAGCTAAAATAGGTATATTAGCAGCCGCAGGAACTGGTGTTGAACGTATTTCATTTGAGTCATGTGAAACAACCATTTCATCATCATATCTCACATCAACAGTAGGTTTAAAAATCTCAACTTTTTGTCTTGCAAATTGAGCGCGTTTAAGCCTGCGAATCAATTCTTCTGTTTTTCCAGAGAACATTGAGCCACAAATAACTTCAATCCAACCAAATTGTTCTTTATGATTTACTGTATTTTCGAGAAACATTTTGTAATTTTAACACTAAAATAATGCAAATATTCGTTTGTATAAAGGTGGCGTAAATTTATTAAAAATCAAAAACGAAAAGCGCATTAAATTTAAAAGTTATGAAGAAGAAACTAGAATCAGAGCTAATTAGTATAGCGCATAGAATTCTAAAATTAAAAGGGAAAGAAGATGTTTTAAAAATGCATGCTGAAGTTGAGGCATTGTATGAAAAATTATCTGTTTTAAAATTTGCTCAAGAAAATTTTGAAGATAATATACCAACCATTGGAAGTGACTCCTCTTTTTTTGGTATGCTAGATCAAGCGTTCAACAATAAAGTAAGCGATAATGTTGAAGTCGGTGATAGAATTTATGTAAATCTAGATGAAATAGAAGATGATGGTATTATGGAGCCTGCTATTGAAAAGATTAAAGATATTGTCGCTCAAATGCCTCAAGAAACGCAGGGAGTCGATGATTTTCTTAAATCGGTTATCCCTGTAGATGATGCCTTTGAAGAATTGACAGCAGGATTTAAAGATATGCCAGTTTTTGAGGCAGTAAGCCCTACAAAAACTCAAGCAAAAGAAGATAC
This sequence comes from Pontimicrobium sp. SW4, assembly GCF_039954625.1. Taxonomy (NCBI): domain Bacteria; kingdom Pseudomonadati; phylum Bacteroidota; class Flavobacteriia; order Flavobacteriales; family Flavobacteriaceae; genus Pontimicrobium; species Pontimicrobium maritimum. Next base: position 3,152,149 of record NZ_CP157199.1, read on the forward strand.
CAAAAAAACATTAAACGATGCTTTAAAAGGAAAAGCTTTGACTTTTGGATTAAACGATAAAATAGCTTTTATAAAGCATTTATTTGACGGTAATAGTGAAGATTTTGAACGCGTTGTGTCTCAAATTAATACATCTCAAAATTTTGAAGAGGTGAGTACGCTAATCCAAAATATTATTAAGCCAGATTATAACCATTGGGAGGGTAAGGAAGAGTTTGAACAACGTTTCATGGACATTATTCAAAGTAAGTTTGAGTAAATGAGCAAACTGTATATTGTTCCAACGCCTATAGGGAATTTACAAGATATAACTTTAAGAGCCATTGAGGTATTAAAAGAAGTTGATTTGATTTTAGCTGAAGACACAAGAACTTCTGGCAAACTATTAAAACATTTTGATATTAATACACCTTCGCAGTCTCACCACATGCATAATGAGCATAAAACGGTTGAGGCAATTATCCGAAAACTAAATTCTGGAATGACCATTGCTTTAATCAGTGATGCAGGGACGCCTGCTATTTCTGACCCTGGATTTTTACTCACAAGAGCGTGTATTGAAAATAATATTGAAGTAGACTGTTTACCAGGAGCAACAGCATTTGTACCTGCGTTAGTGAATTCAGGATTGCCAAACGATAAATTTGTGTTTGAAGGGTTTCTACCTGTAAAAAAAGGGCGTCAAACAAGGTTAAAACTACTCGCTGAAGAAACCAGAACCATGATTTTTTATGAATCTCCACATAAGCTTATTAAAACTTTGACTCATTTTTGTGAGTATTTTGGTGAAGACAGACAACTTTCTGTATCTAGAGAATTGACTAAACTCTATGAAGAAACCATTAGAGGAACAGCCAAAGAAGTATTAGAGCATTATACAAATAAGCCACCAAAAGGTGAAATTGTAATTGTTGTTGCTGGACTTAAATAATGCAAGAATTACTTCACAATATTAGCCAATGCACTATTTGTTCTAAGCATTTACAGCTTGGGCCACGACCAGTAGTGTCTGCACATCCTAATTCAAAAATCGTAATTATTGGTCAGGCACCAGGAACGAAAGTTCATAATTCTGGGATTCCTTGGGATGATGCTAGTGGAAAGCAACTACGACAATGGCTAGGTGTACCGGATGAAGATTTTTATGACGAAACAAAATTTGCCATAATTCCTATGGGGTTTTGTTACCCTGGAAAAGGAAAAACAGGTGATTTGCCACCAAGACCAGAATGCGCACCACAATGGCATGAATCATTATTTAATTTAATGCCAAACCTTAAACTCGTTATTTTAATTGGGATGTATGCTCAAAAGTATTATCTAAAAGATTCAGCTAAAAAGACACTTACCGAAACGGTTGCCAACTATTCAAAATATTTGCCTCAGCATTTTGTAATGCCTCATCCATCACCTAGAAATCGATTTTGGTTAACAAAAAACCCTTGGTTTGAAGCTGAGGTTGTTCCAACACTTAAAAATAAAGTTGCTAAAATTATCTCATAAAGTTGTAATATTATAGTCTAAACACTTCACGATTATGTCTAAAAAATTCATTTACCTATTAACAGCATTTACAATCATCTTTTTTTCATGCAAAAAGACCAACGAAATAACTATCCAAGAATACTTTGATATAGTAAATGAAGAGCTCACAGGAGATTTAGCCTATGAAACTACTGCATTTGTAGAAAAGTATTGGCGTGTTGTTGGGAATACAGGATTTAATAAAAGTGTTTACAGAATTGCCGAACAGCTTGAAAAAGACGGTTATGTTTTAGAAGAAAATGCTACTGAAGATGACTTTTTAACCTACCGAATTGAAACAAGGCCATTAAAAAGACCTACGTGGGAATCGGTTGATGCTACGGTAATCATCAATGGAGAGGAAAGTCCTCTACTTAGTCATGTAACAAACCGAAATATGATAGATCTAAATTCGTATAGCACAGCCGAAGAAGGCGATACAGCTGAGGTAGTTTATATAGAAGACATAAAAAAGCTAGGAGAAACAGATGTAAAAGGAAAAATTGTGTTTGCTGAAACTCATCCAGGGCGAATATTTAAAACTGCAGTTACCGAAGGAGGCGCAGTTGGTATCATTACCTATAATAACCCTGATTATCTACAACCAGAAAAAAACACAACATCTATCCAGTTTCGCTCAATTCCATTAGATTCTGTGAGCAAAGCATGGGGAATTGCCATGTCTTTTGAAGCTAAAGAGCGATTAAAAAATAGCTTATCGAATGGAAAAACCACGTTAAATGTAAAAGTTGAAACCAACATATACCCTTCGGAAGAATTAACAATTGTCGCAGATATTAAGGGTAGAGAATTGCCTAAAGAGCGTTTGGCTTTTAGTGCGCATGTTCAAGAACCAGGAGCTAACGACAATGCTTCAGGTGTTGGAGCTACATTGGAAATGGCTTCTGTTGCAGCTAAACTTTTTAAAGATGGAAGATTCTCACCAAAGAGAACATTAACCTTCCTTTGGGGAGACGAGATTGTGTCAACAAGACGTTATGTAGAAGAAGATAGTATTAGAGCTAAAGATATTAAATGGGGAATATCATTGGACATGGTTGGAGAAGATACTGAAAAAACTGGAGGTTCTTTTCTAATTGAAAAAATGCCAGATCCAAGTGCTATTTGGACACGAGGAAACGATAAACATACTGAATGGGGAGGACGACCATTAAAAGTTGAAGACATGACACCTCATTATTTAAACGATTTTGTAATTGAAAAATTTAAGGAACAAGGAAAGCGTGCTAACTGGATCGTGAATACCAATCCTTTTGAAGGCGGAAGCGACCATGTACCATTTTTACGAGGGAATATTCCAAGTGTGTTGTTTTGGCATTTCACCGACCAGTTTTACCACACAGATAATGACAGAATCGACAAGGTTTCTAAAACTACTTTAAAGAATGTTGCAACCGGTGCATTGGTCTCTGCAATTGAGTTGGTAAACTCAGATGAAACTACTGCAAAACGAGTTTTAGAAAGCATAGAAGCAGCAGCTATTAATCGTCTAGAAGAAGAACAAAAACAAAGTGAATTAGCTATTGAAAATGGTGATACTCTAGAAGAGCAAATCGAAATTATTAACACTTGGAAAGATTGGTATGTAAAAGCAGCAAGTACCACAAGTGATATGGTAAGTGATGAAAGCCAAATTAAATCTAACATTGAAGCAACTCAAAAAGCGATTAGCGATAAAGCGAAGATTGTTTTGGAAGTTTTGAGAACTAAATAAAGGAAGCTTCTTAAAACAAAATTATTCATCTTTTTTTGTTTTTAACTCTTTGCCAAAAAGAAGATTTCTTTTCATAATTTCCGATGGCATTTATTTTAGAATTGTCCATCTCTTTAAATTCTAAGATTCTTTTTCTTTTCTCTTTTTCTTTGATGTGTGTTCTAATTACTAAAGCAATTGAACTAATAACTCCTATTATTAAATATGTTTTCATAACTCACATGTATTAAACATAACAAATCTATTATATTAAGTGGTTTGGAACGATTATAAATGACAACATAAGTAGAAATCAAAACAAATCTATTGCATTAAGTAGTTCATAACGATTAAAAACTATTAAAGAGAAAACCTCACTATTTCTAGTAAGGTTTAAAATAAAAAATGCGCTAGTTTTATACTAGCGCATTTAAACACCCACTTATTTTCCAGAGAAAATCTCTTTCAATTGTGTTACAACACCTCCATTGCCAGAGATTGTGATTTCACCAATTTTCTCAGCGATTTTTTCAACATACTCCATTTCTTTTAGCTTGTACAGCATGTTATTCTCTTCCATCAACTTTGCCGTATTTAGCAAGCTACGTGTTGAAGCTGTTTCTTCACGTCTTGTAATAGTATTAGCCTGAGCTTTTTTTTGTGCGACTAAAACTTGATTCATAATCTCTTTCATATCTCCAGTTAAAATCACATCTCTAATACCACAGCTTAAAACATTAACACCTAATTTTGATGCACTTGCCTTAACATCTTCAAATACTGCTTCCGCAATATTTTCTTTACGCTCTAGCAATTCATCTAATGTGTAAGCACCAATGTAAGCACGTAATACTAATTGCATAGCAATGTATAACTGCTTTTCATAATCCTTGTTTTCTAGTAAAGCTTTTTCAATATCTGTTACTTTATACTGTGTGTAAAAGTTGATACGAATTGCAGCTTTATCTTTAGTTAACAATTCTTGACCAGCAATTTCTAATTGCAACTGACGTAAATCAGCTTTAGCAATTTTAATTGTAGTATCGTTTCTCCAGAATCTGTATGTACCTCCATCTAGAGTTTTTGTATACACATCATCAACTAAAAGCACAGCTTTTTCGTAAGCGGCGACCTCAAAAGTTCTGATGTATTTGCTCAATTCATAATTACTGAATAATGATTTGTCAATTTTTTCAGTAATATAAATTTTGCTCAAATCGGCACGCACAAATTCACGTTTAATCAAACCCTTCCAGTACACGTAACGTCCAGCTGTTAAAACGGTTTTGAAGTTTCTTTTTTCGTAAACTAAAACTAGCTCACTGTCTTTAACTTCAATAATGTCTAACATTGCTTCCAACATTTCGTCTTTTAGTAAGAGTTCTAAAGCTATTGGAGCCACAAAGGTATTTGCAAGGTCATACACCAACACACGCTCATTAAAACCAAGCCAGTGCTTTCCTTGAGTAATTACTCTTTTGTAATCACCTTTTTTGAATACCAATCCTACTTTTCCCGCATTAATTCTTACTCGTTTCATCATTTCTAAATTTTAAATTAAACAATCTAATTTGTCCACTATGGACGTGGCAAAACCTGTAACGGAAGGGTTGCCAACTTCAACTTGTAATGACTAGTTCATTATTAATTGAAGTATATTTTTCAAACTTTTTTCATCATTAAAATAGTAGAAAGCAAATCATCTTTCTGGTGCGGAAATACTCATATTAATAGTGTCTATAATTAGTGTTAAGTATTGTGACAACAATATGAATCGATATTCAGATTTATACAATTCTCTTAATACAAAGCAGTAAAAATGTCTGCTATTAAAAATCAGTATTTCAAGGCACTTTCAAGACTGCTTTTATTGAACACTAATGTTTTATTAAAGCCGACTTGCTATCCACTATTTCTGTCATTTTTTTATTGAGCAGTGTGACAAACTGCATTGGCCATCAGTTTTAAAAGATGATGAGCTTTTTCAACCTGCATTATGAGTGCAGTGCTCTAACCAGACTGAGCTACGAGATCTAACTTTAGTGACCTCGACAGGAATCGAACCTGTGCTTGTGGACACTTTACAGAATGTCAACTGTTCTCTAGAACCAAAATCTAGCGCGTCTTCCGTTCCGCCATATCCTATATAAGGACAGTGGGATTCGAACCCACACGAACTTGAGTTGATTTTTGGTAATCAACAAACCTTCAAGTCTAGTTGAACATAAGACGAAATACATCGCTGCATCGTATTATACAATAGTGCTATACCGAAACACCCAACAAGACCGCTTGATACTTTAGTGTGGAACAGATAGGATTCGAACCTATACTTCAAAGTCCGTAGCTTTGAGTGCTTTCCATTACACCATGAGTTTAATTGTACTCCACCCAAGATTCGAACTTGGACTTAACAGCGCTTAAAACTGTTGCCTCTTCCAATTGGGCTAGTAGAGTATTAGTACAGGAAGAGAGATTCGAACTCCCAGTTTCTCGATTCTAAGTCGAGTGCGTTTACCGTTTCGCCATTCCTGCATTTGTTGAGATATTAGGAATCGAACCTAAACCCCTCGCCTTATGAGAGCGATGCTCTACCTATTAAGCTATATCTCATTTTGTACTCTATAAGGGAATCGAACCCTTGTCTTCTGGGAGAAAACCAGATGCACTAACCACTATGCTAATAGAGCAGCTTTGTCTGAGAAGCAGGATTCGAACCTACAACCTTTCACTTCCAAAGCGAGTAAACAACCATCGTTATCTTCTCAGTTTTGCAGTACCGACGAGACTCCCTTCGACTGCGCTCAGGGTAAACTTCTCATCTCTTGAACTGCTTAGCAGTATCGACGAGATTCGAACTCGCAACTTCTCGGGAGACAACCGAGCGCTCTAGCCATTGAACTACGATACTGTTTGTGGGAACTGAAAGATTCGAACTTTCTTAGCATTTAAGCAACAGGTTTACAATCTGCACCAACTCTCCAACGTTGACGAGTTCCCATTAAATCGGCAAGACAAGATTGCCGATTTTTTCTCCTTTCGTTTTTATAATAAATTATTTAACCGATTTCGGAACCAGCTTGTCTCTGGTTTGTCTACAGTTTCAGTTTTTTTGTTTTCGGCCTCTCGATTTATTTTATTTAAAACTTTTCGCTTTTTATTAACTCGAGAAATCACTTCATCAACATAATTAATAAAGTCATTATTCATACCTAAAAGCTTTGCATCATTTAAGGCTTTGTCGGCCTTATCTAACTCTAAATTAGCTTCAAACAAGCTTGCTTGAGTTAGTTCTATTCCAGCCTTATCAATTCCTTTTACTTGTCTCGCAAATTCAATTAATTTTTGAGCTTCTTCATAATCTTCATTATTTATTAAAAGTCTTATATAGTCTGGATACACATCAGGAATATCTAAACGACTCATCAAAGCTTTTTCGTAAAACTCTTTTGCTAACTCATAATCACCTAATTGTTCATTTTGTATTCTTGCCATTAAGCAAAGCGCTTTAACACTTTTTGGATTGTATGATAGTGCATAGTTTAGTGCTTCTATCGCTTTTTCCAATTCATAAGGATATGCTTCAATGGCTCGGAATAAATAGTTGTTATATAAATTATTTTCCATTTTCGTTTTATTAAATAGATTATTACTGTCTTAAATGCATCTTTTTAGGATGCTCTTAAAACTGATCAGATTGATGTACTCTTAAAATTTTGGAATAAAAAAATCCGAAACAGTTTGTTTGCTTCGGATTCTTTTCTGGAAAGTTATCTACAGAAAATACCGAAGCCTTGTAAATGACTCGAGGTCATAACTTAAAGGTTGTAATGCTATCATATATCTTAGCATGGCTTCTTGTTTTTAATTATTAATATTTTTTTGCAATAGTTATTTAAAACTGCGATGCAAAGATGAAAACTATTTTTAAAAAAACAAATAAAATTTTAATTTAATTTACTGAAAATCAATTAGTTATGTTTAAAATTAAACAAAGGAATTCCTGTCCGTTTTTTAACGGATACTTGAGTTTGTGTGCAAGTGTTTGTCTCCCAGTTGCTTACTCTTCAATGCTTAATATTTTAGTTTTTAAAAGTTATTTTCAAATTCTTTGATTTTTTTCATAAAAAAAGCGTCCAATTTCTTGGACGCTCGTACTATTTATAGTTTTTGTGTTTAAATCATCTCTTATTTAATGATTAAAAATAGATACATAACGTCCTTGTCGTAGAAATAATTCATTCATTCCTCGATAATCCCACTGGCAAAACAGTGATTTTGGTGCAATATGTACTATTGTGTTTTTCAATTCTAGCTGCAAATATGTGATTTTTATGCTATACAAAACAAATTTTAGTGCGAATTAAACATGTTTCCCTTTCTCCCAACCATGTTTTCCTAAATATTGTTCACCACTTTCAACAGCGCCTTCTTCAATACTTGTTCCCATGCTATCATTCCAACGGTTGAGGTAGCCAAACAATGAAATCACTCCCAACATTTCCACAATTTCGCCTTCATTCCAATGCTCATGGAGTCGTTTTTTAATATCTTCATTAACAGCATTTGGTACTAGGCTTGCTGCTAAACTAAAGTCTAAAGCAGCACGTTCCGCTTCGTTAAAAGCAGGATGCGTTCTATATTCCCAAATGTTATCTAACTGTTCTTGTTCTGCACCATAGCGTTCAGCAGCTCTAATAGCATGTGCTTGACAATATCTACAACCAGTAGAGTTACTACTTACCCAAGCAATCATTCTTTTTAAAGCCGAAGTCACACGTCCTTCATTAGCCATTACCGCTTTATTTAAATTAATAAACGCTTTAGAAATAGCTGGACGACGTTGCATTGTTAATACCGAATTTGGACAAAACCCAAGTGTCTCGTTAAAAAATTCAGCTAATTGTTTTGTTTCTAAATCGTGGTCTGCAGATAATGGTGTTACTAATGGCATATTGCTATATTTTTTAGTTTTTTAATAGTATTTTTGAACTAACAAGAAACATCCATTCTACTAAAATAGTACGATAGTAAAATTTATTTTGTGGATGTTCTTTGTGTCAGAATTAATAAAATATTTGTTTACACAAGAAACGAAAAATCTTTGAATATGATAAATAAAATTACCACAGAGTGGAAAGGAGGAGTAACCTTTGAATCTGGGAACATGAGCGGAAACACCTTTTTGATTGATGATAAAGTTGAAGGAGTAGATAAGCGTAAGGGATTAGCTCCAAAATCTTTAATGTTATCAGCTTTAGCTGGATGTACAGGATTGGATGTAATATCTGTACTTGATAAGATGAAAGTAACTGATTATGAGTTTAAAATGGATGTAACTGGTGAATTAACTGAGGAACACCCAAAGTATTATCATAAGGTGAAATTGGATTATCATTTTTATGGAAAAGATTTAAATAAAAAGAAAATAAAAAAAGCAGTTGATCTTTCAGTTGATAAGTACTGTGGCGTTATGGAAATGTTTCGTCAGTTTGCTAAGCTAGATACCGAAATACATTACCATAATAAATAATTTAGTTATTAATGCGCTGGACGCTTAAGCCAAAATCAGAAGCTACAAAAGTAGCTCTATTAAAAGAAGCTCTTCAAGTTGATGATGTTGTTGCAACATTGTTATTACAACGAGGAATTGAAACGTATGAAGCAGCTAAAACCTTTTTCAGACCAAGTTTAAGTGATTTATACAATCCATTCTTGATGAAAGATATGGATAAAGCTGTTGAGCGCATTGAAACTGCGTTTTTTAAGAATGAGAACATTTTAGTGTTTGGCGATTACGATGTTGATGGCACCTCTTCGGTAGCTTTAATGTCTTCCTATTTAAAAACAAGAACGGACAATGTAGCTACTTATATTCCTGATAGATATGATGAAGGTTACGGTGTTTCAATTAAAGGAATAGATTTCGCTCAGGACAATGACTTTTCACTCATTATCGCTTTAGATTGTGGTGTAAAAGCGATTGATAAAGTTGCCTATGCTAAAGAAAAGGGTATCGACTTTATTATTTGTGATCACCACAGACCAGGAAATGAACTTCCTAATGCAATTGCAGTTTTAGACCCAAAGCGAGATGATTGTGAATATCCTTATAAAGAGCTTTGTGGTTGTGGTGTTGGTTTTAAACTTATACAAGCTTTAGCTTCAAAAGAAAATAAAAGTGTTGAAGATTTAACCGAATACTTAGATTTGGTTGCTACTGCAATTGGAGCTGATATTGTCCCAATTACTGGCGAAAATAGAGTATTAGCATATTTCGGATTGCAAGTCATTAATGCCAACCCGCGACCTGGGATAAAAGCAATAATTAGTCAAGTTAAAAAAGAGGAACTTACTATTACTGATGTTGTTTTTATTGTAGCGCCTAGAATTAATGCAGCGGGACGTATGAAACATGGTAATTATGCAGTGACATTATTAACCGAAATGGATATAAAATTGGCTGAAGAATATGCGGCTGAGATTGAAGATTTTAACACAGACAGACGAGAAGCAGACAAGAGAATCACAGAAGAAGCACTTCAGCAAATTGAAAGTCATAATGAACAAGAACGTTGTACAACAGTGGTTTATCAAGATAGTTGGCACAAAGGTGTCATAGGTATTGTAGCCTCTAGACTAACAGAAACCTATTACAGACCAACGTTGGTATTTACTAAAAGTGGAGATAAGTTGGCGGCTTCAGCACGTTCGGTTTCTGGATTCGATGTATATAACGCATTAGAAGCTTGTAGTGAACACATTGAACAGTTTGGAGGTCATAAATATGCAGCAGGATTAACACTTAAAGAAGAAAACTATGAAGCTTTTAAACAGGCTTTTGAAGATGAGGTATCAAAAACTATAGATACATCTTTATTGACTCCAGAGATAAAAGTGGATATGCAAATAGATTTACCTCAGATAAATGATAAATTAATGCGCATAATACGTCAACTAGCGCCTTTTGGACCAGGAAATATGACGCCAATTTTTTTGACTAATAATTTAAGAGATACAGGTTATGGTAAGTGTGTTGGTGAAGACGATAAACATTTACGAATCACTGTGACACAATCTGGAAAAGAAAAGTTTGTTTGTATTGGGTTTGGTTTAGGAGATAAGTTGAGCTTGATTAAAGATAGGAAAGTATTTAAAGCGGTGTATTCTATTGATGAAAATCATTGGCAAGGAAGAACGTCACTTCAATTAAAGTTGAGAGATATTAAATCTTAATATGAAAAAAAACGACCCTTACGCAGCATTAAGAATTAAAGAATTCAACATTTTTTTATTAGTACGTTTTGCATTGATTTTTGGGTGGTCTATGCAATTTATAGTTATTGAATGGCAAGTATATGCTATGACGAAGAACCCACTTTCGCTTGGAATTATTGGTCTTTGTGAATTTTTACCTGCTTTTTTCCTTGCACCATTTGCAGGACATATTGTTGATAAAAAGGAAAAGCGAAATCTATTCGCACTTTGTATTGCTCTATTTTCTTTAATAAGTTTTGGATTATTTTGGCTAACGTCAACCCATATAGAATCCTCATGGGAAACTAATACAATTTTATACGGAATTTATGGATTAGTATTTTTTGGTGGTGTTTTGAGGGCTTTCTTCGGTCCAACTATTTTTTCACTTATTGCACTACTTGTTCCTAAAAACATATATCCTAATGCAGCAACATGGAGTAGTAGTACATGGAAAGGCGCTACTGTTTTTGGTGCTTTATGTGGGGGGTTTTTAATTGCATGGATAGGTGTAAACTACACGCTTGGTATTATATTCTTATTAGTAATGCTGGCATTATTGCTTGTCTTTTTAATAGCTCAAAAACCTATTTTAAATAAAGGCGCTACTGAATCAGTGAAAGAAAGTTTAAAGGCGGGTCTTCGTTTTGTGTTTAACGATAAAGTTATTTTAGGCGCGTTAACCTTAGATATGATTGCTGTTTTGTTTGGAGGTGCAGTTGCAATTTTTTCTGTATTTGCAACAGATATTTTAGATGCAGGACCAAAAGGGTTTGGAATATTAAATGCAGCGCTTTCTTCAGGTAGTATTATTACTATGTTAGCAACTACGTATATACCTATCACTAAAAATACAGGAAAGAAATTACTCGTTTCAGTTTTTGGATTTGGAGTTTGTATGATAATCTTTGGAGCTTCAAAATTAATGTGGCTTAGCGTTATAGCATTGTTCTTTTCTGGTGTTTTTGATGGTATTTCAATGGTAGTCCGTCAAACCATACTACAACTTAAAACACCAGATGAAATGAGAGGGCGCGTAGGAGCAGTTAATTCCATGTTTGTTGGGTCGTCTAACGAGCTAGGGGCATTAGAGAGTGGTTTAGCAGCTCGACTTTTTGGTGCGCCTTTAGCGGTTGTACTTGGTGGTACAGTAACACTTATTATTGTTGCTGTAATTGGTGTTAAGAATAAGCCTTTGCGAGGGTTAGATTTACAGCAAGATCTTGAAACGCATGAGAGAGAAGACTAATACTTTTTTAAGGCCATTTTTTTACCATCAAATACACCATAAGTATAGTAATGTATCCAATCGCCTAGGTTGATGTATTTAGAATTAGATTTTAAATCTATTTCCAAGGGTAAATGTCTGTGACCAAACACAAAATAGTCGCGATGATTTTCTTGAAGTTTACGCTTGCAATATTGTACAAGCCATTCGTTGTCTTCACCTAGAAATTTAGCATCTTCATCGCCAGAGATTAATTTGTTTTTTACAGACATATATTGCGCTAATCGAACACCTAAGTCTGGATGCAACCAACGAAATAACCACTTGCTAAATGAGTTCGTAAACACTTTTTTCATACGCTTATAGCCTTTGTCTCCTGGTCCTAAACCATCACCATGACCAATTAAAAAAGATGTTTGATTGAAGAAAAATTCTTGAGGTTTATGAAAAACAGGAATGTTTAACTCATCTTCAAAATATCCATTCATCCATAAATCATGATTACCTACAAAATAATAAATTGGTATTCCAGAATCAGATATTTCAGCAAGTTTTCCTAAGGTTCTTGTAAAGCCTTTAGGTACTACTTTTTTATACTCAAACCAAAAATCAAACAAATCTCCTAACAAGAATATGGCAGCAGCATCTGTTTTAATTTCATCTAACCATGCTACAAACTTTTTTTCGCGAGGACGAGATTGTTCTTGGGTTGGAGCACCCAAATGATTATCTGATGAAAAATAAATTTTCTTCCCTTCAGGAACTGTTATGTGCGTAGCTTTATTCATTATCGCTTGCAAACCATTCAGCAAAACTGGTCGCAGTTTCTTGCAGTTTTAAAGAAAATAACTCAACGTTATTTGGCAATCTTTTTTTGATTTTTGAAGCAAAATCAATCACCATCATTTCGCTAGTTGGTTGATAATTTACAAGTAATACATTATGGTCTCTATCTTCGAGCTCCTTTGCTAATTCAACATGAGGCGTGTTCTTATTAAAAACCGTAGCGTGATCAAAAATATCGACAATTTCTTCTTTAACGATTTTTTTAAGATCACCAAAGTCAATGACCATACCGAATTTTACATTAGAATTATCTGAAATTGGCTTGCCAATAACTGTGACATATAATCGATAGCTATGTCCATGAACATTTTTACATTTACCATCGTAACCATATAAAGCGTGTCCAGTTTCAAACGAAAACTGCTTTGTAATACGAATATTGCTCATTAACGTCTTTTGTTTCGGTTATAAAAATAGATTATAATCAATACAATCGCTAGCACTAGAAAAAGTTTACTTCCACCCATGTTATTCTTTGTTTGCTCGTTTTTTATTGTAATAATAAATAGTATAAGCTATGATTGCTAAAACAACAAAAGGTATCATAGAACCAATAAATACACCAATTTCATAACCGTTATCAGGTGCGTTTTTTAGTTTCTCTTCAATATCTACTTCTTGGAGAATTGTTGCTAAAATCATAAGTTATATTATTAAGTCAAAGTTACGTCTTTTGTGAAAGAGGCAAAAATAGTTGTCTAAATTTTATAATTAAAGGGATTCCTCTTGCTATTATCCAAAACGTAAACCCTATAAAAATGGCATAAAGTTTATAATCTAAATAATCTAGAACAAATAGTATTGGAATAAAAACGATGAAGCTGGAGAACAATAATACGTTACGCAAATGACGCATTTTACCAAGTCCTTTAAAAATACCATCAAAAATAAATGCTAAAGCGCAAAGTGGCTGCATTGCTAATACAATCCAGAAAACTTTATAAAACTCTTTTAAAACCATTTCATCTTTAGTAAATAAAGCACCTAAAGGAATGTATAATATTCCACCAATTATTGCCATGATAATACCAATAACGACACCATATTTAATAAGTTTATTACTTAACTTTATTAGTAGTTTATATTCTTTTCCACCTAATAGCTTTCCTGATAGGATATTTCCAGCGCTTGCATAGCCATCAATAATAAAAGCTCCTAAAAACCATAAATTAATGGCAATGGTATAAGCTGCAATATAGGAGGCGCCATAGCTTGTTGCAAAAGCACTTCCGAAAAAAAGTGTCACATTTAAAGCTAAAGTTCTCACAAATAAATTAAGAATCATAAAAATAAAACGCTTAATTTCTTTATTAAATGGAAAGTTTACTTTTAATGGAATTGGTGTTTTTTTAAGCAAAAAATAAGCCGCTGCCATTGCCATTAATAACTGAGCAATAACACTGGCATAAGCAGCACCTTTAATATTCATGGGTTCTATATAACCCTCAACACCATAAACTAGAATGACATCTAAGATAATATTAGATAGTGAGCCTATAAGCGCAATAATCATAGGGTAAAAAGTATTTTGTAAACCTCTAAAAGCCCCAAAAACGCCAATTGTGAAAAGTGTAAAAGGAAATCCGAAAACTCTTATTCTATAATAATCTACACTGTAGTCTAAAATGAGATTTGAAGCATTGTAAAGCTTAAAAATATTTTCTGCAAAAGGATAAGTAGATAGAATAATTAATAGGCTTAATGAGGTAATTAAAAAAATTGCTTGAGCTGGTAAACTTTTAATTTCATTCAATTGATTAGCTCCTAAATATTGAGAAACTATAGAGGAAATAGCGCTACGAGTTTGCCCTAAAACCCAAATAAGCATAGAAATAAATGTACCTACAATTCCAACAGCAGCTAAAGATTCAGTTGCATTCATACTAATGTTACCAACAATTGCTGTATCAGTAATAGATAGTATGGGCTCGGAAACTCCAGCAATTAGTGCAGGAATTGCCAACTTATTAATATGTTTTAAGCTAATATTTGTAGTCAAAAGGTTATTTAATACTAATTATTATTAATGCTTATTTTTGCAGTAAATTTTCAGTAAATTTAGTCTTTAAAATTTTGATTATGAAGAATATCTTAGTTCCTGTGGGATCCTCAAAAAATGCAGAAAGTCATTTGCAATATGCTGTTGACTTTGCAAAATCATTTGGCGCTAAACTTTATATAGTACAAGTATATAATGTCTATACTAAAGCAGGAACCATGATTAAGATAGACCATATTTTAGAGCGAGAAAGTAAAGAGTACTTAAACAGCTTAATGTCAAAAATTGATACAAAAGGAGTTGAAGTAGTTGTAAGAGTATTAAAAGGGAAGCTAGTTGATACACTAGAATTAGCTTGTAAAGCAGCGGACATTGATTTAATTCTAATAGAACCAAGAACAAACTCTATTAAAGACGAAGTGTTTTTAGGAAAAACATCTGGAAAAATCATTAAACAAACTCAAATCCCAGCATTAATAGTGCCTGAGGGTTACACGTTTAAACCTATCACTAGAGTTTTATTGGCAGTAAAATCGGCAATTATTAAAAATAACAATGCTTTAAAACCGTTATCGGATATTAAAGAAAAGTTTAAAGCTATTGTAAATTTATTGTTGGTAAAAACCACGTATTATAATGAAGGAGATTTTGATGTCAATGATACATTAAAAGATATGGTTACCAATATTACTAAAACTGAAAACGCTACGACGTTTCAAGGCGTATTAGAGCACTTTAAATCAAATGATCCTGATATGTTATGTGTAGTTCGTCGTAAACGTGGATTCTTTACCAAGAAATGGGAAAAGAATGTTATATTAAAAAAGGATTTTCATAGCTCTCGACCTGTACTTGTACTGAGAGGTATGAAATAAAAAAAGGGGATGTAGCTCAGTTGGCTAGAGCGCTTGACTGGCAGTCAAGAGGTCGGCGGTTCGAGCCCGCTCTTCTCCACTAGTGATAGAAAGGTTTTTGGTAAATTAAGAATATTTTTTAACCAATATTTGCATACAATTTGCATAAATCAACTCTTTAAATAGCTTTCAATATCTAAAATATCCTTTTCAGTCAATGCTTTGTTTTTATATTTCTCAAAAAAAGGGCTTTCGCTGTATAATTCTTTATGGTTATGATTTTTTAAGAATATACTTTCAAGTTTAATACAATGAGAGTGACTATCATAATAATTAGCCATAAAGGCATAATTATGTAATGAATAACACTCATTATGTCTATTTATGGTTGTTTGCTTGGAAAAAAGTTTTACAGAGCTATACTTTATAGAAAAAATGGGTAATAAAAGACCAATGTCTCTAAAGACATTATCTTTTTCAAGGTTTTTTACAAAATCCATTATAAGAGCAGAGAAGACATAGTCAAAGCGAAAGTTAACACTATAGGAGTAATTTATTTTAACATGAATTGCAGCGATTATAGGATACAGAACTAAATAGTTTAATAAAGGAGATTCTGTCGGTCTTTTGTTATGTTTTTCTATCAGGTCTTCCCACGCTTGAATGCTAAAATCAAAAAATTTAAAAGATTTAACATTGCGAAAAAACCCAATATTCATATTATTAAAACCATCAGAATCATCACAAAAAGCAGTCTTTGGTTCGTCACATTCATAATAAGGTATTTTAAGGCAATCGCTTAAATACAGTATTGGTATCCCTGCTGAATTAAATCTCCCAGTTCCTACAAGATGCCTCAAATTAAAAGGTAAATGAAATAAAGTGTGGTTAGGGCTTTTTTTTCTTTCATCTAAATCAACAAGACCCCTACGAATTCTATAGAAAACGTGATTGCTTTTTTTTTCTGTTTCTGGGCTACTAAGCATCATCATTAACCTTTTAAGGTTTTGAAGCATTAATAGCTGAAAATTATTGGCACTCTCAATTCTATGTCCATTTCTATAACTGACTAGGCATTCACTGATAGATTCAATGTTTTTTTGAATTTTAGTTTCATAATAATCTATATCTTCCTGTGTTTCAACATGAGAATTGAGTAGGTTACTAGAAAAAGCTTTATAATTATCAAAATAACTTCGAATTTCATCTACAAAAAGAGTAGAATTGCTGACGATAAGAGGTTGGTTAAATTGATTCAGCAATGTATTTATGTCTTTGGTGGGTTTTCCTTAATTTCTTTGCTAACTCTATCCTGTATATGTAAAAGCAACATTCTCCACCACATTGCATTAGTCCAAATAGGAAAGCTTATAGGATTTGAGTTAGATACGATTCTTATATGTTCAACAAAAATAGTAAGAGCTCTTTCCCTTTCAGGGATGTCTTCTTTATAGAATTGAATATCTTTCCAGATTTTATCAAGTTCAAGCTGTTTAGATTCTTCCTTATTATATGTTAAATCCTTTAGAGATGTCCAACTAGACAAAAATTCATAAGCACAAACCCAAGCAAAATAACCGTTAACTAATCTTTCTGTTATTGTAAGCTGTTTAAATAGCCTAGACCCCTCTTCAAGGTCTCCATTGAATTCAAGAACAACAGGTTGGGTAGCTATAACAGCAAATTCAGTAATAGATAGAATTTTATAAACATCAACTGAAGATTCTCCATCATCATCATTTTTGCCAACATTTATAATTTTTCTCGCAATGTTGTCAAGCATAAACCAATAATTCTCATTAATAAGTAGAGCAGAGTTTTTATCTACAACAAACTTTATAGATTCAATTAATTCTTTACTCTTCAACTGATCAAATATGGTTGCAAGAAAATTACTATGAGGGCGAGTAGTATTATCTGAGCCATTTGCTCCATTTTCATAAATTTCACCGAATTCAATGATAAGCTTATCACAGCAGTTTTGGAAAAAATCCAACCTCTGTAATCTTATTGAGTCAAGATTAGCACCTTTAGAATCAGTCATTTAAAATATCTAAGAAATAAATTCTGTCTGAGGAGAATCAATCAACAATTTAATACTGTCATCTACATCATGAAATTTAACATAGGAATCAAATTGAATATTTAACTGCTCACAGGATTTTCTGTCAGCATTATCAATTATGTTTTCTCCTAAGTCCTCCATATCAGATACAGACAATTCTGAGCCGTATTCCATCTTAGGAACATGCCTTTTACCGTAATTTTTACCAGATTGTTTAATTCTCATAATGAAAAAATGTGTGCAAATATACAAACTGAATAGTTTGTATCAAAGAAGATGCCGAAATAAATAATGTTTTGAAAGTCAAGTAGTTATGATTTTTTTGGCACTAAAATCTTATTAAAGATACAAAATTTGTTGATTTGACCAACTTTTTTTGGATAATTATAACAGTCACGTTATTAAACCATTACAGTATGTGTTTAACAAAACTACTTATTCTAAATATTCTAAATATGTCATTTAAGTTTTTAAGTCTTTAAAGGAAAATCCTTTCATAGCATCTTCAACAAAAAACTTTAAGTCTTTTTTACCCTGTTCTATTTCAGATTTTGGTATATGATTTTTTAACATTGGATGAAAAAAAACTCTAAGCCCTTTATAATAATAAAATATTCGCTTTACCATTTGATGAACTTCCTCAAAATCTTCCTTTAATATCTGATTTTGAGGATCAATAATTCCATTTTCATAATTAACATACAACCCTTGATTTTTTAAATCATTAAACTGCTCTAGTTTCTCTATTCTTTCTTTGGTTTTTAGCATTGGTTGGATTGCCTTGTATCCATCCTTTATAAAATGAACTAAATCATTAAGCCATTTCGCTTTAGTATTAATTATTTTCTTTTTCCTTTCTTCTTCCCAAACAATCATCATTTCAAAAAGACCAGTTCCTGATTCAATTAACTGGGCAATCTGATGACGAATTTTGTGATCATGAAAGAATTTTTTTGCACTATCTATTTGATATACTTTATATCCTTCTGAGTGCATTAAAACCAATATTGCCTTAACAATTTCTTCCGAACTTAATATTAAAAGAGAAACGGATGTACTATAAGACTTATTAATGTCGGTAATCAATAAAGCGTCATTATATAATTTTTTTGCATTTCGATACAAAGGAACATGAAGTCCTTTAGAATTTTGTGGTGATAAATTCAGGAACTTAACTATTTCCATATATTTTTTTTAACAGTATTAATAGAAATATCGTATTTGGTTTTTATCTTCATAAAATATAACAAGTTATAATCACCCCATCCCATTAATAAAAGTCTCAATAAAATCGGTTATTTTGGTTGTTATTCTTTCAGATATAGAAGCCCTTTCTTTTAGACTTGGTCTTTTGTTTAATAATCCAATTACATCGTCACGCAATGGTGCTTTTTCTGTAAACAAATAATTACTAATGACATCAACTAGTTTTTTGTAATCTAAATTCTCATCTTCACTTAATTGTTTTACTGCCTTTTTCTTTTCATTCGTCCAATAGTTATCAAACTCATCAGCTACTAAATCAGAATCTCGAACTAATGGTAAGTTCTCCTCAATAAAGCGTTCAATTAGCTCCTTCTTACTTCTTAACTGACTATCCGAAGCCAACATATCAGAAATGGCTTTACGTTGCTGTTCCTGGTCTTTAGGTTTTTTAGACTCATATAATTTTGCCAACAAGGTTAGAATGTAAGCTACATTAATTTCATCACGTCTAATTAGTTCTAACTCAAAATCAATGTCATTGAGGATTGACACTTTTTCTTTCTCCTTTTTAACATCATCTCGAATATCTAAATACTTACTTTGGTAATCTTCAAACTCTTGCTCTGAAATGCCTAAATCATCATAACTAAATTCAGTAAATGTTGTTAACACATTCTTTAAGCGCATTAACTCTCTAAAGGCTTTAACAAACTCTAATTTTTCATTTTCAGAAGGTAATTCATTTACACTATCAACTGTTGGTGTTATATCATATAATCGCTTAATAGCTTCTTCAAATTTAGTCGTGTAATTCTCGTAAGGTTGTACGATAATTTCTTCAATAGCTTCTTTATTAGAAAAGAGCGTTATGGCTTCGTCTGTGGCACTTTTAAGGTTTCTAAAACAAACAACATTACCTTGTGATTTAACCTCATCTAATATTCTATTAGTACGTGAATATGCTTGAATAAGTCCGTGATATTTAAGATTCTTATCTACATAAATAGTATTCAGCAATTTAGAATCAAACCCTGTTAAAAACATATTTACAACCAACAAAACATCTACCTGTCTATGCTTGACACGTTTACCAATATCTTTATAGTAGGAATAGAACTCATTGGTAGAATAGTTTGTTTGAAACATTCCATTATAATCAGCAATAAATCTATCTAATTTTTCTCTTGTATGTGAATAGGCTGAAGTAGGCTCATCTACTCTAAAATCCTCAAAATCTTCATCAGGTATAAAGCCGTTTGCATCTTCATCTAATTCATTTGCTTTATATGAAAAGATTGTAGCTACTTTTAAATCATGTTTACCTTCCTCTTTCTTTACTTTAAACAGCTCATAATATTTTATAAGTGTCTTAACATTAGAAACACAAAAGATAGCGGTAAACTTCTTAGTGTGCGTTTTACGGTTATGATTAGCGATAATGTAATCAGCAATATTATTTAAACGTTGAGGTGCTTCCATAACCTCAACCTTATCAATACTATCTACATTAATATCAATTATCTCATCAGCTTCTTTGCTTTTAAAGGTGCTTATATATTCAATGGCAAACTTTAAAACGTTCTTATCCCTAATAGCATCAGTTATAACGTACTTGTGCAGACACTCGTCAAACAAATCTTTAGTAGTTCGCTTACCTAATTCATTTTTAACTGAATTGTCTTTAAAAATAGGTGTTCCAGTAAAACCGAACATCTGTGCATTTTGAAAAAAGTCTTTTATTCTATTATGCGTATCTCCAAACTGGCTTCTATGGCACTCATCAAAAATAAATACTACACGCTCGTTTTTTAGAGCATCCATCTTCTCTAAGTATTTGGGTTTATAAATAGCTGTATTTAACTTTTGGATTGTGGTAACAATCAGGCTAGTATCGTCTGAGAATTGTTTAACTAAAGCCCTAGTATTGTTTGTGGCATCTATACTGCCTTCACTAAAACTATTGAACTCTTTAATGGTTTGATAATCTAAATCTTTACGATCTACAACAAACACCACTTTCTTAACGCCTTCAAGATTCGTTAATATTTGCGCTGTTTTAAATGATGTTAGTGTTTTGCCTGATCCTGTGGTATGCCATATATAACCAAACTTATTACTGTTTTTTACTCGCTCAACAATAGCTTCAGTAGCATAGTATTGATATGGGCGTAATACCATAAGGGTTTTAGCTGTATTTAAAACCGTGTACTTTGTTATCATTTTAGATACATGACAAGGCTCTAAAAACTGCTCTGTAAACTCACTAATTTGAGTGATAATTTTATTATTTACATCTGCCCAATAAAATGTTTGTTTAAATGAGCGTGCTTTAATAGGATTATTGGCGTAATACTTAGTGTTCACACCATTGCTTATAACAAATAACTGTATGAACTGAAATAAGCCATTTCCTGCTTGATACGAATGACGTTGATACCTGTTAGTTTGATTGAAGGCTTCTTTTAACTCTAAGCCTCTACGTTTTAATTCAATTTGCACTAAAGGCAAACCGTTGATTAAAATAGTAACATCGTAGCGGTTTTTATATGTACCTTCCATAGTGACTTGATGTGTCACTTGATATTGGTTTTTGCACCAATGAATTTGATTAATCAATTCTAAATAACCTGTACTACCATCGTCTTTAGTATAAGTTATTTTGTCTCTAAGGGCTTTTGCTCTTTCGTATATATTACCTTTAGATAAGTGATTTAGGACTTGTTTAAACTCTGCATCTGATAAACTGCAATTATTATGTTTTTCAAGTTGCATTTTTAAGTTAGCTATTAAAGCATCCTCATCCTTTATAACGACTTTTTTATAGCCTAAATCGACTAACTGTTGAACTAAACTCTCTTCTAATATGTATTCAGGCTGAGTAGTCATAAGTTATTTATTTCGTCTATTATTTTATTAACCTTATCTAAACCGTACAATAATTCCGTTGAATCTATATCTAACCAACCAAATAATTCTATTATGGTATTATAATATGACAAGGGAAAATTTGTATTTATTTGATTCATTCCATGTCTAAAACAAATTGGGTCGTGATGTGCAATTCTATTTCTTATTTTATTAACCCTTTCTAATTTATCAAAAATAGTTGCTGCATTGTATTGAACTAACCTAGTTGTAGTTGGCAAATTTGGAAATATATGCTGTAATGATCTTCCTGCTAATCGATACTGATTTCTTGCAAATAGAAATCGCCAAAAACCAAAACCTAATTCTGAAACTAATCTGGGATGTGAGTATAATACACCTAATTTTGACATGGTTTCGTTAATTGCTATTCTACTTTTATAAGTACTACCACTATCAAAACAACCTCCAACTCTTGCAAAATCTCTCAACCAATTAGCACCATAAATATTTGTATAATGTCTATCAATAGCGTTCCTTAACGCTACTTCAAAACAACTAATAACTGTAAACAATTCTTGTGATAGTTTTAAGTTTTTGCGATATAATGTCATTGCCTTTCTTGTGTCATTATTACACGCACCTAAATAGCGATTTATTCGTGGTGTTGACATTATGTATTCAAAATCGCTATACTTCATATTTGGTATGCTTTTTGCCTTATTTTATATACGTTTATGATCATTTATGTACGCTTGTATGTGTTAAAATGTACTAAAATGTACTAAAATGTACTAAAATGTATTATATTTGTACCATCTTATTCCCAGTAGTCCCTGTATATCAAACCACTGGGTTTTGTTTTTTTACAACATTTTCTTCATTAAATATTTAACTCCTTTCAAATAAATTAAGCTCTAAATCTGCTAAACTTTTGAACTTGCTGTTTTGTAAAAACTGTTTAGCGTAATTTATTACTTCCATGTAATCGTCTTCATTTTTCATCTTTGTCCAAGATGTTACTGCTCTCTTTTTTAAGCCTAAATTTTTGGCTTCTTTGTTGAGGTTTTCTTGTATAATTCTATCCACAGGAAAGTGTGGAGGTGTTTTAATAGAATTTGTACACCATAAATATTTTAAATATAGATTGAGCAATTTTTGACTCACGCCAAAATTTAATTGCCCATTATTTAACAAATATGAAAAATCACTTTTAGCTGTAAAATGACTAATATTCTTAATGTTTTCAATATGCTTGCGCTCACTGATAGTTTTGATATATTGAGTAAGTGCTATTTCTTTTATTAGCTTATGTAAGTCAACCCTGAAATTTCTACGCTCTTCTTCGTTTGACGCTACTTTTTTATCATACAAATTGGCACGTTGAAAACTTCCAATTGTGGTGAGTAGCCATATCTCGTTATGTATAAATGTTTCTTTCATAAACTATACAAACATCTGCTGTAATAAGCCTTTTTTGAATTGTTGGGTGTTTTCTAATTGAGTATTAACCAATCTTATTTTATCATCAATAACAGATAGAAAGTTAGCTATTTTTGTTTGTTCATCAAGAGAAGGCACATCAATTACTATATCTTTTATGCTACTAAAGTATAAATGAACTATGGTTATTCCTTGTGCTCTTGATGCAATTTTATACTTTTTAAAATTTGACAAATAATAAGCATAAAAAACATTGTTTATTTTTTGATTTGAACGTAATACAATAATATCTCCACCTATTTTTACATTTTCAAAATTTAATGCTGTTACATTAGCCAAGTCTATGCCTGTTGTTGTAGTTGAAGATGGGATTAGTAAATCTCCCTTTTTAGAGTCTAAACCATTTCCGCTATTGGTTCTACTTTCTACGTCAAATATAACTTCATTGTATTTTGTATATAATTCTCCATAAAGAATGCATTTCCTTTTTCCTTTTTCGGTAAGTTCTCCTTTAGGAATGCCGTTGCCTTTTTCAGAATAAAAAATATTCCCTATACTATTTTCTTCCCAATTTGTATAATTATTTCCAACCTCATTTTTAAATCGTAATTCTTGGCTAAATAGTAGTTGCATGATACCTTTTTTATATTGCTCTAAAAGGGATATTTTATTTTTTAATCGAGAGGTTTTCACATCTACTTCTCTTAAAAAAGAAGCTATCTTTATTTGCTCATTTAATCCTGTGAAATTCAATTTTAAATCTCTCAAAATGGATGTTGTCAAATTATTGAACACCCCTCCTGTTGTTGCTTCACCTTGCATTTTCTCATAAAGCCTAAGAAACAGATAGTAAAGAAATTCACTATTTACTTCTTTTAAATTCTTAAACCCTAACCAACCATCATGAATACAAGCATCTACTGCAAGGATAGTTGGAATAGCGACATTCGTTCCTGAACAACTTAAAACAACATTTCCTTTTACCAAAAATCTACTTTTCTTAGCTCCATCTAAGGTGAGTGAATCTATAGAAGGATATACATATTTTCCATCTCTCGTAGCATCCTCTATCATTAATCTTGGAACTTTCCCTCCATAATACTTAGGATCTCCTTTAGGTCTTGGACTTGCTCCTCTAAAAACTTCCATTCTCGAAGATAACTTCTGTTTTATCCACTCATCTTTAAACTCTTGAAATCTCAATTTTGGCTTTTGAATAAACTCACTCATATTAAAAAGGGGTTTTAATATTGAGTTGTTTGCAAAAGTTGGCTATGGTTGTGTTAGTGTCAGAAATCTCTTTTTCTAAACCTTGTAATTGGTTAGAAATTACATCTAAATCAATCTGTTCTTCTTCTTCAAATGTATCTACATAACGCGGTATATTGAGGTTATAGTCATTTTCCATTATTTCATCAATATTGGCTACATAACTAAACTTATCAACGGCTTTACGTTTTCTAAAGGTTTTTACAATTTTATGTATATGCTCTTCTTTGAGTTTGTTTTTATTACCGTCTTTTTCAAATTCCTTAGAAGCATCAATAAATAAAATATTATTGTCATTAATTCGGCACTTACTTAATACCAATATTGAAGTTGGTATGCCTGTACCAAAAAAGATATTAGGTGGCAGCCCTATAACTGCGTCAAGATAGTTTAAATCGTTAATTAAATACTTACGTATAACACCTTCAGCTGCCCCTCTAAATAATACACCATGAGGCAATACAATTGCCATTGTGCCATTATCGGCTAATTGGTACACCATGTGCTGCAAGAAAGCAAAATCGGCTTTACTGGTTGGTGCTAGACGTCCGTATTGACTAAAGCGTTCATCGTTTTCATTTAAAGGGTTGTTTTTGCCTTCCCATTTAGCCGAAAATGGCGGATTGGCTACTATGGCTTCAAATCGTTTATCTAAATGTTGAGGTGCTTTAAGGGTGTCTTCTTGCCTTAAATCAAAACGACGGTAATGAACATCGTGCAAAATCATGTTCATACGAGCTAAATTGTAAGTAGTACGATTGAGTTCTTGTCCAAAAAAATCATCAACCTCAACTTCTCTTGCTACGCGCAGCAGTAAAGAACCACTACCACAAGTAGGGTCATATACATTTTTTAAACGCTTTTTACCTGTAGTAACAATTTGTGCTAATATTTTAGATACTTGTTGTGGTGTATAAAACTCACCTGCTTTTTTCCCTGCGCCACTTGCAAATTGCGAAATAAGGTATTCGTATGCATCGCCTAATACATCAGCATCTGTATCTTCTAAAGCAAAGTCTATTTTATCTAAATGCGATAAAACTTTAGCAATTAGGCTGTTTCTTGCCTCTGTGCTTCTGCCCAACTTGGTACTGTTGAGGTCTAAATCTTCAAAAAGTTGATTAAAGTCGTCCTCACTTTCAGTACCCATTGTGCTTTGTTCAATACCATTTAAGATACTCTCTAAATCAGCTAAAATAAAATTACTTTCTGTTTCAGTATTGGCATTACCTTTTTTTGCTAAAGAGCTAAATAATTCATCAGGCTTTAAGAAGTAACCAAGCTTTATTAAAGATTCTTCTCGTATTGCGTTTAAATCATCTGTATCTGTAACCTTTAGATAATCCTTTATTGTTTCAGTTTCTAAAAGCGTATTAGCATATAAGTATTGTTTTTCTGAAAGGTATTTGTAGAATATAAAACCAAGTATGTAATCTCTAAACTCGTCTGCATCCATCTTACCGCGTAGTTCGTTGGCAATATTCCACAGTTGTTGCTCCAAGAGCTTTTTTTGTTCTTCGGACATTTAGTCGATTTTAATTTTAATAATAGGGAGAATTATGTACTCAAATATAAAATAATCTTAAATCAATTGAGTACTATTTTCTTTAGAATTAATATAAATCGTTGAATTAATATAAAAGGACTCTCTCTCGGATAATAGATTATTACTGGTCTGCGAATTAATCCTTTCGTAATAATTGATTTAGAATTATTACCTATATGTATATAATTACTACATATTTAATGCGTTTTCTCCACAATCCCTACTAAATCACACACTAAATAGCATTATTCTCGACAAAGGAAGGAGATTAATACAAATCAGTATAATGCGACTGTTCTAGCCTTAGACACATATAAAAACCTGAAAAGTATTGACAATAGATTTAAAAACGGAAGGGTGGGTACTTTTTAAAAGGGGCTTTCCCCTAATTAAAGACATAGATCAATTAACCTGTCTAAGCTTGGGTATTCAGATGAATAATAAATAGACCTTAATGTTCAATTTCTAGCACTAATTGACCTTGTTGATTCCAAAATTTCTCAACTCCTGTTTGATAATCATCTTCATATCTTCTTTCGGTTCTTATTTGTCCATTTTTATAGTACTCCTTAATTACACCTTGATTGGATTCAACTTCTACCTCAGCGCTATTATTTTCATCCACTTCAACAGTTTCTTTCTCAGTATATTTGTTCATAACATCTTCATACTTAATATTCCCATTCTCATAATATTCTATGTGAATTCTGGATTCATCAGAATCTGTAGCCATAGAGCTTAATTTACCATCTTCATCATATTCCTTTAAACTAACAATATCACCTACCTCATTATAGTCTATTTCTTGAAGAATTGTACCGTTAGGATAATAATACATCCATTTACCAACTTTTTCTTTATAACCACTTTCATATACTACTTTTTTACCTATACAATATTTAGCTCCATTATTATAGACTTCTTCAATGTCTTCCTCACTTATTATTTTATCAGTTTGATTGCATGAAACTATTAGTAAGGCTGTAAAAATTAGTAGTAGCGTTTTCATAATGTTTTGATTTATTTCAAATATAAAAAAACATACCGAACGGTACTCGGATATAAATAAAAATAAAATGACTTTACGGTACTTATGAAAAGTACAGTTGATAAGTCTGTTTTATTAGAATTGGCGCAGCGTGTTAAAGCTTTAAGAAAGGAAAGAAAGCTAACACAAGCTATGTGTCTTAATGATACAGGTATTAACTTTGGAAGGATAGAGAGAGGGAAGCGTGATATATCTTACAGTACACTCATTAAAATTTGTGAGTACTTCGAGATTGAACCTAGTGAGTTTTTTGAATAATTAATTACATAGCGCTCCTGTTTTTTCAACTTTGAAGGCTGGTACTAATCCAACCTGTTCTAAAAACATATCCTCGATTATTCCTCGCGCTTTATTTAGATGAACTGACTTTATTATTACAGAATCATGTATAGTTAAGGGAATGATTCCGTTTTCAACCAATCTCTTAGAGATACAATCAATGAAAATATAACTTTCAATGGTCTGTAAATAAATAGATAAGTTTCTGTGATTTTTATTTTTTAGGATCTTTACTATTTCATAGATAAATGGATAAGCACTTGAAAATATTTTCTTTTCTTTTTCGTAAGGAATGATTTTTTCGTGATTTCTGTATATTTTATTTTGAGAGAATAAGACTTTAAAAATAACATCCTTGATTTCAGTTCTACTGGCAGTTTTATTATTTAATTCAACAAATTCATCATAGAGGTTGCCTTTTAAAGCAGCACTTAGGTACAAGTTTAAATTCACCATATTTTCTTTTTTATTGTTTTGGTGAAGTTTTGATATTTCTTTAAGAGCCATCACCCCAAAGGTTTTAACTAAATTCTTTCTTTCAAAATGTGGACATAAGGTATTTAAGTTAGGAGTAAATAAGTTGAATAATAATATACCTAATAATGTGGGTTGAGAATTTCTTAAATCTAAACTAACATAATCCCCTATAATAAATTGCTTTAACTCACTTTTGAAATTAGTTAGGTTAGTATCTAATCGATAATTGGTTTTATTTCTCTTGAAATACCTAAACCTCTTATCTTGAAGTTGATTTACGGAAAGTAAGTGGCTTAATTTTGATGATTCAGATGAATTGTTTTGTATCCAGTTATAAGCTCCGTCATAGTCAAAATTTAGCTGCATGAATTCTTTCTTCATTAACTTTAAGTGATATGGCAAACGATTATAATGAGATTTTGAGTTTCGTATATTTTTAATGATTTTTTTTCCAAGCTTTGAATCAGCTGCTATTTCTAATGGATTAATGTCATTAAGGAAATTAGGATTTAACTTATACCATAGCGATTTAGTATTTGACAAATAAGTTCCATCACTAATAATAAATTCACCATTTTTTAATATTTTAATATATCTATCTATATTAGAGACTGTTATAGTTTTCAGAGAAATTTTATCCAATGCAACAAATTCACTCTTACTACGGATGATTTTTCGCGAAATAATATGGTGAATAACATAATAGAAGTATTCTTTTTGAACGCTAAATTTTGGAGGATTCAGAGATAAGTACAAATCTAATTTTTGTTCAAAACCTTCAGGTAAATAAAGAATAATAGGCTTATTAGGCTTCATAACTTAAAAAACAATAGAAGTTAGTTTTATTTGTTATGATGTTTTTCTTTTGATATAATTTTCAGCATTAATCATTAGCTCAGAAGTAGTTTTTCTTCTACCTGATTTCAGCCATTCATCAATTTCAGCCTTCAAAAACAATAGTTTTTTGCCATTTTTATGGTAAGGGATTGTTTGGTTATGTACATAACCATAAAATGTAGATTTACTTCTTTTTTCAGGATCGTAATTGATAAGTTGGTTGAGGTCTAGCCATTGATCTGAATGAATTACGGCATTACTATTATTAGATCCGTGTTTAATATCTAATAGGAGATTTTCTATGTTTTCAAGACGAGCATTTAAAGGTGTAAAAGGATTTTCCATTTTGTATAGTATTTAAATTTTACCATACAAATATTTGCCTTTTGTTAAATAGGTAACTGGTTACAATTGGTTACAAATTTTCAGATTCTGCTTTAAACAAGTTTTTTAAAGCCTTCAATTCATCTTTTGCTCTGCTATTAAATTCTTTAGGCAGTAATTTTATAACCGACTCTAATAATGCAATTTTATTCAGGAATTTTTTTCTTGTTACAGGACTTGATGGACTCCCTTTGCGATTAATAGGGTCACAAAAATGTGTATATTTTTGATAAAGTTTTTCTCCTGAATTATATCTATAACGATTGGCTATCGCATCACCATTATGCCTCGTAATCTGGACACCAGAATAATAGCACTTTAAAGCAATTTGACTCATTGTTAATTTTTGACTATCGGTTGTTTTTACTGAATAGTAAACCCTTTTTTCTTCAACCCATAGTTTTAAAGCTTCAATTTTTCTCTTTAAGTAGTAAAAGAAGTATCTATGTGTGGTTGTTTTCCATTCGTACAGACTGTCGGTTTTTAATAGGTTATTGATAGAATCATTTATCGATGCTAATTCAATTTCGTATTGAATTATTTTTGGTTCAAGATATTGTAGGATTAATGATTTTTCACTTTGGTCTGACACATAATGACAAACTTCTAAGTTTTCTAAAATAACTTCGACACCTTCACCATCTATAGTTCCATTTTTGGAACTAAAACTATGATGAAGTATTTGATCCATATTGAACGCTTCAAGAAAATCATATTTATGAAGGAAAGACATAGATTAAAAATTCATTATTTGGTTTGCGAACTCTTTTTTTGTTTCATCTTCAAAACCATCAAAATAGGCTTGTGTGGTTTTAATGTCTTTATGCCCTAGACTTTCTTGCATAAACTCCATAGAAGCTCCTTTTCTTATCGATGATGTGGCAAAACTGTGTCTTGCGTAATAAGTTGAAATCTCATTTGGCAATCCTATAGATTCACATAGTTTTTTTAGATGTTGATTAATATATCTAGTAAAATTTTTGATTTTATTTCTTTGTTCTTCAGGTGTCATTGCTTCTGACAAAATATTAAACACGTAATTATTTGGATGTTTATTAGTATTGCCATACTCCTTAATAAATGATTTCATATAATCATTTAAGTATATTGTAATTAATTTCAAATCAGTTTTTGAAGTGAATTGAGTTTTAGCACGATAAAATTTTATAGTATCATTATCAATGTTTTTGAATTTTAAAAGAGCAATGTCTTTAATGTTCATTCCATTAGAGTTGAAAGAGAAAAACCAAAAAGCTTTTGCTCTTTGTTGTTCTTTTGTTTTTGGAGTTGAATTAAATAACACACTTAACTGTTCTTTTGAAAGAGTTTTTTTGACACTTCTTGAAGCAGGTATTTGATACTTTCTTTTACCAAATGGGTATAATTCCTTTTCTATTTCATTTTCTTCGATAGCTTTATTAAAAATAGCTCTTAATGGTCTTAAATAAATTCCAACAGTAGTATTACTTCTGTTTGTGTGTAATAGATACTTTTCAAAATCATTTAACCAGAATTTGTCAATATCATAAAAGGATAGTTTAGAGTAATTTTTCTTTTGACTGTTCTCTACAAACTCCTGAATAGCTTTTTCACTGTATTTATATGAATCTGCTGTTCCTAATCTATCATTCTTTTTGTATTCTTTAATCAGTTCAGTATAATGATAGCTAACTTTGATTCCTTCACCTTTTTTTCTGTATAGTTTTCGTTCAAAATGTTCAAAAGAAAAAGGGTTAAGTTCTTTTGCAACATCATCAGCCCTGTTTTCGACGGACTGAATTTTTAATCTTACTCTTTTGTTTTCGTTTCTAGGCTTAGTAGATAGCCATATACTTTCAAACTCTTTCTCTGTGAGATCAAAGATGGTTGGATATAGTTTTTGCTTTCGTGAAATAGAAGCAAACACTCTTAATTTAACAGGAAACTTACCGTTTGCTTTCGCTCTTCTTTTATCGAGGTAAATTGAAATAGCATAATCTTTCTTCATAATCAATTAAGTGTTGCATATAATTTGCATACAAAAATACAAAATTTGCATACACTAAAGCAAAACAAAACAAAAACACTTATATTTGAATCTACTATAAATAGTAGGATTAATATAAAATAGCAAATAAATAGTAAGATAAATATTTTGACTGGCAGTCAAGAGGTCGTCGGTTCGAGCCCGATCTTCTCCACTAATAAGAAGTTTGTGATTAGCTTTACAACCAATTCTAACTCTGGAGAAAGCTCATCAGCGTCCCAAGGGTGTTTTGTGTTAAAAACATGATCTGCTCCTTCAATAATTGCTAATTTACTTTTAGGATTCCATTGGTGTAGTTCTTTAGCTTCCTTAATATTAATAGACGTATCGTTATTTCCATGAATAATTAACTGTGGAATGCTTATGCTTTTTGCTGCTTTTTCAATATTAAGGCGATTTTTATTGGCTATAAAATCTTCATAGAACTGATAGTAATGTGGCATTTGTTGTTTTGTGCGACCATTTAAAACATATTTAACACCTTTTTCTTTCCACTCTTTTAAATTACCAATAGTTGCTGTACGTTTTTCGAAATCACTTACACTTGCCAAAGTAATGAGCTTAGTAATTCGTTTATCTTGAGATGCTTTTAGTATGCAAATACCTCCGCCACGACTGTGCCCAATTAGATAAATATTTTTTGCGTTGACAAACAGATTATTTAGAAAATAGTTTTGAGACCAATCAATAACATCATCTAAATCGTCTAGCTCTTTTGTGTAATTGTTGTGTCCAAAGGCTTCCAAGTCTGTAAAATCAATGGGATTCTCCATAGTTCCACCATTATGAGAAAAATTAAATTTAATAAAACAACATCCTACTTTGGTAATTTGTTTTGCCATTAAGTTCCATGCTCCCCAATCTTTAAAACCTTTATATCCATGACAAAAAATAACGATAGGTTGGTCTTTTTTGTCCAGAGAGTAAAAAGCATCAATTAAGATGGGTTTTTTATGGTTTCGTTTAAGAATTAAGTTGCTAATAGTTTTCATTAATCTATTTCTTTCTCTGTAAAAGGAATGTTAGGGTTATAGATTTCAAGAATTAATCTTTTAAGTTCAGTTTCAAAACATTCTAAAGTTTCAGCGGTTATAAAGGTGTCTTTTTTTCTGCTATTAGCAGCATCTTTTTTACCAAATTTAAGGAAGCCTGCGTTTAGGTTTTTAAACGAAATAATGCCAGCTTCAATATTCCCATTAAAAGGATTTTTGATGTTCATCATATAAGCATACATAAGTATTTGAAAGCTTTTGCTGTATTTTTTATAATCTGTAGAAATATCTTCCCAATTTACCACCTCAACATCTCCTTGACCTACTTTTCCTGTTTTATAGTCTATAACTCGAAGTGTTCCATTATACTCATCTACGCGATCTACTTTTCCTTTTAATATCATAGGAAACCCCAGCTCTTTAATGGTAATTTCAACATTTAAATCTGCTTCAATTTCAATTATTTTTATCTCATTACCTTGTTCTAAATCTCTTATTTCGTTGTTTAAAAAGTTTAGTACATAGCGTTTAGCAATTTCATAAATAATGAGGTTTTTACCTCTTGTTATGTCTCCTTCTTTATAAATATCTTTAAAATGATGAGATACCCTAGCATCAACTTTTGGTTTCATTTTTTTCACCAAATCAGAATTAAGTACAACCCCTTGATATGGTCTATAGAGATCTTCTAAAGTATTGTGAACAATGGTTCCAAGGGTATTTGCGGCAACAGTTTCTTCAACGTCATTAAATTCTTCTATTCCTAATATTTTTTTATAATAAAAATCTAATGGATTTCTAATGTAGTTAGTTAGTGATGATGGAGACAACCCTTTTTTTGAGAGTGATTTTAAAGTAGAAATAACATTGTCTGTTTTTGGAATAGACTTTAGCGTATTTGTTATTTTGGGGGTTATAGGAGTTACAATTTTATGTTGAATAGTATGAATATTTTCAATTTCTAACTGTGTAATAAATCTACTTTTTTCACCACCATTAATAACATCTGGCTCCGTATTATAAATAATAAAAACATGTTTTGCTCGCTGAATTAGTCTATAAAAATGATAGGTATATACGGCATCTTTTTCTTTATAAGTTGGCAATAGATTTTCTAATTTTACATCATAAGGAATAAAAGAATTATTGCTTTTTCCTGAAGGTAAAACACCCTCGTTAACAGAGGTAATGATAACAGTTTCAAAATCCAATACTCTAGATTCTAACATTCCCATTATTTGTAAACCTTTTAAAGGTTCACCTTGAAAATCTAAGTTTTCGTTCGCCAATAATTCATTATAAATACTATACAATGAATTTATAGTAGTTATATGATTGTATTTTGAATTAAGGTCACTTAGAGAATTAAAAATTTCATTAAATCTATAAAGGTATTCTAAGGCGAGTACACTTTGATCTTTGTTTTTATCTAACCCTTCTTTTATTCTAAGTATAAGCGTTAAACTGTTTTGGATCGCCAAAGTTGCTTTGTTATTCCAATTTTCGAATAACAAATTTAATAGTACTTCACATTTTGGGGCAAGCTTAAAAAGGTCTTTAATGGTTAGGAACACTAAATTGTTATTATAGATACTATCTATAATAAATTGACCATAATCTTTATCTGTATTTATAAATAAGGGTCTAATAAATGGATGAGACATTACTGCAATAACATCTTTATAGTAATAGGAAGTGCCATTATCTTTATGCAACAAAAACAACTGATCAAACAATGAAGCTAATGGAATTGACTTTAATGGAAATCCCATAGTGATATTTAAAGCATCTATAGTACTTGGTAATGAGTTTAAAATTGGAAGTAATAGTGTTTCATCACCTAAAACCACAGCTGTGTTATTAAGATTTCCTTTTTCAGATTTCAATTTTGAGAGCAATTCCCCTACGTATTTTGCTTGTCCAACATTTTTAGGAATGCCTATTACTGAAACGTCTTTATTTTTACTATAGTGATTATGAGCCCACTTTATAGGTTGGTTTTTAAAATACGTCCAGTTTTTTTTATGTTGTCTAATAAAATAACCTGTATCATGGTTAGCATTACTTAAGAACACTTCATCGATATCCCAATAAATACTTGCCAAACCAGTTTGAAGAAGTTCTTGAATTATAACACTCTCAGAATTATTTAAAGCGTTAAACCCAAGAAAGATATGCTGTTTATGAGGGTTAAGCTGAATATAACTTTCTAAATTCTCAACTGCTTCTCTATAAATTAGACCTTGATATGCTTTCCCTTTTTTAATAAGCTCATCTGTAAGTGAAGTGTAATAAGTAAATAACTGCTTCCAAAAGACTAAATAGTTTTTTATTAAGGGTGTTTGATTTTTTTCTAAAGACCAATGGTTTATATCTTGAATGGCACTTAAGTAGTCAAATATAGACCTAGGATTAATTAAGTAACGATCTATTTCATTAAAATCCTGTAGGAGTATTTGTGCCCATTTAGAAAAACTCTCAAAAGCTTCTGTTTGTTCTTTTGGAGTTTGAGCTTTGTAAATATTGTAAAACTCAAAAAGAAGTTCAGTATTAGATGTTTTTTTAAGTTGAGCAAGTTCTTCAACAAATTCCTCAATACTGCTAATAGATGGCGCAAAAATTGTTTTAGAGGCACTAGAAGATATTTCATTACGTAAAAAAACACCTGCACGTTTACTTGGAAGTATAAAATTTACTTTAGATAAATTTACCTTTTTATTCTCTAGATCTTTTAGAACATCATTTATAAAACTTGGCATTGTATAAAAATAAAAAACGCTTCGAAATCTCGAAGCGTTTTTATATATAATTGAGAAATTATTTATTTAATTATTTACTAGTTTTACTTCAACACGTCTGTTTGCAGCTCTACCAGCTCTAGTTCGGTTACTATCGATAGGCATATCTGGCCCATATCCTTTTGCAGATAGTCTTGCAGCAGAGATACCGTTATTTACTAAATAATCCATAACAGCATTTGCTCTTTCTTCAGATAATCTTTGGTTTAAAGCTTTACCTCCAGTACTATCAGTATGTCCTTCAATAGTAAAGTTAGCTTTTGGATATTCTTTCAATATCGCAGAAATTGCTTGTAATGTTGGTTCAGTACCAGATTTGAATGAAGATTTACCAGAATTAAAGTTTATAGTTCTAGCATATTCAGTTAATTGATTTTGAACTTCAACAGTAGGAACTACTATCTCTGGACAACCATTATTAGCTACTGTACCAGCTTCATTAGGACATTGATCATCTCTATCTAACACACCATCACCATCAGTATCAGGCCAAGGGCAACCATTGTTTGCAGCTGGACCAGCTTCGTTAGGACAGTTATCACTAGCATCAGTTACACCATCACCATCAGCATCTGGGCAACCAGCTAAAGATTTTAAACCAGCTACATTAGGACAGTTATCATTATTATCTGAAACGCCATCACCATCGCTATCTGGACAACCATTAAACTCAGCTAAACCAGCTTCGTTAGGGCAAGTATCTTTTGAATCTTCAATACCATCACCATCGCTATCTGGACAACCATTGAAGGCTTCTAAACCAGGAACTTCAGGACATGCGTCGTTTTTGTCATAAACACCATCACCATCAGTATCTTTTCCTCCAAACTTAATTGAAAGACCTAATGAATGTTGGAAATGTTTAGCTAAATAGTCCTCAAAAGAGTGCTTGTAGCTAGACTGAATGGTTGCACCAATGTTCTCACTAAACCAATAATTGATCCCAAAAGAACCATTTGCTGTTCCAGCTCCAACATCATCAACCCATGTATAACCACCGCCAACGGCTAAATAAGGCTCAAGAGTGTTCCAGTTTAAAGCTTCACCTAGACTGTATTTTATAATACCATCTGTACCGTAATAACTTAAACCGTTCACATCTGCGTCACCAAAAGAATTAATTTTATTAACCGATCCAATAAAACCTAATGAGAATCCATCTCCTAAGTATTTTGAAATTGAAAGAGTTGATAATGACGGTAACATGTTGTAATGATTTGTGTCAAAGAATTTTTCAAATGTCCCACCAAGCGGAGCATTATCTCCCACTGGATAAAAATCAACGGCGTTAAACCCTACGCCTATTTGCCAGGGATTGTTGTCGTCTTGTGCGTTTACATTGCTAAAACCAATTACTAGCAACAAAGCGAACATTAATCTGCTAAGATTTTTCATATTCTATAATTTTAATTTTAAGTGTTAATTGTAAACAAAAGTAAGTTGTTAAAATTTATTAACAAAGACAAATATAGGAAAATATTGGCTTTTTCATATTAAAAAGCTAGTATCTATAAAGGTTCTAAACAATTTCAAGTGCTTTGCCCACCTTAATAAAGGCAGCAATTGCTTTGTCCAAATGTTCTTTTTCATGAGCTGCAGATAATTGTACTCTAATTCTTGCCTTTTCTCTTGGTACAACTGGAAAAAAGAAGCCAATTACATAAATACCTTCTTCAAGTAATTTGTTAGCCATTATTTGTGATAGTTTAGCGTCGTACAGCATTACTGGAACAATAGCAGAATCACCATCTACAATGTCGAAGCCAGCTTCTTTAATTCCTTTTTTAAAGTAATTGGTATTCCATTCTAGCTTATCTCTCAATGTTGTGTCGTTTGAAAGTAAGTCAAATACTTTTATTGATGCTCCTACTATTGCTGGGGCTAATGAGTTAGAAAAAAGATAAGGCCTAGAACGTTGACGCAACATATCAATGATTTCCTTTTTACCTGTTGTATAGCCGCCCATAGCACCTCCCATAGCTTTTCCTAAGGTTCCAGTAATAATATCTATGCGACCCATAACACCTTTTTCTTCTAAAGTACCTCTTCCCGTTTTTCCTATAAAGCCTGTTGCATGACATTCGTCTATCATAACCATGGCGTCGTATTTATCTGCTAGATTACAAATTTCATCCAAAGGCGCTACCAGACCGTCCATAGAAAACACACCATCTGTTACAATAATTTTAAAACGAGCTCCATTAGTATTTGCATCTTGAAGTTGCTTTTCAAGATCAGCCATATCATTGTTTTTATAGCGATATCTCGCTGCTTTACACAAACGAACACCATCAATAATAGAAGCGTGGTTTAAAGAATCAGAGATTATGGCATCATCAGCAGTTAAAAGAGGCTCAAAAACTCCGCCGTTAGCATCAAAAGCCGCAGCATAAAGTATAGTATCTTCAGTACCATAAAAATCAGCAATTTTTTGTTCCAATTCTTTGTGTATATCTTGTGTTCCGCAAATAAAACGTACAGACGACATTCCAAAACCATGAGTATCCATAGTATCTTTCGCAGCTTGAATAACTTCTGGGTGTGCGGACAATCCTAAATAGTTGTTGGCACAAAAATTTAAAACGGTTTCTCCTGTGTTTAATATGATTTCGGCGCCTTGAGCTGAGGTTATTATACGTTCTTCTTTGTAAAGGCCGTTATCTTTTATGTCTTGAATTTCTTTTAGTAAATGTTCTTTTATTTTTCCGTACATAATTTTATTTTTTTGCAAAGTTACACTTCTTTTATTTCTATAGAATCGTTCGTGTAAATTAGTATTCCCTTTTTTACGTTATATGACATATCTCTTAAAGCACTACTATACGTTTCTATTTGCTTTACATGGCTGTTATTAGGAGATCCTGTTTTGTAATCTACAATTGTAGCTTCGTTTTTAGTGTTTATTACGATTCTGTCAGGACGTAATATTTCTCCTTGTTTTGTAATAATATCTTTTTCGTTGTAAACAGTTAGATCTGGATTGAATAAATATGTTAGTAAAGGATGATTGACTATGTTTTCAATGACTGTTTTTAATTCTATTGCTTGAGAAGGGTTGATTATTGCTGCCGAAATAAAATTTTCTAAGGTAAAATCGATATCGTCTTTGGTTTTTATTTGGGACATAATATTATGGATTAGATTACCTCTTTCAATGGCATCTTTTTGACTAGTATCCCATAAGTATCCAGAGTTTGCAATAATATTAATACCATGATTTTTTTTAGGAACAGAAATGAATTGTGTTTGTTTTTGGGTTGTTGCAGTATCACTTTCTGGTTTAGATAATCTTTTCTGGTCACCAAAAGAATAACGTAGTTGGGTATCATTCCATTGACTATTATGCTTCAAATAATTTATGAATAAACCACTATAACTGTTTAAATTTTCATTACCATTTTTAAGGAGTTTTTTATCGCTTATGATATGTAGCTGCTCAATAGGTCTTGTTAGGGCAACGTAAAGAAGATTAATATTGTCCAATTCTAATTCTGATTGATGTTGTGCGTATAACATTTCTCCATCTTCGTTTACAGCTTCAATGTTTTTATTATAATTTAAATAAGCAGCTTTAAAATCTTGATATTTTTCAGGATTTAACGGAAACCAAATTTTAGGACTATTCTCTTTATAAATATCTAAATCGGCATAAGGAAAAATAACAACTGGAAACTCCAAACCTTTAGATTTATGAATGGTCATAATTTTAACAGCATTTTGTCCTTCTGGAGACACAATGGTTAAACTATCTTTTTTAGTTTCAAAACTAGTGATGAAATCTGCCAAATTAGAATTCTTTTTGTTTACATAATCCAAAGCGTAGTCTAAGAAAAATTGGACATAGGCATTAGATATATCTACAAGTTTAAATCCATAAATCACAGCCTCTATAACTTCATAAACTGAAGTTTGAAGTGCTTCTTTGTAGTTAAAATTAAACCCAAGAGCATTTAACTTTAAAAAGAAGTCATGGATGTTTAGTGCAATAAATTCTTTATAAAATGAATGTATGTCATCAACTTGAAGCTTATGAGTTGCAATATAACTAAGAACCTCTATTTTTAGCTGAAGATTATTTGGTTCTAGGATAAACTTTAAAAGGTTGACAATAAATGCTACTTCAGGAGAATTACCAACAAGCAATGTTTCCGAAGAAATAATATCTATGCCAAATTCCGACAAATAATTAGCAATAGCTACACCCTCCTTTTTCTTTCTTACAAGCACACAAATGTCTTTTAAGTCAAAGCCATTCTCTAAACAATTATTTATGGTTTTTAATACTTCTTTTGGATATTCGTTGTCTTTATCACCCTCTCTACTAAGTTCTAAAAAGTTAATATTCACATAGCCTTCATTGTTTTTAAACGTATCCTGATGGCTGTTTTGGTATAATTGGGCATAGCCATTATCACTAAAAACGAAAGATGATAAATGTTTAAAAAAAGCATTATTAAATGCTATTATTTGCTTATAACTTCTATAGTTAACAGGGAGTTTTTCTACTTTCGATTCAAGATGAAAAGGGTTGTTGCCATTATATAAACCAATAAACTGTTCTGCTTCTCCACCTCTCCACCTATAAATAGCTTGTTTTGCATCTCCAACCAGCATCACACTTCCATTTTCACCAGATAAAGAATTTTCAAGAAGCGGTACTAAATTTTGCCATTGCATTTTAGAAGTGTCTTGAAATTCATCAATAAAATAATGCTTAAATTTTTCGCCAATGCGTTCATATATAAATGGTGCAGGCTGCTCTTTGATGTGCTTACTAATGATTGAATTAAACTCCGATATCAGTAATATATTTTTGTCCTCCTTAATTTTAGCTACCTCTTTGTTTATTTCGTTAAGCACAGAAAGAGGTGTAATATTCTTATAAAAATTTTGGAGAAAAATATAATTAACAACACCTTGTTTAGTTTTTTGAAATCCTGAAATTAGCTCTGGTTGTATATTATTAATAATGCTTGAAATATCTTGTGTAACTCGACTAGGGTAAAGAGTCCCTCCTTCAATTAAATTTCTTTGCCAATTTAAATCGAAAGAGACATTATAATCTTTGTAGGTTAATTTAATGAAGTAATTTGGAAGAGAACTTCTACTAAAAGCGTTATACTCCAAACCAGCTTCATTTATAAGAGTTAAAACAGCTTTTGATTCTTCTTGTATTATTTTAGAAGTTCTTTTGAGTTCTTTTTTTATGAATTTTTTTAGCGATTTAAAATCTTTTAAGGTTTTGTCTTTTAGCAGCTCAACATAAGGCACATGATTTTCATTGACCAACAATTTCGCTATTGGATTAAAATCATAAGTTACATCCCAGCTTTTATCATCATCAGCTTTTTCAATGGCAAAGTCAATCAAGATTTTTGTAAGCTCTTTTTCTGTTCCTGCACGAGCAATTAAATTATCAACAGCTTTTGCTAAAAGGGTGTCTGTGTCTAGTTCAACTTCAAAATTTAAGGGAAGATGTAAATCGTAAGCAAATGTTCTAATAAGCCTTTGTGTGAACTTGTCTATGGTTGAAATGTCAAAAGCAGCATAGTTATGGATAATGTTTTCCAAAATATTTTGAGCTTTTTTAGTGAGCTCTTTTGCACTAATATTAAGGTCTATACAAATATCTGTAAACATACTATTGGGGTTTTCAATAACCGATTCCGAAGAAAATATTTTGAGCGTGTCAATAATTCGCTCTTTCATTTCTCCAACAGCTTTATTAGTAAATGTGATGGCGAGTATGTTTTTATAAGCATCTTTATAAGGCGATTTAAACAGTATTTTTAAATACTCTTTAACTAAAGTATAGGTCTTACCACTTCCAGCAGAAGCATTATATATATTAAATGAAGATGAGTTCAAGAAAAGAAAATTTTTATACCAAAATAAGGAAACTTAATAACTTAATTATATAAAACTTAAAGCTTTATTGTAAATTTGGTTTGAAAATAAATATTAATATAAAAACTTAAAATTATGGCTTTCGAATTACCGAAATTAAAATATGCTTACGATGCTTTAGAGCCTCATATTGATGCACGCACAATGGAAATACATCACTCAAAACACCACAATGGTTATACAACTAAATTAAATGCAGCCATTGCAGGAACAAACTTAGAGGGAAAATCTATTGAAGATATCTTAACTAATTTAGATATGAGCAATGGTGCAGTTAGAAATAATGGAGGAGGTTTTTACAACCACTCTTTATTTTGGGATGTAATGAATCCAGAAGGGAAAGGATATTTATCTGGAGAATTGAAAGATGCGATTGAAGCAGCCTATGGTTCCAAGGAAGCTTTTGTTGAAGCTTTCAGTAAAGCTGCTGCAACTCAATTTGGTTCAGGTTGGGCTTGGTTGTGTGTTCATAAAGGTGGAAAAGTTGAGGTATGCTCAACGCCTAATCAAGACAACCCATTAATGCCAGGAGTATCATGTGGTGGGACACCAATTTTAGGATTGGATGTTTGGGAACACGCATACTATTTAAATTATCAAAACCGAAGACCAGATTATATTGAAGCATTTTTTAATGTAATTAATTGGAATGAAGTAGAAAGACGTTATGCAGAAGCTAAATAACGTTTAGCTTATAAATATTTAGGAGGCAATCTATTTAGGTTGCCTTTTTTTATTTTTAAAAACTAGATTAGTATAAAAATAAAAAAGGTGAACGAGATGTTCACCTTTTTTGCCCCAAATCTACCATAAACTTAACCTACTTATGTTATGGTGATGTAAATATAAGGGCGTTTATTTCTAATAATTGAATTTATTAGACAAAATACTTATAAATTAGGCTAAAATGAGATTGACTGAAAGTAGCGTATATCAAGAGATAAGGAGGAATTTGCTTAAAAAAAGAGAGGTAAAAATTTTATTTTCAGTAAGTTAGGATTTAACTTACATGCATAAAAAAAGGTGAACGAGAGTTCACCTTTTTTTGCCCCAAATCTACCATGAACTTAACCTACTTATGTTATGGTGATACTAAAGTATACGTAATTTGGTGAAAGCCTATAAATATTAGACGAACTGCATTTTTTTTAGTTTAAAGACCTAATTTTATAGATTAAAAGACTAAAAACATATTTTTTCGCTAATATGCACGTTCCTTATTTCCTTCGTAAAAATTAATAAAAGCCCTGTTAACCACTCGATTACCTCCAATAGTTGGGTAATTACCGGTAAAATACCAATCTCCAAGGTTTTTTGGACACGCTTTATGCAAGTTTTCTACCGACTGAAAGATTATTTTAACCTCTGCATTTAAAGAGTCATCGCTTAAAAGCTCAGATATTTTGTCAGAAATTTGCTCATCGGTAAAAGGCGCATATATTTCTTTCACAAAATTTTCAACCTCTTTATCC
Organism: Pontimicrobium sp. SW4; assembly: GCF_039954625.1. Lineage (NCBI taxonomy): Bacteria > Pseudomonadati > Bacteroidota > Flavobacteriia > Flavobacteriales > Flavobacteriaceae > Pontimicrobium > Pontimicrobium maritimum. The sequence continues at coordinate 3,194,185 of NZ_CP157199.1, forward strand.
TCTAAATCAACTTGAGCTTTACATTTATTATAAACTTTTTCAACAGTATCATACTTATTATTATCCTTTAGAAGAGATAAAGCTGCTCTAAAAGCTACTAAGCTTTCTAGGTTAGCCATATCTATTCCATAACAATCTGGATAACGTATTTGTGGAGCCGATGAAACAACTACTATTTTTTTGGGGTTTAATCGATCCATCATTTTTAAGATACTTTTCTTTAACGTAGTCCCTCTTACAATACTATCATCTATTATTACAAGATTGTCTTCGGGTTTTATTACACCATAAGTAATATCATAGACATGGGCTACAAGATCATCACGACTACTGTCTTCAGTAATAAAAGTTCTTAATTTCACATCCTTAATAGCTATTTTTTCAATTCTTGGATGTTCAGATAGGATATCAGTAACTTTTTTGGCCGACATTTTTCCACCACCACTTAATATGGCTTTGGTTTTTTTCTTATTTAAAAAGTTTTCGACAGTTTCAATCATTCCAAAAAATGATGTTTCAGCAGTATTCGGAATATATGAAAAGACAGAGTTTTTAATATCGTTGTTTATTGCTTCTAACACTTTAGGCATAATGAGTTTACCTAATAATTTACGCTCTTGGTAAATTTCGGAATCACTTCCTCTTGAGAAATAGATGCGTTCAAACGAACATGCTTTTCTTTCTAAAGGTTCTAATATTTGCTTAATAGCAACTTCTCCAGATTTTTTGGTAATGATAGCATGACCAGGATCTAGTTCTTTCACATCATTTAAATCAACATTAAAAACTGTTTGAATTACTGGACGCTCCGAAGCAACCACGACAACTTCATCATCTTTATAATAATATGCAGGACGAATACCAGCAGGGTCACGAAGTACAAACGAATCACCATGACCAATTAAACCAGCCATAGCATAACCACCATCCCAATTTTTTGCAGCTCTTTTTAAAATTTTAGCAATATTTAGTCGTTCAGCAATTAATGGAGAGCATTCGCTTTTGCTATACCCTTCTTTTTTTAAATTTTTATAAATTTTACTAACCGCATCATCCAGAAAATGTCCAACTTTTTCCATGATGGTTATGGTATCGGTATATTCTTTAGGGTGTTGACCTAAGTCTACTAAGTTTCCAAAAAGCTCTTTAACATTGGTCATGTTAAAGTTTCCTGCCATAATTAGGTTTCTATGCATCCAGTTATTTTGTCTTAAAAACGGATGCACACTTTCTACACTATTTTTCCCAAAAGTTCCGTATCTAACATGCCCTAACAATACTTCTCCAATGTAGGGAATATGTCGTTTTTGCAAATCAACATCATTTGCGTATTCTGGATTTTCAGTAATCTCTTTATTAATACGCTCATTAATCTGAGCAAAAATATCTTGAATAGGTTGCTGTTGTATAGAGCGCACTCTACTTATGTATCTTTCACCAGGTCTTGTATCTAGCTTTATACTAGCAAAACCCGCACCATCTTGTCCACGATTGTGCTGCTTTTCCATTAGCAGATACATTTTATTTACACCATAAAAGGCACTACCGTATTTTTCTTTATAATATTCTAAAGGTTTTAAAAGTCTAATATGGGCAATTCCACATTCATGTTTTAAAGCGTCACTCATTAGTTGTTGTTTATAAAAATAAAAACGCGCTCTATTTATGAGCGCGTTAGTTTATGTTAATTCTATTTCAAATTGTGTTAAGGCTTTAAATTGCTGAAGTCGTTTGTGGACTTCATCACTTTTTAGATTGACCATGCGTTCTGTGCCAAATTTTTCTACACAAAAAGAGGCCAATGTTGAACCGTAAATCACAGCATTTTTCATATTCTCAAAAGAAAGGTCTTCGGTTTTAGCTAAATAGCCTGCAAAACCACCAGCAAATGTATCTCCTGCTCCTGTTGGGTCAAACACTTCTTCTAGAGGAAGAGCTGGTGCATAAAACACATTATCATTATTAAATAATAATGCGCCATGTTCTCCTTTTTTAATTACTACATACTTTGGTCCCATATCATGAATTTTTCTAGCAGCAACTACTAAAGAGTATTCTCTAGTAAGTTGTCTAGCTTCCTCATCATTAATAGTAATAACATCAATTTTCTTGATGACTTTATGTAAATCTTCAAGCGCGTTATCCATCCAAAAATTCATAGTGTCTAATACTACCAATTTAGGTTTTTCATTCATTTGCTCCAAAACACTTAATTGTGTTAAAGGATGAAGATTTCCTAACATAACTACTTTTGCGTCTTTATAGTTTTCAGGTACAACAGGTTGAAAATCAGCTAATACATTTAATTCTGTAGCAAGTGTATCGCGAGAATTCATATCGTTGTGATATAAACCGCTCCAGAAAAAGGTTTTGCCTTCTTTTACTATTTCTATTCCAGAAATGTCAATATTTTTATTTTGAAGAAGATCTAAGTATTTTTTAGGAAAATCACCTCCAACTACTGATACAGCGGCTGAGTTTACATTAAATTGAGATGCCGCTAGCCCTATAAAAGTTGCTGCGCCACCAAGAATTTTATCAGTCTTTCCAAAAGGGGTTTCAATAGCATCAAAAGCTACAGTACCAACAATCACTAATTTGCCCATAAAGTGGTTTAAAAATCCAGTGCAAATATAATATGATTAATTATAAAACACTACAAAATTACGTACTGTATTATAAAAGAAATAGTTATACTTTTTTTTATATCTTAGCAAGGTCAATTGTTATTAATTTAAACATTCTTTTAGATGGAAATATCTAGAACTATGGCACTATTTATGTGCCTAAGTACCAACATTATGCTATGTCAGGTAGGTGTTGGTACAACCAATCCCACATCCGAATTAGAAATTCAAACTTCAAACACAGGAATTCCTGCGCTAGAAATAAATCCGCAAACAGCGCCAGTTGGAACAGCAGATGGTCAATTATCGGTCATTGGGGATAAATTGTATATGTACGATTTAACCAGAACAAAATGGTTAAGTATAGAGAATACAACTTTGCTTTATGGTAGAGGAGGGAGCAGGACGAATGAAGTACTGAGATTTATGGGGAATTTTGGTAATCAAAATACTGGCGCCCTCATTCCAATGAATGCAACCATTGTACACATATCAGCAAGAGCTCGTGGAGGAAACACTTCTAAGGATTTCTCCCTAGAAATTAGAGACTCTGTAGGTTTAGTTAGTTCTACATCTTATAATCTTGCTTCAAGGGAATATATGAACACAGCTTTAAATATTGATATAGATGCTGGAGAATACTTAATAGCAAGAATTGGAAGTGCTGGCGGAAATGTTACAGACCTTATATTGACTGTTTGGTTAAAATGGCGCCAATAATGTTATTTTCTACCAAAATCGGCAGGAATTTCCCCCCAAGCTTTGGTTTCCCATTTTACAATAGTTGTGTTGTAGCTGTTGGTTTTTAACCATTTTATGGCTCTATCGACCAGTTCAAAAATATCTTTATTTTTTTCTGAACGTTCTAGTTTTGTATTGCATTTTTTCTTTTTAACCCAACTTATTGCAGTTTTCGAATCTGTATAAATAATACGATTACTGTTTTTTTGTTTTAGAAAAGCCAAACCATGTACTATCGCTAAAAATTCACCAATATTATTAGTGCCTTCTTCGAAAGGGCCTTGAATAAATAATTGCTTTTTGGTTTTAGTATCTACGCCTCGATACTCCATTTTTCCTGGATTTCCGCTAGAAGCGGCATCAACAGCGATGGAATTGTAATTTGGCTGACCAATTTTTTTAAGTTGCTCTTCTGTGAGCTCTGAGGTGAATTTTTTAGCTTTACCAATATAGTCTTTGTAATTACCTTTTAATGCTTTTTTTGCCGCCTCAAAAGTTGCAAAAGATTTGTATTGTGCACTTTGATAATCTTTTATCTGTGCTTTACAATCATTCCAAGATTCAAAAACACCTGTGTGATGTCCTTTCCAAACAGTATAGTATTTTTTCTTTTTTTTAGCCATTTAAAAGTGAATTAACCACCTTCGGGAAATATTTCATCTCTAATTCATGAATTTTTGCAGCCACATCTTTAGCCGAATCCGTAGGTAAAACCTCGCATTTTGCTTGAAAAATTATAGCACCTTCATCATAATGTTCGTTTACATAGTGAATTGTGATACCAGTTTCTATTTCTTTATTAGCAACAATCGCTTCATGTACATGCATACCATACATGCCTTTTCCTCCATAATTTGGTAATAAGGCCGGATGCACATTAATGACTTTATTTGGAAATGTCTTTAAGATATTTTCTGGAAATTTCCATAAAAAACCTGCTAAAACTATAAGGTCTGGGTTCACGTTATTTAAAATATCCAACACGTGGGGTGTCTTGTAAAAAGCAGTTCGATTAAATGACAAGCAACTGATTTTTAAATTATTACACCTATCAATAACTTTGGCATGAGGATTGTTAGTTAGTACCTGAATAACAGAAGCATTTTCTCTGTTGTGAAAAAACTTTATTAAATTTTCAGCATTAGTTCCACTTCCGGAAGCAAAGATTACAATTCGTTTCATTTACAGACAATCAATGTTATATTATTCAAACAAAAAAAAGAATAATAATTAACAATTAGGGCAAAACAAAAATACTTCTGCCGATTTTAGTAAATTAAAAGCACATTTTATCGGTAAAAGTGATTTTTAAAATAAAGTTTTTTATTTTTGCCATCTAATTAAAACTTAAAATTTAAAGATTATGTCAGACATTGCATCAAGAGTAAAAGCGATTATCGTAGACAAATTAGGTGTTGATGAAAACGAAGTTGTAACTGAAGCTAGCTTCACAAACGATTTAGGAGCAGATTCATTAGACACTGTTGAATTAATTATGGAGTTCGAAAAAGAATTCGATATTCAAATTCCAGATGATCAAGCTGAAAACATTGCAACAGTAGGTCAAGCAGTATCATATATTGAAGCCGCAAAATAAGTAATAGTTATTTATGGAACTAAAGCGAGTTGTAGTTACTGGGTTAGGAGCACTTACACCTATAGGAAATACCAAAGATGAATATTGGGATGGACTAATTAATGGTAAGAGTGGTGCTGCGCCTATAACTTATTTTGACACCGAAAAGTTCAAAACTAAGTTCGCTTGTGAATTAAAAAACTTTAACGCTACAGATTTTCTTGATAGAAAAGAAGCTCGTAAAATGGATAGGTTTGCACAGTACGCTATGGTAGCTTCAGATGAGGCTATTTTAGATGCTAAGCTAAACTTAGATGAAATAAACAAACTACGAGTAGGTGTTATTTGGGGAGCCGGAATTGGAGGCTTGGAAACATTCCAGAACGAAGTTTTAAACTTTGCACAAGGAGATGGAACACCAAGATTCAATCCATTCTTTATCCCTAAAATGATTGCAGATATTGCACCAGGAAACATATCTATTAAACATGGATTTATGGGGCCTAACTATACAACGGTATCTGCATGTGCTTCCTCAGCAAACTCAATGATTGATGCTTTAAACTATATACGTTTAGGACATTGTGATGTTATTGTTACAGGAGGAAGTGAAGCAGCAGTAACCATTGCTGGAATGGGTGGTTTTAATGCTATGCATGCTTTATCAACAAGAAATGAAAGCCCAGAAACAGCTTCTAGACCATTTGATGCAACCAGAGACGGTTTTGTATTAGGCGAAGGAGCAGGAGCTATTATTCTTGAAGATTACGAACATGCTAAAGCAAGAGGTGCTAAGATTTATGCTGAGGTTGTTGGAGGCGGAATGTCTTCTGATGCTCATCATATGACAGCTCCTCACCCTGAAGGAATTGGTGTTATGGCTGTAATGAGAAATTGTTTAGAAAATGCTGGAATTTCTCCTTCTGAAGTTGATCATATAAATACTCATGGTACATCGACACCTCTAGGTGATGTGGCTGAGTTAAAAGCGATTAGTGAAGTGTTTGGAGAGCATACTAAAAACATTAGCATAAATTCTACTAAATCGATGACTGGTCATTTATTAGGTGCTGCTGGTGCTATTGAATCTATTGCATCAATTCTTGCAATAGAACATGGTATTGTACCACCAACAATAAATCATACTGTGGTTGATGAGACTATAGATTCTAACTTGAATTTAATTCTAAACAAAGCACAAAAAAGAGACGTTAAGGTTGCTATGAGTAATACATTTGGATTTGGCGGACACAACGCTTGTGTATTATTCAAGAAACTAGATTAAATCCCGAATGAAATTCATTCGTAACATATTGAAAAAAAATTCCCGTTCTGATGAAGGCGGGAATTTTTTTGCTCAATTACATCAAATTTTAGGGTTTCAGCCTAAAAGTATCGACTTCTATAAAAAAGCTTTTACCCATAGGTCAATGAATATTCGTGACGGGGAGGGAACTCCTATTAATTACGAACGATTAGAATTTGTTGGAGATGCTATGCTTAGTGCGGTAATTGCAACGCATTTATTTAAAGAAGTACCTCAAGGAGATGAAGGTTACTTAACAAAAATGCGTTCTAAAATTGTAAGTAGAGAGCACCTTAACGAATTAGGAAAAGAGTTAAACCTTATAGATTTAGTCGTAAGTAAAATACCAACCGATAATTTCGGAAATAATATTCACGGTAATTTATTTGAAGCTTTAGTAGGTGCTATATTTTTAGATAAAGGATATTCTGTCTGTGAAAAGTTTATTTATAAGCGCGTTATTATACCTCATGTAGATATAGAAACATTAGAAGGTAAAGTTATTAGCTACAAAAGCTTACTAATTGAGTGGTGCCAGAAAGAAAAGAAAAACTTCAATTACAATGTTTATGAGGATACAGGAAATGATCAATTAAAACACTTTTCTGTAAAATTATCTATAAATAACAAGGTCATTGCAAAGGCCAGAGCTACTTCAAAAAAGAAAGCAGAAGAGAAAGCATCAAAACGAGCATTCTTTGCATTTCAGGGAAAAATTTCTAGAGCTATTTAAATTAAAGTTGCTACTAAATCGTTTTCGTGCTATTTTATTATCAAGTAACAAAAAACATAAGTAATTGTAGTGTTAAAATACTATATTTACATTTCATAATTTAAACGTTATGGCGTTACACAAGCTACTTGTTGATGATTTTGATGTTGAAACATATTCTCTTTTAGCAATTCATTGCACTATTGAAGATTATCGTGTTGCCTACCTTTTAAATAAACAGCTTCAAATAAATTTACAAAGAAAACCTCAAGACCTAGATTTTAAATATACAGCTTCATCTTTTTCTATTTTTGAATGGGAAGATAAAAAGCAACAAATGATTTGGAATTTAGTGTCTAATGTTTGTAAAAAAGAAGAAGAGAGTATAGCAAGTACAGGATTATTATTTGAAGCACAAAGCAGTATATTAAGAATACATAATTTAATCCCAGAGTATAAAAAAGTGAATTATTTGTTGAAAATTGACAATGATGGAAATTTTATTGACGAAAAAGCAATAATTCAAAAAATTCAAGAAATATCTCAGATTGCTGCAGTTTACAGTATAGATGTAATGCAGTTAAAATCTAAAGACAATTTAATTTTTAATTAATGGTTAATAAAAGAAAAAAAACCAAAATAGTTGCAACCCTAGGACCATCGACAAGCAAAAAAGAAACACTTAAAGCAATGCTAGATGAAGGTGCAAATGTGTTTCGTATTAATTTTTCACATGCTAATTATGATGATGTAAAAAAGAGAATTGCGCTTATTAGAGAGTTAAACGACGAGTATGGTTATAATGCTGCAATTTTGGGAGATTTACAAGGTCCAAAATTACGTGTAGGCAAAATGCAGGAAGAAGTTATTGTAAATGAAGGTGATGAAATAATATTTGCTACAGGTAAAAAGTTTGAAGGTACAAAGGAACGTGTATACATGACCTACGACAGATTTCCGCAAGATGCAAAACCTGGAGAACGGATATTATTGGATGATGGAAAGTTAATTTTTGAAGTAGTTTCAACCGATAAGAAAAGTGAAGTAAAAGCAAGAGTTATTCAAGGAGGACCTTTAAAATCCAAAAAAGGAGTCAACCTTCCAAATACAAATATATCTCAACCTGCGTTAACTGAGAAAGATATTAAAGACGCCATTTTTGCTATTGAACAAAATGTTGATTGGATTGCTCTATCTTTTGTACGTCACGCAGAAGATTTAATGCAACTTGAAGAACTTATCAAGGAGCATAGTGAGCATAAAATTCCAATAATTGCTAAAATTGAAAAGCCTGAAGCTGTAGAGAATATTGATAAAATTGTAGCCTACTGCGATGGCTTAATGGTAGCGCGTGGTGATTTAGGAGTAGAAATTCCAGCTGAAGAAGTACCGCTTATTCAAAAGAAGTTAGTGTTGCGTGCTAAAAAAGCAAGAATTCCAGTAATTATTGCCACCCAGATGATGGAGACAATGATTAACAGCTTAACGCCAACAAGAGCTGAAGTTAACGATGTAGCAAACTCGGTAATGGATGGTGCAGATGCAGTAATGTTGTCAGGAGAAACGTCTGTAGGTAATTATCCAGTGCAAGTGATACGACAAATGTCTAATATCATTAAAAGTGTAGAGAACTCGAAATTAATTAAAGTACCACAAGAGCCACCTCATATTCGCACAAATAGATATATAACTAAATCTATTTGTTATCATGCAGCTAATATGGCTAACGAGATAAGTGCAAAAGCAATTTCTACATTAACAAATAGTGGTTATACAGCGTTTCAAATTTCGGCATGGCGACCAGATGCGCACATTTTAGTATTTACATCAAACAAACGTATTTTAACACAACTCAATTTACTTTGGGGAGTTAAGGCTTTTTATTATGATAAGTTTGTAAGTACCGATGAAACCATTGAAGATGTAAATGCCATTGCTTGCAAAAAAGGCTATTTAGATGTTGGAGACATGCTTATTAGTTTAGCAGCAATGCCTATACAAGACAAAGGAATGGTAAATACCTTACGTGTTACCGAAATTACGAGTTGTAGTTTTTAAAGGAAAGGTTTGTTTAACGTTTAGTTACGGGTTATACATCTTTGTTGTGAGCTGTCTTTTAATTTAAAATGATATTTTGTAGCTAATATTTGGAATTATTAATGCCTCTCTAAATTCTTCAACTATATTGGTCTTAATATTATATCGATGACCTTGGAATTCTTTGTAATTTGTTGCATTTAATATTTTTAGAGATAATTTTTGAGTAGTTTTCTTTTTGTACCATTCGTAATTCATGGTAAAATGAGTCATAAATGACGTTTTTGCTTTTTCTGTAAAAGGTGTCGTTTCATTATAAATAACATCTTGTTCCATTACAGAAGCGGTATTATCAATTATTGAATATCTATCACCTCCTTGTATACTTAATCTTAAGTTTAATCCAAGAACATTTTGTTTATTCTTTCCAATTCTAAATTCTTTTCCAGCTAAAGCATTAAAAAGATAGTTTTTATTGAACCTTGTGTTATACCATTTTTGATTATCTGTTTTGTATTTAGAATCAAATATAGAAGCAGAAATTAAATAGTAGAAACCATTGTTTATGTATTGCTCTAAAGTTAAGTCTAAACCATAGTTTTTTCCTTTTCCATTATTAATATATGTATCATTTATAAACCAATCATTTTGTAAATTTATAAGAGACGTTGTAGTGCTTTCTATAGTGGGAATGTTGAATAAGTATTGAAAATAAGGCTCAACCTTTAAATGTGTTTTTTCTGAAATATGCCAATCATATGTAAATATAAAGTGGTGTGCTTTTGAAAAATCTAAATCTTTATTAGCTTGATTGGAACTTGAATTATTGGTAGTAGCAAGATAAATATTTAGGGGTTCAATTCTACTGTGCAAACCATAACCAAAACTTACTATATTCTTGTCATTTAATTCATGACTTATTCCCAAACGAGGTTCAAGTGTAAAACTATTATTTAATGTGAATAGCTGAGCATTTAAACCAACATTTAATTGCCAATTTTTAAATGAAAAAGAAGAACTTGAATGTCCAGATATTAAAGAACTGAAGCCTTCTTCTGAAACTAATGTGTTTAAGCCATTTGTAGTATCTTGATTTTCTTTTAAACTGATGTTAAATCCTAAGCCTCTTAGTGTAATTCCTGTTTTATTAGTGTGTTTTGAATTGAATTTTTTATTTAAGAATGACTTAAAAGTAATGTTGTAGTTTATATTATCTATTTCATTTTCTGGTTGCAATTGTGAATTATCATCTAGTCTATCTGTTTTTAAATCGATACCATTTGTAGATATTGCTAATGTAGAATTTAAATATGCAGAATTTTCAAAAATAAGTCTGTGATTTAACCCAAATGCTCCCATATACTGTTTTACATCCTGTTTTTCAATATCTTGATAGTAGATTTGTTTTTCAACTTTTGTTTTAGGTTTTATACCAGATTTATCTATCAATCCAATTCCCCAAATAGAGAATAATCCGGTTCTTTTTGTAGGGAGTTTTATTTTAAAAGATAAGTCTTGGTAATTTGTGCCTTCCGCACCTTCTGGTAACAAAGATGAAACAAGACCTAATGTTGAATATCTGTAATTTACGAGATATGTAGCATTGTTTTTTATATTTAGTGGGCCTTCTGAGGCGAAGTCTATCCCAATAGCCCCAATGTCAAAACTATGTTCAAAATTAGAGCTATTGCCATTTCGCATTCTAATATCAAAAACTCCAGACAAAGCATTATTATACTCAGCAGGAAATGCTCCTGTAAAGAAATCAGAGTTTGCTAATAAATTACTACTTAAGGCTGTTAATCCACCACCACCAAAAGATCCTAAATCTGCAAAATGATTTGGATTAGGTATTTCAATACCTTCAATTTTCCATTGCAAGTATTTAGGTGCATTTCCTCTAATAACAATTGCATTGTTACTAAGGCTACTGGCTACTCCTGGAAAAGATGATGCCAAACGTGCTGGATCATCAAAACCTCCAGCGTATCTATTTGCCTCTTCTACGCTTAGCATTCGTGCACTAACAGCTGCCATTTTGTTGAGAGGTTTAGCTTTTACAAGTCTAGGTTTTATAACGATTTCATCTAATGCAAACGCACTTTCTGTAAGAGTTATGGTTAGAACAACTTCTTTAGCCGATGTTACGATAACTTCTGGAAATATAACTGGCTCATAGCCTAAGTAAGAAGCTTCCAAATCATATCTACCAATAGGAACATTTTCAATAAGGAAGTTTCCATCCATATCAGAGGTTGTTCCAATAATTGGGTCAGTACCTCTTATTACTATTGTGGCAAAAGGGATAGGTTCTTTCGAAGAATTATCGATTACTTTACCTTTAATGTTTTGCGTTAAATCTTGGGCATTAATAAAGAAGGTTGAGATTAAATAAGCGAACAAAAAAATATTCTTGACCATAAAATAGAGTGTCGTTATATGATCTCCAAAATTAGATAAGAATGTTTGTTTTTATGTTCGAAGTTATATTGTAGAACCTATTTTTTATAGAATATAACTATTTGATATTCAATGAGTACGTTTTTTAAAAGTTTAACGTTATAAAGAAGAACTACTTTTTTTAAATTCTGAAGGTGTTTGCCCACTAATTTTTTTAAACGTTGTGTTAAATGATGTTTTTGAATTAAAACCAGATTCAAAAGCAATCCCAAGTATAGTTTTATAATTGTTTTGTTTGTCAGAAAGCAATTCTTTCACTCTTTGAACTCTATACCTGTTTACGAACCAAAAAAAGTTTTCATCGAATCCAATGTTTATTAAATATGATAGTTGATGAGGAGTTAATTCCGTTATTTCTGCTAGTTGAGTAAGGGATAATTCTGAATCTAAATATGGTCTCATAGTATTCATAATATCAATAAGCTTAAACTTAAGAGTTTCTAATTCATCATCAGAAATAACCTTTCGTTTTTTTGTTTTCGATTGTTCATCTGACGTAATAATTAGGTTTCGTTGGTTTTCATCCAGTAAGAAAATTTCTTTTTGTTTTAATGAGTTAAAAGCAATAAAGTATATAATTGATAGCGATACAATATTTGCAAATATGTTTAAATCTAATCCTCTAAACAGGATATTATAAACACCAATAAATGCAACCAAAATTAATATCGCAAGAATTATTAACTCTAACCATTTGAGGTCAATTTGAACAGTATTTGATGAAAACAGACGAATTCTTTTTTTATGCTTTTGAATTTTAATATATGAAAGGATGATAAAATAAAATGCTTGAATAATTACAAGCGCATTTAAAGCCTTTGATATGTTAGGGTTGTCTCTATAAGCTTGTTTAATCACTAAAAAAGCAAGTAGTATAATTGGAAAGACTAAATGCATCAAATCTTTTTTTTTGAATTTAAAATTAGGATTTGCGTAGTAAGCGATACTATAATAAAAGACAATGGGTGTTAAAAATTGAAAAAAACGAATAGGCATCCAAAACGTATCGTTTTGAAAATCAAAACCAATTAAAGTAAAAATTTCTTCGAACCAAAAAGTTGACCATAGAAAAAGCATGATTCCAAAACAAAAATTTGCTTTCTTGTTGACTTTTACTGGATTTGCTATTAATAGAAATGAAAGCAATAACAATGAACCATATGTTAAAATTACAATTAGATTATTCATTTAAATGTACTTGGGCTTTTATATTTTTAGGTTGTTTTTTCACTATTGGGGTTAGGTTGCACACTGTAGTTATTATATATAATGTTTCAATGTTCTATATCAAGTGCTAAACAAAGTTCGAGAATTTTTTGATAAAGTCAAACAGTTAAAACTCAAACTTCAATTGCACACTAACGCTTTTGGTTTCAGGTTTTTTCTTGGTTTCGGTATTCAAATTAGATAATGAAATCCCTAATAATCTAACCGATTCTTTTAACGTATCCTGATATAATAATTTTTTTGCGGTATCTAAAATAATAGCTGTATCACTTATATAATATGGCAAAGTTTTACTTCGTGTTTGCAAGGTAAAATCGCTATACTTTATTTTCAAAGTAATGGTTTTTCCTGCTACTTTACTTTTCTCTAAACGCTTTGCAACTTCATTAGCAATTTGCTCTAGTTTTTCAAGCATAAAGACTTCGCTTGTTAGATTATCAAAAAAGGTACGTTCAGCCGCCAACGACTTTCTAATGCGATGTGGCTTGACCTCACTATTATGAATACCACGTACAATATAGTAGTACGATTTTCCAGACCTTCCAAAATGCTTTTCTAGGTACTCAGGCGACTTTGCTTTTAAATCTCTTCCAGTAAAAATGCCTTTTTGATACATTTTTTCGGCAGTGACTTTACCAATACCATAAAATTTTCTAATGTCTAATTGTTCAAGAAACTCCAAAACCTCTTCTGGATTAACTGTTTTTTGTCCATTTGGTTTATTATAATCGCTTGCAATTTTTGCCACAAATTTATTAATGCTAATCCCTGCGGAAGCTGTTAAGCCAACATCATTAAAAATTTGCTGCCTAATTTCTTTAGCAATGAGTGATGCGCTTGGATTTCCCTTTTTATTGTGTGTCACGTCTAAATAGGCTTCATCTAGCGATAGTGGCTCTACCAAATCGGTAAAATCGTAGAATATTTTTCTAATTTTTTTCGAAATTTCGTTATAACGTTCAAAATTGGGTTTCACAAAAATGAGGTCAGGACAAAGCTTAATAGCTAAGTTTCCAGACATGGCACTTTTTACGCCAAATTTTCTCGCTTCATAACTTGCAGCACTAATAACACCTCTTTTTCCACCACCACCAACCGCTAAGGGTTTACCTTTAAGTTCAGGATTATCCATTTGCTCGACAGACGCATAAAACGCGTCCATATCTACATGAATAATTTTTCTTATTGGTAAATCGTTTGGCATAGCGTAAATTTAGGTTTTTATAAGATATGTCAGTTCGAGTGTTTTCTTTTTTTAAAGAAAATGTATCGAGAACAAATAATTAAATTCCACTTTTGTGGAAAGTGAACATGATAGAAATAGAACGTAAATTTTTAGTAACCTCTAATGCTTTTAAAGAAGAAGCATACCAGAAATTTAGAATTATCCAAGGGTTTTTAAATCGTGATCCTGAACGAACAGTAAGGGTTCGACTTAAAGATAATAAAGGCATATTGACGGTAAAAGGATTGTCGTCTAAAGATGGTTTATTACGTTTTGAATGGGAAAAAGATATTTCTAAAAAGGATGCAAAAGCATTATTAGAATTTTGCGAAAAAGGAATCATTGACAAGTTACGTTATGAAGTAAAAGTTAATAATCATGTTTTCGAAGTAGATGAGTTTTATGGAGATAATGAAGGATTGCTAATTGCTGAAGTGGAATTAGAAAATGAAGATGAGGTATTTACAAAACCAGATTGGTTAGGAGAAGAAGTCACAGGAAATATTAAATATTACAATTCACAATTAAGTAAACAACCATTTAATACTTGGGAATAATGAAAAAAACAATGTTAAGCATCGTAATTCTATTGATTTTTGTAGCATGTAAAAGTGAAACAAAAGACAATCCTGTAGTTGTTGAAGAGCCAATAGAAAACAAAGGAAAATCTACTAAAGAGTTAAAAGAAGAGCTATTAGCCAAAGGTTTTGAGCTTTTTGATTATGTAGATGAAAAAAAGCAAGACACTATCATCATGCAAAAGTATTTTATTGCGTTTTTAAAAAAAGGCCCAAACCGTTCTCAACCTGAAGAAGAAGCCAATAACCTTCAAGCAGCTCATATGGCTCATTTAGGTAAAATGTACGAGCTTGGTTATGCAGATATTTCAGGCCCTTTTGATGATGATAGTGATATAAGTGGTATTACCATTTACAATGTGCCAACTTTTAAAATGGCAGATAGTTTGGCTAATGCAGACCCAATGGTAAAAGCAGGACGATTAGTAATTGAAATGCATCCATGGTGGGCAGCAAAAGGATTTCCGTTGAGGTAGTTACAATTCCAACTCTATCCACATTGGTCTGTGGTCAGAAACATAATACTTCAAATATTTTTTAAAATTCGAGACATTAGTTTGCCATAAATCTGGGAAAATAGCATTATCGAAATCAAACACACCATGGGCTATAATTTTAGATTTTAAATCTGGTAGAAATGCTATTTGGTCGTATTGTTTGTCGTTATTAATATTGGAATAAATTTGTGTGGAATGCTCAGGAAGCTTTAAACCACGTTTCATTAGTGCATCATAAGTTTGATCTCCTTTTTCAACTTTAGGAATATTAAAGTCTCCCATAGTAATAATGTTTTTTGAAAAGGCATATTTTGAGTTTTTTCTTAAATCTGCATACCTAGATATAGCATAAGCTTCCAAGGCTCTACGCTCAATGTCTTTTTTAGCCTCGCTTCCAAAAAACGAATGAACAGTAATAAAGATTAACTTTTCATTATTCCATTCAAATGAACATAAATAAGGATTTCTATCAAATCCAGTAAATTTAGAATTAACATTAGCAAGATTTATATGCTTGTAATCTTTTGGAGGAATAGCTATCTCACCAATAAGTTGCAATAAACTCACTTTTTCATTGTTAAAAATAAAAACAGAACGCTCATTATTCCCACCTTTATCCGAAAAAATGACATCGTAGTAATTAGGTAATTCAAGCTCAATATTGTTTAAACCGATAAGATTATCATTGGTTTCCTGAACAGCAATCACATCAAACCAGCTAATAATTTCGGCAATAAGTTTGTAGTGTTCGTTCCATCTATCTTGAAGTCCGAGGTTAGCAATATTCCAAGTAGCAATGAGTAATTTATCATCAGACTTTTCTGGAACTTGACGCGTGACTTTATGATTAATTAAATGTTGAAGCTCAGCATTGAGGTCAAAATTATATACGAAGTTAGGTTTTGGAAACGCAGGCATAAGTTATTATTTTAGAGATAACTAAAGTTAAAAATTTATTCCGAAATCTCAATTAACCGCTTGGCTTCATTCCCAAATTCGTCAACAACTGTAATTAAGTGTTGTCCAGATTTTGGTAAAATAGCCATGTCGTGAATGGCTTTAGTACTGCCAATAAAAGTGTTATCCAAATACCAAAAAACGGTTGTTTCTGGTTTTGAGTGAGCTATTTTTAATATAAGTTCATTCGTGTTTCCGTCAAAATCTTTAGGTAAAAAGAACTTACCAGATTGTTTTGGATAGATAAACTGCATGGTTATAGCTCCTTCAGACACACAACCACTTCGGTAAGGAGGTAAGGGTTTGTAAAACGGGTTTTTAGACTTATAATAATATTCCATTAAAGGAGGCAACACAAACCACGATGTGTTTTTAATATTTGCTAACGATTCGCAAGAAGAGTTCACTTGATATTGTTCTGAGGCATCCAAGTGCACCAACAGATGATAAGGGCAGGGTTTGGTTTTTAAACCGCTAAGTTGAATAAACTTGGTTTCTGTTTCGTTGCAATTAGGAGATGCTCTGTAACCACTTTTTGAGCAAATATCCACTTCTTGCATTTCATCAAAAGGTTTGCTAAACCATTCACTATGAGACAAAATATCAAACACATCAAATAAAATAGGCGCCGCAGTTTGTACACCAACCAATCCTGGACGACCTTCACCATCAGCATTGCCAACCCAAACACCAACTACATAATCTTTAGTGACACCAATGGCCCAAGCATCACGAAAACCAAAGCTTGTACCAGTTTTCCAAGCTATTTGTTTAGAGGAGTCAAAGAACTGCCAGTTTTCGTCGCCTTCAGGCCTATTTACTTCTTTCATACTTTCAAACGTGAGGTAAATGGAAGCTGCATCAAAAATGATTTTTTCATCATTGAGGTTACCAAAATTTATTTCAGTATCTGCATAAAAAGTAGGCTCTAAAAACTCGTTTGTATAATACTGACTTGAGTTTTCATTGAAATGATTAACGGTTCCAGCCATAGCAGCATAACTTTTACATAAATCCCAAAGATTGCTTTCGGCACCACCAAGAATTAAGGATAAACCATAATGATTGGCATTCTTTTTTATGTCTTTTAATTCTAATTGCTTGAGATAATGGTAGAATCTATCTAAACCAAACTGTTGCAATAATCTTACTGAAGGTACATTAAGCGAACGAGCCAAAGCACGTTTGGCAGTAACTGCACCATCAAATTCCTTGCTGTAGTTTTGCGGATTGTAACTTCCAAATTGCGTTGGTACATCTGCAACTAAAGTATTTGGTAATAAATCGCCAGCATCTAACATAGCAGCATATAAAAAGGGTTTTAAAATGCTTCCTGTACTTCGTGGCTTGGTTATGACATCTACTGCATTTTGATGTGTTTTATCGGTTGGCGCATTGCCAACATACGACACAACTTTTCGTGTGTTGACATCTAAAACCAAGACCGCAATATTATGAATTTCGTTTTGGCGTAATTGATTATAGTGATTTTTTACAATGGCATTGGTTTGTTCTTGTTCTTGTTTTTTAATAGATGTTTTTATACGTTTTCCATAATTGCTTTTGGCAACATTTTGCAATAAATGAGGCGCTATTTGCGGTAAAGGATAGGGTTTTTGAGGCAATTCTTCTAGAATTGATAATTCATAAGTTAAGGTGTCAATAACCTCGTTTTTTAATAGTTTTTCAAGAAGCGTATTACGTTTTTTGAGTAAACGCTCTTGGTTTTTTCCAGGATAAATCAAACTTGGTGCATTTGGCAACACTGCTAGTGTAGCGCTTTCTGCCCAAGACAAGTCGTTAGCGTTTCTATTAAAATATCTCCATGAGGCTGCGTCAAGTCCAACGACGTTACCACCAAAAGGTGCATTGCTTGTGTAGTAAGCTAAAATGTTGTCTTTTGAATATCTTAACTCAAGCCTTGTTGCAAGGATAATCTCTTTGATTTTTTCAGTATATGTTCTTGATTTTCCTTTTCGAGACAGACGAATGGTTTGTTGTGTGAGTGTGCTTCCTCCTCGCTTCACTTCACCAGAACTCATATTATCTCTTAGAGCTTTATAAATTGAGATAGGATTAAATCCAGGGTGTTTATAGAAATATTCATCTTCAAACAAGATTAAACATTCTTTGAATTTTTCAGGAATACTATCGTTATGAGGAAATCGCCACTGACCATCTTTAGCAATAATAGCACCAAGCAATTCTCCATCCCGACTTTCAATAACCGTTGCTGTTGGGTCCGTAAACAGTTGTTTTGGCAAACAGAAATAATAAGCAATCAGCAGCATTATTACTACTGCTGATTTTATTTTGTTACGTTTTATGTAGCTTATTATTTTTTTCATAACCCTTCAGTCTTTGATTTTTTTGGTGAAATCAAATCCACCTTCCCTTGATAAGGGAAGGAATTTCATCCTATTAAAATTTATTCACACAACTCTCCTTCTTTTGAAGGAGGAGTGGCTTCTGAATTTTTATTCAGAAGACGAGGTGGTTTTAAAATGACAGATGATTTCTTCTAATACTTCGGATAAATTCTCAAATATCAACCGATTTTCAAACCGAATTACTTTGAGTCCAAGATTTTCAAGAATATCAGTTCTTTCCAAATCATAATTTTGTTGTGCAAAATCTAAATGAACAGCACCATCGAGTTCTACTATTAATCTCTCAGAAGCGCAATAAAAATCAACTATAAAATTTTGAATACTGTGTTGTCTTCTAAATTTTCTTCCTTTTAGTTGTTTTCTTTGTAATGATTTCCATAAGGTTGCTTCGGCAGGAGTTAGATTTTTTCTAAGTTCTTTCCTGCGCTCTTCAAGATGTTTTTGATTATGGATTTCACTCATTCCTTTATAATTTTACCCTTCCGAATTTAATTCTTTTAGTAGAATTAAATTCACCTTCCCTAAAATAGGGAAGGAAGTTTATATATTATTAAACTCGTATTCACGCTCTACTTTGCAAATTTTGGTGTTGTACCAACTGTACCATTGCTCACGCCCTTTTTGTTGTGCTATTAAATGCTCTGAATGTTGTTTCCATGTCTTTATAGCCTCTAAACTTTCCCAATAACTCACTGTAATACCTACATCTTCTCGTGCACTATCAATACCCAAAAATCCAGATTGGGTTTTGGCTAAATCTTCCATTTTTTGTGCCATCTCACTATAGCCTTCATTGTTTTTAGTTAAAGTGGATGTAAATATTACTGCGTAGTATGGTTTAAAGTTTTGCATAAGACTCTTTTTTTGTTTGACTATTAAGTGGTACTTCAAAGATAATTATCTTCTCTGTTTTATAGCCATCAATATCTGTCATTAAAATGCGTAAATATAGTTTGCTTACCACAACTTTTGTAGGATAGTCATTCAAAGAGGCAGCATCTTTTATAGCGTCACTCCAAGTTTCGCCACACGCATCGTTAACAACCGTTTTTAATTCTTCAATATTTACGTCTATAAATCTGCTTGCTTCTTTTTCTGAAATTGGCAAAGCTTCAAACTTCTTATTGCTTGAAATGGTTTTTAAAGGCTTCCAGCTAGAGTAGTAATGCTGCCAGTTAATGATATCGCAGTGCGATTTATCATCAGAAATTGCAATGCTGTTTTCATGCTTTTGGAATACTTCAATAGTTCTAAATTCTTGATGATGTTTCACTCTAACAGTTTTACCTTCTAATGTTTCATTATCATTTAGCTTAAAGAACAATACGCCATTAAAGTCTGGATTAATTTCTCCTTTTATTCTTTCCTTTTCTGTAACGCCTTCAATGGTAACAGTAAACTCATCATAAGTTGTTTTAAATCGCTTTTCTAGTTTTTCTTCGGTTAAATAACCATTAAAAACATAGCCTTCTTCAAAGAATTCGTAAGCGTCAATACCTCTTACTTTTACCCATTCACCAGTAAGTTTTGTGCCACCATCGACAACGTCGAGTTTTAAATTGGTGTGTTCGGTAATTTCTATTGCTGTTCCATAGTCCAACATACCAACTTTTATGGCGCCTTGACTTGGTTTTTCTCTTACTATTAATCCGTTTTCGGCATTAACGTATTGAATGTCTTGTGCTTCTACGTAGCCAAATGCTACAATTGTTACTAATAAACTTATTATTGTTTTCATTTTTTTTAAGGTGTTAAAGGTCAGTCCGATAAAATCAGATAGTATTATTGAGACCTTTCGACTGCGCTCAAGGTGACAATTTCATTCAAAAAATGATTCTACTTATTAGAAGATTTCTTTGAACCGACCAAATTTGTTTATTTAATTACTTCAATCCACTGACCTTTCGTCCTCACGAAATAGTCATTATCATACATCGCTTCGGCTTGTGTTCCTGGTAAATAATAGGTTCCTAAATACGAAGCGTTTAACAGCACATTAAAGGTTTTTGTGCTTCCATCATTCGAGCTTTTATTCAGATTGAAATAGAAATTTACGCGGTCATCTCTAATATCTGTATAATCAGCTTGATTCGTGGCTGCCTCTCCAAATGCAGTAAAACGCGTATTTACTATTTCCCATCCGGAAGGGAAAATTTGGGTGAGTGCCACATCGTTGATTGGTTCATTTTTCTGGTTAGTAACTTGTATGCTTGCAACAAAATCTTGACCTTGTTGTAACTTAGTAATATCTATGGTATTGCCTTGTGAATCTTTATAAGTCAAATAGACTTTTAATCCTCTTTGCTCTGAAATTTCTTTTCCTAATGGCAATTTTCCAGAAGTCATCACACGAGCATAAATGGTATTGTTTTTTGTATTGTTGACCACAATTTGATTATTACCATCGTTGATGTTTAAATCACGTTGTGAAATGGCATTTTTAGTGTCAATAATTTCTTGGTTACCATTATTAAGTTTGAATGTTAGGCTCAAATCTTTGCCACCATTTTCGTTGACCATTTTTGCCATAGCCAATAGACTATATGAAGTAGATTGCGTACTCATCCATTGACTTGATGACAAACGTTTTGCAACTAATTCAGCCATATCACGAGTTTTGGAATCTTTAAGGATGACCATGGTTTCCAGTGCCATAGCTCTATTTCTATCAACCGAACCATAAGTGTAATAATCATATTGCACGCTACTAAATTCTATATTTGCTGTGGCTGAAATCGCTTTTGCAGCTTCAGGTTGTCCAGCAAGTGCATAAGCAGCAGCTAATCGCCATTTAGCATCGTTACTTAATTCTGAAAATTCCTTTAATCGGTTCATCGATGCCAAATCTGGTTGTCCAGCTAATGCCAAGGTATAGAGTCTGTAGGCTTGAGCGACATCACTTCTGTAATATTTATAGCTTGGTCGCCACGCTTTAGCAGCTTGTTTTTGATATTGTACCCAATTGCTCTTAAAGGTTAATGGTAATACATAACCCTTTTTCTCTGCTTCAATCATAAAGTGTCCAGCATACGACGTTCCCCAATCATTAACATTGTTTTGACCACTCCAATAGGATAAACCACCATTAGGTCTTTGAAAATGAGACAATCTTTTAATACCACTTTTCACATTATTTTCAATAGTTTTTTTCTTTTCAAAAGTTAAATCGAAAATATCTGAAAGATATAATTGCGGAAACACACCAGAGGTAGTTTGCTCAACACAGCCATGTGGATAGCGAATTAAATATTGCAATCTTCCAGCGAAATCCATTGGAGGCAAAGTTGAAAACTCAACGCTTGCGCTATTAGTTCCAATTTCACCAAAGGTTTCAACATCTATAGTTTGAGATGTGTTGCCTTCCAAAACAAAATCGGTTGCCTTGGTGCTATATGGATTTGGATTCATTACATCAATTTCTACTTGATATGACGATGTTTCACCATGTCCAGAAGCCATCACTTCAAGAGTATTAATCCCTTTTGCTTTGCTAACATCCAATTTAAAATATGCCATTTGCTCATCAGGTTTTGCAAAAGTGAGTTGTTGAGTTTTATTACCAATGATTGAAATGCCATCACTCAATTTTAAACTGATATTGACATTTTTAATGTTGTTTTCCATAGCAAAAATAGTCACAGGAAGTGTTACTTTTTCACCAGGACTTAATTTGCGAGGCAAGGTAGCGAGTACCATTAATGGCTTTTTAACAGGTGTTGTTTTATCTACACTACCATACGCTGCATTTTTAGAATCTCCAGCCACAATCATGGTACGAACAGAGCCAATGTATTTTGGAATCTTTATGTTGTGCGCTTTGGTTTCTCCTGCTTTAAGCTCAAAAGGGCCTAAAAATTTTACCACTGGTTTAAAGCGATTGGCTTTTTTCTTTTTGCCTTCGGAAGCAGAGCCATCTCCACCAATTTCAAACACTTGGTCGATGCTTCCAGTGTAAGCACCAATCACGTCATCAAAAATATCCCAAGTTTTTACGCCAAGTGCTTCACGAGCGTAAAGTTCGTCCCAACCATTTGGTGTTTTAAAACGTGTTAAATCCAGTAAGCCTTCATCAACCAACGCCACAGTATAAGTCATTGCTTTGTTGTTTTTTTCGCTGACTTTCACAGTGATATTCTGCTCTGGACGCAACACATTTGGCATAGAAATTTGAGGTTCTAGAATCGTGCTTTTATCTTCCACCATAATTGGAATTACGCCATATAGCCTAATAGGTAAATCATTTTCGGTGACTGCATGAGGTTGCAACAAAGAAATATTGATATACACATTGGGTGTCATTTCTTTAGTAATAGGAATGCTTGCAATGGTTTCACCTTTTTGAGTTTTCACCCACTTTGTACTAAGTACTTCTGTACCATTTTCAATACTAATTAATGCACGACCTTCGGTTCCAGAAGGAAATGTAACTTTAGCTTCCTCACCAATTGTATAGGTTTCTTTATCAGCAGCAAAGACTAACATTTTTGCGGCTTCTTTGTCGTTTCCAGAATTGCGTTGCCACCAATTTCTGTAGAAATAAGCAACGCGTCCTGTAGCATGACCACTTTCTTTGTCATACACGCGAATAAGGTAACGACCACTTTCATCATCTGGAATATTGATGTTGAAATTGGCTTCGCCTTTCGCATTTGTATTGACTGTACTACTCGTAAAAGGTGTGTGATAGCTTGATGATTCATAGGAAGCTAAATCATCATAAGAGGAATTCCACCACCAACGCCATTCAGTTTTATAAACTTTTATTTCAAGATTATTGCGTTGTATAGGTTTTCCTTTGGCATCAACAACTACGATTTCAAATGTTTGATTTTCATCTGTATAAAACGAGCCATACGCATTTCCTTTTGGCGAACGCAGACCAACAAACGATTTATAAGGCGCATACTTTTTACCAAACGCATCAATAGAAAAATCACCTCCATTTTCAAATGCTCTGGTTAAGAATGATACGTTTAACATTCCTGGAGCATTGGCGCCAACGTTTAATTTCTTATTCACGTTTGCGATACCTTCAGCATTTACATTACCTTCAAAAATGGTAATTTCTTCTGTATTGAATGAACGTGTTGGATCACTAAACACATATTTTGGATAGGTTTCAAATCCAGTTGAAGTTGTGCTAAATTTTGCTTTTATTTCAGCCTTGACGTTTTTAGCAGGTGCACCATGAAGCCAATTAACGCTGAGTTTACTTTGTAATGGTTTTGTGATTGAAAGTACCTCGTCTTCAAAATCCAGTTTAATTTTTAAACGGTTGGGTTTAACGGTTTCAACTTTTAATGTTTTATAAAAGTTTGCGCCACCAACGGAAACTTTAGCGTTCCAATTTCCTGTTTTATCTTCTGGCGATGTTGGTACAGAAAAGCTATATACATTATTCAATCCGTTTTGTGTAATATTTCTGTAGGCTAGCTTTCCATTTGCATCAGTGACTTCCATTTTTACTGGATGTCCTTTTGGTAAAGGGTTGGCATTATCGTTTAACATGAAGGTTAAGTGTAACGAATCTCCTGGTCGCCAAACACCACGTTCGCCATAAATAAAGCCTTTTAATCCACGTTGTAATGTTTTTCCAGAGACATCAAACTTACTTAAGGATAGCGAGTTCCCTTCGTTGAGTTTTACATAAGTCGTGTTATTTCCTTTTTCAACTAAAGCAAAGTAAGCATTGGTATCTGAATCTATAATAGTGAAGCCATCAGCATCAGTTATTTTTGAAGCAAGTGGTTGCTGCTGGAAGTTATACAATGTTACTTTTGCATTCGCTTCAGTATTGGTGTTTAAAATATTGGTGACTGCAAAATGAAACGAATTGTTAGTACCTCTTTTTACAATTGCACCAAGATTTGAGGCCATGAGATTGCCAGAAACCATACGTTCTTGATTATAGTATGCATCATGACAAGGATTATCTCGTTCTCTCCAGTTATACGAATAGCGCTTATAATTGTAAACAACGTTATCCCAATATTGTTCTTCGCGAAGGTCTTCATCTGAGCTTTCAGCCAACGATTCATCACTATAATATTCATCTTCATAATAGTCTTCATTTTCAGAGTTAGCTTCATTATTCTCGCAATTGTAAAGTGAATAGTCTTTGTTAAAGCTTAATTCAACACGATATATGGCTCCAGCATCTGCCTTGAAATATTCAGATAAGTCAATGCTGTAGGCTTTCCATTTTCCTGTGTTTATAGTTTCATCTTTTATAAGCGGAATGGTTTTCTTTGCAATGCGTCGTCCAACACGTTTAATACTATAATCGCTGTTACTGCCAATGTTATCGTCTTGTAAAAACTGAAGGATGTTATCCTCGAAAATTTTAATGATACGCACATCAACCGCTTTAAGATTAACCGCTTCAAAATTGAATCTTAAATCTTGTGAATTAGGTAAAATTCCTGCTCCTGTAATAAGTCTAACCTGAGGTTTTAGCGCTTCAAAAGAAATAGATTCTGAAAAAGGTGTTCTTAGTTTAAAATCGTCAGTATTTCGTATGCCTTGAAACACATCGACTTGAATATCACCAACCACACGTGAATCTGTATAAACCTTTAATACGTTACCATCCACAATATATTTTGGGTTTGTAACGCCTTCTAATGTTACTAAACCGTCGAAATTTTGTTGCTTTTTTAATGGGTCGGAAAAATTAATGGATAAATATTGCTCAGGTGATTGCTCTACTTTTACATCTACAATCGAAAAGTTGTTAATACCTGGAATGGCAATGGTGTTTTCGCCTTTATTATTGGCATTGATGGATTTTCCGTTCCAATTGATGGTTACTTTTGAGTCATCAATATCACGATGAATGCTATCTATTTTAAATTCAAATATTCGAGCTTTTTCAATAGATTCATCCCATTTTATAGAAAGGTCTTTGTTGTTTTGAGAAGCTCCAATAAGTGTTTTAGCATCTTCTAGGTTTACTACATCTGCTAGTTTAATAACACCTTGAATATATTGCCATTCTTTACTATAAGATTGTAAATCGTTGGTGATAACCGAAAAATTTGGTCTTATGGTTTTAAACTGAAACGTATAATTTTCAAAACCTTTCGGCATAGTTTCGTAAATATCTTTAAGATTAACTCTTACTGAGTATTCAGTATCAGGTTGTAGGGAATTTTCAGGAATAAACACAAGCTGATTGCTACTTTTAGAGATGAGTTTTCCAGAGACTTTAGGTGAAATACTTACTACATTTGTTAAAACCTCTTCGTTAGGTTTCCAACCATCTACAGTTTTTACAAGATTGATAGTTATTGGACTTGTAACAGAAACCAACCCAGACGTTGTGTAGTTAATATAATCCTTGAATTTAAAAAGATTATTAGTTTGAGTTTCTTTTTGCTTACATGAAAAAGCAACTATTGTGAGAAGGAAAACGACAAGAGATTTTTTTAGCTGCATAATTGTAAATAGTATTTAATTGAACGAATTTGTTAAAAGAGCGTAAGTAATCTCTTGTTAAATAATTACGGAAGATTTTATGTGTTTAGACTTCCAACGAATGTTAAATAAGTATTAAAATCAAGTACAAGCCAAAATCTTAAACTAATTATTCAACTATAAAAATATAATAAATTAGTATCTTCGCAGCTAAATAAATACAAATTAAAATATTGATTATATGGAAGCAGTTGCTACCAATTTTGGCATACAAAAAGCACTTAAACAACTAGGTGTTAATGATATAAATGAAGGAACTTCAACAGGGTCTAATAATTTTTCGAACGGTGAAATTATTGAATCATATTCACCTGTAGATGGACAACTAATTGGGAAAGTAAAAACTACGACAAGAGCAGATTATGACAAAGTGATGGATGCAGCTACTAAAGCATTTCTATCTTGGAGAGACGTTCCTGCGCCACAACGTGGAGAAATTGTTCGTCAATTTGGAAATAAATTGAGAGACTTAAAAGAACCATTAGGGAAATTAGTTTCTTATGAAATGGGTAAATCTTTGCAAGAAGGTTATGGTGAAGTTCAGGAAATGATTGACATTTGTGATTTTGCAGTTGGATTATCAAGACAATTAAACGGTCAAACGATTCCGTCAGAGCGTCCAGGGCATGTTATGAGAGAACAATGGCATCCAATTGGTGTTGTTGGAATTATTTCAGCATTTAATTTCCCTGTAGCTGTTTGGGCTTGGAATACTGCTTTAGCTTGGATTTGTGGTGATGTTTGTGTTTGGAAAGCTTCTGAAAAAGCACCTTTATGTGCTGTTGCTTGTCAAAACATAATTGCTGGAATTTTAAAAGAAAACAATTTACCAGAAGGAATTTCTTGTATCATCAATGGAGATTATAAAGTAGGTGAATTTTTAACCACAGATGCTCGAATTCCTCTAGTGTCTGCAACTGGTTCGACTAGAATGGGACGTATTGTTGGTAAGACTGTTGCTGAGCGTTTTGGAAAATCCTTATTAGAGTTAGGTGGAAATAATGCGATTATTATTACACCTACAGCAGATTTAAAGGTAGTCGTTCCTGGTGCTGTTTTTGGAGCAGTTGGAACTTGTGGACAACGTTGTACATCAACAAGACGACTTATTATTCACGAATCGGTTTACGATAAAGTAAGAGACGCTATTGTTGGTGCTTATGGACAATTAACTATTGGTAACCCTTTGGATGAAAAGATTCATATTGGACCATTAATAGACCATGATGCAGTAAATACGTATTTAGCAGCTATTGAAAAAGCAAAAACTGAAGGCGGAAATGTACTAGTTGAAGGTGGTGTTTTAGAAGGTGAAGGTTACGAAAGTGGTTGTTATGTGAAGCCAGCAATTATTGAAGCTAAAAATCATTTTGAAATTGTACAGCATGAAACATTTGCTCCCATTTTATATTTAATGAAATATTCTGGTGATGTAGAAAATGCTATTGAAAAACAAAACGGTGTTGCTCAAGGATTATCTTCTGCAATTATGACGAATGAAATGAAAGAAGCTGAGAAATTCTTGTCGTATGCTGGCTCTGATTGTGGAATTGCCAATGTTAATATTGGTACTTCTGGTGCGGAAATTGGAGGTGCTTTTGGAGGTGAAAAAGAAACAGGTGGAGGACGTGAGTCTGGATCTGATGCTTGGAAAGTGTACATGCGTAGACAAACAAATACTATTAATTATTCTGATGAATTGCCTTTAGCTCAAGGTATAAAGTTTGATCTTTAAAAGTATTTAGACATATATAGTAAAAGCCACATCATTCGATGTGGCTTTTTGTTTCTAATTGTACTTGATTTTTCTTAAAATTCGAATCGCCTCTTTATAAAGTTGATAAACCTCATCACTATGCTTTTTTAAATGTGATTTTGCGTCTTCTAGTTTATCAATCGCATCTTCAAACCCATTGAAATAACAAATTAAATAGGTCACAGGAAGATTTTTTAAATCCAATTCTTGCTGTTTATTAAGTAATGTCCCAAGTTGAATGTTTTTTAAAAGGGCATTGTTAGAATTGTAAATATGATGCAATACTTTTTTATCATATTGTGGAGGTTCGAAAAGCAATTGCGTGTCAATAGTATAATTAGCACTTTCACCAAAACTGATAATAGTTTTTTCAAGCTGAAAATACTTATTAGTTCCTTGCAACCCTAAGTTAACATATTCAATTATTTTAAAGGAATGGTTGTCATATTCAATAGATACTTCATCAAGAGTTGAAAAAAACAAACGTACTTGTTCGTTTATTAATTCTATATCGACTCTTGAGTAAAACACTTCGTTCTTTACCACTTTTTTTTGTCCAGCCCAACACATGACAAAATATTCTTTAAACACTTTATATTTTGGATTATAATCTTTTCGTTTTTGTAAAAAATCAAACACACCATTCAACGTATGCTCAATATTATTCTGAGCATGGTTTTCTATGGCAGCAACAATTTCGGAATTGATGTCTTTAATCTCAATATCAAAAACTTTGGGCATACTCATACTGCCATCTCTAAAAAAGACTGAGCCACCATAATACTTCCAGATGTTTTTTCGTAATGAGGTAATTTTGTTAATTGGTCTAATGGTTACTAAGCCAACCACTTTGTCATCTGGTAAATGTGGAAACGGAATGTTTTCGTACTGCACAATTGGAGGGTTTGTAAGATAGGCATTGATGAGGTTTTGAATTTTACTATCATCAAAAAAATCGACGCCTACAATGTTATTATCCTCATCTTCAACTCCAATAACGATATACGAATTGTTTTTAGGGTTACTATTGGAAAGCGCACAAATATGCTTTAAAAATTTTGCTTTCCCTTCTCGTTCACTAATGTTTATTTTTCGCTTTTTATCATAAAAACTGTTCTCATCATTGTGAGCTAATAGGTTTTTAATAAGCAAGCGTTTGTTAATCATAGCATTTCTTGCGAAGGCAGGAATCTTATTAAATTAAAGACTTTTATTTACAGTGACACTATTAGCTTGAGCAGTTGGAAATACTAACAAATCAGCAATATTAACATGAGAAGGTCTTGAAATTGCAAAATAAATAATATCTGCAATATCTTGTGGTTGTAACGCTTTGTAACCTTTATAAACATTATCGGCAATAGCATCACCTTTAAAACGAACTTGCGAAAATTCAGTTTCAACTAGCCCTGGATTAATGGCTGTCACTTTAATGTTAAATGGATTTAAATCAATGCGCATTCCATCTGTAATGGCAATAACAGCATGCTTACTAGCACAATAGACATTTCCTTTTGGATAGACTTCTTTTCCAGCTGACGAACCAATATTTATAATATGTCCAGATTGCCTTTCGGTCATTTGCGGGATTACTGCTTTACTAACATATAATAACCCTTTTACATTAATGTCCATCATAGCATCCCAGTCATCAGTGTCACCAGTTTGTATAGGGTCTAAACCATGCGCATTTCCTGCATTGTTAATTAGAATATCTATATGTTTGAAATGTTCTGGAAGTGAAGCGATAGCATTAAAAACTTCAGTTTTATTTCTAACATCAAAATTTAAAGTAATGACATCGGTTTGTTTTGACAAAGCACTTTTTATGGTATCTAAACGATCTTGTCGTCGGCCACATAAAATTAATCTAATTCCATGTTTTGCAAATTCATGAGCAGTTGCTCTTCCTATACCACTTGTTGCTCCTGTAATTAATGCTGTTTTATTTTTATTCATTATGTAATAGTAATTTTTAAAAAGTAAGTTTGGATAAATAAGTTTAAAAATAGCAAACAAAAGCTTAAAACTACTTTTAAACAGTGGATTTTTTAACCAATTATTAACAGCAACACACGAAATATTTTAACAATTTGCGGTGTTGAAAAAGGAGTGTTATATTCACGCATCAAAAAAATAAGAAAATGATAGAAGATACAGGTACAATTGACATTAAAACGATTAACGAGAAAATAGAAAAAGAGAGTGCTTTTGTTGATTTACTTACTTTAGAAATGAATAAAGTAATTGTAGGTCAAAAGCACATGATAGAGCGTTTGCTTATCGGTTTACTTGGACAAGGTCATATATTACTTGAAGGCGTTCCTGGGTTGGCAAAAACATTAGCAATTAATACATTGTCGCAAGCTGTAGATGGTAGTTTTAGTAGAATACAATTTACACCAGATTTGTTGCCTGCAGATGTTGTTGGAACATTAATATACAACATAAAAGAAAACGATTTTTCTATTAAAAAAGGACCAATCTTTGCAAATTTTGTATTAGCTGATGAGATTAACCGAGCGCCAGCAAAAGTGCAATCAGCTTTATTAGAAGCAATGCAGGAAAAGCAAGTAACTATTGGTGATGAAACGTTTATTTTAGACAAACCATTTTTGGTAATGGCAACTCAAAACCCTGTAGAACAAGAAGGGACTTATCCTTTACCTGAAGCACAGGTGGATCGTTTTATGCTAAAAACGGTTATTGATTATCCAAAAATGGATGAAGAACAACTTATAGTTCGCGCCAATTTAAGAGGAGGCTTCGAAAAAATTAATCCAGTGGTCTCAGTTACACAAATTCTTAATGCTCAAAAAGCAGTAAGAGAAGTTTATATGGACGAAAAAATTGAAAAATACATCTTGGATATTGTTTTCGCGACACGTTATCCAGAGAAATATAAATTAGCCGATTTAAAACCACTTATTTCATTTGGAGCATCTCCACGTGGAAGTATTAATCTTGCAAACGCAGCAAAGTGTTATGCATTTATCAAGCGTAGAGGTTATGTGATTCCTGAAGATGTTCGTGCAGTTGTACATGATGTATTGCGCCACAGAATAGGTATTACTTATGAAGCCGAGGCAGAAAATGTGACTTCAGAAGACATCATCAATAAAATTGTTAACGAGATTGAAGTGCCATAATCCCATCCTAAATCCTTCCCTTTGGGAAGGACTTTAAAAGGGTAGTTAAAAATTAAAGTTTTAAAAGCCCTTTCTCCTTTGGAGAGAGGGTTGGGAGAGAGGAAAAATGGATACTAAAGAGTTACTAAAAAAAGTTCGAAAAATTGAGATTAAGACACGTCGTTTGTCTGATCACATATTTGGAGGAGAATACCATTCTACCTTCAAAGGGCGAGGTATGACCTTTAGTGAAGTACGTCAATATCAATATGGAGATGATGTGCGTAATATAGATTGGAATGTTACAGCTCGAACTAACGAACCTCATATTAAGGTTTTTGAAGAAGAAAGGGAGCTGACCATGATGCTAATGGTAGATGTTTCAGGATCTGAATTGTTTGGAACAGTTAACCAATTTAAAAATGAAATTGTTACAGAAATTGCGGCAACATTAGCTTTTTCTGCAACTCAAAACAATGATAAAATTGGACTTATTTTATTTTCGGATGAAGTGGAGCTATATATTCCACCAAAAAAAGGACGCTCTCATGTGTTGCGTATTATTCGTGAATTAATTGAGTTTCATCCAAAAAGTAAAAACACAAATTTTGCAGAAGCTTTGAAGTTTTTGTCAAATGTAATGAAGAAGAAAGCAATTGTTTTTGTACTAAGCGATTTTATTGTGGATGATTATGAACACACATTGAAAATTGCTGCAAAAAAACACGACGTTACAGGAATTAGAGTGTATGATAAGCATGAAGAAAGCATTCCAAATCTTGGAATGGTCCAAATGCAAGATGAGGAAACAGGCGAGTTAATGTTAGTTAATACATCTTCAAAGAAAGTGCGATTGAACTACGGGAAATTTTATAATGAAAAAGTGAATTATTATAAGGATAGTTTTACAAAATCTGGAGCAGGAGTTATTGATTGTCGTGCCGATGAAAGTTATGTAAAAAAATTGTTAGGATATTTTAAGAGAAGAGGATAAAAGAGTGATGAATTATAAATTAGAAAATATAGATTTTAAAGCAAAAAAGTATAGAACAATTGTTCTGTCTTTTTGCTTTGCGTTATTTTCAATAGTCTCATTTGCACAAAAAATATCTTCATCAATAGATTCTACAACTATAAAAATTGGACAAGAATTAATTTTTAGTATTGAAGTTGAAGTAGATACCTCAAGCCTTGTTGTCTTTCCTGAAGGACAAACATTTTTACCTTTGGAGATGATAGAATCCTACAAGGTAGATGCCACAAAACTAGGAGATCGCTTTAAATTAATTAAAAAATACGGACTCACACAATTTGATTCAGGAACGTATACTATTCCTAGACAAAAAATATTGATAGGAGACTATGAAGCGTTTACGGACTCATTAAAAGTTGAGGTAAGGACTATAGAAGTTGATACGACGCTACAGCCTTTGTATAGTATCAAACCAATTATTGAGGTAGATAAAAGTCCAAGCAAGTGGTGGCTGTATCTTCTTATTATAATTTTATCCTTAGCACTTGTAGCTTTTTTATTGTACTGGTTTATTTGGAGAGAAAAACCATTGACTGAAGAAGAAAAAGTAGCACTATTACCGCCTTATGAAAGAGCAAAATTGGCTTTACTAGAACTAGATAAATCAGGATATCTTCAAAACGAAGAAATAAAAGAATATTATTCCGAACTAACAGGAATCATTAGAAAGTATCTTGACGAAAAAGTATATGATCACGCATTAGAAAGTACTACCGAAGAACTAATAAACAGGTTGTATTTGTTAAAAGATGGAAATCAAATAGACCTTAGTAAAGAGGATATAAAAAATATTGACACCATTTTACGTCGTGCAGATTTAGTAAAGTTTGCAAAGTCTAAACCAGATAAAGAGTTGGCTATAATGGATAGAAATACCATTGATATGGAGATTGACCACGTAAAAGAGTCGCTTCCAGAACCAACAGAAGAAGAACTATTAGCAGATTTAAAATATCAAGAAGAATTAGAAGAGAATAGAAGAAAAAGAAAAGTTGTTATTACAATTGTAGCGTCAATAGCCTTGTTAATTGCTACCTATATTGGCTTTGGAATGTATTTTGGATTTAAATATGTTAAGGATACTATTTTTGGGGATTCTAGTTTAGAACTCTTGGAAGAGAAAGATTGGGTAACAAGTGAATATGGAGCTCCAGGCGTTATTATTACGACACCTAAAGTGCTAGAACGAAAATCTAATAATTTACCCGAGCATCTAAAAGGCCAAATGCAAGTAGCAGCTTTTGGGTATGGCAATGCAAACACCAATTTTGATATTGCAGTTATTTCAACAAAAATGGCTTCAACTGAACCTCCAGGAGGAGAGGAACAGGGAGACTCCAAAGAAGACGAAAATAAAATAGACCTTAGACAAGTTGCAGAAGCACATCTTAAAAACTTTGAGAATCGAGGCGCCAAAAACATTATTACTAAAAGTGAACAATTTATAACACCTAACGGTCAAGAAGGGATAAAAACTTTCGGGACAGCTGATTTTGTTACTGAAAAAGGAAGCGAAGAAAGAGGGAATTATGTAATTCTTGGGTTTACAACTCAAAATCTATTACAAGAAGTAATTTTAGTTTGGAAAAAAGACGATGTATATGCCGACCAAATAATGGAGCGTATTTTAAACTCTATTGAATTAATTAAAATAGAAGACGAAGAATAAATGTTTGAAGGAATAGACTTTTTAAATAAACAAATGTTTTGGGCATTCTTAGTAATACCTTTAGCTATTTTATGGCATGTATTTAAATATAAAAAGCAAACAGCTGAGTTTAAAATTTCTAGCATTAAAGGATTTAAAACAGGAAACTCGTTGTTGCCAAAATTTAGACATATTTTATTCCTATTACGTTTAGTTGCTTTGGCATTATTAATTACTGCTTTAGCACGACCACAAACGGTTGATGTGTCCACAAAAACAAAAACAACGCGAGGTATAGATATTGTGATGGCAATAGATGTATCTGCAAGTATGTTGGCAAAAGATTTAAAACCAAATAGATTAGAAGCTTTAAAAACTGTTGCAGCAGAGTTTATTAATGGAAGACCTAACGACAGAATTGGGCTTGTAGAATATGCTGGAGAAAGCTATACAAAGACACCAATTACAAGCGACAAATCTATCGTTTTACGCTCTTTAAGAGATATTAAGTACAATACAATTATTGATGGAGGAACAGCGATTGGAATGGGATTAGCAACAGCTGTAAATAGGATAAAAGACAGTAAAGCAAAAAGTAAAATTATCATTTTATTGACAGATGGTGTAAACAATGCAGGATTTATAGATCCAAGCACAGCTAGTGAATTAGCTTTAGAATATGGAATTAAAACCTATACGATAGGTTTAGGTACAAACGGAATGGCATTGTCGCCAATTGCTCAAAGCCAATCAACAGGGCAGTTTCAATATGGCAGAGTACAAGTTGAAATTGATGAAGAGCTATTAAAAGAGATAGCAAATGTTACAGGAGGACAATATTTTAGAGCAACCGATAATAGAAAATTAAAAGAAATTTATAAAGAGATTGATAAATTAGAAAAAACAGATGTCGAAGAATTTAAGTTCTATAATTACGAAGAAAAATACCGTCCATTAGTGTTATTCGCAGGCATATTATTGTTAATAGAACTATTATTACGATTTACAATTTTTAGAAGCTTTGTATAAATATAGAATAAAGAGAAAAGAATTAAGAACAAAGACAAAAGCGAATGTACGAACCAAGTAACTGAATACTGTTACTGTAAACTGAATACTGAAAAGGATGTATCAAATAGAAGAAAAAATATGGTTTTGGCTACTACTTATCATTCCAGTGATAGTGGTTCTCTTTTTGGTGCTTCAAATTTGGAAAAGACGTGTGCAAAAAAGATTTGCAAATGACCATTTATTAAAACGCTTAAGCCCAAATAGATCCACTTTTAAGTCAATATTAAAAGTAATGGTTTTATCCTTAGCTTTTGCATGTTTAACAATTGCTATGGTAAATCCTAAAATTGGAACTAAGCTAGAAACCATTAAGCGTCAAGGAGTAGATATTGTTTTTGCAGTCGATGTTTCTAAAAGTATGTTAGCAGAAGATATTGCACCCAACAGGCTCGAAAAATCTAAACAATTAGTTACTCAAATTATAAATAACCTTGCAAGCGATAGAGTTGGTATTATCGCTTACGCAGGAAAAGCTTTTCCGCAACTGCCAATTACTACCGATTATGCTTCGGCAAAAATGTTTTTGCAAAGTATGAATACGGATATGCTGTCTTCTCAAGGAACAGCAATAGATGAAGCAATTCAATTAGCAAAAACGTATTATGATGATGAAGAGCAAACAAACAGAGTACTCATTATTATTTCAGATGGAGAAGATCACAGCAATATTGCAACCTCAATAGCCGAAGAAGCTAGCGATGAAGGCATTAAAATATTTACGATTGGTGTGGGTGAGAAGAAAGGAGCTCCAATACCAATTAAACGAAATGGTATTACCCTTAATTATAAAAAAGACAATCAAGGAGAAACCGTTATTACTAAGTTAAACGAAGAAACATTAATTGACATAGCCAAAGAAGCTAACGGACAATATATTAATGGCAACAATACTTCCGAAGTCGTTGAAACTATCCGAGATATTTTAAATAACATGGATAAAAAGGAGTTTGAAGCTAAACAGTTTGCAGAGTATAAAGATCAATTTCAATGGTTTTTAGCATTTGGAATTTTCTTTTTATTAGTAGATATATTTTTGCTAGAACGTAAAACAGCATGGTTAAACCGTTTAAATTTATTTAACGAAAACTTATGATATATTCACGTAAAAAAATATTATTATTCGGTAAGTTTTTTCAAATTCAAAGAGAACTATTTGTTATGAAACATTTATTATTCTTCATATTAATCTTTTCTGTTTCTAGTGTGTTTTCACAGGAAAAAGATAAAGCGTTACAAAAATCTAACGATTTTGTGTATCAAGGAAATACCTTGATTGAAGATGATTTTATTTCAGCAGAAAAAGAATATAGAAAAGCTATTTCTAAAAAACCTAGTAATGCCGTAGGAGCCTATAATTTAGGAAATGCCTATTACGAAACAAAAAACTATGATGAAGCCTTATTAAGACATATCGAAGCTGCTAATGTTGCTAAAACCAAAGAAGAAAAGCATAGAGCATTTCACAATGTAGGCAATACTTTAATGAAGCAAAAAAAGTGTAAAGAAGCAGTAGAGGCTTATAAAAATGCACTAAGAAATAATCCAAATGATGAAGAATCAAGATACAACCTTGTAGTTGCCAAAGAATGTGCTAAAGAGCAGCAGCAAAACGAAGATAAAAATAAGGATAAGGACAAAAAAGACGAAGACAAAGAAGACGAGAAGAAAGAGGACAAAGAAAAGGAAGATGATGGTGAGAAAAAAGATGAGAATAAAGATGAAGGCGATCAAGACAAAAAAGATGGTGATGATGAAAAGGATGATCAAGGAAAGCCTAAAGATGATGAAAATAAAAAGAAAGACGGCGATCCAAAAAATAAGAACGACAAACCACAGCAGCAACCAGGAAAATTATCGCCTCAGCAGGTTAAAAACTTGTTAGAAGCAATGAATAATGAAGAGAAAAAGGTGCAGCAAAAAATAAATGCAAAGAAAGCTCAAGGAAAGAAAGTAAAAGCCGAAAAAGATTGGTAAAATGAAACTCAAGCTCCATATAATTGCGTTCTTAATCACCTGTTTTGCATCAGCTCAAGTTACTTTTGAAGCAAAAGTTAGCAAGAAAAAATTAGGCATAAACGAGCGTTTACGTATCGATTTTGTAATGAATAAGGATGGTGACAATTTCAATCCTCCAAGTTTTGAAAATTTTACAATTGTTGGAGGCCCAAGTCAAGCTATTAATAATTCATGGATAAATGGTGTTAGATC
The DNA here is from genome assembly GCF_039954625.1 of Pontimicrobium sp. SW4. Classification (NCBI taxonomy): domain Bacteria; kingdom Pseudomonadati; phylum Bacteroidota; class Flavobacteriia; order Flavobacteriales; family Flavobacteriaceae; genus Pontimicrobium; species Pontimicrobium maritimum. The sequence goes on from NZ_CP157199.1 coordinate 3,230,838, forward strand.
GTTTTCTAAAACCTATAGTTATTTTTTAGCACCAAAGAAGAGAGGAAAATTTACAATAGGGCAATCGACTATCGAAATTGATGGAGAAATTTATAAAACGCTTCCAGTTACTATAGAGGTAACGGCAGCGATAGAAAAGCCAAAAGACCCTAATGATCCTAATTATATTGCATCGCAAAGTATTCATTTAGTTGCCGAAGTATCCAAAACAAACCCTTATTTAAATGAAGCTATTACTGTTGTTTATAAACTATATATTTCCCCAAATACAGGAGTTGAAACATGGCGAGAATTAGACAATCCTAGGTATACCGATTTTTGGAGTCAGAATATTAATGTAAAGGAATTAAAGTTAATAAATAGTAAATATAACGGTGAAGATTATAGATATGTAGTGCTAAGAAAAACAGTGCTTTATCCTCAAAAAACAGGTAAGCTTAATATTGAACCATTAACATTGGATGTTAAAGTACAAGTACCAACTAATAGACGGGATATTTTTGGCAGTAGATTGCTAAAAACAGTAAGTCGTACTGTGACAGCTGGGAGTAGGACGATTAATGTAAAAGCTTTACCAGAAGCAGGTAAGCCATTGGATTTTTCGGGTGCAGTTGGTAGTTTCGACTTCGAAGTATCTACAAACAAAAACGAGTTAAAAGCAACAGAAGCATTACAAGCTACAGTAAAAGTTTCTGGAAAAGGAAATTTAAAGCTTTTTGAGCTTCCTAAATTAACCTTACCAAGCTCATTAGAAGTTTATGAACCTGAACATAGCGAAAAGGTTTCTACAAACTTAACTGGAATGCAAGGCCAAATATCTGATACATATACTATCGTGCCCTCTTTCCAAGGAAAATACCCTATACCAAGTGTATCGTTTTCCTATTTTGATTTGGAAACTAAAAAATATAAAACTATCACGTCTGATGAAGTTGTTGTAAACGTTAGCGAAGGGCCAATTAATAACAATGAAGCCATTAATGAGAGTTCTTCATTAAATATGACAAAGCAACCAATAACTCAGTCTGGAGGGCAATTTATGTCGTTTAAAACTAAGACGAATTTTATCCCTAAAGAACCATCATATTTCTTTAAATCTAGATTGTTTTGGATTTTACTATTAGTACCCTTTTTAGTTATTCCATTGGCAATTTTCTTAAGGCATAAAAAAGAAGAGAGAGACAATGATGTTGTTGGGAACAAAGTTAGAACAGCCAATAAATTAGCTAGAAAATATTTAGGAGAAGCTAAAAAGACACTTGGAGACAAAGAAGCTTTTTATAATGCAATGGAACGAGCTTTACATAATTATTTAAAATCGAAGCTTCACATAGAAACAAGCGATTTTAGTAAGGATAAAATTCAAGAATTATTAATCAATAAATCTGTTAATAATGATGCAGTAATAGAGTTTATTGATTTACTAAAAAGCTGCGAATTAGCAAGGTATACACCTTTTTCTAATGTTGAAATGCAGCAAGATTATAGTAAGGCAGCAAGAGTAATATCTATTATTGACAAGCAAATTAAACGATAGTATGGCAAGAAAAATAGGGTACATACTAACATTTTTATTAAGCATTTCTTTAAGCGCTCAAAACGACGTGCTATTCGATGCTGGAAATAAATCATACAACGAAGGGAATTACCAAGAAGCAATAGAAAGTTATGAAAGAATCTTGAGTAACGATGTTCATTCAAGCGAATTGTATTTTAATCTTGGAAACGCTTACTATAAACTTAATAGAATAGCACCTAGTATTTATTATTATGAAAAAGCTTTGCAATTGTCTCCAAAAAACAAAGACATTAAAGCTAATTTGAGTTTTGCTCAAAACATGACTATAGATGATATTGAAGTTGTACCAGAAATTGGATTATCAAGAATAAGTAAAAATATCATTAACACCTTTAGTTTCGATACTTGGGCTCTGTTTTCGATAGGGTTAGTTATGGTTTTTGCAATTCTATTTTTAGGATATTATTTTTCAAGTGCTACTACAAAGAAGCGTTTAGCTTTTGTAATTAGTTCATCAGCAATTATTTTGTCAATGGTTTGTTTGTTCTTTGCTTATCAAAAATATCAATACGTACAAAAAGACAAGCCAGCAATAGTTTTTGCTAAAGAAACAGACATAAAAATAGATCCTAATTTACGAAGTGAAGTAGCTTTTACTTTACATGAAGGCACAAAAGTGCAAGTATTAGAGCGTTATGATGAAAATTGGGTGAAAATAAAACTTGCAGATGGTAAAACTGGTTGGATACCATTTGAAGATATTAAGTTGTTGAACAATATTTAATATTTACTTAACAATTTTAACAAAATCAAAAAGTATATTTGCTACTCAAATTTTTTAGATGAATAAAACAATCGTAGCACTATTATTTACAGTTATATTTTTGGGGTTTACATTAGCACCAAATATACTTGCTGTGATTGACAATAACTATGATATTTCAATCCTTGTTGATGCTCCTGAAGAAGAAAAAGGAGAAGAAAAAGGAGAAGAGAAAGGTAAAGACCTTAAAGTTAAAATTGTTTTAAAAGACAACGTAGACCATGCAAACTATTATGGTTTAGTAAGCTTACGTAATATTCATTTTGAAAATTATAATTCTTTATTCAAAGAATTAACATCTCCTCCTCCTGAGCTAAACATTTAATAATTACAGATTTAAGGTAATCCCTTACTAAAATTAAATGTTCAATAAAAGAGTAATCTTTTTTTGATTAATTAAATTATTTATTAAATGTTTAAACATATTAAAAATGACTTACCTGCGAGTATAGTCGTATTTTTTGTTGCATTGCCTCTATGTTTAGGTATTGCATTAGCTAGTGGAGCTCCACTTTTCTCAGGAGTTATAGCAGGAATTATAGGTGGAATTGTTGTTGGAAGCTTAAGCGGCTCTAAAATTGGTGTTTCAGGTCCTGCTGCAGGTTTAGCCGCTATTGTATTAACTGCAATAGGAACCTTAGGAAGCTATGAAAACTTTTTAGTAGCAGTTGTTATAGCTGGAGTTATACAGCTTCTATTTGGATTTTTAAAAGCTGGAATTATTGGTTATTATTTTCCATCATCTGTTATTAAAGGGATGCTAACTGGTATAGGTATTATTATTATTTTAAAACAAATACCACACTTTTTTGGTTACGATAAAACATTCGCGCTTTTTAATGTAAATGATGAAAGTACTTTAACTCAATTACTAAAAATTGTAGACCATATACAAATTGGCTCTACATTAATTGGAGTTGTTGGATTAGCCATATTATTATTTTGGGATAAAATATTATCTAAAAAGGGAAAACTTTTTCAAATCATTCAAGGACCTTTGGTAGCAGTAGCTATTGGGATTATTTTTTATGCGTTAACACAATCAAATAACTCATTAGTAATAACCGAATCACATTTAGTAAATGTACCAATACCTGAAGATGCTGCATCGTTTTTAGCACAATTTAGTTTCCCTAACTTTAGTGTTATTACGAATCCAGATATATGGATTGTAGCATTTACTATTGCTTTAGTAGCTAGTTTAGAAACACTTTTATGTGTTGAAGCTACAGATAAATTAGACCCTAATAAAAATGTAACTCCAACAAACAGAGAGTTATTAGCACAAGGTACTGGTAATATTGTTTCAGGTTTAGTTGGAGGTCTTCCAATTACTCAAGTTATTGTGCGTAGTTCGGCAAATATTCAATCGGGAGGTAAAAGTAAATTATCGGCAATTATTCACGGTTTATTATTATTGGTTTCAGTGATTTTAATTCCACGATTGTTAAATATGATTCCCTTGTCTGTTTTAGCAGCCATTTTATTAATTGTAGGTTATAAGCTAGCTAAACCAGCATTATTCAAAAAAATGTATCAAATGGGTTGGAAACAATTTATTCCGTTTACTGTAACAGTATTAGGAATTGTTTTTATAGACCTTTTATACGGTATTGGGTTAGGACTTGCAGTTGGCGTGGTGGTTATACTTATTAAGAGTTACCAAAACTCACACTTTTTGCATATAGAAGATAAAAGCAACGGCAAACAAAGATTAAAAATGACCTTAGCTGAAGAAGTAACATTCTTTAATAAAGGAGCTATTTTAAAGGAACTTGATAGACTTCCTGAAAACTCTTTTTTAGAGTTCGATGTAAGAAAGACAAGATTTTTAGATAATGATATTATTGAAATCCTTGAAGACTTTGCGTTTAAAGCAAAGGCAAGAAATGTTGATATAAAATTAATTTCAGAAAGAGGTATCGTAGAAAACCCAGATAGTTATATCGAGTTTTTTAAACTAAGACCTAAAACAGCATAGAATGAAGAAAATTAATACGAAAAATAAAATAAACCTAGTAGCATTAATCATTGCTTTAATGCTACCAATATTTGCTCAAAGTCAAGATAGTAACTTTGGTAATTGGCTTATTTATATAGGAAACAAAAAATTAAACGACAAGTGGAACATCCATAACGAAGTTCAATATAGAAACTACAATGCTATTGGCGATTTAGAGCAGTTGTTACTTAGAACAGGTATAGGCTATACCTTTAACGAGAGTAAAAACAATGTCTTAATGGGTTATGGTTATATATTATCTGAAAACTATTTAGGTAATACAGATGATAAAGTTTCAATAAATGAACATCGAATCTTTCAACAATTTACATCAAAACAAACGGTAGGCAATGTAAAATTAAATCATAGATATAGATTTGAACAACGGTTTGTAGAATCCGATTTTAAAATGCGGTTTAGGTATTTTTTAGGCTTAAATATCCCATTAGATAAAAAAGAAAAAGGGGCAAATAAATATTATATTTCTGCTTACAATGAAATTTTCTTAAATACGAAGAGCTCTATTTTCGATAGAAACAGAGTTTATGCAGGTTTAGGATATAATATTAGTAATGCATTAAGATTAGAAGCTGGTTATATGAATCAGTTTTTTGAAACCACAAGTCGAGATCAATTTAATATAATAACGTTTTTTACTTTTTAAAAAACACAAAAACAACTAAATAACCATGAAAAATTTATTTTCAAATTTAAGAGGCGATATCTTTGGAGGTGTTACAGCAGGAATTGTAGCATTACCATTGGCATTAGCATTCGGAGTTTCTTCAGGATTAGGTCCAAGTGCAGGGTTGTATGGAGCTATTTTTATTAGCTTTTTTGCAGCTCTTTTTGGAGGGACAAACACGCAAATTTCTGGACCAACAGCGCCAATGACAGCCGTAAGTATGGTGGTTATTGCTGGTATAATTGCGGTAAACGATGGCGATGTTAACAAAGCGCTTCCAGCCATATTAACAGTATTTATTTTAGCAGGATTAATGCAAATTGGTCTTGGAATTTTAGGTCTTGGAAAGTATATAAGATATATTCCTTACCCAGTAGTTTCTGGTTTTATGACAGCTATTGGAGTTATAATTTTAGTAACTCAAATTTTACCATCAATTGGGTATTACCCAAAAGACGATGTTGAGTTTGTAAGCGAATTTAAGCCAGTAGCCGAAGAATTGATATTAGAAAACATTCTTAAAGAAGAAGCTGGAGAAGGCATTTTAGTGCTTGAAGACTTTAAAGAAACAATAAATAGAGCTGAAAAAGTAACGCCAGATGAAATTCTTAAAGAATCACAAACTTTAGCAGCCAAAGAAGCCTCGGGAGTTTTGGGAGCAATTAAAGTGTTACCTAGAGCCTTACAAAATATTAATTGGCTTGAACTAATATTAGCAGTAGGTACTATTTTTATTATTTATGGATTTAAAAGAATTACAAAAGCAGTCCCTAGTACATTAGTGGCTTTAGTTGTAATGACCTCTATAGCTATTGGATTTAAGTTAGATTATCAACCAATAGAAAGGATTCCTGAAGGGTTACCAGTTATTAGAACCGAAATTTTTAGTGAGTTTAGCTTAGGTTCTATTACACCGTATATTTTTACAGCACTAACGTTAGCACTTTTAGGGGCAATAGACTCTTTGTTAACAAGCGTTGTAGCAGATAATATGACAAAAACAAAGCATAAACCTAACAAAGAGCTAGTAGGACAAGGAATTGGGAATACTATTGGAGCATTATTTGGAGGAATTCCTGGAGCAGGAGCTACAATTAGAACAGTAGTAAATATTAATTCTGGAGGAAAAACAAAACTTTCAGGTATGATTGCTGGTGTTATGTTATTAATAATATTATTGGCATTGGCGCCATTAGCCTCAAAAATACCTGCTGCTGTTTTAGCTGGAATTTTAATTACAGTTGGTATCGGTGTAATGGATTATAAAGGCTTAAGAGCAATACCAGTTCTACCAAGAGATATTAAATTTGGGCCTTTTAAATTAAGTTCAGAAGTCGTTGTAATGGTAGTTGTATTATTGTTATCAACATTCTGGAACTTAGTGTATGCGGTTGGTATTGGCTTGGTAATAGCCTCTTTAATGTTTATGAAAAAGATAGGAGATTTAACAGCTGAACGTAGTGATGTAAAACCATTAAAAGAAGAAGCTTGGAAAGATGAAATAGGATTTCCAGAAAATCTTAAAGAAGAAGTGTTTATTAAACACCTAAAAGGACCTTTATTCTTTGGTTCTACAAGCGATTTCCAGCAACTCAGACTACAAATACCAGATACAGCATCCACAGTAATAATGAGGTTAGGGCGTATGCAATATATGGATCAATCAGGATTATATGCAATGGAAGATATGTTACAAGATTTAAAAGTTAAAGGAATAGAAGTGCTGTTTGTAAATTTATTAAAACAACCTCGATACATGATGGAGCGAATTGATATCATTCCAGATTTTATTCCAGAAGAACATATCTTTAAAGATTTCAACGACTGTGTAAGTTGGATTAAACAAAATATAAAAGACGTACATTAAAAATTAAAAAAAGAAAATCATGAAAAACATAGCAATTACAAAAGAAGTTCAAGACACATTAACGCCACAATCAGTATTAACTGATTTAATGGAAGGAAACAAAAGATTTACATCTGGAAATACTCAAAGTGTAGACAATAAAGCTTTGGTTGAACAAACAGTAGGAGGACAATTTCCAAAAGCTGTAGTACTATCTTGTATTGATTCTAGAGTACCAGTAGAAACGGTTTTAGATCAAGCAATTGGAGATGTTTTTGTAGCTCGTGTAGCTGGAAACTTTGAAAACACAGATATACTCGGAAGCATGGAGTATTCTTGTAAAGTTGCAGGAAGTAAATTAGTTTTTGTACTAGGTCATGAAGCTTGCGGTGCTGTAAAAGCAGCTTGCGATGGTGTAGAGTTAGGTAACATAACACATTTATTAAGTAACATTACTCCTGCAGTAAAACTATCTTCAGAAACAGTTGAAGGTGAAGCAAACTCATCTAACAACGATTTTGTTGCAGCAACTGTTGCCAACAATGTAAAACTTACTATAGACAGAATACGCGAGAGAAGTCCAATTCTAAAAGAAATGGAAGACAATGGAGAGATAACTATAGTTGGAGGTGTTTATATGCTATCTTCAGGAAAAGTAGAATTATTATAGACATGTAATGAGTAATAAAAAAAGCCGCTTATTAGCGGCTTTTTATTTATTTTTTTGAAGATGCTGTTTCTGCAGGCAATTCTTCTTTTATAATGTAAGGAAAAATCATAGGAGCTAATGATTCTACTGGTTTGTATAGTACAGAATTTTCTATGTTGTCAGCTTCTAAAAAGGGAATGGTTCTATTCATTTTGCTAAAAACCATCAATGCAATACTCAAAATCAGACCAATTTTTAACGCACCAAAAACACCACCAAGAAGTTTATTTAACATTCCTAAAGCAGCAAAATCTGCTAGCTTTGTCAATGCTTTTCCAGCTAGAGAAATAACTAATACAATTATTACAAAGGTTATGGCAAATGCAGTAATATTAATGGTTTGTTCGTTCCAATCTACTTTGGTTTCTAAAAAACCAGCAGCAAAATCACTAAAATGAATAGCACCAAACACACCAGCAATAAGTGCAACTAAAGAAGCAACTTCTACAAAAAGACCTTTTGAAAGTCCGCGAATTAGACCAAATAGAATTAGGGCTCCTAAAATGATATCTAAAATATTCATACAAATATGTGTTTTACAAACCTACATATTTTAAATTCAAAAAAAGAAATTAAAAGTGTGGTGTAATAATAACGATAGAGTTTCCTTAGTATTTTATATCTCTGTAACTTTGTGATTTAAAAATTAAAAAAGATTTTCGTTTTAACGAAAAATAAGTATGGCAAGAGACGAGCAGTTAAAGCAGCGATGGGAGTTAGTGGTTGATAAACTATCCACTCAGTTTGCTGATGGTGATCCTCTAGATTTGGATGCAGTTATCTATTTAATTGGTGTTCAGGAATTAGGACAGTTACATCGCAAATTCAAAAAAGATGAAAAACTCAACCTTATGCATATTGCTATTTGTAGATTGTTGGAACCTTATGGGTATTATACGTTTGATTATATAGATGAACAAGGTTGGCCACATTATATTATAAAGGAAGAATTACCAAATTTAAAAGCTGGCGAGCAAAGTGTTTTAATGAAAGAAGCCATTGTAAACTATTTTCTTCAAGCAGAGTTTATAACATAAGATTTGTTAAATTTGCTCATTATTTTGAAAGAGATATCATGATTGATAAGATTAAAGAGCTCATTGAGGAAGCAGAAGCATTTTCTGCTCAATCTATGGACGAAATAGAAGCATTCCGAATTAAGTATTTAGGAAAAAAAGGATTGCTTAACGATTATTTTGCTGAGTTTAAAAACGTGGCAAATGAACAAAAAAAAGAATTTGGGCAAGTCATTAACAAATTAAAAACGACTGCTCAAGAAAAAGTTACTGCTTTAAAAGAAGAGTTAGAAGGAAAAGACGAAACTCAAGGGAGTTTTGGAGATTTAACACGTCCTGGTGAACCTGTGCAAATTGGAGCGCGCCACCCTATTTCGTTAGTTAAGAATCAAATTATAGATATTTTTTCACGTATTGGATTCAACGTTAGTGAAGGTCCTGAAATTGAAGACGATTGGCATAACTTTACTGCATTGAACTTGCCAGAATATCATCCAGCACGTGATATGCAAGATACCTTTTTCATTCAAACGAATCCTGATATTTTGTTGCGTACACATACAAGTTCTGTGCAAGTACGTTATATGGAAAACAACAAACCTCCAATTCGTACCATTTCTCCAGGAAGAGTATACCGTAACGAAGCTATTTCGGCGCGTTCGCATTGCTTTTTCCATCAAGTAGAAGGATTATATATAGATAAAAATGTAAGCTTTGCGGATTTAAAACAAACACTGCAATACTTTACAACTGAAATGTTTGGAAAGTCTAAAATCAGGTTGCGTCCATCCTATTTTCCATTTACTGAACCAAGTGCTGAAGTGGATGTGTATTGGGGACTGGAAACCGAAATTGACTATCGCATCACCAAAGGAACAGGTTGGTTAGAAATTATGGGTTGTGGTATGGTAGACCCTAATGTGCTTATAAATTGTGGCATCGACCCTGAAGTATATTCTGGTTTTGCTTTTGGAATGGGAATTGACCGAATTGCGATGTTGTTACACCAAATAGGAGATATTCGTTTATTAAGCGAAAATGATGTACGATTCTTAGATCAATTCAAGTCGGCCTTATAATTTATTGTCATTACGAGGTTAATGTCATTCCGACCGTAGTGGAGGAATCTTTTTCTATGAACAAGATTAAAGCAGCACATAATTATTACGTTTATATTTTAACAAACAAAAACAAAACTGTTTTATATATAGGTGTAACAAATAATTTAAAGGAGCGGTTGTATTATCATAGTAACCCAGAAGCACATTCCAAATCATTTTCTCATAAGTATAATTGTAAATACTTAATCTATTTTGAGCATTTTTTTGAAATTGAAGAAGCAATTAAAAGAGAGAAACAACTTAAAAAATGGAATAGAGCTAAAAAAGAAAGGTTGATTAATTTTAAAAATCCTGATTGGACTTTTTTGAATGATGCTGTTTGAGATTTCTCGACAAGCTCGAAATGACAGTAACGAGTGTTTTTTCTCATCATTCTTAAGCATTGTCATTCCGACTGAAGTGGAGGAATCTCAGATTAATACGATTAGGGTTAATTAGATTGAAACAATAGATAGATTTCTGAACAAACACTTTTTGATAAAGAATTATGAAAAAAGATATCCAAATCCCAGAAGTATCAAATGTGTATGTAGCTGTTGTAAATGAGTACAACGACGTTTACAAAACTCACGATTGGAACGCGTATATCATTAATGATAAAGATGTTGCTCTAGAAATGGTGTTAATTGTAACTAGAGGTTATTCTGAAACAAAAACGACGTCTACCATGCGCCATAAATTAGAAAAATTACCAGCTAAAAGCTACGCTAAAATTGAACTTATGCAAGAAGATATTCTAGCATTAAACAATGAGTTTAAGGTGACGTTTTTTGAGAACAACAAAATGTTCGATAAAACCTATGTGTTTAGAAAAAACACGATTAATAAAAAGGTATTGCAACCAGTTCCTTTAATGGAAGTACGAGGTGTTTTGATGAGGTGATTTTGTTTAGTGCTTTGATATAAACTTTTTTAATTGTTTATATCTGTTGTTAAACTAAGTTCGATATTTTTTTGACAAAGTCAAGCGAGTTAATCCAACCTCTCAGTCAGTTTCTTAAACTCTTTTTTGGCATCTTTACCTTCATATAAAATGGCATATACCGCATTAATTATTGGTAGTTTAGTTTTCTTTTTGTTTTTTTCATTTAGTAAATGTGCACTTTTAGTCGCATAATAACCCTCAGCCACCATACTCATTTCCATCATAGCAGATTTTACGGTATAACCCTTACCGATCATGTTTCCAAACATGCGGTTTCTAGAAAATACAGAGTAACCAGTTACTAATAAATCGCCTAAATAAGCAGAGTTATTAATATTACGTTTCATTTTATGCATCTTCTTAATGAACCGCTTCATTTCACGAATGGCATTACTCATTAATACGCTCTGGAAGTTGTCGCCATAACCCAACCCATGTGCAATTCCAGCTGCAATGGCGTAAATATTCTTGAGCATCACAGCGTACTCAGTACCAATAATATCGTCGCTAATTTTGGTTTTAATATAGTCGCTGCTTAACGCATCTGCAATGGCTTGCGCTTTTGTAGCATCGGCACATGAAATGGTTAAGTACGACAAGCGCTCTAAAGCCACTTCTTCGGCATGACAAGGCCCAGCAATGACACCTATATTTTCGAATGGAATGTTATAAAACTCATGAAAATGTTCACCAACCAACAAACCAGATTCTGGAATAATACCTTTTACAGCCGATACTATGGTTTTATTAGAGACATCAACCGTTAGTTTTTCAAGCTCATTATGCACAAATGCCGAAGGGATTACAAAAATAAGTACATCAGCATAAGTAGCTGTTTCGTTAATGTCGTTACTAAGTTTTAATTGTGATAAATTAAACTCGACCGAGCTTAAATAACTTGGGTTGTGCTGGTGCGTTTTTATATAGTCTATGGCTTGTTTGTTGCGCATATACCAGCCAACTTCATTTAAATTTTCGCATAGCATTTTTACAATAGCAGTAGCCCAACTTCCGCCTCCAAAAACCGCATACTTTAAATCTGACATCACTAATAATTAGAATTCATGGTTTCAAAAATACATAAAATATAGTGCTTCATTTTTTGCTGACAATCAAAGAGTTATGATTTTGGCACGTAATTTGAAAAGCTCTAAGTATAAATGTTAAAAGAAAAGCTTATGAAGACTTTAAAACTACTTTCAGGATTTGCTCTAGTAGCACTATTATTTACTTCTTGTTATACAGAAGTTATTGTTGATGACGAACCATCAATATCTTTAAATCAGTTATTAAATACTCATGAGTTATGGTATGTAGATATTAATAAAACAATTGGAACTGGTGAAACTACGTTTTTACAAATTGCATTTACAATCTCTTTTAAAAACGGTACGCTTTACGCAAACAATAACTTAGTTGGTATTGGAAGCAAAGGAAATGGTTTTGGCATTCCAGTAGGAAGCTATGGTACTTATGATATGATTTTAGATATATATCATGATATTGATGGATTTAACACCTTTGATGTGTATCAAATTGATTCTAATACCATCGAATTGTATAACCCAAACAACGACACCTCATATTTTTTAAACGGTTACCAACGTAGTAACTTCGACTATGATTTTGTGTTCTACGATAATATTCATTATTTCTTACAAGAATATGAAGCTTGGGAAAAAACATATACAAGTGATGTAGGTGCATTAAACGAGTTTGATTACGAAAACTATTTACAGTTTTTATCTGGTGGCGATGATTCAGATTTTAGAAGTTCGCAAGATGAAAATGTAAGCAATGTTGCTAATATTTACTGGGATTATTCTGGGAAATACGGAGTACATGATGTTGCGAATAATAACTACTTAAAAACTTTAACATTAGATTACGATTATTTTGACAATGAATATTTTGAATTAAACGTTCTTAATGATGCGCAAATAGAATTATATCATCCTACATCTGGAACCTATTACGAATTTGAAGGAAGAGGATATATAGAATATATGAGAACAACAGATACTAAAACATCTAAATCTCAAAAAAAGCGTAAACAAAAAACAGAAAAGAAAGATAACCCACGGGTTAACACAAGAAGCTAGAATTTTGGTTGGTTATTTTAGTTTTGAAACTGCTTAGAATTTATATTTCTAAGCAGTTTCTCTTTTTATAGTGACTATAAATAAACTGTTGTGTCTAAAACAGTACATAGAGTTATTAACAATAATTGGAGTTACAATAACATTTTAAGAACTTTATGAGATATTATTTAATAACCTTAAAACAAACAAAATAATGGGAATATTTTCATTTATTAAAAATGCAGGAGCAAAAGTTTTTGGAATTGGTAAAACTGATGCTGAAGAGGCTGCTGAAGCATTAGAAGCAAAAAGAAAGGCAGAAGCAGCGGCAGCGGAGCACATGATGCAAACCGTAAAAGATTTGCAATTAGAAGTTGAAAACTTAGAGATTCACATTGAAGGAGAAAATGCAAGAATTAGAGGTGCAGCTTTTGATCAAGCAACAAAAGAAAAAGTGGTATTGGTTGTTGGAAATTCTAACGGAATTGCAACTGTAAACGACCAAATGACAGTTGAGCATGTAGAACCAGAAGCTCAATTTCATACGGTTGTTAGTGGTGATACCTTAGGGAAAATAGCCAAGAAATTTTATGGAAACGCGATGAAGTATCCTGTAATTTTTGAAGCGAACAAGCCAATGCTTAAAGATCCAGATTTAATTTACCCAGGTCAAGTATTGCGTATTCCAGCCTTAGACTAAATCTATCAATTTATATATAAAGAAAAACCCAGACCTGAAGGTCTGGGTTTTTTATATTTTTTCTTCAAATTCAGGACAATCTATTCTAATATCCGAGTTTATTAATTCTTTTTCCAATAAATTACAATAGTCTTTTTGCATGCGCATATTGTAAAATTTACATCCAAAACAAGTACGCTGTACGGTTAATATCTCTGTTTTATGTAACTTATAAATTAATGTGCTTAGGGTTTTAAATAAATCATCTAAATTTTCAGTTGCAAAGGTGTTTATTTGTTGTTGTAATGGATTTGCAAAACTCTCGGTTTGAGAGACTATTTGTTTGCCAGATTTAGATAAAAGTATAGAATAACTTCTACTATCATGTTGCGAAAAATCTTTAATGATAAACTCTTTTTTATGTAATACACGAATAGCATCACTAATAGTAGGCTTTGTAAGGTTAAACTCTTTTGCCAAATGGCTAACATTACAGAGCTCAGTTTTGTGGTAAGCAATAAAAATTAGTATTTGAATTTGAATAGGGCTTAAGCCAAACTGTTTTGCTTTATCCCATAATAGTACTCTAAATACTTCTGAAATGCGCTCAAGACCAGCGACAATTTTACTGGAAATATTCTTGTTTTGATACTCTGGATTAAAAACATTTTTGCTCATAAAAAAACCTGCCGAATTGTATCGACAGGTAAAGTTAGTCATCCTAACTTGTTTTTAAAAATAAAAATTAACCTTTTACATCAGCCATAGATGCACCAAAGTTAATGTGTAGTACATTTCCAGTTGGTGTTACTAATGCAGGAACAGACTTTACACCTGCTTTTTCAGCGTCTTCAATTTTAGTTCTTTCTGTACCAATATTAATAATTTCAACATTGTTAGATCCAACTAAATCGATAATGTCATGTTCTGCACTTACACATACAGGGCATCCAGCGTGATAAAAAATAGACTTACTCATAGTTTTATATTTAAAAGTTTGATATAAATATAGTAAGGAATCCTAACTAATTAAAATAAAAACAATAATATTTAAGTTTTTAACAATTTTATTTATAGAAATTCATTTCGTCAAGGTATTGCCAAACGTGTTCTGGCAACATAGGCTTGACGTTTTTTCCAGCTTTAATAGATTTTCTTATAAAGGTTGAAGATAACTCCATAATTGGCGCATCAACTTTTACAATATTTGGATGCTCTTCAAATTGGTGGTTTACTTTACCCTCCGAGATTCTTGGGTACACATAAATACTATGCCTTGCTAAAATTACCTCGTAGTTTTTCCATTTATGAAAACTTTTTAAATTATCCTCTCCCATAATGAGTGCAAATACATTTTCGGGATATTTTTCTTCTAAATAACTTAATGTGTTTACTGTGTAATTTGGCTGAGGTAGTCCAAACTCAATGTTACTTTCTTTTAATTTTGGATAATCTTTTGTGGCAAGATATACCATCTCTAGACGTTGATAGTCATCAAGCAAGGAGTTTTTCTTTTTAAAAGGACTATGTGGTGTTACTACAAACCATACTTGGTCAAGGTCACTATATTCAGCCAAATGATTGGCGATGGTTAAATGACCAACATGAATAGGATTAAACGTGCCAAAATAAAGACCAACTTTCATTTTTCAAGTATTTGGATTTATAAAATTGTTTACCAAAGTATAAGCTTCATCTAAAGCTTTGTCTAAAGAATCATTTTCTATAATCACATCAAAAAGAGGAGCAGTTGCTAACTCAGCAGAGGCTTTTGCAACACGCATATTTATTTTGTCTTCACTTTCTGTTTTACGTTTTTTAAGGCGTATTTTAAGTTCATCGATACTTGGTGGTTTTACGAAAATTGCTAATGTCTGCTCTGGAAATTTTCTTTTTATACGTAATCCTCCAGACACATCAATATCGAAAATAACATGCTTCCCCATTGCCCAAATACGCTCAACTTCAGTTTTTAAAGTGCCATAAAAATTATCACGATAGACTTCTTCCCACTCTAAAAATTCATCCTTTTTAATTTTAGAAATAAATTCTTTTGCTGATAGAAAATAGTAATCTTTTCCGTTGATTTCTTCTCCTCTTTTATCTCTAGAAGTTGCAGAAATAGAAAACTCTAAATTAAGTTCTGGCTGTTTTAACAAATGTCGTACAATAGTTGTTTTACCAGATCCTGAAGGTGCTGAGAATACAATTAGTTTACCCTTACTCATAATTAAAGTACATTTAATAATTGTTCTTTAATTTTTTCTAATTCATCCTTCATCTGTACTACTAATTTTTGCATAGGCGCATAATTAGCCTTAGAACCAATAGTATTAATCTCTCTACCTATTTCTTGACCAATAAACCCAAGCTTTTTTCCATTGGAATCAGCTGAGTTTAGTGACTTGACAAAGTATTCTAAATGATTATGAAGTCGTACTTTTTCTTCAGTAATATCAAATTTTTCAATATAGTAAACGAGTTCTTGCTCAAACCTATTTTCGTCTACTTTTTCTTTTAGATCAGCAATCCCTTTTCTAAGTCGCTCTCTAACATTTTCGATACGTTCTGGGTCAATAGCTATTACTTGTTCAAGTAGATTATCAATGTTTTTAATTCGATCGTTAAAGTCACTTTCTAGGGCTTTTCCTTCTTGGAGTCTATAGTCCTTAATTTTTTCTAAAGTTGCTTTAATACCATCTTCAATTTGTTTCCATTCGTCAGCATCAATATCATCACGTTCGGTACTTAAAGCATCAGGAAACCTTACAGCCATTTTTAATAATTCAGTATCATCACCATCAACAACATCCTTTAGTTGTTGCATATAGGTTTTTACAACAGGCTTATTTACTTTGCTTGTAGTTTCTTCACCAGTAATTTCTAGATATAAAGAAAAATCTATCTTACCTCTTACAAGATGCGATGCAATAAGTTTTCTAATATGTAATTCTTTTTCACGATAGACTGATGGCATACGTGTGTTCAAATCAAGGTTTTTGCTATTAAGCGATTTTATTTCTAAGGAAATTTTTTTAGTTGGAAACTGAAGTACAGATTTTCCATAACCTGTCATTGATTGTATCATTTGTAAAATTTAAAGTTGCACAAAGATAATTAAATCACTTAAGTAATGAAGTCATAAAATTGAAACATAAAACTGTAAATATTACCTTTATAGCAAACTAAAATATATGTATATAAAAGCATTTGATATTAGATGGAATGATTTAGATGCAAATAAGCACTTAGGAAACTCAACTTATGTAGAATATATGAGTGATACTAGAATGAGTTTTTTAATGAGTCATGGATTAAGTTTAGATGTAATTAACAATTTTGGTTTGGGACCAATTGTGATGTATGAACATGTGTATTATTTTAAAGAAATTGAACTAGATGATAAGATAAAAGTAAGTTTAGAAGTTTCGGGAATGAGTGAGGATGGACGCTTTATAAAAATGGAGCATAATTTTTATAATGAATTAGGGAAAAACCTAGCCAATGCCGAAATGTTGTTTTCATGGATGGATTTAGAAACACGAAGATTTGGAAGAATATCAAACGAATTCTTGCAAAAAATAGAAGGTTTCCCAAGAACTAAAAACTTTAAAATTCTGACAAAAGAAGACACTAAAAACTTAATTAAAAAACCTATTGACCTCCCTGACAGCGTGTTGTAAAAGATTTTTTACTAACTTAATACCATAAAACACTAACTAAACAAATAATATTATGGAAGAATTTGATGTTAATTGGATTGCCCTAATTGTAGCAGCAATTATACCTTTAGTAACAGGATTTACTTGGTATCATCCTAAAGTTTTTGGAACTGCATGGATGAAAGAATCTGGCATGACTGAAGAAAAAGCTAAAAACATGAATCCTGGAAAAACCTATGGATTAGCAGTGGTTTTTGCATTTATAGCAGGATTTTTTCTTTGGACTCAAGTAATGACAGGCGGAGGCCCAGGAATGCCTCATGGACCTGAAGGTGAGTTTATGACCTTTAAGCATGGAGCTTTTCATGGAGTTTTAGTTGCTGTAATGGTAGTGTTACCTGTATTTGCAACAAATGCCTTGTTCGAAATGAAATCGGCTAAGTACGTACTAATTAATGTAGGGTATTGGGTTTTAACTTTTGCGTTAATGGGAGGATTGCTTAACGCTTGGGCTTAAAAGGAAGTAGAATATTAAATTAAGAGGCTTTTATAGCCTCTTTTTTTGTTTTAAAAGGTGTATGCTGCCTAAACTCCTTTATTTTTACTCTTTTAATTAGTAGCTTAATAATTGCATTAATGAATGGTTTTTTATGTTTTATATAACAGGTTAAATCTGTTGGAATAGCGCCTATGGTTGTTTTTATTTCAGAAGCTGTTCGTCCAAAATTAATATGAGACACACGTTTTTCAATACCAATTCGTACATAATCATTTAAAATTCTTGGGTAAATAGCGTGTTCTCTATTTAAGCTATAATTCAAACCAATAAAATGAGCATCTAAATGATTATTATTTGCTAAGGCAGAAAGGAAGCCTACTAATTCGTTTTTAAAAAAATAAGCCTTTACTATAAAATCATCATGATATCTCTCTCGTAAATGTATATAGGTATCTAAATTTAAAACTTGTGCATTAAAATTGGCATTAGCAATAGTATTTTCATATAGCGATTGAAGCTGGTCTTTATAAATTGCAAAATCTTCCTCAGTAAATAAACGTGCGGTTAAAGAACTACTAGATGTATCAGCTTTATTAACTTTTACTCGATATTTAGACTTTAAATTGTTTTTATAATCATCAAAGTTTTTCCAGTCATTGTCAAGTTTCAAAATTAAATTTGGTTCAATGCGCATTGCAGTAAAGCCAAAATCTTCAAAATAACATGTTAAAGGTAAAGAGTCTTTTAAAAAATCTTTTAAGACAATTGCATGAAGGGGTTTAATGCTTCTTGCAATTGAATTTATTTCAGTTGCGATAACATCTATGATTTTAATTTTATCGGTTTCATTTTTTAGATAAAGACCATGTTCACCACTTAAAAAAATGTTTCCATTTGTCATAATTTTCATAGAATTATTACAGAATAGCCTATGAAATATCTTTTTTAACCAACTAGCTAATTTTATATTTTTTAAAATGACGTCTACACTTAACTCAATGGTTTGAATTAGAGCTAAAGCAATGGCATTGTCATTCTTCTCTACAACAATGTATTTGAAATCTATGTTTGGGTTAGAGACTTCGAACGAATTAAGAAATTCTGGACTAAAATAGACATTACTGGTACATCCAAGTTCTCCCCATTGTTTAGAAGAAATTGCACTTACAGTATTATAGGTAACTACTTTAAAATGATTCATCGTAGTATTAGTCTCAACTTTTTTAATTCCCTACAAACTACAATTTTTCAATTTGAGACTTAGCTGCTTTAATAGTTTTTTGTGAGTTACCAATAAAAATTTGATTGTCTAAAATAATTACTGGACGTTTTAAAAAAGTATAATGATCTAAAATGTAGTGTTTATAATCGGCTTCTTTAAGCGACTGGTTTTTTAAATCCATTTCTTTATAAAGCTTAGCTCTTTTGCTAAAAAGAGCTTCATAATTACCTGCTAATTTATGCATTTCTTCTAACTGAGAAACAGTAATTGATTGTTCTTTGATGTCTTGAAGCACAAAATCAGAAGGAAGATTAAGCTCCTTAATAATACGTATGCACGTATTACAAGTTTTTAAAAAGTATATTTTTTTCATGATAAACAAACATTAACTTTACAAAGAAAATCAATTAAGATTAATACTTATATTTTTAATTAAATAAAATGAATTACCAATTTGATATCACTTTAAAAAACAGAACTATTTTAAACTCTTTTTTTGAGAAATGTTCATTAGAAGAACTGAACAAAGTTCCAGAAGGATTCAACAACAACATCATTTGGAATTTAGCACATGTAATAGTAACTCAGCAGCTTTTAGTGTATGGCTTATCTGGATTGCCTATGATGACAAATGATGATTTAGTGGCCAAATATAGAAAAGGCACGAAAGTAGAAGGAAATGTTACGCAAAAAGAAGTTGAAGAGATTAAGGGTCTATTATTTTCTACATTGAAACAAACCGAAGAAGATTATAAAAAAGGAGTATTTAAACAATATAACACTTATACAACATCTACCAATAGTACAATGACAAATGTTGAAGAAGCAATTGCTTTTAATAATTTTCATGAAGGCATTCACCTAGGGTATATTTTAGCATTAAAAAGAGCATTATAGCATTATGGATTATTTTTCAGTAGTAGCAGTCTTAACAGTTTTATCGGCAGTTTTCGGATATATAAATGTTAAGTTTTTAAAATTACCAATTACCATAGGTTTAATGATTATTACAATTGTATTTACTCTTATAATTGTGGTTATTGGTCAATTTGATGATACCTTATTAATTAGAGAAAAAGAACTCATCTCTCAAATAGATTTTAAAACTGTGTTACTTGATATTATGCTAAGTTTTCTGCTTTTTGCAGGAGCATTACATACTAATTTCGCACAGCTAAAAGTTCAACGATGGCCAGTATTTGTATTCGCAACACTAGGTGTATTGATGTCAACTTTTTTGGTTGGAATTATTATGTTTTATGTACTTCAATTAGTAGGATTACAAGTAGATTTTATTTACTGCTTGCTGTTTGGAGCCTTAATTTCACCAACAGATCCTATTGCAGTACTTGGAATATTGAAAAAAGCTGGAGTGCCTAAAAAACTGGAGACTAAAATTGTTGGAGAATCTTTGTTTAATGATGGTGTTGGGGTTGTTATATTTTTAACAATTTTTAAAATAGCCGAAGGAGGAAGTGATGTTACTTTAGGATACATTACTGAAATGTTTGCTGTAGAAGTACTAGGAGGAATTGTTTTAGGTTTAATTCTTGGGTGGATTACATATAGAATGATGCGCTCTATAGACGATTATGAAGTAGAGGTTATTATTACTATAGCGGCTGTAATGGGGGGAACACTTCTAGCTCAAAGTTTGCATATGTCTGCACCATTAGCAATGGTAACTGCAGGACTCATAGTTGGCAATGATACTGTTAGAAATTCTGCAATGTCTGAAATTACTGAAGCTTATGTTGATAAATTTTGGGAACTTATAGATGTGTTTTTGAATACCATTTTATTTGTAATGATTGGTATGGAAATGTTAGTATTAACATTTGAAGGTAGTTATATCATAGCTGGTTTATTAGGGATTCCAATTGTACTTTTAGCAAGATTTGTATCTCTTTGGGGGCCAATTAAATTTTTTGATAAAAAACTAGAGTTTGTTCCTAATACTAATATTATTATGACTTGGGGAGGCTTAAGAGGTGGTATTTCTATTGCATTAGCTTTAAGTTTAACTCAAGAAATGCATAAGGAATTGTTTTTAGTAATTACTTATATAATTGTAGCATTTTCAATAATAGGACAAGGTTTAACCGTAGAACCAATTGTTAAAAAACTAACAAAGCCTAAAGACTAGTAAATTTTTAAGAAACTTTCTATAGCTTCAAAAGGCACTGTAAATTCAGTAATTCCATCAGCGTAAGATGCTATTTCGTAAACATTATAGAAAAAGACAACACCTTCGTCATTAAAGCCAATATTTGCAGGAAGAGAAAAAGGTTTTCCGAAAAAATAATTAACTTCACTGCCTTTGATTTCTTCTTCAAAATATGTTTTTGCAACCTTAATTAAACCTTCTTTATCGATAAATAAATCATCAAGATTTAAGAGAGTTCCCGAGGAGTCAAAATTAAAAAAAGTGACATTTAAATTTCCATGTGCACCACCAGAATTAATATAACCATTTATTGCAATAGAGATAAGTTCAGATGATTGGTAAGTCACTTCCCCATCAACACTAGCATCCCAAACCATGGCATTTTCACCAAAACCGTCTTTAAAAGATTTATATTCAGAATCAAAGGTTTTTATAGCATATTTTAATTGAAGTGTATCTGAGGGTTCTTCAAGAAATACCAACATATTTGCAATATGGTTTTCAATTGTTTTGTTAATTGCTTTAGCTTGAGCCGAAGCACCTTCTGCTTTAGGGATGTTTAGCTCTATGATAGCATTATCTTCATGAAGGGTATTTGTTTCACTAAAACTTACTAAGGTTGTTTCTTCACAAGAAAAGACCATTATTAATAAAAATAAAGCAGCATATTTTGTTTTCAACACAATTATTTTGAATTAATACTATAAAGATATTGTATACTTTTGAATACAACGAATTATATATACATTTGTTGCAAATAATTAGAAAGATGAAGTTTAATACCAAGACCATTCATGGAGGCCAAGAACATGATCCTGCTTATGGAGCAGTAATGCCTCCAATTTATCAAACATCTACGTATGCCCAAAGTACTCCTGGAGGTCATAAAGGGTTTGAATACTCAAGAACTCACAATCCAACACGTAAGGCTCTAGAAAATGCTTTTGCAAGTATTGAAAATGGAAATTATGGTTTGGCTTTTGGCTCTGGATTAGCAGCTATTGATGCAGTAATTAAACTTTTAGAGCCTGGAGACGAGGTCATTTCTACTAACGATTTATATGGAGGAACGTATCGTTTGTTTAAGCATATTTTTGAAAAATTTGGAATTAAATTTCATTTCGTTGGAATGGAAAGTGTTTCTAATGTGGAAGAAAAAATTAATGCAAACACAAAATTAATTTGGACAGAAACACCTACAAATCCAATGCTAAATATTATTGATATAAAAGCATTAGCAACTGTAGCTAAAAAGCACAATGTGTTGTTGGCTGTCGATAATACTTTTGCAACACCATATTTACAGCGACCATTAGATTTAGGAGCAGATATAGTAATGCACTCTGCTACAAAATATTTAGGAGGCCATAGCGATGTTGTTATGGGAGCACTCATGTTAAGAGACGAAAAACTAGCCGAAAAGCTTTATTTTATTCAAAATGCAAGTGGAGCTGTATGTGGACCTCAAGACAGTTTTTTAGTACTTAGAGGCATAAAAACATTGCATGTTAGAATGCAGAGACACTGTGAAAATGGTAAAGCAGTAGCTGAATATTTAGCATCTCATCCAAAAATAGAAAAAGTGTATTGGCCTGGTTTTAAAACTCATCCAAATTATAACATAGCAAAAGAACAAATGAAAGATTTTGGAGGAATGTTATCTTTTACGACAAAAGGGAACAATTATGAAAAGTCAATTAAGATAGTTGAAAACCTAAAAATATTTACACTTGCCGAATCCTTAGGAGGTGTTGAATCACTTTCTGGTCATCCAGCTAGTATGACGCATGCAAGTATTCCTAAAGAAGAACGTGAAAAAACAGGAGTTGTAGATTCTTTAATTAGATTAAGCGTTGGAATTGAAGACGAAAAAGATTTAATAGACGATTTAAAGCAGGCGCTTAGTTTAATCTAGATAATAGATATAACCTACATTAAGCCATAATAACCAATCGTTAAATTTATTTGATTCCAGTTGGTGGTTTAAACCATCGACCCAGTCATTTCCGTAATATTGCCATCTAAGATCTATCATAAGGTCTGATAGTACTCCAATTTTATATCTAGTACCTATACTTGTTACAATTGACCATCCGCTAACGGGTTCGTTACTTACAGATCCATCTTGCCAAAAAGAGTAAAAGTTATTAGAATTGTTAATATCGCCATCTCCATAGGTTGTTGAGACTTCAGGGGTAGAATAAGTATAATGAACTCCAAGACTTATAAAAGGTGCAAACCTATAAGCGAAACCTTGAAAATCTCGAATACTTTTTGGAAAAAACTCAATTTGAGTTCCAACATCAAAATTTTCGGCAACACCTTTATGAGCCCTTAATTGGTTAGCTTCAGTAGTAGTTTTATGAGGAGCTACCCATGCTCCAAGATGTTCTAGTTGAGTTTTGTTGTATGAAATTTCATTTCTTAACTTAAAATGATCACTAAAATAATTGTAAGTCGTATAACAGTTACAATCTGCACTATAAGCAAAGTTTAAATAATGAATAACGCCAATACCATATCCTGAATTCCCAAAGTTATTTTTTTCATTTTGTCGTTGTCCAAAATCTGACCTAAATTGTACAGGACCTGCTATAACCCCAATTTCATGAGAAAAACCTAATTGAGCAAAGGATACCTGGAAAAAGGTAAGTATGCATATTAGTGAAACTAATTGTTTAAGGTTAAGCATAGATATTATTTGCCGTTTATGGCTTTAATATGAGCAAATATAAAAAACTTCGACGAACGAACAAATTAATCCGATTAAACGTATAAATTAAATATTCATTATAAATAACAACTAATATTAAAAAGTTATTGTGAAATAATAAAAAAAAGATAATTTTTTTTTAAGATAATGTATATTTGTGCTCATAAAAATTTAATGATTTATTATTACTTCAAAATTATATAAATGAAAGCAAAAATAGATGCATTTTTGGAGCTTGTTAAAGAAAGAAATGGTAACGAACCAGAATTTATGCAAGCTGTGCACGAAGTTGCAGAAACGGTAATTCCGTTTATTGAGGAAAACCCAAAATATCAAGGTAAAATGCTACTTGAAAGAATGGTAGAACCAGAAAGAACGATCATTTTTAGAGTGCCATGGGTAGACGATAACGGAAATACTCAAGTGAATAGAGGATTTAGAGTAGAATTTAATTCTGCAATTGGACCTTATAAAGGAGGCTTACGTTTTCACCCAAGTGTTAACTTAAGTATACTTAAATTTTTAGGTTTTGAGCAAGTATTTAAAAACTCATTGACCACTTTACCAATGGGTGGAGGAAAAGGAGGATCAGATTTTAATCCAAAAGGAAAATCCGACAACGAAGTAATGCGTTTTTGTCAGTCGTTTATGAATGAGCTTTTTCGTCATATAGGCGCTAATACTGATGTTCCAGCTGGAGATATTGGTGTTGGTGGTCGTGAAATAGGTTACATGTTTGGACAATATAAAAGACTTAGAAATGAGTTCACAGGAATATTGACAGGCAAAGGTATAGCTTATGGAGGATCTTTAATTCGTCCTGAAGCAACAGGTTATGGTACAGTTTATTTTGCTAAAAATATGCTAGCAACAAAGGGAGATTCTTTTAATGAAAAAACAGTTGTTATTTCTGGCTCAGGAAACGTTGCCCAGTTTGCATGTGAAAAAGCAACTGAATTGGGAGCTAAAGTTGTTACTTTATCTGATTCTTCTGGATTTATTCATGATGCAGATGGTATTGATGCTGATAAATTAGCTTTTGTAATGAATTTAAAAAATGTTAAAAGAGGAAGAATAAGTGAATATACTTCGCAATACCCTTCGGCAATATTTCATGCTGATAAAAGACCATGGTCTATTTCGTGTGATATAGCATTACCATGTGCAACTCAAAATGAATTAAATGAGGAAGAAGCACAAGTATTAATATCAAATAATGTTATTGCAGTTGCAGAAGGAGCAAATATGCCAACAACCCCAGAAGCTATTGAAGCTTTTCAAAATGCAAAAGTGTTATTCTCGCCTGGAAAAGCGTCTAATGCAGGAGGTGTAGCAACTTCAGGCCTTGAAATGAGTCAAAACTCATTACGTTTAAATTGGACAAGAGAAGAGGTTGATGCTAAGCTAAATAGAATTATGGACGATATTCATGAATCTTGTGTAAAGTATGGAACAGGTGCAGATGGATATGTTAACTATGTAAGAGGTGCTAATATTGCAGGTTTTGTTAAAGTAGCAGATGCAATGCTGGATCAAGGAGTTGTTTAAAAGACAAACAAACCAAATAAGTTCTAAAGCTTCCAGATTTCTGGAAGCTTTTTACTTTTAATATATATGATTTCACTGTATTTGTCGTTAGTAATAAATATATTTGACTATTGAAATAAATAAATGAAAAAGAAGTTTTTTATAATATTTTTTGCACTTATTGGCGTGTTTTTTTTAAATGCTCAAAGTACTTCTTTGCTTTGGGAAGGACATTTTTCGTATTTGAACATTAAAGATGTAGTAGCGAGTCAAGAAAAAATTTATGCAGCTTCTGAAAATGCTATTTTCAGTTATGATTTAATAACTCAAGAGTTAGAAACAATTTCTACAGTTACTGGATTGTCTGGAGAATTAATTTCAACAATTCATTATAGCGAGAATTATAATTTACTAATTATAGGATATGAAAATGGATTGATGGAGGTTTTTAATGAATCTACTGAAGAAATGACAACTGTAGTCGATATTTTAGATAAAAATACAATTCCACCTAATAATAAAAGAATTAACCATTTTAGGGAACTTGATGAATATATTTTTATTTCAGCAGATTTTGGAATTTCGGTCTTTGATTTATCTAGGTTAGAATTTGGAGACACCTATTATATTGGAAATGGAGGATCGCAAATACAAGTTAATCAATCAACAATTTTCAATGGTTATATCTATGCAGCCTGTGAAGGTGGTGGAGGTATTAAAAGAGGTTTATTGAGTAGCCCAAACTTAATAGATTTTCAAGAATGGGAACAAATATCAACAAGTAATTTTAATGGAATTGAGACAGTTTTAAATAAGTTATACTGTACCTCTACGAATAGTAGAATTTATGAAATAAACGGCACAACACTTAATCAATTGGCAGTCTACCCAAGACAACCATTAGACATAAAAAGCTCAAACAATCAATTAGTTATAACGACCCAAGATAATGTTTATATTTATGACTCTGATTTCAATCTTTTGGTAAACCCAACGTTAACAATAGAATTTGACACTACTTTTACATCTTCTACAGTAACACAAGAAGGGATTTATATTGGCTCTAATGGATTTGGAGTTTTAAGAACAATAGAAGCAGATGTAGCAACATTTCTAGAAATACACCCAGATGGACCATTAAGAAACGATGTGTTTTCAATTACCTCTGGATTTGGGAATGTGTGGATTTCTTATGGAGACTATACAAAGTTCTACAATCCAAGCCCATTTAAAAATGAAGGTGTTAGTCAATTGTTTGACGATAAATGGAATAATATTTCTTATGAAAATGTTTTTGGATTACGAAATTTAAATGCCATTTCGATTAACCCTTTAAACCCACAACAAGTATTTGTAAGTTCTTTTCATGATGGGATGTTAGAAATTAATGACGGTATGGCAACACAAAGGCTAGATGAGACTAATAGCGGCTTAGAGTCTTTAGTTTTACCTAGTACACCAAATTATAAAAGTATTAGAGTTTCTGGGACTACATTTGATGATAATGGTGTACTATGGTCACTTACAGGTTTAGTAGAAAAGCCTTTAAAATCATACGACCCAAATTCAAATTTGTGGAGAAGCTTTGATTTTACTGAGTTAATTCCTAATGCTTTAACCGACAATATTGGATTTAAAGAACTTTTATTAGCTCCTTCAGGCGATATATTTATTGCTTCGTTTTCTTATGGGGTCATTGGTTTTAAAGAAAATGGAGGGAATTTTATATTTAGAAACGTTGATAAAGAAAACGGGAATCTACCAGAAAAATCTGTAAGAGCCATCGCTTTGGATAAAGGAGGCCAATTATGGATTGGAACAGACATAGGTTTGAGAGTACTTTATAATGTATCTGGGTTTTTTAATGATGAAAACTTGACGACTGATGAAATTGTAATATTGGATAATGGCATTCCTAAAGAGTTGCTTCAAGACCAATTTATATCCGATATTAAAGTCGATGGGTCAAATAATAAATGGGTAGCTACAATTGGAGCTGGGTTATATTATTTTTCGCCAGATGGTCAACAAACAATTTATCATTTCACGAAAGACAACTCACCGCTCCCGTCTAACAATGTAAATGATGTAAGTATCGATGATGTCAATGGAGTGATTTACATTGGTACGGATAAAGGATTGATGTCTTTTAAATCTGGAGGTTCTTCTCCTACCGAAGAACTAGTCGATGCATATGTGTATCCAAACCCAGTAAGACCCGAGTTTAATATTACTACCGAAAAAGTAAAAATAAAAGATATTACAGATAATGTTAATATTAAGATTACTGATATTGAAGGAAACTTAGTAGCTGAAGCACAATCTAGAGCAAATTCAAGATATCGAGGTTATAACCTTGAAATAGATGGAGGAACAGCCTATTGGAACGGAAAAAATATGGCAAATAATACCGTTGCTTCAGGGGTATATCTTGTAATGATTTCTGACATGGGATCCCTAGAAACAAAAGTCTTAAAGCTAATGATAATTAGGCAATGATAATTTCTACAAAAGCCATTGTTTTATCAAAAATTAAGTACAAAGATCACGATCTTATTATTAAGTGTTATACCGAAAAATTTGGAGTTATTTCTTATTTAGTAAAAAATGCGTTAAAAACTAAAAAAGGGAAATTTAAAGTTGCTTATTTTCAACCTTTGAGTTTATTAGAAATAGAAGCTGACCATAAAGAAAATCGCTCTTTAAACTATTTAAGAGACATAAAACTTCAGACATATTATAGTTCATTACATACCAATGTTATTAAAAGTACTATAGCCATGTTTCTATCCGAAGTTTTGTCCAGTATTTTAATTGAAGAAGAAAAGAACGAGGCTTTGTATAGTTTTTTAGAAACCACCATGATATGGTTTGATGAAAGTGAAACTAACACTAATTTTCATTTACTTTTTTTAACAGAACTCACAAAATATTTAGGTTTTTATCCAGAAAACCCTAAAACAATAAACAGTACATATTTTAATTTAGAAGAAGGTAAATTTCAAAACATCAAAACGAATTCTAACTGTATTACAGGAAATAATTTAACAATACTTAAACAGTGCTTAGGCATAAAATTTGATGATAGTAAATTATTGGAGATAACATCATCTCAAAAACGTGATTTTTTAAGTATGATATTACTCTATTTTAAGCTACATTTGGACGGATTTAAACACCCGAAATCTTTATCAATTTTAAATCAAGTATTTAGTTAAGATATGAGAAGCCTTTGTTTCTTTTTTTTATGTTTTTTTTGTCTCTTCACTAGTGCCCAGGAAATAACAGTTTTAGATGCAACAACTAGCGAACCAATTTTAGGCGTAGCAGCATATAATTCGAGTAAAACGAAAAGCACTATTTCTGGATTTGATGGCAAAATAGTACTTGATATTTTTTCTGAAAATGAAAAAATAACTTTTCAACATATTGCACATATTACAACGACACTTGTTAAGTCAAATATTACAAATATTATTTATTTAAAGTCTAAATCGCAAGATTTGGATGAAATTGTAATTTCTGCCTCAAAGTTTGAGCAAAGCAAAAAAGAAGTGCCTCAAAAAATAATGAGTATTAAGGCAGAAGATGTGGTGTTTAGTAATCCGCAAACAAGTGCAGATTTGCTTCAAAACTCGGGACAAGTCTTTATTCAAAAAAGTCAAATGGGAGGCGGAAGCCCTTTAATAAGAGGATTTTCTACAAATAGACTCTTAATCTCGGTTGATGATGTTAGAATGAATACGGCTATTTTTAGAGGAGGTAATGTGCAAAATATTATATCTATAGACCCTTTTGCTATTCAAAATACAGAGGTGATTTTGGGTGCAGGATCCGTTATCTATGGGAGTGATGCTATAGGTGGTGTTATGAATTTTTATACAAAAAAACCAAAATTATCAGAATCGGATTCATTGTTGTTAAAGACAAATGCCATTTTAAGATATACTTCTGCTTCAAATGAAAAAACAGGCCATTTAGATGTTAATTTAGGGTATAAAAATTGGGCATTTTTGACCAGTGTAAGTTATACAGATTTTGACGATTTAAAAATGGGAAAATTTGGACCTAATGATTATTTGCGTAATGAATATGTAAATACTAGTAATGGTATAGATATTATTACCCAAAATGATGATCCAAGAGTACAAAAATTTACGGGTTACAACCAAATAAACCTGCTTGAGAAAATTCATTATAAAGCTAATGATAAATTGCATTTTGATCTAGGAATACATTATTCCGTAACTTCTGATTACCCACGATATGATAGACTTATGAGGTATAGTGGTAATGAACTGCGCTCTGCTGAATGGAGTTATGGCCCACAAAAATGGTTTATGGGAAATATTAAAATGACCACTTTAAGTAGCAAATCTAATTTATACGATAACTTTAAGGTTACCGCAGCTTATCAGAATTTCCAAGAAAGTAGAATAGATAGAAATTTATACTCAGATTCAAGAAGAATTAGAGAAGAAAATGTAGATGTGTTAACTGCCAATTTAGATTTTGAAAAAACCTTATCCGACACTTCAAGGTTATTCTATGGTGCAGAATATGTTTATAATACAGTTGGTTCTAAAGCAAAAGAAACTTCTATTTCTTCAAATACATCTCAACCTATTGCAACAAGGTATCCTCATGGCTCTACTTGGCAGTCTATTGCAGCATATACGAGTTATAAATATAAACCAAATAGTAAGTTTACATTTCAATCAGGTATTAGGTTTAATCATATATCTATAAATGCAAATTTAGAAGAAAACAATGCATTTTTAAACCTGCCTTTTAGCGATGCTAGTATTAATACTGGTGCTTTTACGGGAACAGCAGGTATCAGTTGGGCACCAAACAAAATATTATTGTGGAAATTAAACACATCTACAGCATTTAGAGCACCAAATATTGATGATGTGGGTAAAATATTTGATTCTGAACCAGGATCTGTTGTAGTACCCAATACTAATTTAAAATCCGAATATGCTTACGGAGGTGAATTAGGCTTAGTTTTAAATATTAATGATGACGTAATTTTCGATTTAGCAGCCTACTACACCTATCTTGATAATGCATTGGTTAGACGTGATTTTACTTTAAATGGAGAAACTCAAATGATGTATGATGGTGAATTGAGTGATATTCAAGCAATCCAAAATGCTTCTAAAGCATGGATTTATGGTTTTGAAGCTGGAGTTAAAATCTCTTTTAATGACTATTTAAAATTAACATCACAATATAGTATTACTAGAGGGACTGAAGAGGATAAGGATGGAATAGAAGTTCCAGTGAGGCATGTGGCTCCAAGTTTTGGAAACACGCATTTAATTTGGGATAAAAACAAATTAAAATGCGATGCATTTATAAATTATAATGGAGAATTATCTAACAATCAACTAGCATCTTCATTAGTAGATTATATTTTTGCCTTAGATGAGAATGGAAAACCGTATGCACCATCTTGGTATACCTTAAATTTTAGATCTCAATATCATATTAGTCCATCTACATCCTTAATTGCTACAATTGAAAATATTACAAATCAATTATATAGACCTTACTCCTCTGGTATTGCTGCTCCAGGGACTAACGTCATTTTATCTTTAAAGTATAGTCTATAAGAACAAAAAAGCGAAGAGAAATCTTCGCTTTTAACATTTATTCGATAATAAGATTAATATTTTTTAACAGTTTTTTTAGTAATAACGTTGTTATTATCCAGTGTAATTTTAGCGATATAAGGCGCTTGCCTTAAGTTAGCTAGTTTTAAAGTTTCGTTATTACTATTCACATTAAAATCATATAAAACACGTCCTTGTAGATCAATAATTTTAATGGCATTCATTTTATTTGAAGCGTTTAACTTAAACTGTACATCTCCATTTTTATGTTCAATAATAGAAAGCGCATTTTCATCAAAAGCGATATCATTTAAAGATAAAGCAGCTTCGCTAAAAGCAATTTCAAAACGATCGTTAAATTCTCCAACTTCCGAAGTAAAGTTATAATCATTATCTTTTAAATTATGGAGCACGTTTAATAACTTATCTTTTAAAAATATAGGATTATCATTTAAAAAGCTCCCTTGTAGTTGAGGAACAGACAAAGTATAAATTGTTGCGATATCTATTTTAGTAGAGTAGCCAACTTTAATAACTTCATCTTTATTAATACTATTCATATCTTTTCCTTGAATAACAAATCTCTTAGGATCATTTTCTATAATGGAGTATAAAATAGCCGAAGCATCAGAAGCTAAGTTTTTAGGCGTATCATATGCCATTCCATCATTAGCATCAGTAGCCCCTTTAGCATAAGCGACAAGAATTTGGTTAAAGACTCCATTATCTGAAGTTAAGTTTAACCACAGTTTATTCGTTTTATTAGAAGCTCTAAAGAACTGGTCATTATTACCAGTTACTCTCATAGAATTATTAAAAACAACAGTCCCTTCACTAATATCACCAGTAGTAGCATCAGGAGTAGCAGCATCAGAATAAACAACAAAGAAACCTTGACCAGAAGGGATGTTTCTTGATGGTATTGTACCATCACCACCAGCAGTTTGTCCAATGGCATTAATAACTGCATAGTCAGAACCAGCAAAGTTTAAATTTTGATTTCCGTTAGCGGTATTAGAAGGTGCAGTATTTTGTGACCAAAGAAAGATAGCACCATCCAAAGCAGCATTATGAGGTGTGTTAGTAGCAATAATACTATTAGAGGCTAAAAACAAATCAGCATCAATAGCAGAAGGATATGGGTTTCCAATGAAATTCCAATTATTATCATCTGTATTAGAATCATTCCTATAAACAGGAACAGTAATAACACCATTATTAAAAGGGCCTTCAAAAATGTAATCAAATTGATATGGCGGACTAGAAAATGGAGGTCCAATAAAAAGAGCTTGTGAATGAGTAGAAGCATATCCAACTCCAGGAGTCATCACAGTAGCTCCACTAACAAAAGCCCAATCATCACCGTTGTCATCAATATCATCTTGACCAGGAACAGTAGCATTGTTATTGTTAGTTTCCATAGTTGCATCTAAAAAATTGGCACCATTATAGGAAAAACGTCTATCAGGTTGTGAAAAAGACAAACCTGTTTCAATTGTTTCGCCAAATACAGGAGAACTCCAATAGGTATATTCATACCAATCATTCATAGGAGCAGTTTTCTTTACAACTTGTATTAATCCATTATTGGTAACGGTAGCTGTATTATTATTTTGAACGACAGCACCTTGAGGATTTACAATTATAGTACCATCAACGATTATATCATTTTCAACTTCTATGTAATTACCGTTAGTAACGGTTAATGTATTACCTGCATTTACTGTTAAGTTACAAGCTGTAAAACTTCCATTTGTAGTTGTGTTATAAACATCATTAATAATAACAGGGTCATTCACTGTTGGTGTTCCTGGAATATCCCAATTACCAGCTTGCCAAGTATAAGTTGTTCCTCCATAGCATGGAATTGCATTTACTGAACCATTAAAAGTAAAGTCATTAATACTAAAAGTTCCATTTACACTAGAAGCTCCCCAACCATAAACCCGATAAGTAATTGTAGTAGTAATATTTTGATATGTAGCGTTAGATAAATCTATAGCTGATCCAGTAAAAGCAGGAACACCTATATCAGAAATATATCCATCAACACTACTTCTTATAGCTAAATTTGTTGGTCCAGTAGCTGAAGTTTGACCTGTATATTCAAAACTGATAAAATCAATTTCATAACCTGCATTTGGATTTAATGTAAATTCAAAATAAGAATTAGCATCCAATGTTGCAGTATTCCAACTTGAGGCATTATATCTATTATTTGTGTTTGTCCCAGTTAATCCAGTTCCTCTTCCTATTCCAGAAACAGTAATATTTGGATCAATAACTTGACCATTTGTGAAAGGATTGAAATTATTTGGCTGATTTCCGCCAACTCCATCAATATTATTTGTAAAAATACTTTGCCCATAACTAAAGCTAGAAACTAAAAAAAGTAATATAAATGTAATTTTGTATTTCATTTGCTAAGCTTAAAATATTAGAGTTATATCTAATTTTATAGTTTAGATAACTATAACTTTAGTAAAAAAGAAAACAACTTCTCAAAATTAATGTAAATCAAGTACTTACAGAAACATAAAAAAAGGAGTACGTCGATGTTTTTAACTATTTAGACGAAAAACAATCCAATTTTAACAAGTAAGAAGATATTTATAACTAAAAAGAGAGTAAGCTTAAAGAGTAGTTAATATTTTTTAACAGTTTTTTTAGTAATAACGTTGTTATTATCCAGTGTAATTTTAGCGATATAAGGCGCTTGCCTTAAGTTAGCTAGTTTTAAAGTTTCGTTATTACTATTCACATTAAAATCATATAAAACACGTCCTTGTAGATCAATAATTTTAATGGCATTCATTTTATTTGAAGCGTTTAACTTAAACTGTACATCTCCATTTTTATGTTCAATAATAGAAAGCGCATTTTCATCAAAAGCGATATCATTTAAAGATAAAGCAGCTTCGCTAAAAGCAATTTCAAAACGATCGTTAAATTCTCCAACTTCCGAAGTAAAGTTATAATCATTATCTTTTAAATTATGGAGCACGTTTAATAACTTATCTTTTAAAAATATAGGATTATCATTTAAAAAGCTCCCTTGTAGTTGAGGAACAGACAAAGTATAAATTGTTGCGATATCTATTTTAGTAGAGTAGCCAACTTTAATAACTTCATCTTTATTAATACTATTCATATCTTTTCCTTGAATAACAAATCTCTTAGGATCATTTTCTATAATGGAGTATAAAATAGCCGAAGCATCAGAAGCTAAGTTTTTAGGCGTATCATATGCCATTCCATCATTAGCATCAGTAGCCCCTTTAGCATAAGCGACAAGAATTTGGTTAAAGACTCCATTATCTGAAGTTAAGTTTAACCACAGTTTATTCGTTTTATTAGAAGCTCTAAAGAACTGGTCATTATTACCAGTTACTCTCATAGAATTATTAAAAACAACAGTCCCTTCACTAATATCACCAGTAGTAGCATCAGGAGTAGCAGCATCAGAATAAACAACAAAGAAACCTTGACCAGAAGGGATGTTTCTTGATGGTATTGTACCATCACCACCAGCAGTTTGTCCAATGGCATTAATAACTGCATAGTCAGAACCAGCAAAGTTTAAATTTTGATTTCCGTTAGCGGTATTAGAAGGTGCAGTATTTTGTGACCAAAGAAAGATAGCACCATCCAAAGCAGCATTATGAGGTGTGTTAGTAGCAATAATACTATTAGAGGCTAAAAACAAATCAGCATCAATAGCAGAAGGATATGGGTTTCCAATGAAATTCCAATTATTATCATCTGTATTAGAATCATTCCTATAAACAGGAACAGTAATAACACCATTATTAAAAGGGCCTTCAAAAATGTAATCAAATTGATATGGCGGACTAGAAAATGGAGGTCCAATAAAAAGAGCTTGTGAATGAGTAGAAGCATATCCAACTCCAGGAGTCATCACAGTAGCTCCACTAACAAAAGCCCAATCATCACCGTTGTCATCAATATCATCTTGACCAGGAACAGTAGCATTGTTATTGTTAGTTTCCATAGTTGCATCTAAAAAATTGGCACCATTATAGGAAAAACGTCTATCAGGTTGTGAAAAAGACAAACCTGTTTCAATTGTTTCGCCAAATACAGGAGAACTCCAATAGGTATATTCATACCAATCATTCATAGGAGCAGTTTTCTTTACAACTTGTATTAATCCATTATTGGTAACGGTAGCTGTATTATTATTTTGAACGACAGCACCTTGAGGATTTACAATTATAGTACCATCAACGATTATATCATTTTCAACTTCTATGTAATTACCGTTAGTAACGGTTAATGTATTACCTGCATTTACTGTTAAGTTACAAGCTGTAAAACTTCCATTTGTAGTTGTGTTATAAACATCATTAATAATAACAGGGTCATTCACTGTTGGTGTTCCTGGAATATCCCAATTACCAGCTTGCCAAGTATAAGTTGTTCCTCCATAACATGGAATTGCATTTACTGAACCATTAAATTCAAAATCATCAATTCCAAAAATCCCTAGTGGAGCTCCTCCCCAAGCATATACTCTAAACGTAATAGCAGAAGTGATTTTTTGATATGTTGTGCTAGACAAATCTATAGTGTTAATTCCTGTTAAAGTTGGAGTACCAATATTACTAGAAAACCCATCTAAACTGCTCCTAATAGAGATGTTAGTTGGTGGCGTATCGTAAAAATTTATCGTCCTTCCAGTATAAATAAAATTAATAAAGTCAATGCTGTACCCAATATTTGGTGTTAGCTCAAACTCAAAATAATCATCAGTATGTAAGTCATTAGTCCAAAAATTGTAAGCAGCATAAGTATTTGCCCCACGTGCAGGTTGAACACGAGTTAACCCAGGACCTCTTCCTATTCCAGAAACAGTAATATTTGGATCAACATACTGTCCATTTACATAAGGGTTATCGGTAGATGGATCAGTGTCGGTTATTTCGTTAGAAAATATAGTTTGCCCATGACTAAAGTATAGAGCCCCAAAAAGGAGTATAAAAGTAATTTTATATTTCATTTGCTATTAATCTGATAAACAAAATAGTAGGGCAATTATTTTAGGTAATTAATTCAAATATATCTAGAAACTTAGTCTTATTACTACGGTAAAACCATAAACTTGCTACGGAAAATCCGTAATTAGTAGTAATAATTAATCGTTGAAGAAATTTTTAGAGTTTGTAATTAGTGCCTTATTTGGTTTCAATTACTATTTTTGAGGATGATTAATAAACACACTTATACAATAGACGAAGCTAAAAAGAAGCTTGAATATTACTGCGCTTATCAGGAACGTTGCCATAAAGAAGTAGCTCAAAAACTAAAAGAGATGTATATGATTCCTGAAGCTATTGATGTAATTATAGTGCATCTATTACAGCATAATTTTTTAAATGAAGAACGTTACACTAAAGTATTTGTGAGTGGCAAATTAAAAATTAAGAAATGGGGAAAGCGTCGGTTAGTTATAGAACTAAAGAAAAAAGATATATCTATAACTAATATTAATCAAGCACTTGCGGAAATAGATGAAAAAGAATATATACAGATTTTTAATGATTTAGCTGAAAAAAGATATAATTCTATTAATGAAAAGGATAAATACAAGAAAAAGAAAAAGCTAACAGATTATTTGTTATACCGAGGCTGGGAATCTTTTTTAGTATACGATAAAGTAAATGAATTGATTAAATAACAGTATCTTTCTTAATAAATTTATATCTATGAGAAATAGTATTACACTTCTAATATTGCTTAGTTTTTCTATAATGTTTTCACAAGAGAAAAGTGAAGCGAAACATTTTTGGAATGCTCTCCAAAATATATGTGGAAAATCGTTTGAAGGTACTTTGGTTTTACCTGAAAATGACGAACAATTTGGAGGAAAGAAATTGGTAATGCATGTACGCTCTTGTAGTGATAATGTTATCAAGATTCCGTTTTTTGTTGGAGACGATAAATCTAGAACTTGGGTATTAACTTTTGAAAATAATCGAATTCTGTTAAAGCACGATCATAGACATGAAGATGGGACAGAAGATAAAATTACCATGTATGGTGGTAAAACAACTAATGCAGGACAATCTACTATTCAAATTTTTCCTGCAGATGAAGAAACTAAAAATTTAATTCCTGCGGCTTCAACAAATGTATGGTGGATTACCTTAAATGATAAAGAGTTTTCTTATAATTTAAGACGATTAGGAACTCCCAGAGTGTTTAAAGTAACTTTTGATTTAACTAAGGAAATAGATATTCCATCTGCACCTTGGGGATGGAAAGATTAATTTTTTTGAAATAGGTTGTTAGTTCTAACTATTGCTTGTTCGTTTTTCCAATCAATCCATTTTTGACCTTTTAAACGCCGCATTACATTATCAAAATTGCGCATAACAAATACATTATAAATTGCTTTTGCTAAGTTTTTAGGATTTCTAGCAATAGCTCGTAAACTCATTGAAAACCCAGGCGTAATATATTTCATGTAGTGCCAATACCCTTCAGGCATGTATAATACCTCACCATGATTTAAGTTAGTAATGTAACCCTTAGCATTTTTTAAAGCAGGCCATTTTTTAAAATCAGGATTGGCAAAATCAATATCTTCTCTCGTTATAAGTGAATGTGGGATTTTATATAAATATTTGTTTTGCTTTTGGTCGAATAAAATACATTGTTTTTGACCCTCAAAATGAAAATGGAAAATATTGGCTAAATCTATATCATAATGCATAAAAGTATAAGAATTTTTACCTCCAAAAAAGAGCATAGGCAAGCTTTTCATAATGCGTAACCCAAAATTAGGATAGTTAAAATCTTTTTGTAGTTGTGGTACTTCTTTTAATATGTTCCACAAAAAGATTCTGAATTTTGTAGGCTCTTTTTTGAGTAAATCAATATACTCGCTCATTTTCATCGTGGTATGTGGCTCATTAAAACCGTCTTTATAATCTACTGGTCTATCATCATATAGAGGGACAGTTTTATCTCCTGCTATAGCCCTCATGTAATCTAGATTCCATTTAGAATAGGCTGGCCAATCTTCAATAAAGCACTCAATTACCACGGGTTTTTGTGGCTTAAAGTAATTTTTTATAAAGTCCTCTTTAGTGATAGTTTTAACACGAGGAACGTCTTGAAGATTTAGTTTCAAATGCTATAATTTTAATGTAGAAAACAAAGTTAAGAAAACGAATTAATTTATAGGCTTATTGTTTTTTAATAGGTAAAAACAACAATTACTTTAAAAAAATTGTGGATAGTTTATGGAATTAAATTACTATTTAAGTGCCTTAGCTTTTTCTTTTGCTATTTCATTACGCTCAATTTTATGGTCTGGTCGCGTCCACTTTGGTTTTTCACCTAAAGAGTTATAATTGGATTCGGTCGCTTCTACAGTTTGCGGTTGTACTTTTTTAGTAAATGGTTTTTGTGGATTTAAACCTAAAACTTCAAACATTTTTAGGTCTTCATTTACATCTGGATTAGGTGTAGTAAGTAACTTGTCTCCTGCAAAAATAGAGTTAGCACCTGCAAAGAAACACATAGCTTGACCTTCACGACTCATTTGGGTGCGTCCTGCACTTAATCGTACCTGAGTTTCAGGCATTACTATTCTAGTAGTTGCAACCATACGAATCATTTCCCAGATATCAACAGGTTTTTCATTTTCTAAAGGTGTTCCTTCTACAGCAACTAATGCATTAATAGGGGTTGATTCAGGTTGAGGATTTAAAGTAGATAAGGCAACAAGCATACCAGCTCTATCTTCTAGACTTTCTCCCATACCAATAATACCACCAGAACAAACGGTTACATTTGTTTTTCTTACATTATCAATGGTATCTAAACGATCTTGATAACCTCTAGTAGAAATTACTTCTTTATAATATTCTTCTGATGAATCTAAATTATGATTGTAAGCGTATAAACCAGCTTCGGCCAAACGCTTTGCTTGATTTTCAGTAATCATACCGAGTGTACAACATACTTCCATATCTAGCTTATTTATAGTACGAACCATTTCTAAAACTTGGTCAAATTCTTCGCCATCTTTGACATTTCTCCAAGCAGCTCCCATACAAACTCTAGAACTACCAGTAGACTTTGCTCGTAAAGCTTGGGCTTTTACTTGTTGCACAGTCATTAAATCATTCCCTTCAATATTGGTATGATAGCGAGCCGCTTGAGGACAATAGCCACAATCTTCAGAACAACCTCCAGTTTTAATAGATAATAATGTACTTACTTGAACAACATTTGGATCGTGTTGTTTGCGATGAATAGTAGCTGCTTCATAAAGCAACTCCATCATTGGTTTATTATAAATGTCTAGAATTTCT
This sequence comes from Pontimicrobium sp. SW4, assembly GCF_039954625.1. NCBI lineage: Bacteria > Pseudomonadati > Bacteroidota > Flavobacteriia > Flavobacteriales > Flavobacteriaceae > Pontimicrobium > Pontimicrobium maritimum. The sequence goes on from NZ_CP157199.1 coordinate 3,270,000, forward strand.
TCTTTGGTCCAGTTGTGTCTCGTTTCATTCATAGTACAAAAATAATAAAACAGATTTTTAAGAGGTCTTTTTTATATAATATAAGTTAAAAAAACTCGCTTGGAAAGCGAGTTTAAGTATTATTGATTTTCCGAAGAGGTTTCTTCAGTCTTGGGTTCTTTATACTTCAGGTCTTTACCTTTTAAATATTCAGGTAATTCCATTCCTGCCATATTAAACATTTCTTGCAATGGAGGCACAGATTGGTACATTCCTGACAAGAAATTTGCAGTAGAGGTTTTACCATTTTTTGAATTGCCTCCTTCCCAAACAGTCACCTTGTCAATTTTAATGTTTTTGATTGCTTCTGCTTGTGTTTTTACCAATTCGGGTAATTTATCGGCAATTAAAAGTAGTACAGCATCTTTGGAATTATTACCTGCCGCTTTCACGATTTGATCTAAACCTGCCGCTTGTTTTGTTAATACCTCATATAACCCTTGGGCTTCTGCTTGCGCTTTAAATAAAATAGCATCTGCTTCCCCTTTTGCACGTCTTCTAATTTTTTCAGCCTCAGCTTCTGCATCAATCTCTACTTTACGTTTATCAATTTCAGCTGGAACAATTATGTCTGCCATTTGAGAAGAACGTTCTCTTTCAGCTCTTACTGCTTCTGCTTCTTGCTCAGCAGAATATGACTCTTGTAATGCTTTTGCTGTTTGTACTTTTTCTGATGCAATAGCAACACGCTCGGCTTCAGCTTCTCTTTGACGACGCAAAGAGTCGGAGTTTGCTACTGCAATTTTTGCAGTATTTTCACCTTCTACCGCTTGGGCGTTTGCTGCGGCAACTTGTGTACGTTCATCTTGAACGGCATTGGCCTCACCAATCGAGCCATCCCTTGTTTTTTCCGCTACCGATTTACGCGCAGCATTGATAGCATGTGCAGCAGCCTCTTTACCTAAAGCTTCTATATATCCTGACTCGTCAACAATATCTGTAATGTTTACGTTGATGAGTTTTAAACCCACTTTTTTAAGTTCAGATTCTACACTTTGAGAAATATTGGTTAAAAATTTATCTCTATCAGAATTAATTTCCTCAATATCCATGGATGCAACTACCAAACGCAGCTGACCAAAAATAATTTCTTGTGCTAATTCTTGAATTTCATTTTGCCCTAGACCTAAAAGCCTTTCAGCAGCATTTTGCATAATTCCAGGTTCTGTGGAAACACCAATTGTAAAACGAGAAGGAACATTTACACGAATATTTTGTTTACTTAAGGCATTAACTAAATTTACTTCAATAGAAATTGGTGTTAAATCTAAAAATTGATAATCCTGAATTACTGGCAAAATAAATGCCGCGCCTCCATGAATACATTTAGCAGATTTTCCACCTCCAACTTTACCATAAACTACTAGAATTCTATCCGAAGGACAACGTTTATAACGTCGTATGAGTACGATTAAAAAAAGGAATATAAATAATACTCCAAAAATAAGAGCCATGGGAAGTCCTAGATTAAAGGCTTCCTGAGTTATCAGTGATTTCATAAGTATGTTGTTTTATTGGTTCTATTGGTTTTCTCGTAATATCGACAATTAAAATTCCGTTTTCGGTGACATCTATTACCTTAATGATGGTTCCCGATTTTAATTCTGTAAAAGAATCTGTGAGCGCATCCAGCTCTCGCATAGCGCCTTGAACGCTTACACTTACTTTGCCGATTTTAGAACGGTTGGCACCAATGGTGAGATACACCTCTCCTATAGCGTTAATAGCATTCTTATAATTTAAGGTACCACTATCGCTTAATTTTTGCATAAAATAAAACATAGTAGCCATAATACTCATCATAAGTAATCCAGAGAGTGTAGAAATAATTATTGTAAGGGTTGTAGAAAGACCCGCATCTATACAAGCAATACCACTCCAGCCAAAAAGTGTAAAAAACCCAACAAGATTTTTAAAAGTGATAAACTGAAAGCCCATGCCAGTATCAGCATCAATTTCAGCATCAACCTCAACCTCATCGGCATCACCTCCTGTAAAAGCTAAAATTATTACTATTAAAAAAATAATGGATCCAATAATTGAAATGAGCCAATATATTTTTGCTAGCAATTCTAAATTTGAAAACCATTGTTCCATAATTTGAAATTTTTAAGATTAGAAATATAGAAACTTTACTTTTGCAAAGCAAAATTATACTACACTATATTAAGGAAAAATATTAACTTTAAATCAAGTTATATTGAAAGTATAATGGATACTGCATTCCCTCCAAATCCTACAGCATTTACTAAAACTCTGTTAATGCTTTTCGGAAGTGAATTATTATTAAAAAAAGGGGTTGCAACAAACTGTTGTTTCTGTAACATCAAAATTGCAAATTCAATACTTAGCATTCCAGAAGAACCTAAAGTATGTCCTACTTTCCATTTATTAGTAGTCAATGCAGGAATTTTGTTACAAAATATTTTTTCAATTGCGTTTACTTCTGCCTGATCCCCTTTAATAGTTCCTGGAGTATGAGTAACTATAATATCAATATCATTAGGAGACAAATTACCTAAAGCCATCGACATCGATTTTTGAAAACATTCAGCATCAGTTGACAAAGAAACATTGTGTTCTAATACTTCTGTGGCATAACCAAAACCTTCTATTATGGCTAGTGCATTTTCAGTTCTTCCTTTTTCCATAGAAGCAACTGATGCGCCTTCTCCCAAAATTATTGAGTTGTGTTTTTTGCCTAAATCAAGAGCTTTACACGGATAATCGTTAGAGCCTTTAGAGTAGATTTTCAAAGCCTGCATTTGTGCAACTGTAAAGGAAGTTAAAGGCGCTTCACTTCCTCCAATTAAGAATTTATCTGTCATTCCTGAATTAATCCAAGCAATTCCATTTAATAACGCATGCAACGCAGTAGAACATGTAATAGAGTGACTAATTTCTGGACCTTTAGTTTGTAAATCATGAGCAACCCAAGATGAAATATTACCAAGTGTTGTGGTAGGTGATGATAAGGTATTGGCTTTATTATTTTGTAAAAACTCTTTATGATAGGTTTCAAAAAGTGCTGTAGCTCCTCGTGAAGAACCAATATTTATTCCAAAGTTATCCGAGGTATTCCATTGTGCTTTTTTTATAGCATTTCTGGATGCTAAAATGGCATATAATACCGAGTTATCTAAGGATTTATATTTATTATCAGAGATTCTTAATTTTTCTATTTCTTTTTTTGACTCATCATTAATTGCAGCAACTAAAGCTGTACCGTGTGAAAATTTTTTCTCAGTAAAACAGTGATCTTTATTTTGGTAGTTTTTCCAAACAGTCTCTAGATTATTTCCTAATGGTGAAATAGAAGAAATAGCAGTAATTGAAATGGGTTTATGCACGTGGTTTTTCTTTTGGCAAAAATACAGGTATTTAAAAAAGGAGCATAGCAAAAATGTAACAATTAGATTTTATAAATAACTTATCTTTATAGAAAGCTATTATTATGGAAGAAATTAAACAGAAGAGTTGGTTTGACAGAAATTGGCCTTGGTTAATTCCAGTAGGAGGCTGCTTAACAATTATCTTATTATTTGTTTTTGGTATTGGAGCTATAATATTTGGAGTTTCAAGTGCCATTACTAACTCCACACCTTATACATATGCTGTAGAACAAGCATCAAATAGTCCTGAAGTAATGGCTATTTTAGGAGAGGATATTGACACAAATGGTATCATGCAAGGAAATATTTCTTTAGAAGGAGGTGATTCGGGACATGTAGATATTACAATTCCAATTAAAGGCCTCAAAGGAAAAGGTTCTGTAACTATTAAAGGGGAAAAAGTTGATGGCGAATGGATATATGAAAAGCTTTACGTTTTAATTAAAGAAGGTAAAGAAAAAATCAACTTGTTAGATAAGGTTTTAGATGGTGTCTAAAGTTTTTTCAATAACTGTATACACTTTTTCTAGTTGCTTTTCTGTAATTACATAAGGAGCTAAAATATAGATGGTATTTCCTAACGGTCGCAAACAGACGCCATTGTCCATAAAAATTTTAAATAACTGATTGCGTAAGCTCCCATAACGCTCCATTTCCACATTTAAATCAAGTGCATAAATAACTCCCAATTGTCTTGTTTCTGCAACTTTTGGGTGGTTTTTAATGCGATTATCAAATGTTTTATGTGATCGTATAATGCGTATTATGCTATCTTGAATGTCTTCCGATTTTAGTAATTCCATTCCAGCTAGAGCAGCAGTACAGGCTATTGGGTTTGCAGAATAGGTATGTCCGTGAAAAAAGCCTTTAGAAATATCATCACTTAAAAAAGCATCATACACCTTTTGAGAACAAGATGTAATCGCCATAGGTACTAATCCTCCAGTTAAGGATTTTGCTAAACAAATTATATCTGGTTGATTTGTTAAATGTTCTGAAGCAAAGTTTTTACCAGTTTTTCCAAAGCCAGTCATTACTTCATCAGCAATAGCTAAAGCATTGTGTTTTTTTGTAATACTAAGTAGTTCATCTAAAAGGGATGCTTCAAACATTTTCATTGCAGCTGCACCTTGCACCAAAGGTTCATAGATAAAGGCTGCTACATTTTCAGTTTCAAGAAGTGTTATAAATTGTTGTTTTACATCTTCAAAATTATCTTTTGTTGGAACTGGAATACGAGCTACATCAATAAAAAACTCTTCAAAAGGGCCATTATAAACAGATAGTCCAGATACGCTCATGGCACCAAAAGTATCCCCATGAAAACCACCTTCGAAGGCAATAATCTTTCCGCGTTTTTCGCCATTATTAAAATGATATTGTAATGCCATTTTTATAGCTACATCTACTGAAGTTGATCCGTTATCTGAGAAAAACAGTTTTTGTTGATTGTTGGGTAAAATGTCAATTAAAGCCTCAGAAAGTTTAACAGCTGGTTCATGCGTAAATCCTGCAAAAACCACATGATCTAGTTGTTGCATTTGCTCAGAAACCTTGGTAGTTATATACTTGTTGCAATGTCCATACATGCAAGTATACCATGATGCAATTCCGTCAATATATTCATTCCCCTTATCATCATATAATAAAGTACCTTTAGCTTTGGTAATTGCTAAATGATTTGGATGTAGTTTATGCTGTGTTAAAGGGTGCCACAGATGTTTTTTATCGCGTTCTTGTAATGACATTTATTTACTCTTAAATAGATAGGTCAAATGTACAACACTCACACTTAAGAACACACCAAAATATGCAATAAACAGCAACCACATTACCGATATATCTAATAGATTGTATAGTGTATTTGGGAACACTAAAATTAATTGAGAAAAGAGAAAGGCAATACTATAAATAATCCATGTATAGTTAGAAATTTTGTGTTTAAGTTCTATCCAAATAAAAGGAACGTACAAACCTAAAAACAATAAATGTAACCATGCAATCAACAAGAAGCGATTTTGTTCTACTTGAGAAGCAATAAAAGGATGGCTACCTATGATGTTGCAAAACGCAATAAATAGTAAGATGAAATAGATAACCTGATAGGGTCTTTTTACAAACATAAAAGCACGCCAAAAACTAAGTAATACAACTAAGAGCCCTATGGAACTCAATGACCCAATAAGTTGAATTGCCCAATGATTAAAGCTATAATCTAATGAATGTGTATAAAGACCAATTAAACTAATGGCTATTATTTGCAAATGCCTCTTTTGTAAAATAACGGTGGATCTTTGTAAGAGCACAACTAAAAACCAGATAAAAAGAGATCCAAAATATTGAAAATGTAAATAAAAGAAAATGGACTGTTGATACCATGGCGAATCTTGCATACCCATAGCCATTAAAGGACCTAAACAATATGGTCCAATCGAGGAAATAAAATGAAATAGGATTCCAACTTTAATTAGTTGGATGAAGCGTCTATTTCCTTGCAGTCGTTTCCATAGACGAATTAGTAACACATAACTTATCCATAAATGTAATGTGGAAAACAGAATAGAAAACAAAGCATAACCTTGGATTATGAAAGTTATAAGCATCCCTACAACACAAACTTGTAATGCTAAATAAAGTTGATACGATTTTTTATCAATACCACTTGTGAAATTGCCCCAAATTAAAACAACTAAGGCATTAAATAGAAAGCCTAAGAGCATCACATGCGAATGCGAATGCAATACATTTTTAAAAGGAAAATTTGCAAATTCTCCAGTAAAAGCGTAACGTAAAACAAGACCAATAGTGGTTCCTAGAAACCCAAAAAGGATGGGATAAAACCAGAGTTGTTTATTTGTTATAACATATTTCATTGTTTGCGTCATGCTGAACTTGGTTCAGCATCTCATATTATGAGTAATCTAAAGTTTTAAGGTTTTGAGTTTAAATTTTTTAATAGTTCTATTTTCTATTGGTTATGTGACCCTGAAACAAGTTCAGGGTGACGTCAGTTTTTCTAAAGTTCCTTTAAAATGTTCAGCATATTCTTTAATCACATTTTTATCAAAATAAGGTTCTTCTTCTATACGTCCAATAACAGGAACTCCTGTCATTTTTTTTATAACGGTTTCTGTTGTTGGGTGTTCGTTCCCGCTAAAAAGAATAGATATATCAAATCCTCTTTCTTTCAACAAGTTTACTGTTAAAAGGGTGTGATTAATACTTCCTAAGTAATGTCTAGACACTACGATAACATGGTATTGAGGTTTGATAATATCAAGAATTGTTTCAGTATCATTTAGAGGCACTAATAAACCTCCAGCGCCTTCAATTACTAAGTTGTTTTTAGTTTTTGGCTCTCTAATTGCTTTTAAATTTATAGTTAAACCATCAATGTTTGCGGCAGCATGAGGGCTCATAGGTGTTTGTAACGCATAACTGTTTGGATGAAATTTTGATTTTGAGTTAGATACTAATTTTTCAACTTTTAATGTATCACAATTATTCAATTCTCCTGCTTGCACAGGTTTCCAATAATCGGCCTCTAGAGCTTCTGTAATAATTGCAGAAGCTATTGTTTTTCCTACTTCGGTAGAGATACCTGTTATAAATATTTTTTTCATTAAAAAATGGTTTTACATTCGTTACAGATATACTTTGTTTTTTCAAAGAATGGGAATAGCATATAGAAAATGTTTTTGCGCTCAGGAGGTGCTACTAAAATACGATTAGAATTGCAAGAAGCACAATGTAAATCATCACCATTTTTATCTTTTTGATATACTCTTATTTGATTATAAATCTCTACAGCTTTTGTAAAATCATCATCATGAACCATAAGTTTTACACCACCAATGGCTTGACTTATGAGTGGATCGGAGTCTATCGTTTTTTCATCCATTAGCATTGTTTTAATCCCTTCCGACTCTAATTTTGAAGTCATTACTTGAGCTTCAGTTGAATACTCAAATACTGCTAATATCTTATAATTATTTTGCATGAATTAATTGATTTCTTTTACAAAAGTAGCCAACAGAGTTAACACTTGTGTTACTTCTTTTTCTGAATTATAACTGTGTAAACAAAAGCGTAATCGTTCTTGTCTTTCAGGAACGGTTGGTGATAAAATTGGTTTTACGTCAAAGCTTTTATTTTGTAATAAAGTAGCTAAAGATTTTACTTTTTGATTTCCTGATAATATACAAGATTGTATTGCTGAATTACTTTCTATAAAATAATGTTCCAGTTCTAGTTGTTGCACTTCAGAATTAAACCATTCAATATTTTTTCGAAGCACACCAATACTATTCGTTATTGTTAATTCCTGATAAGCACTTTTAATAGTTGCTAAAGAGTGAGGTGGTAATCCTGTTGTATAAATAAAGGGTCGAGCAAAATTCACTAAATATTCTGTTAAAGATGTGCTGCCTAAAATAGCTGAACCATGACATCCTAATCCTTTTCCAAAGGTTACAATTCGTGCAAATACTTTATTTTCTAAACCAAGCTCTTGAATCAATCCACTACCATGCTCACCAAATACACCTAATGCGTGCGCTTCATCAACAACTATATACGCATCATGCTCATTACAAATTTTAGATAGGTATTTTAAGTCTGGAGAATCACCATCCATAGAAAACACACTTTCTGTAACCACATATATGGTTTCATCATGCTGAATTCGTTTCAGCAGCTCATCAAGATGAGCTAAATCATTATGCCTAAATTTATAGGCTTTAGAATTGCTTATAGAAATACCATCGCGAATAGAGGCGTGTATATATTCGTCGTATAAAATAGTATCACCGCGTTGAGGTATTGAAGCGAAAAAACCAACATTGGCATCGTAACCAGAATTAAAGATAAGTGCCGATTCACTTTTATGAAACTTGCGTAATAGATTTTCTACTTCTTTATATAATGAATGGTTTCCTGATAGTAAACGAGATCCTGTAGCTCCGTTGGTAAATAAACTATTATCAATTAAATATTGATGCGTTCTTTTAAAAATAACTTCAGACTTCGAAAATCCCAAATAATCGTTAGAAGCGAAGTCAATCAATCTGTTTTGACTACCCAATTGGCGAAGCGCATTAACCTCTTGCCTTTGATCGAGTTTTGTTTGTAATTTTTTAGGAAAAGACTTCATAGAAACAAATATAGATAATGGAAGGATAAAGAATTAGCAAAAACCTTAAAATCACATAAATTATCTTTTTAAAGAAATAAATTATTGTTTTTCGATAATTTTTATATATTTGTAATATCAATTAATCAAAAATAAAACGAAGTTATGTCTAATAATCAAGAAGTAAAACAAAGAATAGTTAAAGGGAATAAATTAGAGTGCAACGTTTGTAAGCATGACAAATTTTGGGGAAGAACGACTTTAATGAATACCCCTAAGATGACCTTTTTTAAACTAGATTGGGCAAATAAGAGCGCATTAAATTATATATGTAATAATTGCGGTCATGTACATTGGTTTATGAATAAGTAAAGAAAATTATGAAAACAAAAAGAATACTTAAAATAATGCATGTTTTTGCTTGGATTGCTTTTATTGGATTGTCCATTAAAGCTGGCGCTATTGTGATATCTTATTTTGTGAGTTTTGGTAATGTAGATGCTGCAAAGGATTTGTATGAAGGAATGAGTTATTTCGTTTATAAACAAAATAGTGAAGTTCATTATACTATACTGGTTTTTTATAGGATTTTGCAGTTTAGTATTCAAGCTTATATTGCTTTTCTTATAATAAAGCTTTTAAGTAATTTAAATATACAAAGGCCTTTTAATGTCAACGCATTAAGATTAATGCAAAGAATAAGCTTTAGCCTTATATGTCTTTGGGCAATAGTAGTAATACATAATATTCATGTAGGTATATTAGAAGCAAGTACAGGAATAAAGGCAACGCTTCTATCTAGCGAATTTATATACATAGCAGGTATTGTATACGTGTTTTCTTTATTGTTTAAAAGAGGGTTAGAACTTCAATATGAAAACGATTTAACTATTTAATCATAGTCACTTATGCTGTTTTGTTGTAACACATTTAACGAAAAAACACAGTTAGTAACTGACTATAATATTTAGCTATTAATTTTATATGAAGATTTTTACACAAGAATATAAAGAACAATGGAACCCATTAAGTAAAATCATATTCAGATTACTATTTGCTTATTTTGTTTTCTACATACTTCTAATGTTTTTAAACCCTCTTTTTGAAGTACCATTTAGATGGATTGGTGGAGAGGTTTTTAAAATAAATTACAAATATGAGGTAGGTGGTAATGGTAGTGGAGATCATACTTATGGGTATTTAACGTTATTTGTAACTATAATTTTAACTTTTTTAACGGTTGTTGTTTGGAGTATTATAGATAGAAATCATAAAAGTTATAATAAACTTTTGTATTGGTTTTTAGTATTTCTGCGTATTATTTTAGTAGCTGCAATGTTTCTTTATGGATTTGTAAAGATTTTTAAACTTCAATTCCCATCAGCTTCACTAACACATTTGCTTGACCCTTTAGGCGATTTTTCTCCAATGGGGTTAGCTTGGACATATATGGGGTTTTCAAAAGGCTTTAATGTATTTGTGGGATTTATGGAAGTGCTTGGTGGTTTACTGTTAATACCTAGACGAACACAAACACTTGGCTCATTTATAATTATAGGAGTAATGACTCAAGTAGCTATGATGAATTTTTGTTATGATATTCCTGTCAAATTACTTTCAGTTCATCTAGTCTTAATGGCTTTAGTGATATTTATAACAGACCACAGGTTTTTGAAAGTATTCGTAAAAAATAAAGCTGTAGAAAAATACAATTATTATCATCCTATTAAAAATGCTAAATATCATAAAGTCATTTTTTGGATTAAATCTATTGGCTTGTTTATTATTGTAAGTTTTATTTCCTTCAATTTTTATACAACAGAAAGACATAGAGGAGAAAACAGAAAAAAACCATTACTTTATGGTATTTGGGAAGCTACACACTTTATCAAAAATGGGGATACACTACAACCCTTAATTACAGATAAGTATAGATGGCGATATCTTATTATTGACTTAAAAGATGAAGCAACTGTAAAGACAATGGACGATGTAAAACATCAATATAAATTTGTAACAGACTCAGTATTTAAAAAAGTAATGATACATAAAGAGGATTTAGAATCTGAAGATTATAATTTCAACTATGAAAATCCAAATTCTGAATTTCTTCAACTGGATGGAATCATAGAATCAGATACGTTAAGTATTATATTTACGAAAATAGATCATGAAAAATTTAATCTAAACTCCAGAGGTTTTAACTGGATTAACGAACGACCATATAATAGATAAAACATGAAAAATAACACGACTATTTTAACAGTGATAACTTATGCTGTTTTATTGACAGCAGTTTCAGTGTTACTAAATGATATTAGAGAATTTGATTTGGAGCAATTTAAAGAATTTCAAAATTGGGCAAAAACGGCAAATAAAAATGAAAGTTGGTTTACTTCTAAAAATGCGATTAAGTGGAGTTATTATGTTATTAGTGCTGGACTCTTTTTTTGGAGAGGCTATCTTATTTATGGGTTTAGTTATTTTTTATCCATTTTAAATGAAGTTGATAAGGACAATTACTTTAGCGATAAAAATATTTCTTACTTCAAGAAGATTGGAAATATATTTATTGCCTACACTATAAATGTATTAGTGTTACGATTTTTATTGGCTTTAATTGGAAAGTCTTCTTTTAATTTCTTTACAGAACTTAAAACAGAATTTTCACTATTGATTCCTTGTGGTTTGGCATTTTATTTATTGGCAGAGATTTTTAAACGAGGAAAAGAGGCTAAAGAAGAAAACGACCTAACCATATAGATATAGCTTATGCCAATTATTGTAAATCTAGATGTTATGCTAGCCAAACGGAAAATGAAGAGTAAAGATTTAGCAGAAATTGTTGGTATAACCACAGCAAACTTATCGATTCTAAAATCTGGCAAAGCAAGAGCTATTCGTTTTTCAACTTTGGAAGCTATTTGTAAAGCATTAGAGTGTCAACCAAGTGATATTTTGGAGTATGTTGAAGATTAGTCTAGATGTTTAATTTCCCCAGATTCGATAGTTGCTTTTTTGTCTATCCATCTAAAATTATTTCTTTGAGTAGCATCTAATAAATCAACATTTAAGAGTTCTGATAACTCAAAAGCTATTAGAAAAGCATCTTTAAAATTAAACTCTTCATAAAGATCCCAGTGCTTATTTTTATTATTCCATAGATTGACTTGAAATGTACTTTCATTAATTGCATAAAGAGAAATATAGTCAAATTTTGGCATAGGTTGCCACTTACCGTATCTAAAAATTCCTATTGTAAACTCCCTTTTAAAAAGTTTTTTATCAAAATCAAAATAGCAATTTATGTTGTAATAAAAATAGATTGCCAAAAAGATGATAGGAAAAATGATTTTTAGAGTATCAAAATGAGCATAAAAATGTTTTTCCTTAAGAGAAAAATCCATAGTAATAAGAAAGTAAATAAAAAGACCTAGTGCAATTGTATAAAAAAGAGCTACAAGAATACGCCATTTTAAAGAGTTTTGTCGTTCTATATAAGTTACTACTTGTTGCACAATCAAATATAGCAATTATGGTTAATTTGCATAGAGATTAAAATACTATCTTAGATGCTTCAAAAACACTATTCACTTATCAATCATGAAAAAAATATTTTTATTAATTACACTTTTAGCATTTTTCAATTGCAAAGAATCAAATACGGAAGAAACATCAAAAGGTGTATCATCAACCTATGCTATTTCGTTTGAAAATGCTGTACATCACGAAGCAAATGTCGAAGCAACATTTACCAATTTAAAATCTGGTGAAGTAGAATTTAGAATGAGTCGTACTTCTCCAGGGCGTTATGCATTACATGAATTTATGAAAAATGTATATGCAGTTAAAGTAACCGACGGACAAGGAAACGAACTGGAAACTACAAGACCAGATCCTTATTCATGGAAAGTAAATGGACATGATGGTACTTTAAAAGTATCATATACATTATTCGCCAATAGAAGTGATGGAACCTATGCACAAATAGACGAAACACATGCACATTTAAACATTCCAGCAACATTTATATACGCACCAAGTTTAGCTAATGATGAAATAGAAGTAACGTTTAATGCTCGTGAAGACTTAAATTGGAAAATTGCAACCCAATTAAAACATAAAGCAGGAAACACCTATTACGCCAAAGATTTACAATATTTTATGGATAGTCCTACGGAAATTAGTAATCATGGTGTTCGTTCGTTTGATGTAAATGGGCAAACTGTACATTTAGTATTACACCATAATGGAACAGACGCTGAATTGGATGAGTATTTTGACAAAGTAAAGAAAGTAGTACTAGAACAAGAAGCAGTTTATGGAGAATTACCCGATTTCGATTATGATAACTATTATTTCTTAGCTTGTTATATCCCTAATGCATCAGGAGATGGTATGGAACATCGAAATTCAACAGTTTTAACATCTACTAGAAGTTTAGCTGATGGTGGTATGAATAGTAATATTGGTACAGTATCTCACGAATTATTTCATGCTTGGAATGTAGAACGTATTCGTCCGCAATCTTTAGAACCTTTCGATTTTGAAGAAGCAAATATGAGTGGAGAGCTTTGGTTTGCCGAAGGATTTACAAGTTATTATACCAATTTAGTTCTTTGTCGTGCAGGATTAATGAGTCAGGAAGATTATGTAAACGGACTTACAGGAACGTTTAATTATGTATGGAACTCTCCTGGGAGACAATTTTTTAATCCTATAGAAATGAGTTATCAAGCACCGTTTGTAGATGCAGCTCGTTCGGTAGACCCAGTAAATAGAGGTAATACATTTATTTCTTATTATTCGTATGGAAGTGCTTTAGGGTTAGCATTGGATTTATCACTTCGTGAAAACGATCTGAATTTAGATGATTACATGAAATCGGTTTGGACTAAATTTGGAAAGAAAAAACAGCCATATACTATTCCAGATTTACACAATGCGCTTAGCGAGTATGCAGGAAAAGAGTTTGGAGATAATTTTTTTAATAATTACATATACAAAAGTGATATGCCACAAATGAAGCGTTTGTTTGAAAATGTTGGAGTATCATTAACTCAAGATGATACAAAAGTAAGTTTTGGAGCAAGTGTGAGAGATGGGAAAGTTTTTGGAAACACCACAATTGGTTCTTCAGCTTATGAAGCTGGATTAGAAAATGGAGATACTATTATTCAAGTAGGAGACTATGTAATAAGTGATGAATTAGATTTCAATACCATAATAACGAAGTTTAAAGTAGGAGATGTAGCCAAAGTGGTATATGAGCGTTTAGAAAACAAAAAAGAAACAACCATAACTTTTAAACCAGATCCTTCATACGCTATAGGTATAAACGAGAATTCTAGCGATAAACAAAAAGCTACACGAGAAGCTTGGTTGATTAAAAAAAGTAAATAATTTAAGATTTATAGCATACTAAAAACTAAAGCAAATATGTACCTTTATAAGCATGTTTGCTTTAGTTGATTGTAATAATTTTTATACTTCTTGTGAACGCGTATTTAATCCTAATTTACGTGAAAAACCTGTTGCTATTTTAAGTAATAATGATGGTTGTGTTATTTCCATGAGCGATGAAGCTAAGGATTTACAACTTCCCTTTGGAGCACCAATTTTTAAATGGGAAGAGTTTTGTAAAGTTAATGGTATAGAAGTATTGTCGTCAAACTACCCTTTGTATGGAGATATGAGCAGTCGGGTAATGTCAATTTTACACCAATTTACTCCAGATGTGGAGGTGTATAGTATTGATGAAGCTTTTTTAGAATTTATAGGATTTGATGAATATAATTTTGATGATTATGGAAATCAAATAAGACAGCGCATTTTAAAATGGACAGGTATTCCAACATGTGTAGGGATTGCACCAACAAAAGCATTAAGTAAAGTTGCTAACAAAATAGCAAGAAAGTTCCCTAAAGAGACTAAAGGGGTTTATGTTATAGATTCTGAAGAGAAGCGAATTAAAGCCTTAAAATGGATTAAATTAAAAGACGTTTGGGGAATAGGAAGAGGGCTTCAAAAACGATTAGCTTTAAAAAACTGCAAAACCGCATTTGATTTTATACAATTATCTGATGAGTGGATTCGCAAGAATTTCTCAATAACCGAATGGAAACTAAAAAAAGATTTAGAGGGTATTTCAACTTTAAAGTTAGATGAACTTCAAACGAAAAGAGCAATAGCAACGACGCGAAGTTTTGAATATACGTTTTCTGATATTGACAATATAAAAGAGCGTATTTCAACCTTTGCGACGAGTTGTGCAGAAAAGTTACGAAAACAAGAATCTAGTTGTTATATGATTATCGTTTTATTAAGTAGCGATAGACATAAAAAGCAATTAGAACAGCATCGGGTTAGTGAGGTAGTGAAATTAACATATCCTACAGACTCAACATTAACCATTTGTAAACATGCGGTAGAAGCTGTTTCGTCAATTTTTAAAAAAGGCATAAAATATAAACGTGCAGGTGTTATTGTAACAGGATTAGTTCCTACGTATAATCATCAGCTAAATATGTTTGAATATGAAAACCCTAAACATAAACCTTTAATGATAGCTATTGACGGTATTAATAAAAAGTATAAAGATTATAAAATAAAACTCGGTAATCAGGATTTGGAGCGTACCTGGAAAATGCGTCAAGAACGTTTATCACCAAGGTATACTACAGATATAAAAGAGATTATAACAATAAAGTGATTGTCATTCCTGCGAAGGCAGGAATCCAATAAATAGTAAATAAGTTAAATAAATAGATATCTGCCTTCGCAGGAATAACAAAATAAACTAGCAGATTAATGTATAAAACAAAAAACATGGTCTTTTTTACACCTCAAAAAACAAATAGCTTAGGCGCAATACTTGTAGATACAGGAATATCAGCTGGATTTCCTTCTCCTGCAGAAGATTTTAAGCAACAACGATTATCGTTAGATGAAGAACTTATTAAGAATAAAGAAGCTACTTTTTTTGCACGTGTAAGTGGACAATCAATGATAAATGCAGGGTTAAATGATAATGATTTATTAGTCATTGATAGGAGCTTAGAACCAGAGCATAATAAAATTGCTGTATGCTTTTTGGATGGAGAATTTACAGTAAAGCGATTAAAGGTTAGTAAAGATGAAGTTTGGTTGCAGCCGGAAAACCCAAATTATCCTATTATAAAGATTACACCAGAAAATAATTTCATTATCTGGGGAATAGTAACTAATGTGATAAAGAAGGTGTAATATTTTGAAGCTAGAAGTTCAATATAAGAGAGCTGAAACAGAAGAAGAATTACATCAAATTCTAGAACTTCAACGCAATAATATATTATCAAAAATTTCAGACAACGAGAAGCAACGTGAAGGATTTGTAACAGTACACCATACTTTTGAAGTTTTAAAAGCAATGAATGATAAATGTCCTCATATTCTTGCAAAGAAAGCTAATAAAGTAATAGGATATGCATTATGTATGCTTGAAGAGTTCAAAAATGATATTGAAGTATTACAGCCCATGTTTCAGCAGATAGATAGTTGTCTGAAAAATAACAAATCATATATAGTTATGGGACAAATTTGCATTGATAAGGCTTTTCGAAAACAAGGCATTTTTAAAGGGTTATATAACTATATGAAACGCGAATTACAAACTAATTTCGATTTAATTGTTACTGAAGTTGATGAGGAGAATACAAGGTCTTTAAATGCCCACTATGCTGTTGGGTTTAAACTTTTGCATACATACAAATCTAATCAGCAAGACTGGGCTTTAATATATTGGAACTATAGCTAAAAAAGTTATTTAGTTTAGATAGTAATATCGCTATTAATTATATGTTTAGTATTGTCGCTAAATATTTCTTTAGGCCATGGCATTAAATTATAAGTGCTAGCCTAGTCAAATCGTTTTACGATGTGCAATTATAGAAGTTATATCATTTTCCAGATACCTATTAAATCATTTTTAGGATTAGCCTCTTTATTAACTTATGTTTGGGTGCAACTAAAGAGGCAAAAAGACTAAAAAAGGCTAGTAGAAATCTCATTCAAATAATATGTTTAAAAATGATATCTTACAAAAGCTTCCATTGCAGCATAATTTGCTAAACCTAAAGCATTATATTTATTGGCAGTTTTCCTGTTGCGTTCCTCAGCTCTCATCCAAAATTCTCTGGAATCGTCTCCTTGAAACATTACTCCATCTTTTTGAGATTGATGATAGAATATAGCATGACGTTTTTTAAGTACTTGATCGGGACTCATAGGAACAGCCATTTCTATTTCATAAGATTCCCATTCGTGCCATGCACCACGATATAACCAAACCCAACAATCATTCATAAAGGGTCTAGGTTTTAGAACATCTAGAGCAGCAAATAATGCATCAAGGCAAACTTTGTGAGTTCCATGAGGATCTGCAAGATCCCCAGCCGCATAAATTTGATGTGGTTTAACATGCTCAATTAAGCTACACATTATATCGATATCATCTTGTGATAAATTATTCTTTTTTATAGTTCCTGTTTCATAGAAAGGTAAGTCTAAAAAGTGCACATTTTTATCTTCAAGGCCTAAGTATCTCGTTGCTGCTAAAGATTCGCTTCTACGAATTAATCCTTTTAGTTTTCTAGTTTCATCACAGTCTACATTATTTTTGGTTTTCTCTTTTAAGAACTTAATAATTTTTTTGGATTTATCAGTTTCAGAACTAAATGCGTTAGTTATTTCAGCAAATTTCAAAGCTTCTTCGTCTGATACTGCAATATTACCAGAAGTTTGGTAAGCAATGTGTACTTCATGGCCTTGTTCTACGAGCCGATCAAAAGTTCCTCCCATTGAGATAACATCATCGTCTGGATGAGGACTAAAAATAATAATACGTTTTTTAGCAGGAGTACCTCTTTCGGGTCTTTTAGAATCATCTGCATTTGGTTTTCCTCCAGGCCACCCTGTAATAGTATGTTGGAGCTTATTAAACATTTTTATATTTAAATCATAGGCAGTCCCTTCTTTGGTAAGAAGGTCTGACATTCCATTATCATTATAGTCTTTATCAGTAAGCCTTAAAATGGCTTTATTTGTAAGCTCGCTTAGCCAAACAACTGCTTTCAACTTTAGCTTTTCTGTCCAAATACAGGAAGTAACTAGCCAAGGAGTTTTTACTCTTGTTAAATCTGATGATGCTCCAGTGTCTAAAATAAATGTAGTATTGTTGTGTTCTTGTAAATAAGTAGCTGGAACATTTGAAGTAATCATTCCTTCTATAGTTTTTTTAACAATTTCAGCCTTATTAACTCCCCAAGCCAAAAGCACAATACGTTTTGCTTTTCTAACAGTGCCTATTCCCATAGTAATTGCCTTTTTTGGGACATTATCTATCCCTAAAAAAGCAGGAGCTGCATCAACTCTTGTGATATGATCTAAAGTAATGTTTCTTGTACCAGAGTTAAAATGGGATCCAGGTTCATTAAACCCAATATGGCCTGTTCGTCCAATTCCTAAGAGCTGAAAATCTAACCCTCCAACAGCATCAATTTTTAATTCATAATCTATACAATATTGATAAAGGTTTTCGCTATTTACATCACCATCTGGGATATTAATATTTTCTGGTAGAATGTCTATATGATTAAACAAATGCTCATACATGAAGTACCAATAACTCTGAATGTTATGTTTATCCATAGGATAATATTCATCCAAGTTAAAAGTGATAGCATTAGAGAAGCTTAAGCCTTCTTCATTATGCATTCTTACTAATTCCTCATAAACTTTTATTGGGGAAGAACCTGTTGCCAACCCTAAAACACAAGGTTTGTTTTTGGAAGCTTTTTCTTTAATTAATGTAGCTATTTCTTGTGCTACTAAGATTGATGCTTCTTGCGAAGATTCGAAAATGACATTGTGAATCTTTTCAAAACGTGTGTCTTCAAACTTCCCCGCTTCGTTATATACGATATTTTTATAATTAAAAATAGTCACTTTTTTGTCATTAAGAAGGAATTACAAAAATAAAAAAGAATTTAAGAAAACTGTCTTTAAACTTAAACCTTTTGATTTGTTTCGAATTAGTTATTTACTACTAATAATTTTAGTATTTTACCTTAAATTTAAATTTATAACAATGATTGAATTATCTACAATCGACATTATTCTCATAATTACTTTTTTTGCAATTACTCTTTTTATAGGCATTTATGTGTCAAAACAATCAGGAAAAAGTTCTGCTGAATACTTTTTATCAGGAAGAAGTATGCCTTGGTGGTTACTAGGAGTATCTATGGTAGCAACTACCTTTTCTACAGACACCCCAAATTTAGTTACTGATATTGTAAGAACAAATGGTGTTTCAGGTAATTGGGTATGGTGGGCATTTTTAATCACAGGGCTTCTTACTGTTTTTGTCTATGCAAAGCTCTGGCGAAAATCTAAAATAAATACCGATATTGAGTTTTATGAATTGCGCTATGGAGGTGCTCCTGCAAGATTCTTGCGAAGTTTTAGAGCAATTTATTTAGGAATTATTTTTAATATTCTTGCGATGGCTGGGGTTACGCTAGCGGCAATTAAAATTGGAAGCATCATGCTTGGACTAGAGCCGTTAGAAACGGTTCTATACGCAGGTGTTATTACAGTTGTTTTTAGTGCCTTAGGAGGGTTTAAAGGAGTCGTTTATACAGATTTTATTCTTTTTTTCACTGCAATGGCAGGAGCCATAGGAGCAGCATATTATTTAGTTGGGTTGCCAGAAATAGGTGGTTTAGAAAGTTTGCTTCAGCATGAAAATGTAGCAGACAAATTAAATATTTTACCAGACTTTAGTAATACTGAAGCCTTAATAACCTTACTCATAATTCCGCTGGCAGTACAGTGGTGGAGTTCGTGGTATCCAGGAGCAGAGCCTGGTGGTGGAGGTTATATTGCACAACGAATGTTGGCGGCTAAAGATGAAAATCATGCTATTGGTGCTACTTTTTTCTTTAATATTATGCACTATGCTTTACGTCCTTGGCCATGGATTATTGTGGCATTGGCCTCCCTTATTATTTTTCCAGACTTAGCAAGCATACAAGAAGCGTTTCCTAATGTGGCAGAAGATAAATTAGGGCATGATTTAGCTTATTCTGCGATGCTTACTAAACTCCCTAGTGGTTTATTAGGATTGGTTTTAGCATCCTTGGTTGCAGCTTATATGAGTACTATTTCTACGCATTTAAATTGGGGAAGTTCATATATAGTAAATGACTTTTACAAACAACAAATAAATAAAAACGCATCAGAAAAACAATTAGTTGCGGTTGGTAGAATTTCTACGGTATTGTTAATGGTTTTTAGTGCCTTATTTGCACTTGTTTTACAAAATGCACTTCAGTTGTTTGATATTATTTTAATGTTTGGAGCAGGAACAGGACTCATTTTTATTTTGCGTTGGTTTTGGTGGCGCATTAATGCTTGGAGTGAAATTTCAGCAATGTTTGTTTCAGGAATAGTATCCGTGTTAATTACATTTACTTCTTTAGGGGAAACATTGTTTGGGAACGATGCACTTATGCCT
Organism: Pontimicrobium sp. SW4; assembly: GCF_039954625.1. Lineage (NCBI taxonomy): Bacteria > Pseudomonadati > Bacteroidota > Flavobacteriia > Flavobacteriales > Flavobacteriaceae > Pontimicrobium > Pontimicrobium maritimum. The sequence goes on from NZ_CP157199.1 coordinate 3,290,119, forward strand.
TCTTGGGCAAAATTTCCGTTTATAGTATTAATAACTTCTATAGTCTGGATAGCTGTAACTTATTTAACACAACCAGAAAGAAAAGAAGTCTTACAACAGTTTTATAAAAAAATTCAACCAGGTGGACCTGGATGGAATAAAGTCGTTAATGAAGCACGTGCAGAAAACATCGAAATAATAGATTCTAATGAAGGATGGAGTGTACCATCAGGAATAATCGCCATGTTAGTAGGTTGTGTGTTAATTTACAGTGTTATGTTTGCGACAGGACATTATATTTATGGCGAATATACGAGCGCATTGACACTATCAGGCTTGGCTTTGATTTCGGGATTTATTTTAATAAAACTTTGGAAAAAAATAAAGACTAACATCTTATAAGATGATTTCTAGCAATAGAGTTGAGTCTGTAGATCTATTACGAGGGTTGACAATTGTTGCAATGATATTGGTGAATAATCCAGGAACTTGGAGTCATGTTTATGCACCATTATTGCATGCCGAATGGCATGGATTAACACCAACCGATTTAATCTTCCCGTTCTTTTTATTTATTGTTGGCATTTCAATTCATTTGGCTTATAGAAATAAACCAAAGAATAAGTCTACTTATAAAAAGATAATTATAAGGAGCTTGAAGTTATTCGGTTTAGGTTTTTTCCTTGCATGGTTTTTACCATATTTTCCTTTTTTTAGAGATTTAGAAATAGTTAGAATTCCTGGTGTTTTACAACGTATAGGGTTAGTGTTTTTAGTTTCAGCAATTCTTTATTTAAATTTTAATTGGAAAGTTTTACTCGGAATTGGATTAGCAATTTTAATTAGCTATTGGATATTCTTAGGGTTTATTCCATTACCAGACGGAACATTGCCAACGTTTGATAGAGCCTCAAATAATTGGGCAATGTACATAGATTCAAATATACTTAGGGAACATATGTGGAAAGACGATTATGATCCAGAAGGATTAATAAGCACATTACCTGCTATTGTATCTTGTATTTCAGGGGTTTTAATAGCAAGGATATTAATAGGTAATTATGCGAGTAAAGTTTTGAAACTTATCATTATTTCTTTAATTTTTTTAGTAGTTGGTTATACTTGGAGTATTTGGTTTCCGTTAAACAAAGCTATTTGGAGTAGTAGTTTTGTATTAGTAACTAGTGGGTGGGCAACTTTAATTTTGGCAATAATTTACTATTTGCAAGACATAAAGCATATTAAGTTTGGAGCTATTTTCAAGCAAGTTGGGATGAACGCTATAACCATTTTTTTCTTATCTGGGTTTGTTGCTAAGGCATTTTATTTAACAAAAATTGGAGAAAATAAAAGAATACATTCATGGCTATACGACACCTTTTTCACGTATGATTTTTTTAGTGATAAATTTTCTTCTTTTCTGTATGCTTTAGTAGTAATTGGGTTTTATTTATTGCTAGCAAACGTATTATATAGAAAGAAAATATTTATTAAAGTATAGGTAAAGAAAAAGGCGAAACTAATAGTTTCGCCTTTTATATTTTGAGCTAATTAAATTTAGTCAGCTAAGACAATAATTTTATTATCATTCATTTCAATAGTACCAGAATTTATGGCTAACCACACACCTTTATCCGATTTTGTGAATTTATCCTCTACGTCTTCATCAAGTTGAATATTACCATGAACTTTTACATATCCTTCCTTTAATAAAGAAACAATTGGTGCGTGATCTTTTAGCATCTCAAACTCACCATTCACTCCTGGAACAGCAACCGATTCTACTTCTCCACTATATAAAGTGGCCTCTGGTGTAACAATTTCTAAATGCATTCTTTAATTATATTAAATTACGCTTCAGCAAGCATTTTATCTCCAGCTTCAATAGCTTCTTCAATAGTTCCTTTAAGGTTAAACGCAGCTTCAGGTAAGTGATCTAATTCACCATCCATAATCATGTTAAACCCTTTAATAGTTTCTTTAATATCAACCAAAACACCTGGGATACCTGTAAACTGCTCTGCTACGTGGAAAGGTTGAGACAAGAAACGTTGTACACGTCTAGCTCTACCTACAGCCATTTTATCTTCTTCAGATAATTCTTCCATACCTAGAATAGCAATAATATCTTGTAATTCTTTATAACGTTGTAATAACTCTTTTACTCTTTGTGCACAATCGTAATGTTCAGCTCCTAAAATATCAGCAGTTAAAATTCTTGATGTAGAATCTAATGGATCTACTGCAGGATAAATACCTAACTCAGCAATTTTACGAGATAATACTGTTGTTGCATCTAAGTGAGCAAAAGTTGTAGCAGGCGCAGGATCTGTTAAATCATCTGCAGGCACGTAAACCGCTTGCACAGATGTAATAGAACCTCTTTTTGTTGAAGTAATACGCTCTTGCATAGCACCCATTTCAGTTGCTAATGTTGGTTGGTAACCCACCGCAGAAGGCATACGACCAAGTAATGCAGACACCTCAGAACCAGCTTGTGTAAAACGGAAAATGTTATCTACGAAGAAAAGCACATCTTTTCCTTGTCCTTCACCAGCACCATCACGGAAATATTCAGCAATAGTTAAACCAGATAAGGCAACACGTGCACGTGCTCCAGGAGGCTCATTCATTTGTCCGAATACAAATGTTGCTTTAGATTCTTTCATTTTAGATTTATCTACTTTAGATAAATCCCATCCCCCTTCTTCCATAGAGTGCATAAAATCATCACCATAACGGATAATTCCAGATTCTAACATTTCTCTTAAAAGGTCATTTCCTTCACGAGTTCTTTCACCTACACCGGCAAATACTGATAAACCACCATGACCTTTTGCAATATTGTTAATCAACTCCTGAATTAATACTGTTTTACCTACACCAGCACCACCAAATAAACCAATTTTACCACCTTTTGCATAAGGCTCAATTAAATCGATTACTTTAATACCGGTAAATAAAACTTCAGTAGATGTTGATAAATCTTCAAATTTAGGCGCTTGACGGTGAATTGGTAAGCCAGCATCTCCAGCTTTAGGTAAATTTCCAAGACCATCAATAGCATCTCCAATGACATTAAAAAGACGACCATAAACATCGTCACCAATTGGCATTTGTATTGGAGCACCAGTTGCAGTAACTTCTGTACCTCTACTTAAGCCATCAGAAGAGTCCATGGCGATAGTACGTACAGTATCCTCACCAATGTGAGATTGTACTTCTAGTACTAAAATAGAACCATCAGGTCTGTTAATTTCTAACGAATCATAAATCTTTGGAAGTTCAGCACCAGCACCGAATTCAACATCGATAACTGGACCTACTATTTGTGCAACTTTACCTGTAACTTTTGACATTACTTATGTGTTTATTGTTTTTGCTTAAATTTTAATTGAAAAACAGCTCGTTTTTCGCGCTGCAAATATATGAGTTTTAATTAAAAAACCATATATAATTATTGTCAAAAAGCATAAGTTTTTTTAAGTTGAGAATAGAGTGCTATTTTCTTCAAAAGAAAAACAAAAAACCCAGAACAAAATTCTGGGTTTTAAAGATTTATAAATATAGTTTTTTATTATAATCCAGGAGAATACATAACACCATAATCATTAGCTTTTGCCACATTTCCTGAGGCAACAAAGTTTGAACCGTATGTAGCGTCAATAGCTTCTAAAAACTTATTAGCCATAAATGCATAACCTCTTGCTGTAAGGTGAATACCATCTAAGCTAACTGTTCCACCTGTAACTAAATCGGCTGTTACAATATAATCATCAAAAGGGATTCCTGTTGTAGCTGCTTGATTTAAAATAGTTTGTAAATCTACAAGAGCTACACCATTAGCAGAAGCAACGGATGATATTGTTGCATTATAAGCATCAGTAGCTGTTTGAATAGCTGTTTGTTCTTCAGGAGTTAACACCCATTTATCCTCTAAAGGAATTTGAGTTCCGTAACCTTGAGGAATTAGTGAGGATAATGATAATATAAAGAGATCATCTGCTGTTGCTTGTCTATATTGTGGTATTCCAGAAAAAGCAGGATTAATAGCTCCTAAATTTGTTAAATCTTCATCAATAACAACCATAGCATTTTGCCCTTCAACAAAATTAATAGTTCTCCTATCTAATTCTTCTTGAGTAAATAAACCCGTCCCTGTTAACGCAGCAAACGCTTGTTGAAGTCCACCATTATAAGTGGCATATCCAGCATTTAAAGCACCAGCAGTGGCCGCATCTAGTGGCACAGGGTTATATGGTATTGTGGTAAAATGAGGTAAATCAGTAATATTCGGCACATTTGCTACAACACCTTTGGCTCCACCAGATGTAAGTGTTGTCACCATTCCATTAAATGCTTGTGCAAATACATTTGGATCTGTAATATCATTTCTTCCATAAGTAGCAGGGTTTAAATTTCCAGTTTGGTCAACCCCAGTTCCACCAGAGGTTGCATACCCTAAAACATCGTTACCTCCAACTTCAGATAATGAGAAAAAAGTAGGCGCTTGCACGATGACATCTCCTAATACAGTTGCAGTTGGACTTGAGGCCATACGGACATAATATGGATTTGCTTGTCCTGAAAGAACTCCAGCTACATTTCCATATCCAGGTGCTAATAAATGAAAACTCTTGGCTCCAGGGACTCCCATATTATTAAATGGTCCAGTTGGATTGTTTGTTATATCAGTAGCAACAATGATAGGTCCAATTATAGACTCCAGTGGTACAGGTCCAGCGCCTCCAAAAACAAGTCGAGGATCAGCTATTCTTGTTCCTCCTAATGCTAAACCACCAAAATTACCAGTCATCATTGGTTGTGTAAACGAACCACCACCAGCTTTAGCAAACTGCTCAGCCATTATATTTGGAAATGAATTTTGTTGTGAAGCGTTAAATAAAGCACCATCAGCATAACCTGCTGTAAACGATGCTCCTACTGATACAAATTTAGAAAAATCAGCACTTCCAGCAGTTAGAGGAGGGAGTACTACTTCTGGCTCAACTGGGTCAATGAAATCTTCTGGATCGTTACATGCTACAAAACCTAAACAGATTAATAGCAGCCATATATATTTAGTATTCATAATATTTGTTTTCATTTTATAAGTTGTTAATTGTCCATGAGATATAGTATTGAGAACCGATGAATCCAGAGCCAAAGGCTGTGAAATATTCGTCTCCTAATAAATTTGTAGCACCAACTTTAAAAGTTGATTTTAAACTAGGAACTTTTAAATTAATTTGTGCGTCAAGTACATGAAATTCTGGGACAACACCATCACCAAAAGTAGCTTCCCAGTAATAATCGTCACTAAATCTGTAGGCTAGATTAAAACCAAAGTTTTTAAATAAGTTAGTATTCCCAAAAGAAGCCTTAAACTTATGTTCAGGAGTGTTGAAATTTGTTACAAAATCTGGATACTTTCCTTGGTCAAAATCTAATTTTGCAAAAGTATAACTTCCACTTAAATCAAAATCACCAAAAACTTTAGTAGATATTCCAATTGAAGCGCCATATGAATTAACTTTTGCATTTGCATTAGTATAGGCACTATACCCTTGGAAATCTCCATTTGCTATTGCTAAAATAGATAAAGAACCATCTCCAGCTGTACCATACAATGGAGATGCTACGCCTTCTTGAGAAATAAAATCTTTATAACTATTATAGTAAACGCTGAAATCTACAATTAATCTATTTATTTTACCTCTGTATCCTACTTCGTAGGATGTAACTTGTTCAGGTTTTATTAAATCTGGGTTTGCAACTTCTAAAACAGCAGGATTTCCAGTAGCTCCAAAGGCTTTTAATGAACTGCCTGTATACGAATTAGTATAAGGTGCAGCGCCAGTTTGAGTAATAGTAGCTGGTTGCCCTAATAACTGACCTGATGCACTTACTGGTAAATCTCTTGACCATCTTGCCAAGTTATCAGGTGAAGAGCCAACTAAGAATCCTTGTCCAGAATCTAATCCAATAAATAAATCTTGAGTTGTTGGATTTCTAAATCCGGTTTGAGCTGAAGCTCTAATATTATGATTTTCATTTACAGTCAAGCCTGCCGAAATACGTGGAGAAACAAAACCATCAAAAAACTCAGACTTGTCATATCGAACAGATCCCGTTAATTTTAAGCTTAAATCATCATTAAAATCAAATTCTTTTTGAATTTGAGTATAAACTCCATATTCAGAATAATCTATTGGTCCATCTAAATCTGTATAAATAGTACCTCCAGAATTTAGACTATATTGTCTATAAGAACCACCAACTTGGATGTCTGCAAAATCAATTAGATGGCTAAAATTGTAATTACCATCTGCATGATAATATTTAGAAGCGTCTTGGAATTTAGATCCTGTTTTTAAATCAGGATCATTTACACTTCTATTAAAAGCAGCTTTAAACTCTGGTGTCCCAGGTTCATATCTTCCTTGTTCAGCTACTGATCTTGCAGCAGCATGTTTTTGTTCTTCGCTTAAACCTAGGGGGTTTCCGCTTAGTTCAATACCAGCATAAGCACCTATATACTCTTGAAACCATTGCGAGTGAGGTTTCCATGCATTAAGTATGTTGATTCCAGTAAACACCATATCATATGAATCTCCAGCATTGTCTGCAACAACATAACCTCTTAAGAAGAAATTGTCATTTTTTAATTCTAGTTTATGTTGTTCTTGAAAGAAATTTCTAATATTATATCTATTTAAACCTTGATAAATAGTTGTACCAGTTCCTACTTTACCAACATAGGAAATTTCGAAATCGGTTGCCCAAGGTCTATAATATAACCCCCAATCTGCTTTTACACTTTCTGCGTTAAAATCAGTTAAATCTCTTTCATTATAACCAGTTCTACTTACTACAACATCAGGAATGATTCCTAATCCAGAAGCCGATCTTATATTGGTTGCTACTTCATCACCATAAACATTTATACCATTATAGTTTATATTTGAAGCTCTTGTCCCTCCAGTAGAATTTTTGTCAACTTCACTAGTTGCACCCCAATCAGTTCCTTTTAAATATGCGAAATTCACTTTTCCAGCAAATTTATCACTAAACTTATAGGCGGCTCTTATACCAAAGTCTGTATATGTGTTATCACCATTTGCTTCTTGAGAAGTCATTCCTTGTTTGTAATAACCACTAATACCAGAATGGTCAAATGGGTTTTTACTAGTCATAAATAAAATTCCGTTAAAAGCATTTGCACCATATAATGCTGATGATGCTCCAGGGAGTAATTCTACGCTTTGAACATCAGTTTCTATCATACCCACTAAATTTCCAATTGGAAAGTTAAGAGCTGGTGTTGAATTGTCCATACCATCTACCAATTGCATAAAACGGTTGTTTGCAAATGTTGCAAATCCACGAGTATTAATTGACTTAAATGTTAAACTGTTAGTATTTACATCTACCCCTTTTAAATTTTCAAGCCCATCATAAAAGTCAGCTGATGCCGTATTTTTAATTTCTTTTAAACCAAAACGCTCAACGGTTACAGGAGACTCAAAGATTCGTTCAGGAGTTCTTGATGCTGATATTACAATTTCATCTAATTCACTACCTTCTTTTAAAGCAAAGTCAATTACTTGGTTATTTGTTGTTGCCTCTTTTGTTAGTGTTTCAAAACCAACGCTACTTACTTGAATTGTAAATGGAGGTGTTTGACTTGTATTTAAGGTATAATTACCATCAAAATCTGTCATAGTCCCAGTAGAAGTGCCAACAATAATAATGTTGGCTCCAGGGAGCGGCTGTCCACTATCGTCGGTAACTTTACCTTTTATAGTAGTTTGCGCATAGGATGATACGCAAAAGAATAATAGAAAAATTTTTAGAATAGTTCTCATATTGGGTATTAATTTAATTTTATAATTAAAATTCACTTTTACTATTGGTGCAATATAAAAAAACAAAACAACTATGCACGCATAGTAAATAGATTGTACAATATAAGACTTTTTGAATAGTGATTATCTTAAAATTTAAATTTGGATTAATTTTAAATAAGAAATCTTATTCTACAGTAACAGATTTTGCTAAATTACGAGGTTGATCTACATTTTTTTCTAACAATACTGCAATATAATAGGATAGTAGTTGTAATGGGATTGTTGTTAAAAGCGGAGTAAGAGACTCTATTGTTTCTGGAACTTCAATAACATGATCTGCTAATTTCCGAACACTTGTATCTCCTTTAGTAACAATACCAATAATTTTTCCTTTTCTAGCTTTAATCTCTTCAATGTTACTTACGACTTTTTCATAATGCCCTTTTTTTGTAGCTATAACTACAATTGGCATATTTTCATCAATAAGAGCAATGGGACCATGCTTCATTTCAGCAGCTGGATAACCTTCTGCATGAATATATGAGATTTCTTTAAGCTTTAATGCACCTTCCAGTGCTACTGGGAAATTATAGCCACGACCTAAGTATAAAAAGTTCTTGGCATCTTTATAAATTTCAGCAATAGTTTTTACATAAGCATCAGATTCTAAAGCTTGTTTAACTTTATCAGGAATCATTTCCAACTCTACTAAATGACGTCTAAAATCTGAACTTGACATAGTGCCTTTTGCTCTAGCTAATCGTAAAGCTATTAAGGTTAAAACAGTAATTTGAGTTGTAAAAGCTTTTGTAGATGCTACACCAATTTCTGGTCCAGCATGTGTATATGCACCTGCATTTGTCTCTCTTGCAATGGAAGATCCTACGACGTTACAAACACCAAACACAAATGCACCATGAGACTTTGCTAATTTAATTGCAGCTAAAGTATCTGCTGTTTCGCCAGATTGTGATATAGCAATAACTACATCATTTTTATCGATTACAGGGTTTCTATATCTAAACTCAGAGGCATACTCAACTTCAACAGGAATTCTCGCTAAATCTTCGAATATGTATTCGGCAACTAAACCTGCATGCCATGAGGTTCCACATGCAACTATAATAATGCGATTGGCGTTCAAAAACATTTTCATGTTATCTTCAACACCAGCCATTTTAATAATAGCTTCATTGCTTAATAAACGACCTCTATAGGTGTCTCTAATTGCGTGAGGTTGTTCAAAAATCTCTTTGAGCATGAAATGCTCATAACCACCTTTTTCAATTTGCTCAAGATTAAGTTGTAATTCCTGAACATAGGGGCTTACTAAAGAATCGTCTTTGATTTTACGAATTTTAACGTCTTTATGTCTTCTTACTACTGCCATTTCCTCATCTTCCAAATAAATGGCATTATTGGTATATTCTATGAAAGGTGTTGCGTCACTTGCAATAAAAAACTCATCATCACCAACACCAATTGCTAGTGGGCTTCCTAAACGAGCGACTACAATTTCATTGGGTTTTGTTTTATCAAAAACAGCAATAGCATAAGCTCCAACAACTTGATTTAAAGCTATTTGAACTGCTTTTCCTAATCTAACATTGTTGCTTTTTTTAATGTCTTCAATAAGGTTTACTAGAACTTCTGTATCTGTATCAGATTTAAAAGTGTAGCCTCTTTTTTGAAGTTCTTTTTTTAAGGCTTCGTAGTTCTCAATGATTCCGTTATGGATAATAACTAAATCTCCAGAATTTGAATAATGAGGGTGTGAGTTAACATCGTTAGGAACACCATGTGTTGCCCAACGTGTGTGACCAATTCCAAGACTTCCTTGTGTAGATATTTCGCTAGCTACTCGTTTCTCTAAATCGTCAACCTTACCTTTCGTTTTAGATAGCTTTATCTCATTACCATCAAACAAAGCAATTCCTGCACTATCATAACCTCTATATTCTAAACGTTTAAGCCCATTAAGAATAATAGGGTAAGCTTCTCTATGTCCAATATATCCAACAATACCACACATAACTTTTAGTTTTCAGGTTCAGTATAATATATAGTTAATTTAGCTTTTTTTGCTTCATTGGTTGTATTATTTCCAAAAAGGACAGTGCCTTTATGTGATAAAAGAGTTCCGTTAGGAATTGCTTTAACACCATCACTATTGTCTAGAAGCTCTTGCATATTAATTGAACCTACTCCAGAAATTACCGTTAAGCCTAATTTTACATTAGTTGAATCATTAACAAAAAGGTTCTTTATGTGCTCGGTTATTCGTATTTTGTATTTAATACCATCACCTTCTGGATCATCGTCTTCTCTTTTTAAAGGAGATAAATGGTCTATTTTAGCATTTACTGTTGTACCACTTGCAGATTGATCTATAAAATAGTCAATTAGTGCTGTATTATTATTTAAATCATAAAGAAAAACTCTGTCAGGTTCATTTCCTTGAACAGTACTTTGATCTACATAAAATTCTAAATAAGCTTCATTAACTAATCTCTTTGGTGTATCACCGTTTTTAAAATCACTTTTAAACTGATCGAATTCTGGAGAATTACCATTTTCATCACCATTGAATAAATTAATAACAGCCATGGATCCTTCACCACCTTTTAAATAGAGTTTTTCATCGCCTACAGCTTCATTACCAGGAGGAATTGCGATTAAATTGTTGTCCATTAGATTAATCAAATTCCTATAAAAGTTCATTGTATATTCACCTTTATTAGAGTCTAAATTATCATCAATTCCGTTATTATTTATGTCAGTTCCTCCTGTTTCATCAACATCATGCGCATCGTTAATGCCATCACTGTCAGTGTCAGTTCCATTATCATTTACATTGTCCCCATTACTGTCTACATCAGCATAATCAGGAATACCATCACCATCTTCATCAGTATTATCTTTATCGCTTGTATAATATATGGTAAGATTTGCGTCTGAAGAATTAAAATTAAGCATCGCCATTGATCCTGAACCACTTATGCCTTCAGCTTTAAAGTAAAGTCCTCTAAAATAGTTTAGAAAATTATTTCGATTACTTAATTCTGGGTCATCTTGTTTGTCAAACAACAATTGTTGCCAATATGTGTCAGTAGAGGCATCTTTTATATGAACTCTTATCGATGGTGCAACAAAAGTTGAATCTGCTTCTCCGTTTTCATTTAACCCTTTTAAAACAATTTGTTTTTCACTAGGTATAAAGTCTGCATCATAAATAAGCTGTCCTTCCAAATCTGCAGGATTTATTTGAACTGATTCTGAAAGCGCGCCATTTGAATAATATTTTTGAGATTGATTTAAGTCTGAATTTGGATCAAATTCTCTTAAAAAATAGTTGTTTTGGAAAATGGATAGCTTAATAGGAGTATCTATATAAACTGAGTCCAATGCATAGTCAGAACCACCATCCTCATTAGTTCCAGTTACTCTACTATAATAAGGGACTGTAAGTACCGCAGAATCTAAAACTACATTTTCGCCAAAATTTGGATTAAAGAGATTTGGTGAAAGTTGAGCAACAAAATTAGCTGAATAACTTCCAAATACAGGATCGTTATAATACCCAATTAAGTTTGAAGGAAGCCTGCTAGAATGAAATGCAGATATGTTTTTATTGTAAGTGACTATAGGGTAAGTTACAACATCTGCGTTAAAATGTGTTGTATTTTCGGAGTTTACCACATCTGATTCTAAATTAGCAAAATCTCTTTCACATGCAGCAAATACAGTAGCAATTATAGCCAAAAGAGCTAAGTTTTGTAATAAAATTTTATTCTTTTTCATGTATTTTTTAACTTAAAACTTGGGTGTTATAAAATGCTGTATAAGCTTCAGCAAATTCATCTGGATATTGATATTCTAAGACTGGCTTTTCGCAATTTTTTAAATAGTCTTGTAATTCTTCAGGAATACTTTCGGATCCAACAATTAAAGCATCAGAGTAATCTATAGCTACTTTCATAATATTATTATAAGTAGGTGTTTCTAAAGCCTTTATTGATGACTCATCGATATTATCAAATTTAACTTTATTAATCATTTCTTTATTTAACGAATCATCAAAGCTTTGATTGTACAATGAAGTAACTATTTTACTCTCATTAAAAAGAGGTTCGTCTTTATAATATTCTTTTAAATAAAGAGGAAGTAATGACGCTAACCATCCATGAACATGAATAATATCTGGCGCCCAATTCAATTTTTTAACAGTTTCAATAACTCCTTTTGCAAAGAAAATAGCACGTTCGTCATTATCGGTAAATAACTTCCCATTTTCATCTGTTAAAGTTGCTTTACGCTTAAAATATTCTTCGTTATCAATAAAGTAAACTTGAATTCTTTCTTTTGGGATAGATGCCACTTTAATAATTAACGGCATATCTAAGTCATTAATCACTAAATTTATTCCAGATAGTCGAATTACTTCATGAAGCTGATGCCTTCTTTCATTAATGTTTCCATATCTTGGCATGAATATTCGTATTTGACCTCCTTGTTTGTTTACCATTCTTGGTGCCTCAAAGGACATTGAAGAAATCTCTGTCTCAGGTAAATATGGCACTACTTCAGAGGACACATACAATATTCTCTTATCTTTCATAAACGCTTCTGCTTTAATTTTAGAATAAAAAACACGCAAAATTACAAAAATTATGCAGATTAACAGTAATATATTATGTTTGCAAGCTGTTAATTTTTTTATAAAATGCAAGTAGCAAACACAAAAGAACAGATTAAAGACATAATCTTAGACTTAAGAAAAACTAACATTTCTATTGGATTTGTTCCTACTATGGGTGCTTTACATGAAGGTCATTTGTCTCTAATAAGTAAAGCTTTAAAAGAAAATGATGTTGTTTTCGTGAGTATTTTTGTTAATCCTACGCAATTTGATAACAAAAAAGATCTTAAAAATTACCCTAGAACTTTAGAAAGAGATGTAGTATTACTAAAAGGAGCATTTAAATCTAAGGTTTTTGTGTATGCTCCAACAGTTGAAGATATTTATGGAAAGAAGGCAAAGTCAACTAAATTTGAATTCGATGGTTTGGAAAATGAAATGGAAGGTGAATTTAGAGATGGACATTTTAATGGTGTCGGCACTATTGTGAAACGATTCTTTGAAATCATTACGCCTAATAAAGCTTATTTTGGTGAAAAAGACTTTCAGCAACTACAAATTATTAGAAGGTTAGTAGAAAAAAACAGCTTACCTGTAAAAATAGTTGGATGTAAAATACATCGCGAAGCTACAGGTCTTGCAATGAGCTCTCGTAACGAAAGGTTACTGCCTGAATATAAAAAAGAAGCACCGTTTATTTATAAAACTTTACAAGAAGCTAAGAATAAATTTGGCACAAAAAGTGCTACTAAAATTACGGAATGGGTTAAAAAACAATTTGAAAAAAATCAACTATTAGAGTTAGAATATTTTATAATTGCCGACATAAATACCTTAAAACCAGTAAAAAGAAAATCTAAATCAAAAAAATATCGTGCGTTTGTTGCGGCTTATGCTGGAGAGATAAGACTTATAGATAATATCGCACTAAATTAATTACCTTTGCCCAATGCAAATACAAGTTGTAAAATCTAAGATTCATCGAGTTAAATGTACAGGTGCTGACCTAAACTATATAGGAAGTATTACCATAGATGAGAACTTAATGGATGCTGCAAATATCATTCAAGGAGAAAAAGTTCAAATTGTAAATAACGACAATGGTGAGCGTCTTGATACTTATGTAATTCCAGGACCAAGAAATAGCGGGGAAATCACTTTAAATGGTGCTGCTGCACGTAAAGTATCTGTTGGAGATACGCTTATCTTAATAACCTATGCATTTATGGATATTGAAGAGGCTAAAATATTTAAACCATCGTTAGTTTTTCCAGACGAAAACACCAATTTATTAAAATAATTTTTGAATAAATCAACCAAAAAAGCAATCAGAATTGTCATTCCGCTAGTATTAGCGGTTTTTTTTGGGTGGTATACTTTTTCAAAACTTCCAATAGACAAAATTATTCCGTATTTCGAAAAGGCTAATTATCTATGGGTGTTTGTAGGGATGTTTTGTGGTGTATTAAGTCATTTATCCAGAGCTTATAGGTGGAAATTTATGTTAGAACCATTGGGTTATAAACCTAAATTGCCTAATAGTATTATGGCTGTATTTATAGCCTATTTAACTAATTTTGGGATACCTAGATCTGGCGAAGTATTGAGAGCTGCAATATTTGCAAACTATGAAAAAGTACCATTTGAAAAGGGTTTTGGCACTATAGTAGCTGAAAGAGTGGCAGATTTATTAGTAATGTTATTGATAATTCTTGGTACACTTTTTATTCAATATGAATTTATTAAAGAGTTGTTAGTAAAAAACTTTAATCCACTAACAATTGTCGTTGGGTTGATAGGGATTATTCTTTTCGGAGTTTTATTCTTTTTAATAATTTCAAAAGCAAAATCAGGGATATTGTTAAAAATAAGAGTCTTTATTCAAGGTATTTTTGAAGGAGCCACAAGTATTTTTAAAATGAAAAAGAAATGGGCATTTATTTTTCACACCTTTTTCATTTGGATAATGTATGTGTTAATGTTTTATTTCACTTCATTCGCAGTTTCTGATATTGATAATGTACCTTTTGCGGCAATACTTATTGGATTCATAGCTGCTAGTTTTACAATAGCCGCAACTAATGGAGGAATATTTATTTATCCTTTAGCAATAGGTGCTGCATTTTCATTATTTAGTATACCTGAAACACCAAGCGTTGCTTTTGGGTGGATCGTTTGGACTTCGCAAACAGTACTTTTGATTGTTCTTGGGACAATTTCATTTATATTATTACCAATATATAATAGAAAGTAGTTATTTGTTGTCTTGTTTAAGAACGAGATATAACAAAAAAGTAAAAGCGATTATATACAGCTTCATTTTTTAGCCCTAATTGTTTACCTTGCCATAATCAAATCTCAAATCGAATTAAAATGAAATTTAAACTAGCCATTTTTATAAGCTTTCTTAGTTTTAGCTTTGTAAATTCACAAACGATATATGAGGAGTTTCAATCAGCAAAACTTGGAACCTCAAGAGAGTTAAAAATTCAACTACCAAGAAATTACGAAGAAAACTTAGAAAAGCTATATCCTATTTTCATCGTTTTTGATGGCGATTATCTATTTGAACCTGTAGCTGGAAATGTAGATTATTATTCCTATTGGGAAGACATGCCTGAAGCTATTGTTGTCGGGATAAATCAAGTAAACTCAAGAGGTGACGATAATTATTATTCCGATCAAACCTATTTTCCAGTAGAATCTGGCGTAAAATTCTTTGAGTTTATAGGGATGGAGCTTATTCCGTATATAGAAGAAAAGTATAGAACGGCCAATTTTAAAGTCGCTGTTGGACATGGCGAAACAGCCAATTTTATAAATTACTACTTATTTAAAAAAGAACCGCTTTTTAATGCTTATATGGCATTAAGCCCAGATTTAGCAATGAGTATGCTAGAAAACCTACCTACTAGGTTAAACGAGATTGAGAAGAAAATTTTCTATTATTTAGCAACTTCAACTAACGATATAAAACCACTTAGAGAAGATGCAAAGCTTTTAAATGCTCGACTTTCAGCTTTAGAAAAGAACAATATGTTTTTTGCCTTCAACGAGTTTGAAGGGCCAACACATTATTCATTACCAACTCACGCCATTCCAAATGCATTGGAAAGTATTTTCTTTGTGTTTCAACCTATTAGTAAAAAAGAATATACCGAACGCATTTTAACTTTAGAAACCTCTCCAGTAGAGTATTTAAATGAAAAATACCAAATGATTAATGAGTTGTTTAATATTAAAAAACAAGTACTCATCAACGACTTTAAGGCTATTGCTGCTGCTATAGAAAAAAACAAAACATTTGAAGAATACGAAGCACTTGGGAAATTAGCAAGAAAAGAATACCCAGATACATTACTAGGAAGTTATTATTTAGGACGTTTTTATGAAGAAACAGGGGAGCCTAAAAAAGCGATGCGAACCTATAAATCGGCTTATATTTTAGAAGAAATTGGAGGTTACACCAAAGATGAAATGTTAGAAAGAGCAGATGCAATAAAAAGAGATTTTGGGTTTTAAATGGTAAAAGTAAAAACGACATATTTCTGCCAAAATTGTGGCAATCAGTTTTCAAAATGGCAAGGACAATGTTCTGCATGTAAAGAGTGGAATACTATAGCGGAGGAAGTGATTCAAAAACCTGAAAAAAGCGATTGGAAATCACCTTTAAATTCGTCAAAGCGAGTATCGAAACCATTATTAATAAATGAAATTGATACATCACAAGAAGCTCGAATTCAAACTAGTGATGCAGAATTTAATCGTGTGTTTGGAGGTGGCATTGTCCCAGGATCCTTAACACTTTTAGGAGGCGAACCAGGAATTGGAAAAAGTACCTTATTGCTTCAAATAGCCTTAAAATTACCTTATAAAACCTTATATGTTTCAGGTGAAGAAAGCCAGAAGCAAATTAAAATGCGAGCTGAACGCATTAATCCTAACAGTAGTAATTGCTACATTCTTACTGAAACAAAGACACAAAATATTTTCAAGCAAATAGAAGCTTTAGAGCCAGATATTGTGGTAGTTGATTCCATTCAAACACTACATAGTGATTATATTGAATCGTCTTCAGGTAGTATTTCTCAAATAAAAGAATGCACCACGGAGCTTATAAAATTTGCTAAGGAAACTGCAACTCCAGTTGTACTTATTGGTCATATAACAAAGGATGGAAACATCGCAGGACCAAAAATACTGGAACACATGGTGGATACGGTTTTGCAATTTGAAGGCGATAGAAATCATGTATTTAGAATTTTAAGAGCCAACAAAAACCGTTTTGGATCCACCAACGAACTTGGTATTTACGAAATGCAAGGTTCAGGCTTGCGAGAAGTATCAAACCCATCCGAGATACTTATTTCTAAAAAAGACGAAGAATTATCAGGGAATGCGATTGCAGCAACCTTAGAAGGTATGCGACCATTAATGATAGAAGTCCAAGCTTTAGTAAGTACTGCAGTTTATGGCACACCGCAGCGCTCTGCAACAGGCTTTAATGCCAAACGCTTAAATATGCTTTTAGCTGTTTTAGAAAAACGAGCTGGTTTTAGATTAGGTGCAAAAGACGTATTTTTAAATATTACGGGAGGCATTACGGTTGATGACCCAGCAATAGATTTAGCTGTAGTTGCAGCTATTTTATCTTCTAATGAAGATGAAGCGTTGCAAAAAGACTTTTGTTTTGCGGCTGAGGTTGGACTATCTGGAGAAATTCGCCCTGTACAGCGTGTTGAGCAACGTGTTCTAGAGGCAGAAAAGCTAGGTTTCTCTACCATTTTTGTGTCTAAATACAATAAGATTTCATTAAAAAACACAGCTATTAAAATTCAACTTATTTCAAAGATTGAGGATTTGGTAGAGTTTATCGTTTAAAATACTCGAAATCAGACTATCATTTTTCTAAAAATTCCTTAATTTCGCAGCTCGAAATCAAATAGGACAGAATGAGTACTAAATTTCCTGAATATAAAGGACTTGACTTACCAAAAGTAGCCGAAGAAATTCTAAACTATTGGCAAGAAAACAATGTGTTTGAAAAAAGTGTCACAACACGAGAAGGAAATAAACCTTATGTGTTTTTTGAAGGACCACCTTCTGCAAATGGACTTCCAGGGGTGCATCACGTTTTAGCGCGTGCTATAAAGGATATTTTCCCTCGATATAAAACCATGAAAGGCTACCAAGTAAAGCGTAAAGCTGGTTGGGATACTCATGGATTACCAATAGAACTTGGTGTTGAAAAAGAACTAGGAATTACTAAGGAAGATATAGGTAAAACTATTTCTGTAGAAGATTATAATGCGGCTTGTCGTAAAGCAGTGATGCGTTATACAGATGTTTGGAACGACCTAACCCAAAAAATGGGTTATTGGGTAGATATGGATGATCCATATATTACTTACGAACCAAAATACATGGAGTCAGTTTGGTGGTTGTTAAAGCAAATCTATGATAAGAAGTTGCTTTACAAAGGTTACACCATTCAACCTTACTCACCTAAAGCTGGAACTGGTTTAAGCTCGCATGAGTTAAATCAACCAGGAACTTATCAGGATGTAACGGATACGACAGTTGTGGCTCAGTTTAAAGTGAACAAAGAGTCTTTACCTGAGTTTCTTAAAAGATTTGATCATTTACATTTTCTTGCTTGGACAACAACTCCTTGGACCTTGCCAAGTAATACAGCACTAACAGTCGGTTCTAAAATTGACTATGTTGTAGTAGCTACTTATAATCAATATACTTTTGAACCTGTTCATGTTATTCTTGCAAAAAATTTAGTTACAAAACAGTTTACAGGAAAATATTATCAAACTAAAGATGTGTCTGAGCTTTCAAGCTATTCAAAAGATGATAAAAAGGTTCCATTTTTAATTGCTACCGAATGTAAAGGAAAAGATTTGCTAGGAATTAGATATGAGCAATTACTTAAGTATGCGTTGCCTAACGATAATCCTGAAAATGCGTTTAGAGTTATTTCTGGGGATTTTGTAACCACTGAAGACGGTACAGGAATTGTACATACGGCACCAACTTTTGGAGCTGATGATGCGTTAGTTGCAAAACAAGTAACACCAGAAATTCCTCCAATGTTAGTAAAAGACGACAATGGAAATTTAGTTCCTCTTGTAGATTTACAAGGTAAATTTAGACCAGAACTTGGAGAATTTGCAGGGAAATACGTTAAGAATGAATATTATAACGATGGTGAAGCTCCAGAGCGCTCAGTTGATGTGGAACTCGCTATTAAATTAAAAGAAGAAAACAAAGCCTTTAAGGTTGAAAAATACAAACATAGTTATCCAAACTGTTGGAGAACAGACAAACCAATTCTATACTATCCGTTAGATTCTTGGTTCATTAAGATCACAGACGTTAAGGAGCGTATGGTAGAATTGAACGATACGATCAATTGGAAACCAAAATCGACTGGAACTGGACGTTTTGGTAATTGGTTAGCCAATGCTAACGATTGGAATTTATCTCGTTCACGTTATTGGGGAATTCCATTACCAATTTGGAGAACTGAAGATGGTAAAGAAGCGCTTTGTATAGGTTCTGTTGAAGAATTAAAGACTGAAATGCAAAAGGCTGTTGAAGCAGGTGTTTTAGCAAAAGATATTTTTGAAGATTTTGAGGTTGGTAATAACTCCGAAGAAAACTATGCTAAAATCGATTTACACAAAAATATTGTTGATGAGATTGTATTAGTATCGCCATCTGGTCAACCAATGAAACGTGAAAGCGATTTAATTGATGTGTGGTTTGATTCAGGATCTATGCCTTATGCACAATGGCATTATCCTTTTGAGAATAAAGAATTAATTGACCAAAACAAATCATTCCCAGCGGACTTTATAGCAGAAGGTGTTGATCAAACACGTGGTTGGTTTTATACACTTCATGCAATTGGAACCATGGTTTTTGACTCTGTTGCTTATAAAAATGTTGTGTCAAATGGATTGGTGTTAGACAAAAATGGGCAAAAAATGTCCAAACGTTTAGGAAATGCAACAGATCCCTTTGAAACACTAGTAACTTATGGAGCAGATGCAACACGTTGGTATATGATTTCAAATGCGAACCCATGGGATAATTTAAAGTTTGATTTAGAAGGGATTGAAGAAGTAAAACGTAAATTCTTTGGAACGCTTTACAATACATATTCATTCTTTACTTTATATACAAATCTGGACAATTTTAGGTATGCTGAAGCTGATATTCCACTAAATGAAAGACCAGAAATTGACCGTTGGATTTTGTCAGAATTACACACATTAATCCAAAAGGTTGACGAATTTTATGCAGATTATGAACCAACAAAAGCGGCAAGAGCAATTTCAGATTTCACACAAGATTATGTAAGTAACTGGTTTGTACGTTTAAGTAGAAGACGTTTTTGGAAAGGCGATTACCAGCAAGATAAAATTTCAGCTTACCAAACACTATACACTTGTATGGTAACCATTGCAAAGCTAGGAGCGCCAATTGCGCCTTTCTTTATGGATAAGTTGTATCTAGATTTAACTAAGACAACACAAACTGAACAGTTTGAAAGTGTACACTTGGCAGAATTCCCAAAATTTGATAAAAGTTTTGTTGACAAGTCGTTAGAACGTAAAATGGAAGCTGCTCAAACAATATCATCACTAGTTTTGTCGTTACGAGCTAAGGAAAAGATTAAAGTGCGTCAGCCATTGCAAAAAATAATGATTCCTATTAGTAGTGAAACTCAAAAACAGGAAATTTTAGCTGTTGCCGATTTAATAAAATCTGAAGTAAATGTAAAGGAAGTTGAGGTTTTAGAAGACGCTTCAGATATTTTGGTAAAACAGATAAAACCTAATTTTAAAGTGCTTGGGCCTCGTTTTGGAAAAGATATGAAAGCTGTTGCCCAAATGGTTAATAACTTTAAAGCTGAGGATATTAAAAATATCGAGCAAAACGGTATTTTAGATGTTGAAATTAATGGAAAAAGTATTACTTTAGAGAAATCTGATGTTGAGATTACATCACAAGATATTGAAGGTTGGCTAGTTGCAAGTCAAGGAGCTTTAACGGTCGCTTTAGATGTAACATTAACGGATGATTTAAAAAAAGAAGGTATTGCAAGAGAATTAGTAAACCGAATTCAAAATTTACGTAAAGATTCTGGTTTTGAATTAACAGATAGAATTGCAGTACAATTTCAAAAAGATGAACAGATTATTAACGCAATAAATAAAAATTTAGAGTATATAAAAACCGAAACATTAACAGATGAGTTGGAAATTTTAGAAGACTTAAATAATGGTATAGAAATTGCTTTTGATGATGTAAATACGAAATTGTTTATTCAAAAAATTTAAAAATATGGCAGCTGGAAATACAGTAAGATATTCAGATAAAGATTTAGCTGAATTTAAAGTGCTTATTCAAGAAAAAATTAAAAAAGCACAGCACGATTTAGAATTAATAAAAAGTGCTTACATGAACGATCACAATAATGGGACAGATGATACCTCTCCTACGTTTAAAGCGTTTGATGAAGGAAGTGCTGTTATGAGTAAAGAGTCTAATTCTGCTTTAGCAATTAGACAAGAAAAATTTATTCGTGATTTAAAAAATGCTTTAATTAGAATTGAAAATAAAACCTATGGAATTTGTAGAGTTACAGGAAAACTAATCAATAAAAAGAGATTAGAGCTTGTACCACATGCCACTTTAAGCATTGAAGCTAAGAACATGCAATAAAACATTAAAAATATACTAGTCTATGCGCCTCGTTCTAGAGGCGTTTTTATTTTATATATATTTGCCATTCTTGTATCACTAGGAGCAATTTAAAAAACACAATGTCCTTAAAAAAAACCTCATTTTTAATTATTATAATTCTTTTTATAGACCAAGTATCTAAGGTTTATATAAAAACACATTTTGAACTTGGCGAAGAAATTAAAGTTTTTAATTGGTTTCGTATTTTGTTTGTAGAGAATGATGGAATGGCTTGGGGAGCAAAACTTAGCGATTTTACATCACTTATTACAGATAGAACTGCAAAGGTTATACTTACAAGTTTTAGGTTAGTTGCGATATTTGGTATTGGATATTGGCTTTTAAGCTCTATAAAACGCAAGAGTCCTAAAATACTTATTATTGCTGTTTCATTAATATTTGCTGGTGCATTTGGTAACATTATTGACTCTGTTTTCTATGGTGTGATATTTAATGATAGCTATGGGCAAATAGCTACAGCATTTCCAGAAGGAGGAGGTTATGATAGTTTATTGCATGGTAAAGTGGTAGACATGTTACATTTTCCAATGTGGAAAGGGTATTTACCTGAATGGATACCATTTTATGGAGACAGTTATTTTACATTTTTTAATCCTGTTTTTAATATTGCAGATATGGCAATAAGTACAGGTGTTGGAATATTGATTGTTTTTAATAGGAAAGCCTTTCCAAAGGTTAAAGAAATTTCATAAGAAAAAGTTAGTAAAAGTAAGGAGACAAAATAATGTCTTTAGATTAATGTAATCAAATACTCTAAATTTGAACTAAGACTAAATTTAAAGCTAATGCAAACTGTAAATAAACATCTATTTTCATTAATTTTTATTATTCTTATTGTTCCTATTACAAAGGCACAAACTAGCAAAATAGAATTACCATTAGGTATAGAAGAGATAAAAGTAAATTATACATCTCCTATAATTAGTATTTATGTTGACAAAGAAAATGCCGTCTATTTAGAAGAAGAACAAATCGAGATTAGCGAATTAGGTAAACGTTTAAGTTACATAAGATATAAATTACCTATTGAAGATATAGTTTTTACAAAAGTTTTTTTATACATAGATAAAGTAGTTCCTTATAAAATTATTGATAAAATTAAAACTGAAATAGCGAGTGTTTATATGTATAATACATATTATAAAACAGGAAGTGTTGAAGATAAAGACTTGTTAAAAGGATTAGGCTTTAGAAATCATCAATCTTTTTTCAGGTATCAACATATAGAAAAGAAAACAACAAAAAAACAAGAAGAAGAGGATAGGAGATACAATGATAGTATTAGAAGAATCAATGAAGAAACGGAGATGGGGTTTTTATTGCCTCCACCACCGCCACCTATGCATTGGACAGCTGAGTTTAAACACAAATTGTATTCTGACCAGCAAGAAATCATTGATGAAATATTAGAGGGGAAAAGTTATTCATGTGTTTCTATAGGAAACAATGGAATTAAGATAGAGAAGGAACTGATTAACTTTGATGATTTAGAAGATATTGAAAAAGTTTTTCTAAATAATGATGTGTTATTAGTCAATTTTGATGACAATTTAGTTTATAAAAACTACTTTAAAATGATTAATATAGTTAGAAAATTAGAGCGAAAGAATAAAGAGAGACACATTCCTCTTTTTGCAGAAATATCTTCAGAAATCAAAGGGATTCATCAAAAGTCGGGAATAAAATTTTGTAACTAAAATTGATAAATCTTCTCAGGAGTTACACAGTAATTAAGAGGGATGTCACCTTCATAAACATCATCAACAGCTTCTTCAACTTCAAATAATGATAATCCAATTTTTATAGTTTCTGGATTACAATCGCTTAAAAAATTATCGTAAAACCCTTTACCATAGCCTACACGATGTCCTTTTTTGTCAAAGCATAATAATGGCACAAAAACAACTTCAATTTTTGAGCTTTCAATTGGTATGCCATCAACAGGCTCAGGAATGTTCCAATGGTTAGTTTTAATAATAGTACTATCTGTAAGCAAATAGTTTTCAAGATTTACGCATTCAAAATTACTTTTAGATACTACAATATGTTTGTCTTTCCCAGCTAGAATATTTAGAGTATAATCAGTATTAATTTCTTTATGCACAGCAATCGTTAAAAAAATATGGTAGAATGATTTGTCCCAAATATCTAAAGTCAATAATTGATTAGAAATTGCTAAACTTTTTTCCTCAATGTTTTCAAAAGATAAATTATTTCTTAATTCTTTGTATTTTTTTCTTAATTCTTTTTTTGTCATTCTTCTAATTTTGTAGAAATATGAAAAATTGCATCACCTTGATACACTAAAGGTGATTCGTTAATGTTGAAGATATAACCACTATTTGGTGCTTTTACAAAATGATTGAAGCTTCCATATGGATCTGTGATATGTCCAATTACGTTGCCTTCATTTACGAATGAATTAATTGTAACCGAAGCTTTAAACATTCCTGAATATTTTGCTCTAAGCCATTTACTATCCGATATATATATAGTAGCTTTTTTAGGTCGAGAAACTTTAAAATTAGTTTTCAGCATACCAAGATGGTGTAGTACACGTTTAGCTCCATTAACTCCAGTATTTGTAATTGTTGCATCAATATTAAAGGACTTACCACCTTCAAAAAGAAGCATCGGAATGCCTAATTTATAGCTTGTATTTCTAAACGATTTATTGAGATTCTTTGAATAATAAACAAAAGGTGCGCCGAAAACTTCGGCTAGCTCGTTTAAAACAGGTTCTTTTTTCTTGATTCTAATTTGTGCTGAATTAAATCGATCTGCACCACCAGTATGAAAGTCCATTATTAAATCGGCATGAGGTACAATTTCAGTTATTAATTTATGAGCAACTCTACTTGCTAATGAACCACCTTTAGTTCCTGGAAACACACGATTTAGGTCGCGACCATCTGGAAATTCCCTATCCATGTGAATAAACCCAAAAACATTAATCACAGGAATACAAATAATAGTTCCTTTTTTAGGCTTGTTGATGCCTTTAGCTATAATTTGCCTCACAATTTCTACACCATTTATTTCATCACCATGAATTCCAGCAGTAATTAAAATAGTAGGACCAGGTTTTTTTGAACGTTCAATAATTACAGGAACATCAATGGTGTTTTGAGTGTGCAATTTTGCCACATTAAAACTAACAGTTGCGCTTTTACCAAGAGCAACCTTTTCACC
Source organism: Pontimicrobium sp. SW4 (assembly GCF_039954625.1). NCBI lineage: Bacteria > Pseudomonadati > Bacteroidota > Flavobacteriia > Flavobacteriales > Flavobacteriaceae > Pontimicrobium > Pontimicrobium maritimum. The sequence continues at coordinate 3,314,563 of NZ_CP157199.1, forward strand.
TAATATTTCTAAAATATCTTTTTCGCTCATATTTATTTTCCGTGAAAACGGAAATTTTTTAATTAGTTTCTATTACGTTCAATAAAAGTAATAATTGCTCTCGCAATGTTTTTATGAGTTGCGGTTTCTATACCTTCCAATCCAGGAGTTGAATTTACTTCCAGCAATAATGGCCCACGAGCAGATTGTAGCATATCGACACCGCAAACGGGAAGTTTTAAAGCACGAGATGCATTCATTGCTAATTTTAGCTCATCAGTATCTAGTTTAATAATGTTGGCAGAACCACCACGATGCAAATTAGAACGAAATTCACCCTCTTTTCCTTGACGCTTCATAGCACCTACAACTTGTCCATCAACAATTAAAGCTCTAATATCAGCACCTTTAGCCTCTTTTATAAATTCTTGAACAATTACTCGAGCTTGTAATCCATTAAATGCTTCCAAGACAGACTCTGCTGCATTTTTCGTTTCAGCTAGCACTACACCGAGACCTTGAGTGCCTTCTAATAATTTTATAATTACTGGAGTACCACCAACATGCTCTATGACTTCTTCAACATCTCTAGAATAATTTGTAAACACGGTTTTTGGCATTCCTATTCCTGCTTTACTTAGTCTTTGGAGACTTCGTAGTTTATCACGTGAACGTTGTATAGCATCTGATGTGCAAATGGTAAACACATTCATCATTTCAAACTGCCGTACAACAGCACAGCCATAAAAAGTTACCGAAGCACCAATTCGTGGGATAATAGCATCAACATAATCAAGATACCTGTCTTTATAATAGATGGTTGGTTTTTCCTTTTCTATAATAATATCACATTTCAAAGGGTCTATGACTTCAACTTCATGACCTCTGTTTTCACCCTCTTCTATAAGACGACGTGTAGAGTATAAATTAGGGTTTCTTGATAAAATTACAATATTCATAATGTTTTGTTCTTATACGATTCATTTTCCAAATCAACATCAACCAAAAACTTTTTGCTTAAAAACTGTCTTCCAATTAACACTGGAAATTTCATATCGTCTCGTGTGCTTAAAGTTAAGTTAATCTTGTACTTCTTTCCAAAGAATATAACTTCAGACTTTATTTTAAACCTATTTTCTTTAAATCCATTACTACTTTTTACATCAGTATATGTGTAATTATCAAAAACAATATCTCTGCTGTTAAAGTTTGGATGTCCTTTACTTTTAAAAGTACATCGCAGTGTATTATTTTCTTCAATAATTTCTGAACAGTGTATTGCTGAAGTATAAGCTCCAGTATCTATTTTAACTGCTACATCAAATAAATTTAACTTTGGAAAGTCAACTATGTCAACTCTACCAATATTTTTTTTCATCATAAATGGATTTAAATAAGTGGCGAAATATACTGATAAAGATATTAGAAATTATATCTTTTTTAGTTTGAATTAGTACCTTTGAGTAATGGCGAAATCTCCTCTTGAAATACAACTGCAAACCCTACCGAATTTACCAGGAGTATATCAATATTATGATATAAATGATGCTATAATCTATGTCGGAAAAGCTAAAAATTTAAAAAAAAGAGTCAGCTCTTATTTTACTAAAACGCACGAGAATGGCAAAACTCGCATTCTTGTAAAAAAAATAGCAAACATCAAACACATTGTGGTTGAAACTGAAACTGACGCGCTTTTGCTAGAGAATAATCTTATAAAAAAGCACAAGCCACGATATAATGTGATGCTTAAAGATGACAAATCATATCCATGGATTTGTATAAAAAATGAACGCTTCCCTAGAGTTTTTCAAACAAGGAGGCTTATAAAAGATGGAAGCGAATATTTTGGTCCTTATACAAGTGTAAAAACTGTTTACACCTTGTTAGATTTAATACGAGGTTTGTATCAATTGCGAACATGTAAATACGATTTATCGCAAGAAAAAATTGAAGCAGGAAAATATAAAGTGTGTTTAGAATATCATTTAGGAAATTGTAAAGGGCCATGTGAAGGATATGAAACGGTTTCGGCATATGATGAAAATATAAAGGCAATTCGTGAAATTTTAAAAGGAAATTTTAAAGATTCTTTACAGCGATTCAAACAACAAATGAATAATCTCGCGGGAAAGATGCATTTTGAAGAAGCGCAAAAAGTAAAGGAAAAAATAGACATTCTAGAAAATTACCAAGCCAAATCTACCATTGTAAATCCTAAGATAAACAATGTAGATGTGTTTTCCATTGTAAGTGACGAAAGCTATGCTTATGTGAATTTTCTGCAAATTTCGTTAGGTTCTATTGTGCGCTCACACACGCTTGAAATAAAAAAGAAACTAGACGAAACAGATAAAGAACTATTGGAGATTGCTATTATAGAAATTAGGCAGCGGTTTAATTCTTTATCTAAAGAAATATATGTGCCTTTTAAAATTGATATTGGAGACCATATAAAGGTAACTATTCCAAAACTGGGCGACAAAAAACACATTCTAGATTTATCTATTAGGAATGCGAAATATTATAGATTAGAGCAATTAAAACAAGTGAAAATTGTAGACCCAGATAGACATGCTAATCGTATTATGGCACAAATGAAAGCTGATTTACGACTTAAAGAAGAACCTAGGCATATAGAGTGTTTTGATAACAGTAACATTCAAGGAACTCATCCAGTGGCTGCATGTGTTGTGTTCAAAAATGGAAAACCCAGTAAAAAAGATTATAGACATTTTAATATAAAAACTGTTGAAGGCCCAGACGATTTTGCATCTATGGAAGAAGTGGTTTACAGACGCTACAAACGATTATTAGACGAAAAACAATCCTTACCACAATTGATTATTATTGATGGTGGAAAAGGTCAATTATCTTCAGCATTAAAGAGTTTAGATGAATTAAATTTACGAGGAAAAATTGCCATTATTGGAATTGCAAAACGTTTAGAAGAATTATTCTATCCAAATGATCCAATTCCATTATATTTAGATAAAAAAAGCGAGACACTCAAAATTATTCAACAATTACGAAATGAAGCACATCGTTTTGGTATAGAACACCATAGAAATAAACGGAGTAAAAGTGCGTTAAATACGGAGTTAGAAACTATACCAGGTATTGGAGAAAAAACCATTGTGGAGTTGTTAAAACAGTTTAAATCAGTAAAACGAATTTCGTATGCAAAGCTGGATGAACTAGAAGATGTTGTAGGTGTATCAAGAGCTCAAAAAATTTATAGTTATTACCATGAGAAATGAAGAATTTTGAAAAGCTTAAATCTGAAATTGTGAATTCATTTCTAATTCGAATTTATCGAACTAGGGAGCCATTTACTACATTTTGGTTTGAAGGATTGGGTAATTTACTATTATACAAATATATTTTTGAAATTAACAATAAAAGAAAGTATGAATTAGGCCATGACTATTTATTAGAATGGAATGATGAGGAAAAAATTGTTGAATTAGAAACTAATTTCAAAAATGTATTTGAGAATAAAAAGATAATAGATGTGATATTAGATTCTGAATATGATAGTGTTTATATAAAATTAGAAGATGGTATGGTTGTTTATCATGATACTACTTTTGGTTCAGAATTAGGATTCGAAAAATATTTAAAAATGTTTGATGAAAGAGGAAAGCTAATTTGAAAAGAAACGTAGCAATATTAACCCTATTAATGCTCATTTCGTTTTCTACGAAGGCACAAAATGATACTCTTGAAAAGCCAAACCCTAAAATAGGTTTAGTGCTAAGTGGTGGTGGTGCAAAGGGATTAGCTCATATAGGTGTTTTAAAAACTATTGACAGTCTTGGTATAAAAATAGATTATATCTCAGGTACAAGTATGGGAGCTGTAATTGGGTCGCTTTATGCTTCAGGTTATTCTGGAAAAGAACTAGAGAAAATATTTAATGGGATAGATTTTGACAAACTAATTGGAGATGATCTCCCAAGAGCGTCTAAGACGTTTTATGAGCGAGAAAATTTTGAGAAATATGCTATTTCAATCCCTTTCAACAATTTTAAGATACAATTACCTTCAGCAATTTCTAGAGGGCAAAATGTGTTTAATTTATTCTCTAAGTTAACGCTTCATGTAAGTGATATAGAAAACTTCGAAAACTTACCAATTCCATTTTTATGTATTGCAACCAATGTAGAAACTGGAAAACCAGTTGTGTTAAATGAAGGAAGTTTGGCACAAGCCATTGCAGCTAGTGGTGCTTTTCCGTCGTTATTTCAACCAGTAACGATTAATAATCAAATATTAATTGATGGAGGCGTGGTTAATAACTATCCAATAGATGAGCTCAAAGCAAAAGGTATGGATATTATTATTGGTGTTGATGTGCAAGATGATTTATCAACTAGAGAAAACCTAAAATCCGCACCCGAAATTTTATTACAAATAAATAATTATAGAACTATAAAGGATATGAAAGAAAAGTCCACTAGGACCGATATTTATATTAAACCAGATATTAAAGAATTTACAGTAGTGTCTTTTGACGATGGCGAACAAATAATTAAAAGAGGAGAAGCAGCAGCAATTAAAAGTATAAAAGCGCTAAAAGAATTAGCGACTGAGAATACTAAACCAAAATATTCAATAGCTAAAATAGATAGTATTAAGATTAATAATATATTCTTAAGTGGAAATGAAAAATACACAAGGGCTTATGTGTTAGGTAAATTAAAAATAAAAGCAAACGAAAAAACTGATTATAGAGAATTTACAAGAGGCGTAAATAATTTAGTAGCAACTAATAATTTTGACAGCTTTTTATACCAATTTAAGCCTAAAAATGATGGTCATGATTTACTAGCAACTCTAAAAGAAAGTGATACTAAAACTTATTTAAAACTAGGTGCTCATTATGACGATTTATACAAAAGCGCAGCATTAATTAATTTAACCCAAAAGCGATTATTATTAAATAATGATGTTGCGACTTTAGACATTATTCTTGGGGATAACATTAGATATAATTTAGAATATTATATAGATAAGGGTTTTTATTGGAGTATCGGTTTACGATCTAGATTCAATACATTTCATAAAGATATAAGTGCTTCATTATTATTGAGTGAAGTAGAAATCGCAACAACTGGGTTAAATAAATTAGACATTGAGTTAAAAGATTTTACCAATCAATTTTACTTGCAAACATTATTTAGAAAAGATTTGTCCTTAATGTTGGGAGCAGAGCATAAAAAACTTCAAATCACTTCTGAAACTATTGTAAATAATCCAAATCCTAATGCAGAAGAAACAACGTTTGAGAATAGCGATTTTTTAAGCTTGTTTGGCAAACTGAAGTTTGACACTTATAGCCATAAATATTTTCCCAAAAGTGGATTTTTATTTGATAGCGATTTTCATTTGTATTTATCATCATCAGATTTTAATAACAATTTTGCACAGTTTTCTTTTGCAAAAGCCAATATTGGATATGCTTTTAGTTTATCAAGTAAATTTTCAATTATCTTAAGTTCTGAAGGAGGGTTTAGAATTGGTGATAATTCTAATCAATCCTTAAGCTTTGCTTTAGGAGGGTATGGTAATAATTTTATAAATAATTTCATCTCATTTTATGGCTATGACCATATTTCAATCATTGGAGATAGTTTTGTAAAAGGACTTATTAATATGGATTATGAGTTTGTGAAAAATCATCATTTTAATTTTTCGGCTAATTATGCTAATGTAGATGATAATATTTTTACAGATGGCGAATGGATTACAACGCCAGACTATAGTGGTTACGCTTTAGGATATGGTTTTGATACCATTATTGGACCCATTGAAGCAAAATATACTTGGTCACCAGAAACAAGCCAAAGTAAATGGTTTTTTAATATAGGGTTTTGGTTTTAATAACATTCAATTAATTTTCCGATATTTGTAATATCATGAAATCTTTTTGGAAATACTTATTACTTCTTTTACATTATCTTATCAAGAGAAATCCTGAGTAAGTTGTCATTGTCATTCCTGCATTCGTATGTTGCCATAACTTTGGCTGAAGAACAAGACAGGAATCTTTTTAATTAATTATCTTAGTATAAATTTTATTGTATTAGTTGTGAAACTGTATCTTAACTAAGTGTTTAGATAACAATTAACAATTAAAATTAACCAAATAAATATTTTAAAAAATGCCATTTTATCATAAACTAGGGGAAATACCACCTAAACGACACACCATTTTTAAAAAACCAAATGGAGATTATTATTACGAACAACTCTTTGGTACCATTGGATTTGATGGGATGTCAACCAATAGCTATCATGAGCAAAGACCAACACAAGTAAAAGCTATTAAAAAGCAGTATAGTGTTGCTCCAAAAGTTGCTAAAGCTAATAATATTCAATCCTATAGGTTTAGAGGGTTTCAAGTAAAACCAGAAGCCGATTATCTACAAAGTAGAAAAACAGTACTTACAAACAGCGATTGTAATATTATTTTAGCTGCTCCACAAAATAAAGCACAAGACTATTTTTATAAAAATACAGATGCAGACGAAATGATTTTCATTCATAAAGGCACAGGAAAACTGCGTACTATGTATGGAAATTTAGATTTTAAGTATGGGGATTATTTAATTATTCCGCGCGGAATGATTTATAAAATAGATTTTGATACCAAAGATAATCGTCTTTTTATTGTAGAATCTTACAGTCCAATATATACCCCAAAACGTTATAGAAATTGGTTTGGACAATTGTTAGAGCACTCGCCTTTTTGTGAACGAGATATACGTAGACCAGAAGAATTAGAAACATATAACGAATCTGGAGATTTTTTAATTAATATAAAAAAGCAAGGAGAAATTATAGAAATGGTATATGCCTCACACCCTTTTGATGTGATAGGTTACGATGGTTACAATTACCCATATGCGTTTTCAATTCACGATTTCGAACCTATAACAGGACGCATTCATCAACCGCCTCCAGTACATCAAACTTTTGAAACTTCAGCTTTTGTGGTATGTAGTTTTGTCCCTCGTTTATATGATTATCACCCAGATGCAATTCCAGCACCTTATAATCATAGCAATATAGATAGTGATGAGGTCTTGTATTATGTAGACGGTGATTTTATGAGTAGAAACGATATTGAGGCAGGACACATTTCGTTGCATCCAGCTGGAATACCTCATGGGCCACACCCAGGAGCTATGGAACGTAGTATTGGAAAAAAAGACACACTAGAACTTGCAGTAATGGTAGATACATTTAAACCATTACAAGTAACTGAAGAAGCATTAAAAATAGCTGACGAAGATTATTTTAAATCTTGGTTAGAAGAAAATCATTAATATCATGAGTAAAGAAATAAAATCAGTAAACTACGGTTTAGAAAAAATATTTGAAGGAGCGCAAGACTTCCTACCGCTTCTTGGAACAGATTATGTAGAGTTTTATGTAGGTAATGCAAAACAAGCAGCCCATTTTTATAAAACTGCATTTGGATTTCAATCTTTAGCATATGCAGGATTAGAAACTGGAGTAAGAGATAGAGCTAGCTATGTATTAGTTCAAGATAAGATAAGATTAGTACTAACTACACCATTAAATAGTAGTTCACCAATTAATGACCACATTGTAAAACATGGCGATGGGGTAAAAGTAGTTGCACTTTGGGTAGAAAACGCACGTAGTGCTTATCAAGAAACTACTAGCAGAGGTGCAAAATCTTACATGGAGCCTGTGATTGAGAATGATGAATTTGGTGAGGTTGTTAAAGCAGGAATTCATACTTATGGTGAAACGGTTCACATGTTTATAGAGCGAAAAAACTACAACGGGACATTTCTTCCTGGTTATCAAAAATGGGAATCAGATTATAATCCAACTTCGGTAGGATTAAAATTTGTAGATCATATGGTTGGTAACGTAGGTTGGGGAGAAATGAACCAATGGGTAAAATGGTATGAAGATGTCATGGGCTTTGAAAATTTCTTGTCTTTTGACGATAAACAAATTCATACAGAATACTCAGCATTAATGAGTAAAGTTATGAGTAATGGTAATGGACGAATTAAATTTCCAATTAATGAACCTGCTAAAGGGAAAAAGAAATCACAAATTGAAGAGTATTTAGACTTTTATGAAGGTCCAGGAGTGCAACATATTGCTGTAGCTACCGATGATATTATTACTACTGTGTCTAAACTAAGAGCACGAGGCGTGGAGTTTTTATCTACACCTCCAGAAGCTTATTATAGAGCTGTCCCTAGGAGATTAGAAGAGTTTAGTCATGAACTTAGAGAAGACATTGAAACTTTAAGAAGTCTTGGAATTATGATTGATGCTGATGAAGAAGGTTATTTATTGCAAATCTTTACAAAACCAGTTGAAGATAGACCAACATTATTCTTTGAAATCATTCAACGTATGGGAGCACGTGGCTTTGGAGCGGGAAATTTCAAAGCGCTTTTCGAGTCTATTGAGCGTGAACAAGCAAATAGAGGTACATTATAACAAATATTTAACTAAAATTAGCTTAAAAACTCTATTGATTATATCGATAGAGTTTTTTGGTTTTAATACTTTTGGAACAGTAATTGTATTTTCAAGTATTATAAACAATAAAAACTTAATTAAATGGTTTTAGTATAATTACTCAAATTATGAAAAAAAATCTACTTATATTACTTGTATTACTGCTATGTATACCTTTGTTTGCCCAACAAGAGTCTGCATATCAATCAGGAGAATGGTTTAAATTTAAAATGAGCTATAGTGGCTGGATGAAAGCTGGTGAAGCCACTATGGAAATAAAAGAAAAGAAATTAGAAGGGAAACCTGTATTTCATGTTGTTGGCAAAGGAAAAACAACTGGTGCAATAGGTTGGTTTTTTAAAGTAAGAGACAGATATGAAAGTTACTTTGATAAAGAAAGTAATCTGCCTTATAAGTTTATAAGAGATATTAATGAAGGAGGTCATACCAAAAATCTAGAGATAGAATTTGATCAAGTAAATCAAAAAGCTTACGTAAATAATATTAAGAAAAAAAGAAAAACGATTCATGATACTGAGCTTGGTGTACAAGATATGGTATCTGCATTTTATTATTTGCGTAATAATTACGATACTACAAATATTAAACCAGGTGATGAAGTAAATTTAACCATGTTTTTTGACTTTGAAAACTATAATTTCAAACTAAAATACTTAGGTGAAGAAACTATTAAAACTAATTTTGGAAAAGTAAAATGCTTAATGTTTAGGCCATATGTTATGGCTGGACGTGTTTTTAAAGAAGAAGAAAGTTTAACTTTATGGGTAAGCGCTGATAAAAATAAAATACCTTTGCGATTAAAAGCAGACTTAGCTATAGGCTCTTTAAGAGCTGATTTAGAAGCTTTTAAAGGGTTGAAGCACCCATTTGAAATACAATTTGATTAATAATTATGTCTAACCAACCAGATTATACCCACTTATTAAATAAAATTCAACAAAAGTACGACGCCGAGAGTGAAGATACCGAAAACTACCTAGAGGGTTTACTATATTCAAACTCTATTACTTATTGGGACTATATTCATACGGATGCCTTGTTAAGTCTTCAAATACAACGTACTACGTTTCCCGATGAAATGGTGTTTATTACTTATCATCAAATAAATGAGTTGCTTTTTAAAATGATTCTTTGGGAGATTTCTCAAGTTGCTGAAAATAAATGCTTAACAGCTAAATTCTTTGAAGAAAAGCTCATGCGTATTAGTCGATATTTTGATATGCTAACGACCTCTTTTAATATTATGCGAGAAGGAATGGATGTCGAGCAGTACAGTAAATTTAGGCATACTTTAACACCTGCAAGTGGGTTTCAAAGTGGGCAATATAGAAAAATCGAGTTTGCTTCAACCGAGCTTATCAACCTAATCGATAGTAGATTTAGAAAAACGATAGATAGAAATACAGCTTTTGAACATGCTTTTGAGCATTTGTATTGGCAAGCAGCAGGAAAAGACTATAAAACGGGAAGTAAATCTAAGCTCTTAATTAATTTTGAAAACCGTTACAAGGAAGAGTTTATAACTTTCATGAAAATTTATAATACCAAAAATTTATGGTCAAGATTTAAAGAGTTGCCAGATAAAGATCAAAAAAATGAAGCATTAGTTAAAGCGATGAGACATTATGACTATACGGTAAATATCACTTGGGTTATGGCACATTATCAAGCTGCTGTGCACTATATTTTGGGGCCAGAAGGAGATGGTGAAGCAACTGGCGGAAGTGATTGGCAAAAATACATGCATCCAAAGTACCAAAAACGCATATTTTTTCCAGAACTTTGGAGTCAACAAGAAATAGATAATTGGGGAGAAAATGTTTAATATGATTTTTCAGAATAAAAAACTTCAAAAGGGGCTTTTAATATTTACATTATCTGTTGGAATAGTATCTTGTAAACAAGAACCAAAAGTAGATATTAATAGTGATGAAATAGCTTTAGAAGAAGAGAAAGAAATCGAAAAATATGAGTTTGGCTTTAACCTAAACGATTTCATTGTAGTAAGAGATACTATAAGAAGAGGGGATAGTTTTGGTCAAATACTAGAACGGAATAAGATAGGATATCCTCAAATTTATAACATCGTTGAAAAAACCAAAGATTCTTTTAATATTGCAAGACTTCAAGAAGGAAAACCATATACACTACTTTGCTCTAAAGACTCTTTACAATTACCAACATGTTTTATTTATCAGCCTAATAAGGAAGATTATGTAGTTATTAATTTCCAAGATTCTATTCATGCATATTCCAATAAAAAACCAATTAAATATGTTGAAAAAGAGGCAACAGGAACCATTGCTCCTGGATCAAATATCTCTCAAGTATTAGACGAACTAGGATTAAGCCAGAGGTTGGCATATATGATGGCTGACGATATTTACGCATGGACTATTGATTTTAATAGATTGCAACAAGGCGATAAATTCAAAGTAATTTACACCGATAAATATATTGACGATAGTACTTATGTTGGAGTTCATAAAATAAAAGCGGCCTATTTTGAGCATAACAAAGAACCTTTTTATGCTTTTGAATTTGAAACCGATAAAGAAAGAGGATTTAAAGATTACTTTAGCGAAGACGCTAAAAATTTACGTAGAGCATTTTTAAAAGCACCTGTGCAATTTAGTCGTGTGTCTTCAAGGTATAACTTAAAAAGACGCATTGCCTATTATGGCAATAGAGTAAGACCTCATAAAGGAACTGACTTTGCGGCAAGTATTGGTACACCTATTTTAGCAACAGCAAATGGTACAGTAACTAGTTCAAGTTATACTAGAGGTAATGGTAAATATGTAAAAATAAAGCACAATGCTACGTATAGCACCCAGTATTTGCATATGAAAAACAGAAATGTAAAGGTTGGACAATTTGTAAAACAAGGAGATGTTATTGGTTGGGTAGGTATGACTGGAAACACAGGAGGGCCTCATGTGTGCTATCGTTTTTGGAAAAACGGAAAACAAGTAGACCCTTTTAAACAAAAGCTACCTGAAGCAGAACCGATTTCTGATAGTCTTAAGGCTGAGTATTTAGAGTTTATTAAGCCACTTAAAGCTCAACTAGATGGTATTGAATTTTTAAGGAATCAACTGGAAATTAAAATAGATAGTACTAAGGTTTTAGATAATCAAATATTGGTAGAAGACGATTTAATAACCGAAAAATAATGGCTTTAAAGAGCATCAACCCAACCAAAACTAAAGCTTGGAAAAAGCTTGAAGAACATTTTAAAGATATAGAAAATGTTCACATGACACAATGGTTTGAAGAAGATGCAAATCGTGCAAATCGTTTTACTATAAGGTGGGACGATTTTTTTGTGGATTATTCGAAAAATAGAATTACTCAATCAACCATTGATTTGTTTTTGGAATTAGCAGAAGAAATTGAATTAAAAGAAGCTATATCTAGCTATTTTTCAGGAGATAAAATAAATCAAACAGAGGACAGAGCAGTATTACATACTGCTTTACGAGCACCAAAAACTGCTCAAATATTTGTTGATGGCGAAAACATCATTCCTAAGATTTACGAAACCAAGAAAAAAATCGAAACTTTTACAAATAATATTGTAAGTGGTAAGTCAAAAGGGTTTACTGGAAAACCATTTACAGATATTGTAAATATTGGTATTGGTGGTTCCGATCTTGGTCCATCAATGGTTGTTGATGCTTTAAGCTTTTACAAAAACCATTTAACAACTCATTTTATTAGCAATGTAGATGGCGACCATGTTAATGAAGTTTTAAAAAAGTTAAATTCAGAGACAACCCTATTTGTTATTGTTTCTAAGACATTTACCACTCAGGAAACATTGTCCAACGCCAATACCATTAGAAAATGGTTTTTACAATCTATAAAAAAGAGTAGTGTTTCTAAACATTTTGTTGCAGTATCTACTAATATCGAAAAAGCTAAAGATTTTGGTGTTTTAGAAGATAATATATTTCCAATGTGGGATTGGGTTGGTGGACGATTTTCATTATGGAGTGCAGTTGGGTTAAGTATAAGCTTATCGGTTGGATATAAAAACTTTGAAAACTTATTAGAAGGTGCTCATAAAATGGATAAGCATTTTAAAAACGAGCCGTTTCAATCAAATATTCCTGTAATTACAGCTTTTATAAGTATTTGGTATAATAATTTTTTTAAGACTCAAAGCGAGGCAATAATACCATATACACAGTACTTAAATCAATTTACAACATATCTTCAGCAGGCGACTATGGAAAGCAACGGAAAAACGATTGCTAGAAATGGAGATAAGGTTAATTACCAAACTGGGAATATAATTTGGGGGGAACCAGGAACAAATTCCCAACATGCTTTTTTTCAATTATTGCATCAAGGAACAAAATTAGTCCCTACCGATTTTATAGGTTATAAAGAAAGTTTGCATGGTAATAGAGACCATCAAGATAAACTCATATCTAATTTTATTGCGCAAACGGAAGCACTACTATATGGTAAACCTAAAGAAGTGGTCGAAAAAGAGTTACTAAATTCTAAATTATCAAAAGAAGCAATAAGACAATTAAGTCCGTTTAAAGTGTTTAAGGGCAACAAGCCAACGACAACATTTTTTATAAATAAGCTAACGCCAAAAAGTCTTGGGAAGTTAATTGCTATATACGAACATAAAATATTTGTACAAGGTGTAATATGGAATATTTATAGTTACGATCAATTTGGTGTTGAGTTAGGAAAACAGTTAGCCACAAGTGTATTGGAAGAGTTTAATAATTCCAAAAGTAAGAGCCACGATTCTTCTACTAAAAATCTTATTAATCATTATAGGAGTTCATCGAAGTAATTGTTGAGTTTTTCTACTAAAGGTTATTAAGTTAAAATTTGTTAAAATTCAACAATAGTATGTATATTTGCAGCGGTAAAATTCTTAACTATAAGTTAATGAATAATGACAACTAATAGTTAATTTTGCCTAGAACTAAAAAATCAATTTAATTTTTCAGTATGAAAAAAACTACTCAATTTTTATTACTTGCTTTAGCATTAGTGTTTACTTCAAATACAATAGCTCAAAGTAAAGTTACAGGAATCATTATGGATTCTGAACTGAATGCTCCATTACCTGGGGCAAACATCCTTGAAAAAGGAACAACAAATGGAGCATCTACAGATTTTGATGGGAAATTCACTTTAACCACTCAAGCAGCTTCAGGACAGATAGTTATATCTTATGTAGGATATGAATCTGTAACGTTGAAATTTGATGGTAATACTAACTTAGGAACAGTTACATTGTTTCCTGATAACGCTTTAGAAGAAATCGTTGTTGTTGGTACAGGACTTATTGATTTAGCCGATGATAGAAAAACACCAGTAGCCGTGTCTACTATTACAGCTGCTGAGATTCAAAAGAAAATTGGAACGCAAGACATTACAATGACACTTGTAAACACACCTTCAATTTATGTTGCAGGTCAAGCAGGTGGATTTGGAGATTCTAGAATTAACGTTCGTGGTTTTGGACAAGAGAATACAGCTTACCTATTAAACGGACAACCAATTAATGGTATGGAAGATGGTAGAATGTATTGGTCAAACTGGTCTGGAATTAACGATATTGCAAGTGCAGTTCAAATTCAAAGAGGACTAGGCTCTTCTAAATTAGCAATTTCTTCAGTAGGTGGTACAACAAACTTTGTAACTAAAACTACTGATAAAAGAGAATCTGGATTTGTATATGCTGGTGTAGCTAATAACGATTACATTAAAACAACGTACCAATACAGTACTGGGAAATCTGAAAAGGGTTGGGGAGCAAGCTTTATGTTATCTCACTGGCAAGGTGATGGCTACAACGAAGGAAACTTTGGGGCTGGTCAAACATATTTCTTATCTGTAGGATATACACCTAACGAGACTCATAACTTTAACTTTTTAATTACTGGAGCACCTCAGTTTCATGATCAAAACTTTTCAAAAAGATTATCTGATTATGAGAAGTACGGTAGGAGATATAACAATAACTGGGGGACCTACAAAGGTAAATATATGACTGAAAGAAGAAACTTTTACCATAAACCTGTTGCCAACTTAAACTGGGATTATAAAATTAGTGACGATACTAATTTATCTACTGTGTTATATGCATCTTGGGGACGAGGTGGAGGAACTGGAAACAGAGGTAGTCGTATTAGAACTGCTGAAGGACGTATAGATTATGATGCAATTTATGCTTACAACTTATCAACTTCTGGAGCTGGAGGAAACTTTGCTGCAGAGGGCGGATATATTACTCGTTCGTCAATGAACTTACACAGTTGGTATGGAGTTGTTTCTAATTTAGAAACACAACTTAGCGAAAACCTTTCATTTAATGTTGGTTTAGATTTAAGAACATACTATGGAGAACATTTTAGAATTGTTGAAAATTTTCACGGTTTAACTTCATGGCAAGAAAATATTCGTTTAAGAGATGAAAATCATCAAACATATGGATCTTTTGGTACTTATAAAAACGTAATTACAACTAGAGACATGGCTGCAAACCCATGGACAGCTATGTTCGCTAAGTTTGATGAAGACGAGAAAATTGCTTATAGTAATGACGAGCGTATTTCTTATGCAGGTTTGTTTACTCAATTAGAATATTCTACTGATAGATTTTCTGCATTCTTCCAAGGAGCACTATCAAATCAATCACACCAACGTTTTGATCATTATCAGTATGCCGACCAATCACTTATAGATGGTACATCATCGCAATGGACTGGAACACCACTTCCTTCAGGAACTGTGGATGCAGTTGACTCTGAGAAAGTAAACAACATTGGTTACAATGTTAAAGGTGGCTTAGGATTTGTATTAGATGAAGCTGAAGAAAATAAGGCATATGTTAATGCAGGACTTTATTCAAGACAACCTTATCATGATAATATCTTTCCTCAGTTTAATAACCAAGTAAGTCCTGGTCACCAAAACGAAACTATTTTTGGTCTTGAAGCGGGATATTCTTATAGTACAAGAGAATTCTCTGCTAATGTAAACTTATATAGAACATCTTGGAAAGATAGAGTTGTAAGTTCATCTAATGTTGTAGGTGGTGTTGTTCAAAATACGCTAAACTTTGGTGTAGAGCAATTACACTCTGGTGTTGAAATAGATTTTGTAGCAAGACCATCTGATGGATTTAGAGTTAACGGATTTATGTCTGCTGGTAACTGGCAATTTAAAGGGTCATCTACAACTCAAATTACTGATGAGGACAGAAATATTATTTCGGAATTTGAAGATGATGTAGATGGCGGCCAAGTTGGTGATGCGGCACAATTCTCTTTAGGATTTGGTATTGATGTTGATTTAGCTGAAAGATTTTCTTGGGATGCTGACTTTAGATTTTATGATAGACTTTATGCTGATGTAGGGGCAGTTAAAGAAAATTTAAGATTACCTGCTTACAAGATTGTTGATACTGGGGTATCATACAAAATGTTAGTAGGAAAAGATAAAGACAAGTCTGTAAACATTAGAGCAAACGTAAATAACGTGTTCTATGAGATTTATCTTTCTGACTTAAGAACAAACATAGAAGCAACAGGTGGAGAAGCTAATTTTAAAGGAATTAGCAATCGTAATCAAGGTTACTTTGGCTTAGGTAGAACTTGGAATGTAAGCTTACGTTACAAATTCTAATATTCTAATTATAGATATTAAAAAACCTGCTCTAATTGAGCAGGTTTTTTAATGAATAAAAATCACTATTTTTGAGTATCAACTAACAAAACAAAAATTATGTATGATATTGTAAAAATACTCCATTCGTATTGGGCATATTTAATATTATTTACCCTATTGCTAGGTGTATTAAATGCCATATTAGGACTTGTAGGAAAAAAAGAATACGATGCAAAAGCATTTAGAATTTCTCTTTTTGGATTAATAGTATCTCACATACAATTATTAATTGGTATAGTATTATATTTTGTATCTCCTATGTTCGATATGTGGAGTGAAATGGGTAGTGAAGTAATGAAAACTGCCTCAATTAGATTGTATTTAGTAGAACACCCATTTGTAAATATTTTAGCAGTAGCCTTAATCACTATTGGCTATTCTAAACATAAAAAGAAGTTAACGTCAGCACCTAAATTTAAAACAATTACTATCTTTTATTTAATTGCACTAATTCTGTTTTTATCTAGAATTCCTTGGGATAAATGGCCTAACTAAAATAAAAAAGCAGCAATTAAAATTGCTGCTTTTTTATTTTACGAATATGAGAAGCCCCATTAGTACACTTCCTTAATAATATGAACATAGACAGGGAAATGATCGCTAAAACCATTTGTAAAGCCACCATCAGCGAAACTTCTAAAAGGATAGCCTTTATATTTCCCTTTTTTATTTGTTAAATATTGTTTGTTAAAGATACCAGCTTTGTAAAACCTATAAGATGAATAATCTTTTTCCAATAAAGGTTTTGTAATTAGTATTTGGTCAAATAAACTCCAAGCGTCTCGATAGGCATTAGACCCTAATCCCTTTTTAAAAAAGTCTTCCATCGGGTTGTAAATACCTTTAAGCTTTACATCTTCTTTGTTTTTCTCTGTTTTTAAAACATCCTTAAAGCTTGAATTAGTTGGGTCATCATTGAAATCTCCCATTGAAAATATTTTGGCATAAGGATCGATGGCTTGCAAAGAATCTATGATACGCTTATTTAATTTGGCTGCTGCAATACGTTTAGGTCTACTTCTTGCTTCTCCACCACTTCTTGAAGGCCAATGACTTACAATTACATGTATCGTTTCTCCTTCAAGTTTTCCGCTTACTAATAATTGGTCACGAGTATAAACACGTTTTCCAGTATTATCATCATAAATTTTCAATTCATGATTGCTAGTATTAGTAGGAGTAAAAAATTCTTTTTGGTACATTAATGCAACATCAATTCCTCTAGCATCAGGAGATTCAAAGTGTACAATACCATAATTTTTTGCAACTAAAGCTGGGTCATTTGCTAAATCTTCAACAACCTCTCTGTTTTCTACTTCCGATAGACCAATAATTACAGGTGTATTTTTAGAGACATCTGCACCAATTTCAGATATAACTCGAGCCATATTCTGGACTTTCTTTTTATAAACATCTCCTCTATTAAAGTTAAGCTCCATTATTGGGCTAGCCTCATCAAACTTATTTGGATTGTTAATAGTATCAAATAAGTTTTCAACATTATAAAAAGCCACAGTATGCACCCTAAATTTTCTTTTTTCTTGTGCATTGGTATTTACAAAAGAAAAAAGAAGTGCTACTACTATTATATAATTTATTTTTTTCATTTAAATGTATATTATAAAGCTGTTAAGATACAATCAAAACTTAAGCCAAAGGTAAATATTAGTCAGAATTTGTGTAAATTAGTAAGCCTAAAAAACTAAATTTTTTTAGAGTAAAAAAATATTAATTTTAAAAATTAAAATGAAAAAAAACATACTAATTTTTTTATTGGGAGTTTTTCTAGTCTCTACTGCTTTTGCACAGCAAACTATTATTAAAGGGAGTGTAAAAGATGCAGTTACTAGCCTACCAATTCCCGAAGTCACAATTACTATTGAAGAAACTTTATATTCAACTAAAACGGATACTAATGGGGAATTTAGCTTTACAAGAAATGTCCCTTTGGGTGAGCAAGTATTAAACGTATCTAAGCAAGGTTATATTACAGCAAGATATCCAATTGTAGTTAATGAAGGAAGTACTGTAAATATAACAGACATGTCTTTGAGAATAGATGTTTCAGACTCTTCCGATTTGTTTACAATAACATTGTCTGATGATGAATTGAATGATGATACTAGTGGAGCTGATAATATATCTGGATTGTTGCAATCTTCGCAAGATATCTTTTTACGTACTGCGGCTTTTGAATTTGGTTCTTCATTTTTTAGAGTGAGAGGACTCGATTCGGAAAACGGGACTATCCTCATTAACGGTGTTGAAATGAACAAAATGTTTAATGGAAGACCACAATGGAGTAATTGGGGAGGCTTAAATGATGTAATGAGAAATCAAGAATTTACAAATGGCATACCACCATCGGCTTACAACTTTGGAGGTATTTTAGGAGCAACCAATATTAATGTAAGAGCATCACAATATAAAAAAGGTGGTCGTATTACTTATTCATCTTCGAATAGAAGTTATACAAACCGTATGATGGCGTCTTATGCTTCTGGTTTAGTAGAAGGTGGTTGGGCATATTCAATGTCACTTGGAAGACGCTGGGGAAATGAAGGTTTTCAAGATGGAACCTTTTACGATGCTAATTCATTTTTCGCTTCTGTTGAAAAACGAATTAACGACAAACACAGTATGAACTTCACTGGAATTTATGCGCCAAATAGAAGAGGTAAATCTTCTCCAAATACACAAGAGGTTTACGATTTAAAAGATATTAGATACAATGAGTATTGGGGTTGGCAAGATGGCGAAAAGCGTAACTCAAGAGTTAAGCGTACCGATGAACCAATCATCATGTTAAACCATTATTGGAATATTAGCGAGAAGACCACATTAAACACCAATCTAGCATATCAATTTGGGGAGTTAGGTAACAGTCGTTTAGATTATGCTGGAGGTGCAAATCCAAGTCCAGCATATTACCAAAACTTGCCTAGTTATTGGGTGTCTAGAGATGATTTAGAGAATGCCTATGAGTTTGAGCAAGACTTCATAAACAAAGGACAAATAAACTGGAACCGAATTTATGACGCCAACATAACCAATAATACAAGCGGTAATAACGCAGCTTATGTACTTTATGAAGATAGAAGTGACGATACGCAATTCACTGCAAACACGATTTTCAATACTGAGATTTCAGATAACATTACTTTAAACGGAGCCTTAAACTTAAGACAATTGAAGTCTGAAAATTTTGCACAAATAACCGATATGCTAGGAAGCACTGCTGGCTATTTAAATGTAGATTCTTTTGATGGCTATCAATATGACTTTAGAAATCCTGATAGAGTTGTTGGTGATGGTGAAAAGTTTAAATATAATTATAACCTTACAGCCGATGTTATTAGTACACATATTCAAGCAATCTTTAAATATAACAAAATAGATTTTTACTTAGCTGGTAGTATAACAAATACACAATACCAAAGAGAGGGGTTGTATCAGCATCAAGCACATATTGTGGTTGATGAATTCGGAAATATAGTCAAAGACAATTCTTTCGGTAAAGGAAAAAAAGTAAAATTTAATGGATTAGGTGCTAAGGGAGGTTTTACTTACAAGCTAACCGGAAAGCATTTATTTGATGTGAATGCAGCATATATTTCTAAAGCACCTTCATTACGTAACACGTTTTCAAATTCAAGAGAAAATCATAGTGTTGTTGGAGATCAAAGCGGAGTAGGTATTACTGAAGAAAAAATAATGTCTGCAGATGCTAGCTACATATTCAGGTCGCCAATAGTTAAAGCAAGATTAACGGGTTATTATACAACTATTAAAGATGCAAATGAAATTTCATTCTTCTTTGCCGACGGTGTTGGAGGTGATAACACAGCTTTTGTACAAGAGATCCTTCAAGGGGTGAATAAAAAACATTTTGGAGGGGAATTAGGTATTGAAGCACAAGTAACACCAACTATCAAGTTGAAAGGAGCATCTTCAATAGGACAGTATACTTATGACAATAACCCCAACCTTATTTTAACTTCTGATGATTTTGATAATGGTTTTCAAGATTTTGAAGAAGCCAATTTAAAAGACTACAAAATTGCTGGCGGACCACAACGCGCTTCCTCGGTTGGATTTGAATATAGAGACCCAGATTATTGGTGGTTTGGCGCAACAGCCAATTTCTTTTCAAATGCTTATGTAGATATTAGCCCATTAACAAGAACACAAAACTTCTATTTGGATAATGATGGGTTGCCATTTAACGATTACGATCCCGATTTAGCAAGAGAGCTTTTAAAGCAAGAAAAGTTTGATTCATACATGACGGTTAATGCCATTGGAGGTAAATCCTGGAAAATTGGCGATTATTTTATTGGTTTATTTGCTAGTGTTAATAATCTACTGGATAAAGAATATAAAACAGGAGGTTTTGAACAAGGGAGAAACGCCAATTTTAGAGAGTTAAGAGATGATAATGCCAATCCTAAACGTGTGTTTGGACCAAAGTATTGGTATGGTAGAGGCACCACGTATTTTCTTAACCTAAACTTCAGATTTTAAAAAAAAATAATTATGAAAAATATAATATCACAAACAATGAAATACGAAGTATTCACGGAATCCAAAAAAAATAGACCCATGAGTAAATTCAATCGAATATTAACTTTAATAATGGTTACTGTAGCGACTTTAGCTATGGTTTCTTGTGTTCAAGACGATGACTTTACAGTACCAACGTCTTTAGGCGATGAAAATAATCAAGGATTAGCTGCATTACTTTCTAGTTCTGCTACGCCTATGACGATAGCCGAATTAAAAGACCAATTTGTATTTCGTCAAGCAACTGAAATAGTATCGGATGTTTATGTAAAAGGATACGTAAGCTCTTCGGATGCTACAGGGAATTTTTATAAGGAATTTTTTATTCAAGACCATCCTACAAACCCAACTTCGGCTTTAAAAGTGGTGCTAAATTTAACCGATTCTTACAATCAATTTAACTTTGGGCGTGAAGTGTATATTAATTTAAAAGGATTATATCTTGGTGAAACACGTTCAGGTGATGATGTTATTGGTATAGGTGGGAAACCTAGTGATGATGGCGAAGAGATAGAAGAAATCACCGCTAACCAAATTCCGAAGCATGTTTTTAGATCTGAAGTGACAGAAACTATTTCGCCAAAAGTATTAACATTTTCTCAAATTAATGATTCTCATGTTGGAATGTTTGTAATGGTTGAAAACGTACAATTTCCAAATAGTTTACAAGGAGAATCTTATGTAGATGAGAGTGATGATTTTGATACTTCAAGAATGATGGAAAGCTGCGAAGGATTTAGCTATGTTAATTTCCCACTAGAAACAAGTTCATTTGCAAGTTTTAAAAATGTAATCCTTACAACAGATGCAGGCGGAACAATTGCTGGTGTAATTAGTAAAACGTTTAATGGAAGTAATATTGTTATGGTTTTAAATAGTCTTGACGATGTTAATTTAACAGACTCAAAATGTACACCTTTAAATATAAATGACTTTGATGTTATTTATGAAGAAGATTTTGATGCAGCTGTAGATAATACAAATTTAGATTTACCTGGATGGACTAATTTTGCCGAGGTTGGTGGAGAGCTATGGACAGAACAAGTATTTAGTGGTAATGGTTATGCAGAATTTAGCGGTTATTTTACCGGCGACGATGTTAATATTGGATGGTTAGTATCTCCAGGAATAAATATGGATGCTCAAGACAACGAGTTTTTAAACTTCCAAACAGCGCAACACCATTTAGATTCTCCTGATAATACATTAGAAGTGTTTGTGTCTACCGATTTCAATGGTACAGATGTATTGGCTGCTACTTGGCAACCAATTGAAGCTAATTTAGCTAAGCAAAGCGATTCTTGGTACTCGTTTCAAGACTCAGGATTAATAGATATATCATCTTACACAGGAACATTGTATGTGGCTTTTAAAGTAACAGGATCTGGAACAGATACGCAATTAGATGGCGCATATCATGTAGAAGATTTTAGAGTATTAGGAACAAACTAATCCTAATTATATTTTATACTTTTAAGGTCTGCTTTTAAAAGCAGACCTTATTTTTTTAATGACCTAAATTATGAACATTTTTGACCAATTTGCATTGAATATTTTTAATCATTATAAGCCAAGATTAAAAAAAAAGACGAATACCATTGTTGTTTTTTATATGTCCTTATTACAATGCTCATTATTATTGTTGTTAGGGGTTTTCTTTTCTGAATTTTTTAATCAGATGAAAGTTGAAACTATGTCTTCTTCAAATGCGTGGACATTATTTGTGATAGCTTCACTAATTATTTATTTTAAAAATTGGATGGTTAACTCAGGAAAAAGAAGAATGGTACTAAATGCTAAATCAAATAAAAAAAAATATAGCGATTATAATGTTTGGATTCTATGGTTGCTTCCTTTAGGTTGCATAGCACTTTCTTTATTGCTTTTAAATAAGTTTTAAGAACGTTTTAAGTGAATATACACAGGAAAGTGATCGCTATAACCTCCTTTGTATATTTTGCCAACAAATGTTCTAAAAGGATTTCCTCTGTACTTACCTTTATATTGTCTTAAAAAGTCTTTATCAAAAATATCAGCTTTAGAAAAACTGTGTTCCCCTTTTTGATATTCAAAAAAGTTAGTAGTGAATAATATTTGATCAAATAAATTCCATTGTCGACGATGACTTAAACTTCCTCTAAAAAACGACTTAAGTTGTTCCATAGGGTTAAATAAATCTTCAGTATGAACCAATTGCTTGACACTTTTGTTTAAAGGACCGTCGTTAAAATCGCCCATAATGATAATTTTTGCATGCCCATCTTCACTTTTTATTTTAGAAATAACTTCTAAAGCCTTATTTGATGCTAAGAGTCTAGTTGGTTCACTTTCTTCTGTACCTTGTCGTCGTGAAGGCCAATGATTAATTATGAAATACATACGCTCATCATTTAGTTTGCCTTCTACCATTAAAATATCTCGAGTATAATCTCTGCTACCATCTTCATCAAATAAATCTAAAGGGAATACTTCAGAGTTAATTACCTCAAAGACATTTGTGTCATATAGCATTGCGACATCTATTCCTCGTTCGTCAGGCGAATCGTAATGGACATAGTTGTACGGTTTGTCTTTTAAAAACTTAGAATTTAGGAGGTCATCAATTACCAGTTTGTTTTCAACCTCAGCTAAGCCAATAATTGCTGGATATATTTTTGCTGTTTTTACCCCAATATTAGAAATGGCATAGCCTAATTTTCTAACTTTTTTTCGATAGCGTTTTTCAGTCCAGTTTTTTTCCGATTTCGGTAAAAAATCATCATCAAATGTAAATTTATCATCAAAAGTATCAAATAAGTTTTCAAGATTATAAAAAGCGATGGTATGGTAATTTGTGGTCATATGTCTCAATAAGCGTCTAAAATACTAAAATCTTATTAGCCTAAGTACAATTATAATCTGCATTTCTATTTGTACCTTTGCATCTTCATTTATGATAGAAAAGAAAGACATAGCATTAGAAAAAGCGGTTTTAATAGGAATTATTACCCAAGATCAAAACGAGGAACAGTCTAAAGAATATTTAGATGAGTTGGAGTTTTTAACTTATACAGCTGGAGGAGACGTTTTAAAGCGTTTTACTCAAAAAATGGATATGCCTAATCCCAAAACTTTTATAGGAACAGGAAAGATGGAAGATGTTAGGCTTTATATTGAAGAACATGAAGTAGGTACAGCTATTTTTGATGATGAATTATCGCCAGCACAAGAGCGAAATATTAGTAAAATACTTAACTGTAAGGTACTAGATAGAACAAATTTAATCCTAGATATTTTTGCACAACGTGCACAAACAAGTTATGCACGTACACAGGTAGAATTAGCACAATGTCAATATTTATTACCTCGTTTAAAAGGTATGTGGACACACCTTGAAAGACAAAAAGGTGGTATTGGAATGCGTGGACCAGGAGAAACCGAAATTGAAACAGATAGACGTATAGTAAGAGATAAAATAGCACTTCTTAAGGATAAAATTAAGAAGATAGATAGACAAATGGAAGTGCAACGTGGCAATAGAGGTAAATTGGTTAGAGTGGCTTTAGTGGGTTATACCAACGTTGGGAAGTCGACACTTATGAATGTGATAAGTAAATCTGAAGTGTTTGCCGAAAATAAATTATTCGCAACCTTAGATACTACTGTTAGAAAAGTTGTGATTAAAAACCTGCCTTTTTTAATGAGTGATACGGTTGGTTTTATAAGAAAACTACCTACTCAATTAATAGAATCTTTTAAAAGCACCTTAGACGAAGTTCGTGAAGCCGATTTATTATTACATGTTGTAGATATTTCGCACCCAAATTTTGAAGAACACATAGAATCGGTACAAAACATCTTGACTGATATTAAAAGTGATGATAAACCAACCATCATGGTATTTAATAAAATAGATGCTTATGAGGCGGAGCCGTTTGATGATACCGATTTAATTGCCGAACGAACAAAAGCCAACTATTCATTACAAGAATGGAAAAATACATGGATGGCTAAAATTGGTGATAACGCTTTATTTATCTCGGCATTAAATAAAGAGAATCTTGAAGATTTTAAAAAGCGTGTGTATGATGAGGTTAGAAAAATTCATGTACAACGTTTTCCATATAATCATTTTCTATATCCAGATTATGATGAAAATGAAAGCTAAAAAACGCCAATTGGCGCTTTTTTAATTATTATGGAACCATGTTCCTATGAAAGATTTTTCACCAACATCGTAACCTACCTTATAAATTTTAGATTTTAAAATTTCTATAGTTTTCCCAGGAGCTGGTATAACATTATGTTGGTGCAGTAAATCATTATATATTTCTACATTATAACTTGACAATGACTTACCATCTTTAATAACGCTAGTGCCATTTATCTCTATTTTTGTGTTTTTGGTTTTTGAAGACAAAAGCCCTTTTTCAACCATACTATCAATTAATTTTTCTATATCTAAATGAGATCCATCTATAACAACAATATGCTGTTTTTCTTTATTAAAGGAAAAATTTTCGAACTCTAAATCATGGGCTTTAAACAAGCCAGTAATATGAGACTCCTGAGAGTTGTTTAATTTTCCCCCATTGATATAGATACCAGATTCATCAGTATATAAATTTATTTCCGTATCATTACGTATAATATTATTCTTTGATGAATAAGTAAGAAGTTCTTTCTGGAATGCTGGCCATTTCCAATTAGGAAATGTATTATTATCATTAAAATATGTTTTATTATCATTTAACAATTTCCTAATAATAGAGCTCACACCTCCCTTATGTTTGGCTTCTTCTTCCATAAGATTAGCTTTTTCCTGATATTCTTTTGCTTGGTTGCTATAGCGAGTTGCATCATGATTACGATTAGAAATAGCTAGTCTATCTGCTTCACGTTGCATATGTTCTGCATTTCTTTTCATATGCTCTGCCTCACGTTGTAATCTATCAGCTTCACGCATTTCAGAGTTATCATCGTCATTACCAGAAATGAAAGATTTGATTATCAACCCTATATCTCCAAATTTTTCAACAAGCGCCGAAGATGCTACTTCTTTATCAATATACATTGAGATATTACCATTTCTTAAATTGATTTCATATATATCATCTCCATTTGATTTTACTGACCAGATATCTTGATTTTTTTTACTCACCAAATTATTGCTACCCATTTCACTCATCAGAACATCTTTGATTTCCAAAGTTCTATCCTTAGGAAACTTCGCTTTTAATTTATAGAATGCATCGGTACTAGAGATAGAAATAGAAACATTAGATTTTTGATTATCATGAATACCAATCGATGTGTTTTTAGAATAATAACCAGAGGTATTATTTCCCATTATAGGAGGCTTAGGTGGTGGTGGTGGTAGTTGTTGCGAAAAAACGCTAAGAGTGTTAAGTGTGATAAAACTGATTGAAATTAGTATTGTTTTCATGATTGTCGTTTTTTAATTAATGTCAAAAAGGAATTTTAAAGGTTAATCCAACACCACGTGTGCTTTCTAAAGCTATGCTAGGATCTTGTTTAAAATATTTACGTAGTCGACTTATAAATACATCCATACTTCGACCAGAAAAGAAATCATCACTTCCCCAAACGTCTTTAAGTAAGTTATCTCTCTTTATCATTTGATTTTTGTTTTTGTATAAATACTGAATTAATTGTGCTTCTTTTTCAGTAACATGTTGTACAGTATCATTTATCTTTAAGTGATAATTTAAAGGGTCAAAAACATAGTTGCCTATGTTAAAACTATGTTCATTTTTTGAGGATACTAATACCTTTTTCGAACGTTTTAATATATTTTTTAGGCGAAGTACTAAAATGTCTGCTTCAAATGGTTTAACGATATAATCATCGGCGCCTAGTTTCAAACCTTTTACTTTATCTTCTTTCATCTTTTTTGCCGTTAAAAACACAAAAGGAACTTCAGGATCTATAGTTATTATTTTTTCAGCTAGAGTAAAACCATCCATTTTTGGCATCATAACATCAAAAACACAAATGCTAAAGACATGATTTTTTGATAGTGAACTTTTAAACAGTTCCAAAGCTTCTTTTCCATCCTTTGCCCAAGTGACTTCAAAATCGTGAATTTCCAGATATTGCTTCAAAATAGATCCAAAATCAAAATCATCTTCAGCTAATAATACTTGAGTTTTATGCATTAGTTTAAAGGTATTTTTATAATAAAGTTGCTACCCATATTTATTTCACTAGTAAATGTAATAGATCCGTTATGAGCTTTAATAATTTGGTTAGTATAATATAAACCAAGTCCTAATCCTTTTGTATTATGCAGATTCCCTTGACTTACTCTATAAAATTTATCGAAAATATATTGTTGATTTTTTTCAGAAATACCAATACCATTGTCCTGAATTTGTATAATATAGTTGGTATTCTGTAATTCAGTTTTAATTTTGATATCTATACTCTCAGTTCCATATTTTACAGCATTTTCGAGAATATTTAGTAAAGCAGTTGTAAAATGAAATGTGTCTATCCTAATTAATACTTCAGGAGAATAAACCTCATTTTTTATTGAAATATTTTTATGCTGCGTTGAGAGTTTAAAATCTTCAATAAGATTGTTAAAATAAAGATTATCTATTACTTGCTCTTTATGTAATACAATGTCTTTTGAACTCAGGCTATTAGTCATTACTTGATCAATAAGTTTTTGTAAACGATTATTTTGCCTATCAACAATGTTTAAGGTGTTATTAAAAGCTTTTTTAGATTTTTGAATATCAATATTTTTTAAACTTTTGGAGGCAATGCTTAGAGTAGCTAAAGGGGTTTTGAGTTCGTGAGTAATATTATTAATGAAATCAGTTTTAACGGCAGTAATCTTTTTTTGATTGATTAGCTTTTTGATAGAATAGTATAAAAGGCCTATCACAAACAAAAAGATTAATAAGGATGCTAATAAAAGAGTTGTCATTCTTTTTAAAACAATTTCTTTCCAATCTTTAATTTCTATAGATTCATTTGTTCTTACTTCTAAATCATATGAACGTGAAATTAGATTATCTCCGGAGTCATCAAAATAATCAAATTCAGTAAACCATCTAGCATCATTGATTGTATTACCATCTTCTAAAGCAAAATCATCACCAAATAGTTTTAATTGTGTATTAGGAGTAGATGAATAAATACTATCTAATGTATTATTTTGAAAAATGACAATACTTTCTAGTGTTTTCTTAAACTTTATATCATATGTCAACCCTAATGCTTCTAGTTTTTTCTTGTAGTAAGTAATGAAAATTAAATTTATGCTATCAGCTTTAAGTTTAGCTTCTTTTACGACATCATCTTTAGAGATTCTTTTGTTTATATAATCTGATAAGTGATTACTTAAATCACCTCCCCAAGCATCAGAAAATAATGAATCTAATACTCTATCACGACTAATATCGATATTAGAAATAACGCTTTTAGTTTCTTTAATAAAGGCATCTTTTTCTAATTGATAAGTATTACTTATTAAATATGCTTGTATTACAGATAAGGCCAATAACGCGAGTATTGATGTTATAATTAATATGGTGTTTTTGTTTTTCATGTGTTACATTCAACAATTCAAAAGTATTAATAAAGCTAAGTTTCACATTATAAAACGACCTCATTAACCGAACGTTAACGTTGAATACCTTTGAAGATGCTTGTTTTTAAGGAAAGATGTCTAAAGTTAATGATACAGTACATTTTTAGCTAAGTACATTAACTCTTCTATTAACCTCTACTTAACCTGTTTATCTATTCAGGCTTCTCACTTTTGCTTAAAATTTAAAGCACTAATATAAAATTATCAAAACTAATGAAAGCAACAATCTGGATTCTTGTATCCCTAATTACACTTTTTAGTAATCAAGAAAAAAACCTATTAAATGAAACTCCTTCTGAAATATTGGAAATAGAAAGCTATTTAAACTCTATAGATGGGTTTAGTGGTGTTGTTTTAATAGCTAAAGAAGATAGGGTATTGTTTAATAAAGCATATGGATATGCACATTTAGGACATAAAGTTTCAAATAATATAAATACAAAATTCTCATATGCTTCAATTGGGAAATCTTTTACAGCTGTATCAATTTTTCAATTAATTCAAGCAGGAAAGTTATCATTAGATGATAATGTTGGGAAGTTTATTCCTGATTACCCTAACCAAGTCGTAAGAGATTCTGTGACCGTTAGGTTACTTCTAATTCATAGAAGTGGTATGCCTAATTATTTTGGTACAGAAGAATTGAAAAATACTTCCAAAGATATTTATAGGAATATGAACGATTTAGCATCATTGTATGAAAATAAACCAATGGAGTTTAAGCCAAATGAAAGATTCTCGTATAGAAATACAAACTATATACTACTTGCTAAGATTATTGAAGAAGTTTCTAAAATATCTTATGAACAATATATAGAAGACAATATTTTTTCTATAGCAGGTATGAAGAATACGGGATTATTTGACATCGATCATCCTATTGAAAATGCTGCAGAAGGATATACACTTTCGAATATACATCCTAACAAGTTTCAAAAAAATATTTTTATGGGAACAGTCAAAGGTAGTGCGGCTGGAGGAGGGTATACTACAGCAGATGACCTATATAAGTTTGTGTTAGCATTTAAAGAAAATAGACTGTTGGATAGCAATTACACTAACCTCATGAAAACTCAAAAATCTGATGATGAATGGTATGGTTACGGAATGCAATTTCCAGATACAGCAGATTCAAAAATGTATGGTCATAGTGGAGGTCATTTTGGAGTTGGATGTGAATGGAGAGTATATGAGAAACAAAATTATACTGTAATTATTTTAACTAATAAAGATGCAGATCAAGGTTTTTTAGATGCTAGATTCTATATACACAAAATTTTAGCCAAATCAACATCAATGATAGATAGTTATTTCTATACGAAACAAGTCATAGAGGCTTGTTTTGATAAAGGCTTAGAATATGCAAAATATATGATTCAAAATAATGCAGAAAGTTTGTCTGAAAGGGATTTGAATGCGAAAGGTTATGAAATGATAAAAAGAGGATATTACAAAAAAGCAATTCAACTTTTTAAACTGGAAGTATATGCTTTTTCTAAGTCGTACGATGCTTACGATTCTCTTGGCGAGGCATATATGGAAGATGGAGATATTGAAAAATCTATTCAAAACTATGAAAAAAGTCTAGAACTAAATTCTGAAAATAAGAATGCTATAAAGAAATTAAAACAGCTGTCTAAAAATAAATAGACGAATTATTTCTCTACCTAACCTAGATTTTTAACTAAAAAGAAAATTATGAATCAATCAAATAAAAGAAGTTATTTACTAATCTTATGCTTATCATTTTTATCTACTATAATGCTTGCTCAAAAGCATGTAACTATACATAAAAGATCTGCTGTCATAAAGATAGATGGTGAAGTAAATGAAGCAGATTGGAAGAAACACATTATAAAGGGGGATTTTACTCAAACTAGACCAGATAATGGTAAGCCATCAATAAGAAATACAGAAATAGCTTTACTACAAGATGAAAGTTACCTTTATGTTTTAGGAATACTGTATGTTAAAAATCGTGAAGAAATAAATAATCAATTAACTGCTAGAGATGATTTAGGTAGTTCTGATTTTTTTGGAATACAATTAGATCCCTTTGGGGAAGCTAGAGAAGGATACGACTTTACTGTAACTGCTGCAGGAGTACAATTTGATGAAAAATTAAGTAGAAAAAGTGGATATAATAACTTCAATGTTGTTTGGGAAAGTGCTGTAAAATTATATGATGATAAATGGATAGTAGAAATTAAAATTCCGTTTAATAGTATTCGATTTCCTAAAGAAAAAACGGACAGTTTTAAAATCAACTTTCAAAGAATGTCTACAAAGTTGAACGAAGAATCTTTTTGGAATCCTATTAAACTAGAAGTTGATGGTTATTTAAATCAATTTGGAGTTTTAGAAGGTTTAACAAATATTAATCCACCGTTAAATCTATCTTTTAACCCTTTTGTTTCTGTGGTTAATGAAAAAAGCCCAACAGGAGATAATAAAACAACAATTAATGGAGGGTTAGATTTAAAATACGTGCATAAAAATGCCTATACTTTGGATATGTCTCTAATTCCTGATTTTAGCCAGGCTCCATCAGACGATCAAATATTTAATCTATCGCCTTTTGAAGTAAAGTATGATGAAAACAGACAGTTTTTTATAGAAGGAACAGAGGTATTTGATAAAGGAGGGTATTTATACACTCGTAGAATTGGAGGAGAACCAATTAATAAAAACAATATTGATTTAGTTGAAAATGAAGATATTATCGAAAACCCAATAGCATCAAACATTTTAAATTTATTAAAGATTACGGGCAAATCAGAAAATGGCTTATCTATAGGGGTTTTAAATGGAATTACGGCTAAGAGTGATGCGAAAGTGTTAAATACAGTTACAGGGACAACCAGAGAGGTAACAACAAACCCATTAACTAATTATAATTCTATAGTTGTAGATAAAGCGCTAAAAAATAATTCGTCAATAACATTTTTAAACAATTCGGTACTAAGAAGTGGGCAAGAATATGATGCCAATCTAACAGCATTATTATATAGATGGTTTAATAAAAATAGAACATATTCTATGTTTTTCAAAAAAGCTATTTCTCAAAAATATGTTTCTAATAGCAAAGATCAATTTGGACATGAATATTTTGCATACCTGTCAAAAGTTAGTGGCAATTGGACAGGAGGAATATCAGCAAAACTACTGGATGATAAATATGACAATAATGATTTTGGTTTTTTAACAAGAAACAATCAATTAACTTTTAGAGGAAATGTAGCTTATTCTAACAATAACCCAAAGAACACTTTTTCTAATTACAGAATAAATTTTGATCACTCACAGCGTTATTATCATAGTTTAATGGAACTTGAACAAGCATATTACAAGCTTAACGCAAGCGCTACTTTTAAAGAGAATAATCACACAATTTTTACAGATTTTACATACTTACCGAAAGGACAAAATTTTTATGAAGCTAGAGCTAAGGACAGACATTTTAATATACCAGCTCAAACAGAACTATTTTTTGAGTATCAAACAAACAGAAATAAAAACTTTTCATTTGCAGGATATACAGTATTTGTAAAATACTATAATTCCAATCTTTATAAAAATGAGTTTATTGCTGGATATGGCTTAAGAGCAAGAATAGGACAGCACTTATTTGCATATTTTAGTCAAGATTTAGAAAGTAAACCTAAAGGAGTTGGGTTTATTACTAATCAAGGTAATGATATTATTTTTGGAAAAAGAAAGATTAAACAACTAAACAATGCCTTAACGATTAACTATTCAATAAATTCTAAACTAAGTATGTCTGCAAGACTTCGTCATTATTGGATACAAGTGGACTATAGTGAACAATTAACACTATTAGAATCTGGTGATTTTAGTAATAATAATTATAATATCAACCCAAATGATTTTGATGATAACTTTAATTCATTCAATATAGATTTTCTTGCAAAATGGCAATTTGCTCCTGCTAGTGAATTAAGTTTAGGTTATAAACTTGGAGCTAATTATTATGACGATGATATTAAATCATCATATTTCAATAATTTAAGTACAACTTTAAAAGAAAATAGTAGTAATACTGTATCGTTAAAAATGACTTATTTTTTAGATTTTAATAAGTTTAAACAAATAAAACTATAATTAAATATAAAATAAAAAGCCGCATGATGCGGCTTTTTATATTTGAATTCTTTGTGTTTGATTAGAACTTATAGCTCAATCCAAACGTATAATAACTTTGCAAATCGTTATCGGCATCTTCTAGGGCTACACCTTGGTAGTTTGCAGCTTCTTGTTGGTTACTTCTTAAACCAAAATCGAAACCAACACCAATCATTTTCCATAATGTGTATCCAAATGAGTTGGTCCAAGTCCAGTTAGATAAGTCACTAGACTTATAACTTTGAAATGTTGAAAAATTAGTTTTAAAGTTAATAGCACCTATTTGTCTTGTATAATCTGCAACAATTTTAGCACCCATTGAAGAGTCAAACACGGTATCGCCACTGCTAAACACAAAGTTGTAGTTTAATGGATGAATTACCACAATTAAATTTTCAACAGGAGTCCATGTGGCACCAGCACCGAGGTCTAAATAGCCTGGGTCATTAAAATTATTTAAAAGTGTAGTTCTATAGTCTGCTAAACCTGAGATAGCAAATTTTTCACTAAGTTTTCTACCGTAAAGTGACGATAAATTAAATACATCAGTGGTTGGATTAAAACTGTCATCATCTAAATCTGTATCCTTGTTATCTAATTTTACCCAATTTAAATTGGTAGATAAAGAGTTTCTCCAAAAGAATTTATCTTCAATAAGGTTTGCATATCCATTTACAGTAAAACCAATGTTTCCTGAAGAGTTATTTGGTGTTCCTTGTGAGTACCAGTTTTTGAAATTTGATAGACTTCCACCAATAGTTCCAAAAGCACCAACTCTCCAACCTGGTAAGGCATCAATTTGTGCTTGAATGGCATTTGCTTCTCCTTGAGCAGCATCAGCTTCGGCTTGTTTTTCAGCTTTTTGTGCTTTCAACTCTTCTTTTGTTTGTGCTTGTGTGAAAGCTATAGCACAAAAAAAAGTGGCTAATAATACTAATTTTTTCATTCGATTTAAGTTAATTGTTTTTGTAGACTTTTTGTTTAGAATTATAGTTAAGACCCTTCAAAAGCAGTTAAGTCACAACTTTTTAAGATTTAAGTTTTTTATAAAGAGGCACTGAAGAACAAGCCTCACCATACATTATAGATTTTGCAATAGGTTTTAACTTCATTGTAAGTTGAATATAAGCGTTTTCTGGAATAGGTTTGTTAGAACAACCTTTTATAATGATTGGCTTATCTTGAAATTCAGTAATATCTAAGTTCGAAATAATATCTTGGTAAATAGAAGTTTCTAATGTTTTTAAATCGCCTATAACAGTTTTAGTAGCATAAGGTTCTAGATATGTAGACAACAGCATATAAGCCCAAGCAGGAATAATGGCATCAGACGAACAACTTAAAGCAACAAAACGACCATTATACTGTTTCCAATGGTGTTCACTAGCTTGTTGTCTAAAATCTTTCTCACGTAATACTAAGCCTTCCAATAACCAATCTTTAATATCTAAAAGAACACGTGCCCCATCTGGATAATAGTCTTCTAAGTCTATGGTTATTAATTTACTATTCGCTACGCGATTTATGATTTCGTCTGTCATTTTTTTATTGATGATATAAAGTTAATATAAATAGAGTTGTATTACTAGGCTATTTTATCAGTTTAACTATATTTGGATAGAAATCTCCAATTTTTCCTTTTTTAATTTTAGTTGCAAATAATATAGGTAGTATAATATTAATTATACAAAGGATTATCCATATGTAAAACGAAAGAATAAAATTCCCTGGACCAATTTCTAAGTGTACAATTTTTAAAAACGCGCTTGACGTAAGTATTAAAAATGCAATAAAGCTCCATACGATTTGAAAATTCAATAAATTAGCACCAATACTCTTTAATCCAATTATTTTATCTTTTTTTGTTATCCATAAAATGAATGGAATTACAAAATTAGCTAAGGGAATTACTAAACCAATTAATACAGATAAGTGAAAATAAACTAAAAAATTTGTGTCAGTTTGTTTTCCGTAATCTAAAATATCTTCAGCGTTTAAATCTAACACATCGCAAATTAAATGAAGTGTTTTTCCTCGAGGTTCACTTTCATTATTTTCAATACGTTGAATTGTTCTTAAATTAACTTTAGCAGATTCAGCTAATTCCTCTTGAGATAGACCTTTTTTCTTTCTTACGTTTCTAATTTTATCACCTAATTCATTCATAACTAATTTTGTTTAATTTTTGTCAAAACTACTTATGAAACTATCTTTTTGATAACGGTTTTTATACGGCATTTTTACGACATTCTTGCAGATAACCTTATTTAATAGAGTATAGTCTTTTATTTTTATTAAAAGAGGCGTAAGATGTTAATCTACAGCATACCCAATTCTAACTTTGCTTCTTCGCTCATTAAATCTTGACTCCAAGGCGGATCAAAAGTAATTTCTACTTCCGCGCTTTTAACTTCATCAATAGACTTAATTTTTTCTTCAACTTCCATTGGCAACGTTTCTGCTACTGGACAGTTTGGTGTAGTTAGAGTCATTAAAACTTTAACTTCGTAGTCTTCATTAACAAAAACGTCATAGATAAGGCCAAGTTCATAAATATCTACTGGAATTTCTGGGTCGAATATTGTTTTTATAACGCGAACTATTTTTTCGCCTAAGGCGTTTACATCTATTTGTGTTGTGCTCATTATTTTACTTGCGTTTGGTATGCTATGGCATACATTTTTATTTGTTTTATCATACTTACTAAACCGTTAGCTCTAGTTGGTGACAAATGTTCTTTTAATCCAATCTCGTCAATAAAAGTTGTGTCGGCGTCAATAATTTCTTGAGGTGTTTGGTTTGAGAATACTCTAATTAAAATGGCAATGATGCCTTTAGTAATTATCGCATCGCTATCTGCAGTAAAAACTACCTTGTCGTCTTTCATTTCGGAATGAACCCAAACCTTACTTTGACACCCTTTAATGATGTTGTCATCGGTTTTATATTGATCTTCAATAAGAGGTAAAGACTTGCCAAGTTCTATCATATATTCATAGCGTTGCATCCAGTCGTCAAACATAGAGAACTCATCAATAATCTCGTTTTGTATATCTTTAATTGTCACAGCAATTTATTTTATGCAAAAATACAATTCCTTATTGTTTTATGGCTATTTTTTTAAAAGATAGAAGCTTTTCTACCAATGCTTTAATTTCTTCTGGTGGATGACCATGATCGAATGTATTTGACCTTATTTTATTATCACCATCCTTAATAATAAGTGTTGCATGAGCTGCACCATCATATTGTCTCATAGACGTTGGTGCCACCAATTTTGGTAACTCTTGAATATTAATTTTAGATAACAACTCTAAACTTTCACTCCAGTCTTTTTCAGAACATTCATAAGTTTTATATTCTTTTCTATTTAGATCGTTACAAATGCTAAAAGAATTATTTGATACTGAAATCTCTTCAAAAAACCCTCTGGAAACAGCTTCATAGGTTATTGTGATAGTGTCTTGTCGTTCTTGTAAAGCAGTTAAGTTTGAAGTCATATTATTACATTCTTTAGGTAGTATAAATATAAAAAGTATTGTTAATAGTAATTTCATAATTCAAAAAATAAAGGTTCAATTTAATGTACAAAAAAGACGCCAATTTTGGCGTCTTTTTATGTTTTTTATATTTATACTAATTTTAGTCAGCCATAGTAGCTCTAAATCCATTAGAAGCAAAAACAGCATCCATTCTAGATTTTTGACCTT
Source organism: Pontimicrobium sp. SW4 (assembly GCF_039954625.1). Classification (NCBI taxonomy): domain Bacteria; kingdom Pseudomonadati; phylum Bacteroidota; class Flavobacteriia; order Flavobacteriales; family Flavobacteriaceae; genus Pontimicrobium; species Pontimicrobium maritimum. The sequence goes on from NZ_CP157199.1 coordinate 3,350,812, forward strand.
GAGTAAACATATACATACAACTGTCATCAGAATAATCCATAAAGTTCATAGTCATATTATTACTTCCGCATTCAACGGTTGGATAAGTGGGACATCCTCGACTTGGACCATCTGCATCTGGAGTATCAGCAACAAAGTCGCTAGCACCACATCCACCATCACCCCAAATGTGACGTAAGTTTAACCAGTGTCCAACTTCATGAGTAGCAGTTCTATCAGTAGCACCAACAAAATTTTTGGCTAGTACTACACCATCTGTTGCCCAATTACCACCTGGAAACTGTGCGTACCCTAAAATTTGGCCTCCTCTATATGGCATAGAGTTTACAATCCAAACATTTAAAAATTCTTGAGGATTTACAACGTTACTTCCCCCTTTAGAAGAAAACTTCATGTCATCATTTGGTCTCCAGCTTCTTTTTTTAGAATTTTGGACTCGAATTACATCTTCAATAACAAAATCGATATCTACATTCGCTTCAACTCCTGCAAACTCTGAAGGCATAGCCCCTCTATTTGGGTTTTGTAAATTAAAATCTTCATTCAACGCATCTATTTGTCCCTGAAGAACAGATAATGGTAAATTTTCGCTTGAAGTTCTATAAATTACATGAAAAACAACAGGTATTTGAATTTTACCGTTTACTAATCTTAAATTTTCGCCATTTTCGATAAACCTTCTTGTTTGGTCTTCAATTTTTGCCATTTTACTAATTATTGAAGGGTCATTTGAAATATTTTCCTCTAATATTTCCATAGTAAAACATTGCTTTTCGGCTTGTCCCATTGCATTATTGATTTCTTCTTGATTGAGCTCGTCATTGTTAAACTCTTCTTTTGAATCATCGCTACAAGCGGTAAAAATTAAGGCTATTACAGCCATACTTAAAAGTACTTTTTTCATATTTGAATAATTGATTTATGTTAATAATTGAGAATATATTAATATTTTAAGAAATAATTAACATTTTGTTAAGAAAAAAATAACTTTTTCGACAAAATGCATAATTAGAAATATGGAAAATTTTTCTTGAAAGATTCAACTAAATGATTTTCAGATAATTATGCTAAGAAAGCATTTGAGAAGCTTTTTTTATTGCTTGAAGAAATGTATCAATTTCTTCAAACGTGTTATAAAAGGCAAAAGAAGCACGAACAGTTCCAGAGATTTTATAGAAATCCATAATTGGTTGCGCGCAATGATGACCAGTTCTGACAGCGATACCTAGTTTATCAACAATAGAACCAATATCGTATGGATGAATAGAACCAATATTAAAGGAGATTACAGAGGTTTTATTTTTTGAATGACCATAGATTCGTAAATCATCAATTTCTAAAAGCTTTTTAGTTGCGTAATTGAGCAACTCGTTTTCATAAGTTGCTATATTCTCAAAACCAACAGCATTCATATAATCTATAGCTGCTCCAAAAGCTATTCCACCACAAATATTTGGTGTGCCAGCTTCAAATTTATGTGGTAAATCAGCATACGTAGTTTTCTCAAAAGTGACTTCGGCAATCATTTCACCACCACCTTGGTAAGGCGGTAATTTATTTAACCACTCTTCTTTTCCGTAAAGCATACCAACTCCAGTTGGTCCACACATTTTATGAGCTGAAGCTACGTAAAAATCTACATCTAGTTTTTGTACATCAGGTTTTATATGAGGGCAAGCTTGCGCGCCGTCTACCAAAACAGCAGCACCTACTTGATGTGCTTTTTTTATTATTTCTTCAATAGGGTTTATGGTTCCTAACGCGTTAGAAATATGATTGACAAAAACAAGCTTGGTTTTATCTGAAAGTAATTTGTCAAAAGCACTCATAATCAAAGTGCCATCTTCATTCATTGGAATTACTTTTAATGTAGCTCCAGTTTTTTCGCAAAGCATTTGCCAAGGCACAATATTACTATGATGTTCTAAGGCTGATACTATAATTTCATCATCAGAATTTAATAAAGACGCAAATCCGTTAGCAACCAAATTAATACTGTGCGTAGTACCAGAAGTAAAAATTATCTCATGGGCTTTTTCAGCATTAAAATGTGTTTGAATTTTATGTCGAGCCTCTTCGTATTTATCTGTGGCTTCTTGACTTAATGTGTGCACACCACGATGTATGTTGGCATTATAATTACTGTAATAATCAACTATTACATCAATAACTTGTTGAGGCGTTTGTGAGGTTGCAGCGTTGTCCAAATAAATCAAGGAATTCCCATTTACTTTGCGTGAAAGTATTGGAAAATCTTTTCTTATAGCTTTAACATCTAGCATGATTTAGTTTTGTGAATTGAGTGTTAGACTATAAATCGAATCCAATACTAACACCTAATTTATTGGCTATTAACTTGTTAATTCGATTTTTCAACTCAGGTATTTTTACGCTTTGTAAAACATTATTCGCAAAAGCATACATTAATAATGCTTTGGCTTCTTTTTCAGGAATGCCTCGAGAACGTAAATAGAACATTGCGCTTTCATCTAATTGTCCAATTGTACAACCATGAGAACATTTTACATCATCTGCAAAAATCTCTAATTGCGGTTTTGTATTAATAGAAGATTTATCACTTATTAATATATTGTTATTTGCTTGAAAGGCATTGGTTTTTTGTGCCTCTTTTTCAACTACAACTTTTCCGTTAAATACACCAACCGAATTGTCAGCAAAAATACCTTTATAGTCTTGATGACTTTCACAGTTTGGTTCAATATGATGGACAAGTGTGTTATGATCTACATGTTGTTTATCGCCAATAATAGTAATGCCTTTTAGTGTTGAATCAATATGCTCTCCATTTTGGAAAAAGCTTAAATTATTTCTAGTTAGCTTTCCTCCAAAAGAAAACGTATGTACAGAGACATGACTTTGTTGTTTTTGGTTGATATATGTATTATCAATTAAAGATGCGTTTTGCTCATCGTTTTGTACTTTATAGTAATCTACAATAGCACGTTTGTTTGCAAAAATTTCAGTAACCGAATTTGTTAAAACTGGGTTAGATGTTAAACTTTGATGCCGCTCAATAATTTGCACATGAGAGTTTTCACCAACAACAATCAAGTTTCTAGGTTGAAGCATTAAAGCCGCTTCATTTCCTGTTGAAAAATGAACAATTTGAATAGGTTTTTCTGCTAGTTTATTTTTTGGAATATGTATAAAAGCACCTTCTTGAGAAAATGCCGTATTTAATGCGGCTAAACTATCGTCTTTTGCAATCTTGTTAAAGTAATTCTCAATAACTAAACGGTACTTTGGTTTTGTTAAAGCGGCAGACATTAAGCAAACATCCATACCATCGTGAGTAGTTTCAGAAAGATGAGAAGAATATTTACCGTCTATAAAAATAACTTTGTAAGAATCGATATCGTGAATAAAGTATTTTTTGACATCGCTATATTCTAAAGCATTTTCTTGCTTAGAAAATACACTATAATCTTCTTTTAAAATTTTATTTAAAGACGTGTATTTCCAAGCTTCATCCTTTTTATTAGGGAAGCCTTTAGTTTCAAAAGTTTTGATGGCTTCACTTCTAATATCATGAACATAGGTGTCTACATCTACTTGATTTTCGAAAGCTAAAAATGATGATAATAATTTTTCTTTTAATTCCATGTTTTCAGTTTTCAGTCACAGTCTCAGTTTTCAGTAAAAAAATTAAGAATGAACTGCTTACTATTTATGTTTTCTAGTATTTAGTGATGAGCGAGCAAACTGCTTACTGCGACTAAATACTGCGACTGTATTTAAGCGTTCACTTCTTCTTTTATCCAGTCGTATCCTTTTTCTTCTAACTCGTGAGCTAATTCTTTTCCTCCAGATTTTACAATTTTACCATTATGAAGTACATGTACGAAATCTGGCACTATGTAATCTAATAAACGCTGATAATGCGTAATAACAATGGTAGCATTATCTTTACTTCTAAGTTTGTTAACACCATTTGCAACAATGCGAAGTGCATCAATGTCTAATCCAGAATCTGTTTCATCAAGAATTGCCAGCTTAGGTTCTAACATTGCCATTTGAAAGATTTCATTTCGTTTCTTTTCACCTCCTGAAAATCCTTCGTTTAAGGAACGTGATAAGAACTTCCTGTCAATCTCTAGTAATTCAGATTTTTCGCGAATAAGCTTCAACATTTCATTAGCTGGCATATCCGCTAAACCACGAGCTTTACGAGTTTCGTTGATAGCAGTTTTCATGAAATTAGTTACAGTCACTCCAGGAATTTCAACAGGATATTGAAATGACAAGAAAATGCCTTTATGTGCACGCTCTTCGGCAGATAATTCGTCAATATCATGATCTTCAAGAAGTATCTCCCCTTTTTCAACTTCATATTCTTCTTTTCCTGCAATAACAGAAGCTAAAGTGCTTTTTCCGGAACCATTAGGCCCCATAATCGCGTGTACTTCTCCAGCTTTAACCTCAAGGTTAATGCCTTTTAATATTGTTTTATCTTCAACACTTGCGTGTAAATCTTTAATCTTTAACATATTAATCTTTTCCTATGGTTATGATTTCGCTTCCTTCAGGATTTGGTTTGCTAACTTTTAATATTTCTTTTATTTCAACTCGGTAATTCCACCCTTCTTCATTTTCGGGTTTGAGTGTAATTTTACCTCTTATTTCTACAGGAACCATGTCTGTATCAGCAGTTTTATATTTAATGACTTGTTCATTCAATTCATGCATTTTTTCGTCTATAACAACGCCATACATCTCATTATGAGTTTGTAAAACAGCTGCATCAGCATAATAGATAAATTCACCTTTTAGAAGTGTTAAACCATCACTTTGTTTCTCAGTCTTTTCTGTAGTATCTGGTTTTTCTAAAGTAGTATTTTCATCTGATTTTGGTTCGTTTTTACAGCTTACAAATACAATAATTGCTAATAGTAAAAGTATTTTTTTCATAGTATATTAAATTTTATCCTACAGACCCTTCTAAACTTATTTCTAATAATTTTTGAGCTTCAACTGCAAATTCCATTGGAAGTTTATTTAAGACCTCTTTACTAAAACCATTTACGATAAGAGCAATGGCTTTTTCAGTATCAATACCTCTTTGGTTACAATAAAAAATTTGGTCTTCTCCAATTTTACTAGTAGTCGCTTCATGCTCTATTTTAGCAGACTTATTTTTTGCTTCTATATATGGAAATGTATGTGCACCACATTCATTACCCATTAACAAACTATCACATTGCGAAAAGTTTCTAGCATTTTCTGCTCGTGAATTAATTTGTACTAAACCACGATAACTGTTTTGAGATTTCCCTGCTGAAATACCTTTGCTGATAATGGTGGACTTAGTATTTTTTCCTAAGTGAATCATTTTCGTTCCAGTATCAGCTTGCTGATAATTGTTGGTAACAGCAATTGAATAAAATTCTCCAACTGAGTTATCTCCTTTAAGCACACATGATGGATATTTCCATGTTACTGCACTTCCAGTTTCTACTTGTGTCCAAGAAATTTTAGCGTTTTTTTCGCATAAACCTCTTTTAGTTACAAAGTTGTAAACACCACCTTTACCTTCGGCATTTCCAGGATACCAGTTTTGTACTGTGCTATATTTTATTTCGGCATCATCCAAAGCAATTAATTCTACAACTGCGGCATGTAGTTGGTTTTCATCCCTACTAGGAGCCGTACATCCTTCAAGGTAACTTACATAACTGCCTTCATCAGCAATAACTAGTGTTCTTTCAAACTGTCCTGTTCCTGCTTGATTAATTCTAAAATAGGTTGATAATTCCATAGGACATCTAACGCCTTTTGGAATATAACAGAAAGAACCATCACTAAAAACGGCAGAATTTAATGCTGCATAAAAATTGTCTTTTTGAGGGACAACTGTTCCTAAATATTTTTTCACTAGTTCTGGATACTCTTTTATAGCTTCAGAAATACTCATGAAAATAATTCCTTTTTCTGCTAATGTTTTTTTGAAAGTAGTAGCAACAGAAACCGAATCAATTACAACATCCATAGCAACATTGGCTAGCTTTTTTTGTTCATCTATTGAAATACCAAGTTTTTCAAATGTTGCTAAAAGCTCAGGATCTACCTCATCGAGGCTATCATATTTTGGCTTGCTATTTGGTGCAGAATAATATGAAATAGCTTGAAAATTTGGTTTTTTGTAGTGTACATTTGCCCATTCAGGCTCGATCATTTCTTTCCAAACTTTAAAAGCTTCTAAACGCCATTCAGTCATCCATTCTGGCTCTTCTTTCTTTTTAGAAATGGCTCGAACAATGTCTTCATTTAATCCAATAGGTAAAGTATCAGACTCTATATCTGTATAAAAACCATATTCGTATTCTTTGGTTTTAAGCTCTTCTCTTAAATCGTCTTCAGTATACTTGCTCATTTTTGTAAATTATAAGGAGAAACTTTCGCCGCAACCACAAGTTCGGTTTGCGTTAGGATTATTAAACACGAATCCTGTTCCGTTTAATCCTCCAGAATATTCCAAAGTAGTACCAATAAGGTATAAAAAACTCTTTTTGTCAACAATGATTTTTACGCCATTATCTTCAAAAACCTTATCGTCATCTTGCTGTTGTTTATCAAATTGCAAATCATACGACAACCCAGAGCATCCACCACTTTTAACACCTACGCGTACAAAATCTGTTGAGGCATTATAGCCATCATCTTGCATTAGCTGAACGACCTTCTTTTTAGCTGTTTCAGAAACCTTGATCATATTCTTATATAGATTATTTCTAAATAGAGAACAAATATACAATTTATGTACTGTTTTTAAAGAAAACCTAACATTATATTAGCTAATAGTTAGATAGGTTTTTGTTATGCAAAGCAGATTAGTTATTTACCTTTACAACCATTGCATCTTTAAGGCCATTATTTTCTATAATGTCGTAATCATTGCTTTCAGTTTCACCAACAATGTAGATGTCGCCTTGAGTAGTTTCTAAAACATCAAAAGCGAAATCTAATCCAGAGCCACCAAAGTTTTTCTGATCTAAAAGTTTGCCATTTGCGTTAATTTTAATGACCCAAAAATCATTTTCTCCATAATTAGAAGTTACAGCCTTATCGCTACTTTTTGAGTTTCCTGCGATTAGAAACCCATTAGTTGAAGCAGAAATTGATGTTGCATAGTCAAAATTGGAACCTCCATAGGTTTTTCGCCATTTAACACTTCCATTATCATCTATTTTAACAATAAAGAAATCGGAATTTCCTTTGTTTAAGAAAACATCTTCATCAGTGCTAAAAGAATTTCCTGCTATTATATATGCATTATCATTAGTTTTTACAATAGATCTAGCTTGGTCAATTTCGGAACCACCAAGTGATTTTTCCCAAAGTAAATTGCCTGCTGTATCTAATTTAATAACCCAATAATCGTAAGAACCATAGCTATTAGTAATATCAAAATCATCACTTTCTGAAAATCCTGTAACTACATATCCTCCATCATTGGCTTGCACTACATCAAAAGAGCGATCATTATTTGTGCCTCCAAAATACCTACGCCATTCTATATTACCACTAGCATCAAGTTTATGACACCAAAACTCACCAATTCCATGTCGTTTGGAGTTGTTGATTCTAGTGTTCCCAAGCCCTCCCGAAGCTGTTACATCCAAGAAGCCTGTCATTAAAAACCCTCCGTCGTTTGTTTGTATAATTGAGTAAGAATGATCATGACCAGAAAAGCCATAGCTTTTTTCCCATAATATATTGCCGTTTGCATCTAATTTTAAAAGCCAATTATCATGAAAACCTTCATTATTACTTGCGTCACCATCACTACTCATGCTATATCCCGTTATAGCAAAACCACCATCATTTGTGGCTACTACTTTTTGACCAACATCATCCCCACTACCACCATACGTTTTACTCCAAAGCAGGTTCCCATCAGGAGTGATTTTAATTAACCAATAGTCGTTTTCTTGTAATGTCTTATCTGTAATATCTCCATCAATACTATTTGTATAACCGAATAATGCTAAATTGCCATCAGAAGTTTCTATTATTGAAACAATATGATCCTCTTGTGAACCTCCAAAAGTGTTTATAAAGGCAACATCATTAAAAATGGACATATAGCCATCATCGCTATCTTCAAAACAAGAAGTAGAGCTGATACAGAATACCATACAAAAGAAATAGGATAGTTTTCTCATTTTAACTTCCGCTTTTGCGAATAATAAATAAACCTCTTTCAATATCACTAATGATTATGTTACCGCTAGCAAAATAAGGATAAACATTCCATGCTCCATGAAAGGATGTGCTATTGTTTTCTGGATACGTATCAAAAGAACCAACTTCGGTTATTATGCTGTTTTCTATATCAGAAATATCAATGATTCTAACGCCAGACGTATAATTTGCTTGATACAGTAAATCTCCTTTGACATATACATTGTGATCTATAGACGTTGTTGGTCCAAGGTGTTGCATATGGAATGTTGGGTTGTCTAAATCTGTAAAATCAAACACCAAAGTCCTAGTTCTTGTATTATAATTAATCTCATCTGTTTCATCTCCAAGAATAAAGTATTTTTGGTCTTCAGTAAACCATCCTTGATGAGTAAAACCAATATTAGAGTAAGAGATACTAGATATGTTGGTTGGGTTATTTTTATCGGTTACATCTACAATAACTACTTCATTTTCGTTGCTTCCAATTAGTATTTCACTATTAGCGTAATCTGTATCAGGGCCATTATAAGTAACTACTTGAGCATCGTGAGAATACGAATCGTTTCCATAACCACCAGCTGATGTTGGATTTGTTGGATTTTGAATATTCACAAAATGTGGACCTCCATTATAAGTATTAGTTCCTACAGCATAAGCAAAACCAGTATCTTCATTAATTACTATATTATGTGCATTTCCAAATTGTGTATAACGAGCATCTTCAGTAAAAGTCTCTGGAGCTGATGTTACATCTCTTAATCTTGACAAATCAAAAACTTGCATACCATGTCCTGATGCTTCACTAACTACAAATGCATGGTCATTGTAAACTTTTACATCTCTCCATGAACTATTAGTTGTTGCTGTTGGTAAAATTCCAACTAATATAGGATCTATAGGGTTTGAAATATCTACAAAAGAAACTCCAGAAGATGTACACATTAAGGCATATTCCTTTCCTGTAGCTGAGTCTGTCCATCCCCAAGAATCATTTCCTTCAATACCTCCTTTTAGTTCTTCTAAAGTTATGTGGGCTAGTAAATCATAATCATTACAAGGAAATACTCCTGCAAATCCGTTTTCACATATTACATTAGTGATATTTGGAGTGGGATTATTATCGTTAAACGTATTGTTTTTAGAGCAACTTTGCTGAAAAACTAATATAAAAGTTCCCAATAAAACAGTTAAAAACGGTGTTTTAATATTTTTCATGTAATTCTTTTTTAAGTACTAAAATACTATAAAAAAAGATAGCTGCATGCGTGCTCTTATAAAAGTTAACTATATGTTAATTTGTAGATAAAATAATTGTGTAGTTATGCAATGAATTATTTTTATGAGCAGATTATACAACCTAACCATTTTTAATATGAAATCATTTTTAAGACTAGCAGCCTTTCTAGTATGTCTACAATTAACAGCTCAAAGTACCCCTTGGAGTGCAGATTTGATAACAACGCCTGAAAAGTCTAACTACCAAAAAACCTCAACTTACGCTGAGGTAATGGATTTTATAAAAGCAATTAAAAGTAAATCTAGTTTAGTGCATCTTGAATTTATGGGGAAAAGCATGGAAGGAAAAGACATTCCAGTTGTTGTAATGGCAAACCCAAAAATAAGTTCACCTCAAGAAGCTAAAGATTCAGGGAAACCAGTTATGTATGTTCAAGGGAATATTCATTCTGGAGAAGTTGAAGGCAAAGAAGTGTTGCAGCAATTAATGCGAGATATTTTGTTAGGAGATAAGAAGCACTTACTAGATAATCAAATTATCATTTTTGCACCAATATATAACACAGATTCTAATGATAAAATGGAGAAAGGTAGACGACCATCACAAGAAGATAGTCCTGTTGAAGTTGGCATTAGAGCCAATAGTCAAGGGTTTGATTTAAATAGAGATGGTGTTAAAATGGAAGCTTTTGAAACTGAAGGATTAGTCCAAAATGTTATATTAAAATGGGATCCTGAAATGTTGGTCGATTTACATACTACCAATGGTACTTGGCATGGATACGGAATAACTTACGCACCAAGTTATCATTATGCTGGTGAAAAAGCACCTTACGATTTTACATGGAATACTATGCTGCCAAGTATTGTAAAATCTATTGATAAAAATTATGGTGTTAAACTAGGACCTTATGGAGGATATTCGCTACGTCAAGGTTGGCCTGCGAAAGCTATTTATACGTACAATCATCATCCAAGATACATTGTAAACCAAATGGGTTTAAGGAATAAAGTGGGTATTTTAAGTGAAGCCTTTGCGCATGATCGTTTTTACAAACGTATGAATGGTACCTATGGTTTTGTAGCTGAAATTTTAGAATTCACGCATAATAATGGCAAGAAAATGGCAGAGATTAATGCTAAGGCAACTCAAGATGCTATTGATAATGTAAAGCAAAATGCAGGTAGCGCAAAAAAAGGAGTACGTTTTAAAATGGTTCCTTTAGAGGACACCTTTACTTTAAGAACTTACGATTATATTACTTATAATAATGAAGCTGGTGAAGAAAGATACATACGTTCTGGAAAGATTATAGATATTCCAAATGTTCAAAATTACTCAAAATTTGAAGCAGAAGTAGAAAGCACCTTACCAAGAGGTTATTTTTTACCTAAATCTATGAAACATATTGTAGATCATTTAAGAAAGCAAGGTATAGAAGTAACAGAATTGAAGGCATCGAAAAAAGCAGTTGGAGAGGAGTTCATAATGTCTGATTTAAACCTCTCGAAACGTAAGTTTGAAGGTCATTTTATGGCAAATGCTAAAGGAGAATTTGTTGCTAAAACAAAAAGATTTAAAAAAGGAGATTATTGGATAGATATGGCGCAACCATTGTCAAACCTTATTTTTTATATGTTAGAACCACAATCAGATGATGGTTTAGTAACTTGGAATTTCTTTGATGATTATTTTAAAGAAAAAGGGATTGAGAATAAACCTGTAGCATATCCAGTTTTTAAATATTATAAACTTAGATAATACTATATTTCATCAAAAAAGAGCACCTAAATTTAAGGTGCTCTTTTTGTTTTATAGAATATGATTTATTAGTAAACTAACTCGGTGCATGAGCATGAGGTATTTACAGGAAACTAATTTTGATTTCGAGACAAACTTTGGTGTATTTAAATCTCGATTATCGAGTAAATAAAAGGAATTGCTATATCTTTGCAGCATGATAGAAGATAAAAACCAAACAAGAACACCGTTAAGTAGTTTAGGGGAATTTAAACTCATAGACCATTTAACAAAAAACTTTAAAATTAGCCATAAAAGTACGCTTAAAGGTATTGGTGACGATGCTGCTGTTCTCAGTTTTGATGATAAAAAAGTAGTAGTTTCAACAGACTTGTTGATTGAAGGCGTACATTTTGATTTAAGCTATATGCCATTAAAACATTTAGGCTATAAAGCAGTAATGGTGAATCTATCAGACATTTATGCTATGAATGCTACAGCAACTCAAATAACAATTTCTATTGCTGTATCAAATAGATTTCCACTGGAAGCGCTAGAAGAATTATATGAAGGAATTGAAGCTGCTGCTAAAATGTATAATGTAGATGTGGTAGGCGGAGACACTACGTCTTCAATGTCTGGATTATTAATTTCGATAACAGCCATTGGTGAGGCAAACGAAAATGAGATAGTTTACAGAAAAGGAGCTCAACCAAACGATTTGATAGTCGTTACAGGAGACTTAGGAGGAGCATACATGGGACTTCAAGTTTTAGAGCGAGAGAAGGAGGTTTTTAAAGTAAACCCGAGCAATCAACCAGATTTAGATCAATACACTTATATAATACAGCGGCAATTAAAACCTGAAGCCAGAAAGGATATCGTAACACTTTTAAAAGAACTAAATGTGAAGCCAACATCGATGATTGACATTAGTGATGGTTTATCTTCTGAAATTATGCATTTATGCAAACAAGGAGAAGTGGGTTGTGATGTATATGAGAATAAGATTCCGTTAGACCCTGAAGTAATTACAACTTGCGAGGAGTTTAATATTGATAGTTCGACTATTGCTTTAAATGGAGGAGAGGACTATGAGTTGTTAATGACAATTTCTCAAGAAGATTTTCCTAAAATAAAGGCTAATCCTAACTTAACTGTTATTGGGTATATTACTGATAAGAGTGCAGGGATGCATTTAGTAACAAGAGCCGAAGAAAAAATACCTTTAAAAGCTCAAGGTTGGAACTCACTTAGCCAATCGGAATAAAGAATTTTCGCTTAAATCTATTACAGGAATATTTTTTTTCCTAAGCCTGTTGTTGTGAATTCTTTCAAGAACAGCATTAATTTCCTTATACTTAGGAGTTAATAAAGTTAATTTACCATTACCATTTGTAGTAACTTGCTCTTTGCAATTTTTACAAGTGTATTCTTTTACATGATAGGTAACATTTTTTGTTACTAAATAATCATGACCAAAAAAGGAACAATATAAATGTTTCAAACCTTTTAGTTTTAGCTAATTAATAATGAGGGAATATTAAAAGTAATTTTTTTTGCAAAAATAAAAGGATTTAATGGCAAGTATTCGTTAAAGAGGTTATTTTTTTCTTTGAACGAAACATTTTTAATTAAAAATGAAGTTAAGAAAAAGAGAAGAAGGTTATTTGGCATTAAAATTTAAGCTAAATATTTTTAGCTAAGTGGTTGGTTTCAAAAACTATAAATTAAGTGTTTTATAGTAATAATTAAGCAGCAGTTGTAGCGTACATTTTTTGCTTAAGCTTAGACTTTCTTTTTGTATGGATATATTCTAAAATAGTATTTATTTCTTTAAATGTAGGTGTAAGTTCAGTTAAACGACCATTACTATTTGTGGTCAATTGTTTTTTACAGCATTTACAAGTATATTCTTTTACGTGCTTAGTCACTAGCTTTGATACTTCATAGTGATGACCAAAAATATTACAGTATAATTTTGAAACAGAAGTCGATGGATTAGTTTGAAAGTTTGAAGTAGTTGTTTTCATAAACTATATTGGTTATTGGGGTAGTAAACTTAGAAAAAAAATACAAATAAACGCTGAAAGATTATAAATTTTCGATGAAATGCATAATAATGTAAGAAAAAGATTCTTTATCTTCAATATGACTCATATGTCCATTTGGTAATTCTACAATTTCTGTTAGCAATTCATTGCTCTCTTCTTTTAAAATGCGACCATCAATAACAGTATCTTTTTCACCAATAATAATAAGTTTTTTACATTCTAGTTTTTCAAATATATTTTTGCTGTCTAATCTAATTCTCATACCTTCTTGAGCTGCAATATATCCATTAACCGAGGTTTTTAATGCTTCAGATAAAGCAGATTTAATGGATTCTTTATGATCTATTCTACTTTTAGGCGCAAACAAGTTAATAAAAGACAGTTGCACCATACTCTTAAAATTACTTTCCACCATTTTATTAGCGCGAGTACGTAATAACTTAAGCTCAGCATCATCATCTTTATAAGTTGAATTCATTAAACAAAGACCAGAAACTTTTGAATAAAATAATTTTGCATATGCCAAAGCAACATAACCTCCCATGGAGTGACCAATAAACGTTGCTTTTTTGATTTTTAAGTGAGATAATATTTCGTTAACTGCTTCAGCCATAAGCTCCATTGAATGGACGTTATCTATACTCTCACTATATCCATGTCCTAAAAGATCGATGGTTACAACACGATTATTTTTGGAGAATTGTGGAATAAAATTATGCCACATTGTTGAGCTTTCTAAAAAGCCATGCAGCAAAACCACAACATCTCCCTTGCCATAATCGTTGTAATGCATTTTAGCATTTTTAAATAAAATAAAAGTGTTCATTAATCAAATTTCATATCTTGAGCAAAGATAATTTTATGAAATGAATAATAGGAAAACAATCTTTATAATAGGTTTTGCATTATTTGCAAGTTTTTTTGGAGCAGGAAATTTAATATTACCTCCACAGCTAGGTTTTAATTCTGGACCAGATTGGTGGTTGGTAACACTCGGATTTGTGACCTCTGCAACAGTTATTCCGTTATTGGCTTTGTTTGGTCATGCAAGACTGCAAGGAACTATGTTAGATTTTGGTAAAAAAGTATCACCATTATTTAGTTTGGTGTTTTGTTTATGTGTTTATGCAATTGCAATTGCATTACCAATTCCTAGAACAGCTGCGGTAACTCACGAAATGGCAATCCAACCTTTTTTTAATACCTCTTCACTTTTAACTAGTAGTTTATATTTTGGTCTAGCGTTTTTCTTTATTATGAAAAGGAATAGTATATTGAGCATACTTGGTAAATTTTTAACTCCTTTAATTGTACTTATTCTTTTAGCTATCATAATTATTGGTCTTTTTACGTCACCAGAAAGTATGAATGCTTCGGTTATAGAATCACCAGCTATAGTAGCTGGATTATTGGAAGGGTATCAAACCTATGATGCTCTTGGTGGCATATTAATTGGGGGTGTTGTTATTATTTCACTTAATCTTGAAGGAGGGATTTCTTTTGAAGATAAAAAAGTGATTATTGCAAAATCTGGATTGGTTGCAGCTTCTGGGTTATTTATAATATACGCAGGAATGATAGCTGTTGGTGCTTTGCATAACAATGAGTTTGAACCTTCAATTACCAGACCAGAGTTGCTTAAAGGCTTGAGTCTAAAAACCCTTGGAAATATTGGCAATTTGTTTTTGAGTGTGCTTATTTCGTTAGCCTGTTTTACTACAGCCGTAAGTGTTATTGTTGGTACGGCCGATTTTTTTAAAGGCTTATTTAAAGAATCTCAATTAGCTTATACAATTACAGCTATTATAGCTTGTTTATTAGGTGTTTTGGTTGGACAGTTTGATGTACATTATATTATTGTTGTGGCGTTACCAGCTTTAATGTTTATTTACCCTTTAACGATTGTACTTATTTTATTAAATGTGATACCACAGAAATATGCAACTAAACTAGTGTTTAAGACAGTTGTTTTAGTAACCTTTATTTTTAGTATTCCTGACTTTTTAGGCTTTTTAATAGAAGCCAATTGGTTAGAAAACATCAAGGGAGTAATACCTTTTGCAAAGCAAAATTTAGGTTGGGTGCTTCCAGCATTAGTTACCTTCGTTATAGTTAATTTAATTAAAAACCTCTTAAACAACGAGGCACTTAATAACAGCTAATACGTTATTTTAAACAGCTTTTTGGCGAAGTCAAAAGTAACAATGAATCATATACAAAGCTAACTACAAGCTGCACAAAAGAATAAAATTTAAAATTAATATGGAAGAATCATTATTTGAATATTTCAACAGTCTTTCAAACCAAATAATAGTGATTGATTCATTATTAGGAGGGTTTTCCATTGCAGTAATTGCCAATCTATTAATTTCGGACACAAATACTCGTTTGTTAAGAACAATTATGCAAGTGACTGTTTTATCCGCCAGTTTCTTTTTGATATCGTTATTCATAATGACAAGAGTAATGATGATAACATCAAATGGATATCCCTTCGAATTTACAGAAGATAATGTAAAGAGTTTATCGAGTTATGGGAGTATAACCCTTATTTTAGGAATTATGGCATTGGTATCAATGATAGCTTTATCTGGCTGGACTAAATCTAAAAAAACTGGAATATTTACAACCGTAATTGGAATTTTGACTTTTATATTTATTTTACTAATACTGTTCTAAAACTAAAGAAAAAAGCCAGTAGCTAACAAAGAACTGAGTTAAAACTAGCGTTAATAGCAGTTGCAAATAAATTATTAAAACAGGTTTTTGCTATTGCAAAAAGTGGATTACCTTATGATGAAAATTTTGTTTCTAAATTAGCTTAATATTGCTTGTTTTTAACTCAGTTCTTTGTTGTGCGGAGTTATTTTTATTCGTCCATTTGGCTTTCCCATTCATCTGTAAAAACCAAAAGTTTGTTTTCTCTAATATGTTTGTATTGCTCAGTTGTCAAATAAATTAATTCTGCACCATCTCCATACAAACTGTAAAATTTCCCATTTAATTTGTTCTCTGCTATTACGTCATTCATATATTCAAAAAATCTCGTATCAATCCAATCTCCGTCAACTTTGAATTCAGTTTCGTAAGTTTTATTGTTAAAATCAAAAGACAATGAAACTGTCTCCTTTTGTAAATCAAAGTTGTCACTGATATTTATTGGATTAAATTCTTGATGTGAGATTTTTGAATATTCAGATACAATTTCCTCGTATGGATTTTCCAAATTTCCTAACTCTATATCGAAAGACAATATTACTTCAGGAAATGAAATCAGCACATCATTAAGATTTCTATTCTCTTTTTCTTTAACAGTTTCCAAGCTTCTGATTAATTGGTCTTTGTTTAAATGAGCCAGCAATCCTAACTTTTGATAGTCTTTAATTGCATTGTTAATCTTTTTGGTTGTTAAAGGATTTTTGAAGCTTTCATAACTCAAGTTCCAATAGCTATCTGCATATCGAAACATTTTGAGTTGGTTCTTTTTTAATGCTACAATTCCAAAATATTGTTGCGCACTTCCTTGTCTGTGATTATGACTTGATTTGATTAAATGCAATCTGTAAGGTGATTGAGAATCTTTCAGAATTTTATTGAAGATTTGATAATACTCTTGTTCATCGATTTTACCTAAATAATTGTTGTCTTTTCCAATGTCGTCAGGTGAAATAAAACTCTTTTGTTTGTATGTTTTTCCGTTTGATTTTATGGAAGTAATTAAGTCGTGAGAAATATAGTCACTAAAAGACTCTGTCGAATCTACTTTAATCTCAAATTTGAAGTCGGTAAAGTCTAATTCGGGCAAAATATCGGAAGTCAGTTTATGAATTTGCTCTAAATAAATTTTCGGGTCGTTAGAGTATTTTGATAAATCTAAAAATCTCGCTTTCTCGCAATAATCAATAAGTTGAAAGGGCGACTTTAGTTTATTATCATTAATGACTGACTTTAATCTGTCATTTTCTTTTTTATCAATAATTTCATTTTCAAAAAGTCCTTTTCTGTAGGTGTCAAGTCTCTTATAACTCATCCATTCCTCAAAATTGACTTGACTGGTTAAATCAGGTAAAAATTGGAAAAGATGGATGTATTCGTTGTTGTTTATTCTGTCTGATTGCTCACTAATTTGTTTGTCGTTTATAAGTTCAACCTTTTTTATCTTTGTGAGATAGTCAAGAAGAAGTCCATTTATTTGATTTTGTTCGGCTTTTTTTAGTTTCTCGTCTCCATAGTCCATTACGGTTCCAAAACTCGAATACTGATAGCCTGTTTGTTTTTTAAATTCCGCTTGAAATAGTGCATAAATGTATTGTCCATTTGTCAACTGTTCTTCAACTCGAGAAAGCAGTTCAGTCATCTCTTTGGCTTGTTCAGAGTTGACAAGTTTTATGTCAATCAATTCTTGAATTTTAGATTCCATATTTTGTCCACTCACAGAATTTGCAACTAGAAAAGTTAGAATTAATATGTAGTTCGTGAGTTTTGTCATAATTACGCACAACGTCCACTGTGTATGGCGTAGTGAGGCGCGCCTCACGGAGAGCCATAATTGCGCCTCATTCGCTATACACGCTGATGTGTGTAGTTTCGTGAGGAGTTCTCGTAGACTCGAATAAATATACAATTAATTTGGCGAGGTGCAATTAACAGTGGACGATGGTATGTAATTAGTAGAAAGGAAGCGTTTGCAAAACGCGATTCTACGTGCCGCAGGCAATTACATACCATCGGTCTCGTATAAGCGCAGTAGCGGATTTTTTTGAGACTTACTTTCGGATTGTAAGATACTTAATTAAACGCAATAGCGGTTCGAGTTGGCACTCAAGCCGCTATTGCGTTTATACAATGTTAGGCACTGGGCTTTTTCAGAATTTTCCGTTATCGTTTTTCCATTCACTTTTGGGTATGATGGTCTCAATGACATCCCAATGCTCTGCAATTTTTCCATTTTCAACTCTGAAAAGGTCATAAAATGAAGTGTGTTTGTCTGCAAATGAACCTTCGCTTACTACCAATACAAAATTTCCTTCTCCCATTACTGTATGAACTTTATCGTATTTCATTGTAATACCTTGTGAAGCCATATATTCCAATGCTTTTCCAAGCCCTGATAGTCCGTCTGCAATTTGCGGATTGTGCTGAATGTAATTGTCGTCATCAAAATATCCTGCTAATTTTTCCATTTTTCCATTTACCAAAATATCGTTCACAAAGTTTTCTACCAACGTTTTGTTTTCTTTGGTCTTGTCCAAATCTGTAATTTCGGTTATTCCGTCAGCCATTGTGTGTCCACTCGGGTTTGGGGTTTCTGGTTTTTCTTGCAGATTGTCCCAATGCTCTACAATTTTACCATCTTCAAAACGGAAAATGTCAAAACCTATTTTTGGTCCGAAAAAATTGTAATCGGTTTGGGCAAAAACCAAATCTCCATCTTGAAATGCTCTTACAGTATTTACTTTTGCTGAATTCGGTGGAAGTTGTTGCAACAATGCTCCAAATCCTGCAAGTCCGTCCTCAACTCCAAGATTGTGTTGAATGTACTTGTCTGGATTAATGTATCCAACTGGTTCTTGAGCTCCTGTTTCTATGCTTTTTAAAAGAGCAACTACTTTTTCTTTGTTTGAGATTTCCATTTTTTCTTCTTTTTTAGTTTCTATGTTTTGTTTTTGTTGTCCGTTGCAAGAAGTCAAGCCCATTGCTAAAACTACTGTTGTACTTAATAGTATCTGTTTCATTTTTTTGATTTTAATTTGATACTGCAAAGTTGCGGCAAGGAAGAAGAAAAGTGGCTATACAAATAGGTCTTTGAATGATACTTTTGAGCCTAAATGTATTTTTCGCTAAAGGAAATTGGTGTTACCCCTGTGTGTTTCTTAAAGTATTTGATAAAGTTGGTTGGTTCTTCAAACCCCAATGAATAGGATATTTCTTTAACGCTATCGCTGGTATGAGCCAACAATCGCTTGCATTCAAGCAAAACTCTATCATCTATGATATTTTTAGGCGATTTCCCAAATATCTTTGAAGTCGTTTGATTTAACCTTTTTGGAGAAATATTCATTTTGTTTGCGTAAAAACCTACATTTTTATGTTGGATAAAATTGTTTTCCAAAAGATCTTTGAAAGTCAAGGCAAATTCTAAATTCGTGTCTTTGTCTAATGGGACAAAACCTTGTTTTTTTCTTTCCCTTTCAGAATGCAACAAGAGATTCCGCAAGTTATTTCTAATAATGTCAGTTTGATATTCATCTTTTAGATTTTCTGTTTCGGTTTCAAGTTGCTTAAATATTGTCTCGATAATCGAATCTGAAATATTGATTTGAGCAACAGAAAGCAAATCATTAAAGAGAATTGTGCCTTTTAAAAATTGAGTATCCAACCTTGTTTTGCAGTAAAAATTGTCGGTAAACAGAATGGCTTTTCCTTTAAATTTTGTTTTGGTGTCAAAAATTTGAACGCTGTTTTTATTGATAAACAATAAAGAATTGCGATTGATACTTATGGGGTTAAAATCCACATTGTGAGTTGGTAAACCTTCTTGAAACCAAAATATTTGATAAAATTCCGCTCTGTGAGGTTTTTGTATTTCTTCAGAAAATTCGTTAAAAAGGAAATCAAAGTCTATGATTTCAAACTCCTGCGGAAGCCCTTCTTTGAAGTCATATTTTTGAATTTTATCTTTCACTTTTTAATTGGTTCTGAAGTTTTTCCGCCTTGTGCCTAACGTGTTTGTATAAGATTAGTTGCGTGTTTTTTAGTACCTAATTTAGCAAATAAAAACCGAATAGAAAATCCGCGAGAATTTTCGTAAGTAGGCTTGCACTAGCAATTAATTTTATACGTTGTTGGCAACAGTTTTTTTACTCTAGTCTTTTTTTAACAACTCATTCAATGTTTTCTTTGAGCTTTCACTACCTAATTCCACTGCTTTTGTGTAACTCTTCAAGGCTTCTTCTTTTTTGTCGTATTTTAAGTAAGCTTCACCAAGTGAATCCCATAAATTGCCATCTTCAGGGAATAACTTCACATTAAGTTTAAATAATTCTAACGCCCAATCAGGTTTGTCCTCTTTTTTTAATCTGCTATATCCTAGTTGGTTAAGAATTGCATGATTACTAAAATCGTAATTAAGATTCTTGTTTAAATAAGCGGGTAATTTTTCTGCATTTGAAGATGGATTCGTTTTCATAAATTCATGAATTAACTCATAAATGTTCTTGGAAATTGGTGTTTTGTTATAATTTGAATCAAAAATCATTTTACCTATTTCTCGGGCAACGTTTTCTGATTCACTTCCTAAAAACACATTTGTTATATATATAACAACCACATCATCATCTATAAATCTAACAAAATCTGCAAAATACAGCCCATTACTACCATTATGAGCAACGATTTTAGTGTCTCTATTACTTTGAGATATTGCCCAACCATATCCATAAAAAGATGTCATTTTATCATTTTCGGCTACATACGGTGTTTCTTGAACTAGTCTTGTTTCTGATGCTAAAACTACATTGTTTTTTAAAGCAATATGCCATTTATATAAATCTTCAATTGTGGAATGAATGTCACCTTTACCTATACTATACCAATGTTTATCATTGTAAGGTAGGTGCTGTTGGGTTGTTCCCCAATCTGCCCATTGCTCATCATTTCTGTTATAGTAATAGCCATGTGCTAATCTTTCTGTGCCAAAATTGATACTCTTATATCCTGTACTTTTCATTTGAGAAGGCACAAACAAATAATCATTTAGAAAAGAACCATACGTTTGTCCTGAAACAGATTCTATTATTGCAGTAAGTATAATATAGTTGGCATTTGCATATTGGTACTTTGTACCAGGTTTAGATTGTAATTCTGATTCAAAAAAATCTTTTAAAAACTGTTCTTTACTTGCTTCATTGTATCTGAATCCTCCAGTTCTATTAGAAATTCCTGAAGTATGAGTTAATAATTGATGAATACTAATATCCCTTTTGTCTATAGGTGCCTGATTAAAATATGAACCTATTTTATCAGATGCTTTTATCCTTCCTTGCTCTACGAGTTTTAAAATAGCCGATGCTGTAAATTGTTTTGTTACAGAACCAATATTAAAAACGGTTGATGGTGAATTAGGTATTTTATTTTTCCTATCAGCCCATCCATATCCTTTAGATAAAATAATTTCTCCTTTTTTAGAAACTAAAACAACTCCAGAAAAGCCATTCGTTACGCTTGATTCCAAATAAGTGTCAATTCTATTAAATAGTTCTTTATTTGTGCTTTGAGAAAAAGAATTTAGTGTTAAAAGGGTTATGAAAGCGATAATTAGTGCTTTAATAGATGAATTCATTTTATTATTTTTTGATTGATTGATTGATTGATTGATTGAAGAATAAGTCTGTCAGTTTTCTATTAAGTTACAGTTTTTATTCAAAATTGTTGCCAACGTCCACTGTGTATGGCGTAGTGAGGCGCGCCTCACGGAGAGCCATAATTGCGCCTCATTCGCTATACACGCTGATGTGTGTAGTTTCGTGAGGAGTTCTCGTAGACTCGAATAAATATACAATTAATTTGGCGAGGTGCAATTAACAGTGGACGATGGTATGTAATTAGTAGAAAGGAAGCGTTTGCAAAACGCGATTCTACGTGCCGCAGGCAATTACATACCATCGTGTTTGTGTATGGTTTCGTTGCGTGAAAATCCGCGAGGATTTTCAGATTAAGAAACCAAGATAGTAAAAGTGCGAGGAATTTCCGATTAGGAAATTCAGAAGCAATGAACTATACACGGTGTTGGCATTAGTGTTTCTATCTGTAAATGGATATTTTTTCTGGGTCAATTAGTTCGTAGACAAATGGAACAGGGTTAAATCCTCCATTTCCATATCTAATTCTATCACCAGAATTTTCTTTATTCTTTATAAGTTTCTCTTTTAATTCACTCTCATTTTTAACATCAAAAATAGTTTTTATCTTTTCGAAATGTTTTTGAGAAGACATCTTGTCAAAAAAATTAAATCCACCGTTTCTTTCTCCATATAAATAAGTGTTTGGAAACCAACGGTCGTAATGGTTAGTTGTTTCTAAATAGCTAATACAATAACATAAAGTATCTGAAAATATTAATACTTGTTTATTTATTTGGTCAGATAGATTTGTGATTATATAATGTCCAAAACCAGTAATTTTATTAAATGTTTGATTGATATAATTTTCTAAATTTTGATGGTATTCATATAAAAATGGAAAGCTGCTCGGTTCTTGATTATTTCTATATGGGTCTTTAATAAAATATTTAGAATGAAGTAATTCCGATATGAAATCATAATCTTTGTTTTTTATACCAACTGCAATTGTATAAATAAACAATTCTTGGAAGATTATTTTAAAAGTATCAAATTCATTACCTGACCAGCTACTTCTTTCATCTCTTGGTTTTAGATACATTGGTTTGTTTTCAAAGAATTCGATGACAATTTCACTTGAAAAACCCGTTTTATTTGACGTTAATAAGTCAATGAATTTTATGAAATCCTCTCTTAATGGTTTATAATTCTTCAATGTCTCCGTTAGCATTTCTCCAAAACCCTTAATGTCATTAGGTGAATTTGCAAGATTAAAATCCCATAATTTATCTAAAAAAGAATCTAGAAAATCTGACCCATATTTTTGATTGAAAGTTTGGTTCTTCTTGATTTGATTCTCAATAGTTCTAATTTTACTATTAGTTTCTGATAAATCAACTTTATTTTCAGTTATATAAGTCGGTGGTTTTGTTCCAAGTTTAGGTTTTGGTATTGAAGGTGCTTCTAAAATATTTCTTAATAATTCTTCATAGCTATCTTCATAATCTTCTTCTTGTGAAAAATCAATATATTTTCTACTTGACAAATAAACTGGCAAATATGCTTTTCCATCTTCATCTCTCTCAAGAACAATTGGAATAAATTTTTCCTGCTTTTCGTTAGAATATAAATTAGGACTTATTATTTGTGTTTCAGTTCCGACACCACCTTCTCTATCATCAGCTTTTTCAGAGTATTTTTTGTCACAGATTATTAATACTCTGAAGATATCTTTTGACTTCACCATTTCTTCCATAAAACTATGAATATCGTGTCCGTCTTTTAAGCTCCATCTATCTAAAATAACATCTACGGTATCTGTCATTAATCTTTTTCCAAGATTAACTATCCAATCTTGATGTTCTTTATTTCCCCAACTATATGATATAAAAATTTTTTTCATTCGAAGATTTAGGTTGATTTTGCATTAATGCCAACGGTTTGTGTAAGGATAGTTGCGTGATTAAGCAACTAGCTTAATAAAAATGGGACGAACCAGAGGAAAATCCGCAGGATTTTCCGAGTAGGCAAGTACCAAGCAATTATTTTTACACGTTGTTACCAACTGGCTTTATTTCCGTTATTGGAATCGGTTCATATTTTTCCTTTTTCGCAATATGAGTCAATTCCGTTAATATTTTTTCTAATTCTTGTATTGAGTTAAGTTTTTCTTTTCTCGTATCAATTCGTTTTGTAAAAGAGTGGCGAGAGAAGTCAATATTCGAATAGTCATATTCTTTCGCTTTTCGCAAATAGTCTTTAGAATTCAGATGGTCAGTCAGCCCATAAATGCTAAACTCTGCGATTTTTGGTTTTCTTATATCAATATCAAAAGCAACTTGACATTCATTAATTTCAGCGAATTTAATATAGTCAACTAAACTGTTATGGTTTGTTTTGATAGCCTTTTTGGTAAATCCAATTTTTTCCAATTCCGAATATGGTTTTTTAGAAAGAATCCGATTTTTATATTTCCTTTTTCGAAACCAGTCGAAAATCCAAGCAGATAGAACAAATGCAGGCGCAAAAATCAGAGTTATAGAATAAATTATGAAAATCCATTTAGTCGTAATTTCTGAATAAAAGAAAAGTAGATAGATTGAGAATCCACTCGTCAGAATTCCACTAATCCACAAATAGCCTTTAATTAAAAATCTTTTATTTAATTCTAAAAGTTCGTTCATTCAGCTTGTTGGTAACGATCTGTGTATGAAACGTAGCGTGTAAAAAAACACTAACTTTTCGGATTAACACAGAGCCGAATTTTATATTTTGTTTTTAATTTTTCTCTTTTTAAAAGCCAAATTAAAAATTTGGCGGACTTTCTAAATATACACAACCCTTTCGATTAAGCACTTATTAGCTATGTTTTATACACCGTGTTGTGTTTTCGTTTTTCATTCAGACATATTGTAATTAATCACAATTTCGTTGTCTACAATATTTTTATTTTCTTTTAAAACTCTAAATCCTAATTTTTCAAAAAATGGTCTAGCAGTTTTACTGACGTCGGCACTCAGTTTTTTAGTTCCATATTCAATAGATTTTGTTTTAATGTTTTCATAAAGTCTACTTGCAATTCCTTTCCGAGTAAAGTCCTTATGTATATACATTAAATTCAAATAATTTTCATTTTTAAGAGAACTGAACCCTACAATCATTCCATCATTTTCCGCCACTATGAAAAATTCTTCTTTTAAAGATTTATTCCATTTTTCTGTTTTTTTCACAGCGTTACTCCATACTTTTCTTTGATTTAATGAATATTCATTTTGGCAAGTTTCCATGATTGTATCCGAGAATAGATTTTGAAGTTCAGCTAGGTCTTCAAGTTCAGCATTTCGAATTTTAATATTCATTATTTGATGACTTTTTAATGAAACACAACGGTTTGTGTATGGTGTCGTAGCATCCCGCAGGGTGCTATGCACTATACATAGTGTTGTGTTTTCGTTTTTTATTTTTCATTTCGTTTTTCAGCGTTGGGGCAGACATACTCTTTGACAAGTTTTGGTTTATGCGGTTGGCTTTTGAGCGACTTGGCAATGTGTATGGTTGCTAGGAGTTGGTATTTAATATCTTTCTAAAAACCTCCTTTTTCTTTCTCTATCTCCACTTCTCAATGCGCTTTGTACACTTTCATTCAAATATTTCTTAATTGGAATCAATTTTATTCCAACCTCAGATTTTTCAACTATAGAAAGAATGTTTCTCCAATCAGTAGCTTCTATATCTCCGATTATCACATCTCCAGAATAAGTTCCTCCATTACCTCTCCACCAAATTTTGGAGAAAACTTCTACATCTTGATTTAATGAAACATACAATAATAGTATGTCATTAAAAGTGTCTTTCATTGAATGTCGAGCGATATCAATAACCGCATTCATTTTTTTATAATCACTATGATTCTCTTTGACATATTCGAGTAAAAATTCTTTTGCCTTTTCTGAAAAATTTTCGGGAATACCAAAAAAGAATGCATTACAAAAGTGTTTAAGAATTCCCAGATAAAGCCCTTTGTTAACTACTAAATCAAAAACGTCTTTCAATACGGATTCGATATCATTTACTTGCCATACAAATCCTAATTGCTTATGGTCATCTAAAAAACTATGACGTGTTTCAGAGTATAAACTATCTACATATTCTATGAGAAACTCAGGTGTTTCATTTAAAATATTAAGTAACCCTTTGCCTTCATAATCAAAATGATTTTGAATTTTATCCTGTTGGATGTATGCTTTTTTTATAAGTTCAACATCATCTCCTAGTTTATCAAAATGAGTACTGAAGAAATCCATCCAAACATTTAATCTAGCCCCATCCTCATTTTTTTGAACTATTTGTTTTAATATGATTTGGAATAAGTTAGGTTCAACAGACAAAAAACGCTGTAATCGGTCAAAATGAATAGTATTTGAGCCTTCCATACTGCTCACTGTGGTAATCAGAGAATCAACATATTTTTTATTTAATAAAGTTTCATCTAAGTAATCGTAAAATGAAAGTTCCCAATGTGGTTTAAGGTTAAAATCATTCTGTTGTACCACTGACCAAATTTTCTTAGAATCAACATCTGATTTTAAATGATTTCGAAATATTGTTCTAGGTATGTAGTTAATTTGGTCATTGTTCTCAATAATTCTTAAAAGTAGCTCTATTCCAATTCTTGGACTATGCTTGTAATTTTCATCAACAATAAAATCTAAAGAGTTATTATAATTCCATTCGTTTTTGGCTTTCTCTTTTAAAAAAGTAAATACTTTAAGGAAATCCCTAGCTCCTTTTTCATTCTCTAAAATAAATGAAGTTCTTATTTCTTCTTCTTTTAATCTTTCATATTCTCTATAATCATCAAATTCGTAATCTTCCTTATCCCGAAACCTGTTCCAATCAATTTTTAAGTATGTTTCATAGGTAGAGTTTCTAAATGAGTTGGATAATGAATCAAATGAAGGGTGAGAAATGTTCTTTCTTTTAAACCATCTAATTTGGTCTTGCACAAATTTACAATGGTCAAAGGAATCAGAGGTGAGATGATTTTCTATTATGGTTAATACAAATGGAACATCAAATTTCATTATGTCCTGAATTACGTCAGGATTAACAGTAGCATAATCATTTAGTAGGTTCAAAGATTCATTTGGATAAAAATTATAATTATCATTCACCGCATTCCAAATATCACTCCTGAATTCTTGAATAATTTTAATGTTTGGTATAGGGTATTGATACATGTAAAACGAGTGGTTCCTTCCTCCTTTTGTATGATGGTATTGGTACTTTAAAAAAGATTTTGATAGTTCATAAAAGGCCACTGAATAAAGCTTATCTTTTTTGGTTAGCTCATTTAAAATTGTCTCAAATAATATTAATTGCCTTCTAAATCCGGAATGTTCATCATCTCTATCAAATATTAGTTGTGCACGAATTGAATAAATCAATTCAGGTAAATGTTCTGGCCTTTTTCGAACATATTCAAATGCCAATTGAATAGAATCTTTTAAGTCTTTCTGTTGAAATCTGAAAAAATTCTCAATTAACTCTAAGACATTATTTCGATTATACGAAAAATCATTATTCTCATAAGTTACTTTGTAATTCGCTGAAGTAACTTCAGGTAAATTTTTAACTATTTGGTAGATAAAGTCAAAAGTTTCTGAGGAAAGATAGAACCAAAACGTAGATAAAAAATTGAATCCTTTTTCTTCATTATTTTGAATTGATTTCCAATAATTTCTTAAAAAAGGTTGGAGTTTGTCCATTACATTTTCAACACCAAAAGTGTTATTTGCAGGAATAATACAGTCCTTGAAACGGTTTTTATTGCTACCGTAATAATTATTTAGTAACGTTTCAAATGACAGAAGACTGTCTTTAATAAATGCTTTATAGAAGAAATATGTTGACAGGTTTTGTTCAGGGATCTTAACGTGTTCAAATTGAATTTCGACTAACTCCAATTTATCTAACTTGTCGATTGCATCAATGAAAGATGAATAGTCAATTTCAAAATGGTTTAATATAGAACTTGTAATCTCTTTGTCTTTATATGGAATAGTATAGAAAAAGGCTATTAAACCAAGGCATTTAATGTTTAATTCTCTAGCAAATTCACCATCATCTTTAATAAAAGTTGAAAAATAATTTTCAAATAAGTCAGATACATCTCTTAATGAATATATATTTTGCTCTGCTTTTGCGAGTAAAGATGTCATAATAGCTAGCCTTGGATTTCCGTCTGCTATTCTGACTATTTCTTTATGATAATCTGGGTTGAGAATTTCAAAAGGTATTTGTTTGATTATCTCAATAATCTGCTCATCTGAAAATTTATCTAATTCAATTCGTTTAGGAGAAAACTCTTGGCATAAAATTCCTATCTCCTGAAAAGCATAATCTCTTACTGTAATTATTACTTTCAATCTACCTGTTCTTGATGCTCTATAGAAGCTTGTTATTTGGTTGAAAGCATCAATTCTGTTAGCATCATCAACAAAAAGGACATAGTCTTTGTCAGTATCAAAGTATTGAAATAAATCATCTAGGAGTGTGTGATGCTTGTATGAAACACAATAAGCTCCAAATTCTAAATTTTCTGAAAGGAAAGATTTAAGCCCCTCTAATGCTAATTTCGTCTTGCCTATTCCTGGAGCACCTGTTAGTATAATAAAATCATTGAAATGTATTGCTTCCTTGAATTCTTTGAGTTCTTCTTTTCGATGTAAAAAAGTATTATCAAGCGGAGTAGAAATTCCTTTAGAAGCCCTATTGTATTCATTAATAAATTTTTCAATTGAAACAATTTGCCCTGTATCCAAGGGTAATCCCAAATATTCATGTGCTAAATCACGATGGTTTAAGTGTAATTCAATAGCTAATAAATCAAGAGTATATATATTCAACCCTATTCTTGTGTCTTTTAGAAGACTAACTAATTCTTGGGTTTCATTAGGTTTTAAATTAAAATTTAAACAAAGAATAATCTCTGCAATTTGATTTATTGGTATCCTCGTTTTCTCAGAATCAATACACTTACTAATGTCATCTTTCAGTTTTGACACGCCAGCTGAGACGTTAGTAGAATGTTCAACAAAAATGTACTTACCATTTGGAAGCAAAAGAAAAGTATCGGGAGTTCCTTTGGTTGTTTTTTGTTTTCCACTTTGACTTCCAACCCTAGACAATGTTGAATAGTTATTGTTCCTTATTGCAAGGAAACTATCGCACAATTCCTGAAAAATAGTTTCATTGATAGACACAAGTTCATTTTCTATGGATTGTAATCTGCTCATTTATGAATTTACATCAACTTATTTAGTTCCACTTTTAAGGATTCCTTCAAAGAATCAGAATCAGAGTATATTAAGAATCGCTGAGATTGGATGTCAATAGGAAGGTCTTTAGGCTCCTTTGAAACTAGGATTACTGATTTATCCATTGCTTGTGCTACTCCTAATTCGTACAATACATTGGGGTTTCTTCCATTAATATTTGCAATAATTATTCGAGATTTTGCCATATATCTAAGCATTTCAGGAAAAATATCTCCTTTGAATTCTTTTTCATCTCCTCTAATACATTTAAATCCTAAATTTTCACAAGTAGCTTTAATTATTTTAAACTCATCATAATATCGGTCATTGAAGGGTGTTAAAACGAAAATTAAACGGTTATCAATATTCAGTTCATTTTCTGAGATTCCGTGAGCTTTAAGAAAACCCGAATGATAAGTTATGCGTCTTTCTTTAATTAATTCTTCTTTTTCAAGGTATTCTTTATTGAGAAGGAGATGGTTAACATCTCGCCATCTTTCTTCATTTTGCACCAGTCTATCATTTAAGCCATACATTTTCTGCTCCAAAGTATGTCTAATGCTATCGAGAACAGCTTTGTTGTTTTCCTTATCATATCTGCTTTTCTTGAGATTTGCATATAAAAGGAATGCTATTGCACTAACGGAAATACTTGCAACGGCTGTAATTATTATCGTTATGCTATTAATCTCCATCTTTATTTATGTTTAGTTCGGTATTCTCAGTTTGATTTGGGTTCTCTGTTTTTAATAAAACACCTGTGGACTGCATTAATGCGAATATGGATATTGCCATATTTATGCAGAGCAGAAGTACCCAAAAGTTATTTTTACGCTCATAGAGTTTCAGGCTTTTTCTCCATAAAATGACGACTAGGACTGATACTACTATAAAAGCTATGGTAAGAAATAAACCTTCACTAGGGTCAGCGGGTTTAGATATTGTAAAAGCAATCAAAAATGATATTGAAAGAAAAATGACATCAACAGGTAGTTCGCATAATGCTTGTATTATATTAGGTACTTCAATATTTCTGTCGATTGAGAGCTTTAAACCAAATGCCAATACTAGTAGGGTAAGGGGTAGTATAATTTCTAAATGTTCCATCATATTTTATTCTTTAGTTGAAACAAGAAGTTCTCGAACATCAATTTCCAGAACATTAGCAATCTGAAACAAAGTTTCAACCCTTGGTTGCATTTCGTTTCTGCACCATTTGGAAACAGTAGTTCGGTTCATTTCCAATTGGTCAGCTAGCCAATTATTGGTTTTTCCTTGTTCCGCTAAAACTGCCTTTATACGATTATAAATTTCTTTATTCATGATGAATATTTATCGTTAAAAATCAAATATAGTAACTTCATTTGAGATGTTATTCGCATTATTTTATGCTTTACAGTGTTCATTTAAATATTTTTAATAACTTTGTTATGCTTTAAAGGCATAATAATATTCTTTTAAAGTTTTTTTTGAATAGTTTAAAATTTAATTATGAGCAAAAGATATACCAAAGCCGATTTAGAAGAAATTGTCTATAAACAATTAGAAAATCTAAATGCAATGCACGATTTATTGAGGATAATGAAAGTCCAAAATGACTTGATTCAAAGTATCAATCAAACACTTCGGGAGGAAATTGGTCAATTCAAGGAGAAACAAGTCATGTATCCAACAGGAAGAAAGTCAAAATCGTAACTATTGAGAGCGGTGGGAAGATTAAGCTCTTTTGGTTTTTCAGTGTTGGATTCTGTGGTGGTAAAAACCAAATGTGCTTAATGTGCGGTTGGCTTTTTCCGAATGAAACACAACGGTCTCGGCTATGAGTAGTTGCATGGGTTAGCACTTAACTTTGCAAGTACACACCAAACTGAAAATCCGCGAGGATTTTCAGAAGTAGGCGAGAACAAGCAATTACTTATAGCCATTGTTGTAGCCAGTTTTTATTCGGATTATTCTTTTAAATAACTCTTCCTTGTCTTTTGGCTTCAGCATCCTTTCTTGCCCCATACATCATTCCAAGTAACATTCCAACACCAATTCCTATAGATAATCCAATACTTATCCCTAAACTTGGGCTAATAGCAGTTCCAATTGATAAACCTATTCCTGTTCCTAAACTCATTCCGTAAATCATTCCTAATTCTGTGTAATATTTTTCAGTCGTGAAAGAAAATTCATTTTTCAGAAATGCCTTAAATTCAGAAAGCTTTTGTTTGTAGTATTTTTTTTGGTTTTCCGTTGTTGTCTTTAAATTCAATGAAGAAAGTTTTTCTTGTATTAATCGCGATTGATTTTCAGTTAAATCTCTTTTTTCCAAAGAGGATAATGCTCGAATAAAACAGTTATAAACTTTTTTTTCAGATTTTCTATCCGTTTGAGATAGTAAAGTGTTTAATAATTCGGAAGCATTGTTTATGTTCATCATACTTTATAGGTCGTTTATTTTTTTTATTGTTACATCCGGTTTTATCTTTCCGTAGTTTCTTAAATTGGCTACAACGGTTATGTATAAGATTAGTGCGGTTTTGTGCGCGAGGATTTTCCGCAGGAAAATCAGATGTAACAAAACAGGACTAATCGCTAGATTAAGCACAGACCCGAGCATTAATTTTATACTTTGTTGTGCAACGTTTTTTATTTTAAAATTGACTAACTACTTTTAAAAGCATTGCAGTTGGTGCAATTATTAATCCAATGTAAAATATATATTTTCCGTGTTTTCTATCATTTTCCGAATATGAATAAACCTTTTGTCCATTTGGCAAAGTCTTTTTCGATGTCCAAAGGAAATATCCAATTATTAGTCCCAAAAAACCACCTAAAATTGAAAAAACATAACCTCCAATAATCCAAGGTTTTTGATTTCCTTCGGGTTTTGCTAAATCTTTTAATCGTTCGTTTTTTAATGAGTTCAGAAGTTCCTTATCAACCGATTTACCTCTTTGCTTTAAAATTTTTTGAGCAAGAGTGTAGTCAAACGCATTCCATTCATCAGACTTTAATAAGACTTCATAAAGTTCCTCGTCAGTAAATTCAAATAAATAGTAGTCCTTGTCAATTTG
Source organism: Pontimicrobium sp. SW4 (assembly GCF_039954625.1). Classification (NCBI taxonomy): domain Bacteria; kingdom Pseudomonadati; phylum Bacteroidota; class Flavobacteriia; order Flavobacteriales; family Flavobacteriaceae; genus Pontimicrobium; species Pontimicrobium maritimum. The sequence continues at coordinate 3,382,768 of NZ_CP157199.1, forward strand.
GTCAATTAATTCCTCCGCATTTTTCTCTAGAATTTCTTCAGCTTTTTTGAAGTCAGATTGTTTAATTCGGATTTCAACTTGATTATTTAAAGTGCTTCCAGAGAAAGTTACATCAACAGGTGGAACGTTGTCCGCAAGAATTGATTCAATTCCGTTTTCGTTTAACAAGTCTTTCAATTCAGTAGCTTGTTCTAAAGTCGAGAATTTTCTAAATATCGAGTAATTTTCTTTCATTTACGGGTTTTGTTCAAATGTTGCACAACGTTTTTGTATATGGAAAGTTGCGTGTTTGTGAGCGAGGATTTTCCGCAGGAAAATCAGAGTTAGCAAACGTGCAACGACCTTTGTTTAAGCCCAACACCAGCAATTTTTTATATACGGTGTTGGCAATAGTTATTTTTTTAAATACTCCTTTACGAATTTCAGTTCCGATTTATTGTCAATTTGAGAATTCGAAACGCAGACGCTTGTCCACAATTTTCCATTCTCGTCTATTTTCCCAAAAACTAAATATTTTTTGTTTTTCTCAAAGAAGTAGTCGCAATTATTTTTTTCTTCTTTTTCTTCAATAAGTTTTTGGTTCGGCAGTATTTTTTTTCCGCGATACAGTTTTATAGTTTCAAACTTTCCATCTCCAACATAATTCCCGTAAAAAATTACAGTCGAACTTTTAAAACTGCCTTCTAATTTCAGTTCCGATTGACTTTTTTCACTTGTAATCGGGTAAGTTTTGCATTCACACGCAAAAGATTGATTGAAATAAGTCAAAAATATTATAAGTATTATCGTTCTCATTAGGTTTCTCTAATTATTGCCAACGTGTTCGTGTATGGTTAGTTGCGTTGGCTAGAACTAAGTTAGCAAAAGAAAACGAACCAGAGGAAAATCCGTAGGATTTTCCGAGTAGGTAAGAACCAAGCAATTGACTATACACGTTGTTGGCTACAGTTTTTTTAATTCTTTTAATATAATTTTTCCTAATTCAAAAAAGGCATTACTCCAATTCATTTCTTTTTTTTCCGCATATAAAGATACTTGATTCGGCCATCCTTGATTCGAGCCATAAATATTATGTTTAGATTCAAGATGATTTTTTAGAGTGGATGTGAAACATTTATTGTCAGAACCAGCTTGAAATCCGTGAATAAATGAAGTTATTGTGTTTCTATCAATTGGATAAATCCACATAGAAGTTCTTTCTATAAAATGGTCTAGAGTTTTAAGTTCTTTAATAGTCATTTCCAATTCGATTCAATTCAAGAGTTTAAAAAATCCTTTTTGTTTTGGTATCTGAAAATCTTAATAAGTAAACCAACAATAGACAGAAAGACTAAAATGTTAATTCCGCCTCCAATAATTCCAAAAGTTAAAGGCTCCATTTTTGTATTAGTAAGAATTAATGACATTGATAGGTTTAATCCGATTCTTAAAATCAAACTTATTATTACGAGATATACTAAATACTTTGCTTTCATAAATTGCTTATGGGATTTTCAAATTGTTGCCATCGTCCACTGTGTATGGCGTAGTGAGGCGCGCCTCACGGAGAGCCATAATTGCGCCTCATTCGCTATACACGCTGATGTGTGTAGTTTCGTGAGGAGTTCTCGTAGACTCGAATAAATATACAATTAATTTGGCGAGGTGCAATTAACAGTGGACGATGGTATGTAATTAGTAGAAAGGAAGCGTTTGCAAAACGCGATTCTACGTGCCGCAGGCAATTACATACCATCTAGTTATATGTGGACTAATATACTCATTATCCCAAATTATTCTCGGGATAATAGGAACTTTTGTTCCACTTTATTGGTTTTTGTTACTTGCTCTATAGCATAATCCAATGGGCTTTTTATATCTAATAAATCTTTACGTGCTACATGGGTGTAAATCATTGTTGTTTCGGGCTTTACATGACCAAGTAATTCTTGTATATGTCTTAGACCAACACCACTCTCAAGTAAATGTGTCGCATAGCTGTGTCTTAACGTATGTGGAGTAATACGCCTATCAATATTAGCGGCTTTACATGATCGCGATAAAAACTTTCTAACACTACTTGCTGAATATGGTTTGCCAATAGCACCTTCAACAAAATAAACTTTAGGCTTATAAGTCATTAAATAATTTTGCAATAAAGGCATAAAACTATCGGCAAGGGTGACATATCTATCTTTTCGTCCTTTTGCTTGATGAATAAAAAGCTGTTTTCTATGTATTTGAATATTAGCTAATTTCAAATGCAACAATTCGCCAATACGTAATCCAGTTGAATAAATAAGTGCTAATATCGCTCTATGTTTTAAATTTTTAGTGCATTGTATTATGGTAATCATTTCCTCTTGTGAGAGTACAGTAGGTAGAAGTTTAGATTTAGTTGGTCTAGTTAGTGCTAAATCACTAATGCCAGTTTTGGGATAAAAAACAATAAACTGTTTCACTGCACTAATAAATTGACGCTGCGTGCTAATAGAATATTTTCGTTTAATAAATACCATCTCAATAAACATTTCAACATCCTTAACGGTTAAATGTTTTAAAGCTTTATTGTTGTGGAACTCTATAAAATCAGCTATAAAAAAACTATAGGTAAGCACTGTACTTTTACTATAGCGTTTGCCAATTAAATACCTATAAAAATTATTTAGGATATCCTTGTTTTGCTGTGTTAAATGTCTTTTTCGCTTATTTGGAAATTTTGCTTTTATGTCAGTTTTTTTATCGAACAGCAAACGGTTATCAATGTAGGCATGACCCTTAAAAATTGAATAAATCTGTTTCAAATTTTCTGAATTATTTTTTATATACCAACTTTTTAATGTGGTACTCCATTTAGCATTTGGTAAATGTTTTACAACATTTATTAAGGACCAATTATGTTTGAAACTAATAAGAATTTGGTTTTGTTTTCTATGAATTACTTTTGAAAGAGTTAATATTGGTAATCTACTCATAATGATAGTGTTAATGCGACTTTAAATCTACAAAAACTATACAATTTAGCCTAATAAAGCGTATTTATAAAAACCAATAAGTTAAATAACAAAAAAGTGGAATATTAAACTACTACTTTTTTAACCTCTTTATTGCTGAAAAAGCTTTATCTACAAAATCTTCTTCTACTAAAATGGTAAATTCGTTGGTAGTAGAAACAACTTCATATAAAGTAATACCTTCCCATGCTAAGCGTTTAAAAAAATGGTAATATAAGCCAGCAATTTTAGAGTTTTCTTCAGGCAAATTTATACTTATAGCAGACAGCCCATCTTGAATGGCTATAAGGTTTTCATCTTTAAAACATTCCATAATAAAAGGCTTTAAACTGCTGGAAATAATAATATTACTTTCATGTATACCTCTCGTGAAGGTGTAAAATAATTTAGATTGACCTTTTACTTTTTCTAATATTTTAGAATGATTTTGTATTAATGTATGAGAGTTTTTAACTGTAAAATCAGTAAGGTTAGAACGTACAGTGATATCGCCTAAGTTATTGATGATTTTTTTCATCTTTAACGAATGCCCTGGAACCATAGGTGAATTATAGCGCCTTAAAGCCATCATAATAGCTGCCGATTTTACAGGTTTTTTTAGCATATTGCTAATTGGTTGTTGCAGTTCTTCGGCTAAGGCACTGTAATTTATGATGCCTCGCGATAAAGCTTCTTCTAAATATGGTTGTGTAATAAGTACATCTTCTACACAGCTTGCAATTGTTTTCATGTGTTAAATAATTAACAATATGTGCAAATTTAAACTTTTTTATTAAAAAAAGTGGTGGTAGTTATTATCTTATTTAGTTTTGATATTAAATTATTTATATGAAATGAGCCATAACAATTGAGAGGATACCAACCGAGATGTTCAATGGCGAATTCCATATGACAATTAAATAGTAATAAAAAAAGAACAGATGAAAGTTTTAAAATTTGGAGGTACCTCTGTTGGATCTGTAGAAAACATAAACAACGTTAAGAATATTATTGATGATGGACAAAGTAAAATTGTCGTTCTATCCGCAATGTCAGGTACAACAAACGCTTTAGTCTCTATTGCTAATTGTATTGCAGATGGTAAATCCAATAAAGCATTAGATCAAATAAATGAATTGCATACCCATTACTTTAATACGTTAGAGAACTTACTTACAAATGAAACCTATAAAGAAGCTGCAAAAGAATATGTTAACTCTATTTTTAATTTTCTAGTAGAATCTACTTACTCAAACTATTCTACTTTGTTAGAAAATAAAATTATTGCCCAAGGTGAATTGTTATCCACATATATGTTTAATAGCTTTTTAAATCAAGAAGGTATTAAATCTACTTTACTTTCAGCTTTAGAATTTATGAGAATAGATAAAACAAAAGAGCCAGATTTTTTCTATATAAAGCAGCATTTTAATACGGTATTTAATAACGCTAATACAGCTACTATATATGTAACTCAAGGTTTTATTTGTATAGATGAACACGGAAACATTTCAAATTTGCAACGTGGAGGGAGCGATTATACAGCTACTATTCTAGGTGCAGTTACAAAGGCTGAAGAAGTTCAAATATGGACAGATATTGATGGGATGCATAATAACGACCCTAGATATGTAGAGCACACACAGCCAATTAAAAACTTGTCTTATGATGAAGCAGCAGAATTAGCATATTTTGGAGCAAAAATATTACATCCTCAAACTGTAACACCAGTTAGAATTGATAATATTCCTGTGCGATTAAAAAACACAATGAATCCGTTAGCTCAAGGAACTTTAATCACTAATAACAATTCAAAAAGCGGAATTAAAGCAATTGCTGCGAAAGACAATATAACAGCAATAAAAATTAAATCTGGTAGAATGCTACAGGCTCATGGTTTCTTAAAAAAAGTTTTCGAGATTTTCGAGGCATTTGAAACATCTATAGATATGATTACCACATCTGAAGTTGCAGTGTCCTTGACTATTGATGATGATTCTAATCTTGACAATATTATAACTGAATTAGAAAAAATTGCATTAATTGAGGTAGACAGAAATCAAAGTATTATATGTTTGGTTGGACACTCAATTGTACATCATCCAAAAACATTTAAATTATTTCAAGTTTTAAAAGATGTAAATGTAAGAATGATTTCTTACGGAGGAAGTAATAATAATATATCTCTACTAGTTCCGACCTCTAGGAAAAAGGATACTTTAGAGAAATTACAGAACTATATTTTTAAGCTTATAGCTTAGTTAATTAGAAAAGGTTGTACTACTGTAGTATAACCTTTTATTCTTTCCAACGAATAGTCTCCATAATATGCTGAATATCTTTCTTTAAATAATCTGCCGCTGGAAGAATAGAATCGTAATTTGGTTTAGCATAAAAGTATAAAGACCCAGTAACGAAATGGTTTATACTATCAGTTACATAAAACTGTGATTGTGAAGCTGCATTTCCACCAACTTCATAAAACATCCCATAAACTTTATTCATAGGGTCTAAAAAAGGTTGTTCTATAATTTCATCGGCTCTTTGAGAATGTTTTTGAGTAATATTTTGTGCATCTATTAAGTAGGGTTCTAGGTTCTTATTAATAATCTCTTTGTAGGTAATATAAATAGTGCCTTTTAACGAAGGGTAAGAAATGTCTAAACTATAAGACTTTTCATCAGGAGACACTTTTATATTGCTAATATCTCTAGCAAACATATTTTTTTCGAAAGCAAAAGGAAGCTCAGATTCAATTGGTATATATTGATGCGCAGGATATTCTAATCGTAAAAACGCTTTTGGTTTAGGAATTGGATCATTTCCACAAGAAATGCAGCACACTGTTAATACTAATAAAAAGATATTTCTCATTTAATTAATGGTGATTTTTACTTGTTTAATGCGTTTTTTATCTAAAGATTCTATAGTAAAAACGTAATTCTCAAAATTTATTTTACTATCTAATTTTGGAAAGTTTCCAGAAATTTCCAAAACAAATCCTGCAATAGTTTCTGCTTCTCCTTTTTTGTCTTCAAAAACACTTTCATCTTCAGCTTTAATAATACGATAAAAATCTTTTAAAGTTGTTTTACCATCAAAAACAAAGTTATTATTATCTAATTTTGAATAGATGAGATCATCATCATCAAACTCATCACTTATATCACCAACAATTTCTTCAATAACATCTTCTAAAGATACAATTCCTGAAGTACCTCCATACTCATCAACTACAACAGCTAGATGGACTTTCTTTTCTTGGAATTCTTGCATTAAATCGTCCAGCTTTTTATTCTCAGGAACAAAAAAAGGGTCGCGTAGTAAAGAGGTCCAATTAAATTGCTTTTTTCCTATATGAGGCAACAAATCTTTTACATATAATATGCCTATAACATTATCGACATTATCTTGATATACAGGAATTCGAGAATAGCCATTTTTAATAATTTCTGGAACGATATCGATATATTTAGTGGTATTGTCTAGAGCAAAAATATCTATTCTCGGACGCATTACTTGTTTGGTGTCAGTATTTCCAAATGATACGATGCCTTGTAGTATTTTATGCTCCTCTTTAGTAGTGTCTTCTTCGCTAGTTAGTTCTAATGCTTGAGATAATTGGTCAACACTAATATTAGATTTTTGCTTTCCTAACTTATTATGTATTGCAATAGTAATACTTCGCATAGGTAAACTTAAAGGAGAAATTAGTACATCTAAAACGCGTAATGGATACGCCATAAATTTTGCAAATTTCAGACTATTTCTACTCGCATAAATTTTAGGTAAAATTTCACCAAATAATAAAATTAGAAAAGTGACTACACCAACTTCAATTAAAAACTTAAACCAAGTAGGAGATAAATTTGCAAAGTAAAACTCGCTTAAATATGCAAACAATATAACTATGGCAATATTTATAAAGTTATTTGCTACCAAAATAGTCGCTAAAAGCTTCTTAGGTTTTTCTAATAACTTATAGATAATTTCTAGAGGTTTTGATTCTTCAGTAGAATTATCAAAATCTGATTGCGTTAGCGAAAACAATGCAACTTCGGCACCAGAAATTAATGCAGAACATAGTAACAGTAAAAAAAACAATATAATTCCAGATACTGTTGAAGTATCTATGGCAGTAAGAGATATTGTTAAACTAATGGGGTCAGAATCCAAATTTATACGTTTTGGTTAATATTAAAATGGTAAATCATCATTATCATCTCCAATAGGTTCACTTACTTGGTTTTGTGTTGACTGAGTGGCTGAGGCTTGAGAAGTTCCCGGAGTATTACCACTTTCGTTTTTGGTTGTTAAAAATGTAAAGTCGTTACAATAAATTTCGGTTGAATAGCGATCATTACCCTTGTCATCTTGCCATTTACGTGTTTTAATTCTTCCTTCTATATATACCTTATCGCCTTTACTTAAGTATTTTTCACAAATTTCAGCTGCTTTATTACGTACAACAATGTTGTGCCATTCAGTATTAGTCACACGTTCATTGGTTTGCTTATTTGTATAAGTCTCGTTGGTTGCTAAAGGAAAACGACCAACACAATTTTTATCATCAAAATAATGCATTTTCACTTCATCTCCTAAATGCCCAATTAGCATTACTTTGTTTAACGTTCCTGACATAATAAATTGTTTTAGACCACAAAATTAGTGGTTTTTAAATTGATTTATTTAAAAGTAATAAAAAAGCTTTTAAAAATTAAATTGCTCAATAAAATTTCCGATTAATATTGGTACAGGATATTGTCTAATTGTTGATATAGGAATACTTCCTTTAGGAAGAGTATGAGCTTCAATAACCCAAAACTTAGTATACAAATGTTGATGGGATAGTTTATGAATTATGTCATTGTCATTATATAAACTAAGTTCATATGCATTCTCATTTAATAAATCCTTAATTTTTGAATGCGACTTTAAGTTTTCTCTCGTCAAACTTTTTTGTGACTCTATTAAAGGAAACTGATATAGGTTTTGCCAAATGCCTTTTTCAGTTCGCTGTTCGAGTATAGTTTTGCTATCATTAGAAAGAAACACCAAAAAATTAAAATACTTTTTGCTAATCTTAGTCTTTTTAAGCTTTACAGGAAGCACACTAATTTTATTTAGGTTCAAAGCTTTGCAACTAATACTTAAAGGACATTCATTACAATTAGGATTTGCTGGTTTGCATTGTACAGCGCCAAACTCCATAATGGCTTGATTGTAATCGCCAATATTAGCTTTTGGAAGAAGTTGTTGCGCTAAGGCTTTAAACTCTTTAATACCCTTTGCAGAATTAATTGGTGTGTCAATATTAAAACATCTAGATAAAACCCTGTATACATTTCCGTCGACTACAGCAGTAGATTCATCATAGCAAATAGATGCAATAGCGCTTGCTGTATAATCGCCAACACCTTTAAGTTTTAGCAATTCTTTATAAGTTTTAGGAAAATTACCCTGTAGTTCTTTTGAAATGTATTTGGCCGAAAAATGTAAATTTCGAGCTCTAGAATAGTACCCTAGACCTTGCCACAATTTTAAAACCTCTGATTCTTTAGCATTTGCAAGTTCATTTACAGTAGGAAATTTGTTTACAAAAGCTTCGTAATATGGCTGCCCTTGTTTAATTTGTGTTTGTTGTAAAATAATTTCAGATAGCCATATTAAATAAGGATTCTTAGTTCTTCTCCAAGGCAAATCACGTTTATGTACTGAATACCAGCTAATTAAAATATCAGAAAAAATCATTTAAAAAATATATGAGCTGCAAAAATAAACGTTTATTGGATTAAAATTTAATGATTTAGGCTTGAAATATTGAATATAAAATACATATATTTGCACCCTTATAATAAATAGATAACCCTAAAAATAATTAATAATGACGAAGGCTGATATAGTAGCTAAAATTTCTGAGAAATTAGGAATTGAAAAAGGAGATGTACAAGCAACAGTAGAAACTTTTATGACAGAAGTTAAAAACTCTTTAGAAGGAGGAGATAATGTTTACTTAAGAGGTTTTGGTAGTTTCATCGTAAAAACAAGAGCAGAGAAAACAGGTAGAAATATTTCAAAAAATACAACTATTAAAATTCCAGCTCATAATATACCAGCATTTAAGCCTGCTAAAGTTTTTGTAGAAGGTGTTAAAGCAAATGTTGAAGTAAAATAAGACATTAAAAAAAGTATTAATTTAAAAAAGCATTATTTATGCCAAGTGGTAAAAAACGTAAAAGACACAAGGTAGCGACGCATAAGCGTAAAAAAAGAAGACGCGCTAATCGTCACAAGAAAAAATAATTTGAAAAAGTAGTTGTACAACTACTTTTTCAGTTTTATTTAAAAATCGTTCTTTGATATTAAATTCATGTATTAATTATGTTACTACCTAACGTAATCATGAATTTCCTGGATTAAAACCCTGTGAATCAAATAATATGTTTAATCCATCTGTACATTAATTGTATGGATAAAAATTAACAAAATGAATAAAGAATTGATCATTAGATCTAGTTCAAACAATGTTGATTTTGCCTTATTAAAAGATGGAAAACTTATTGAATTACAAAAAGATGAAGGTGGCAGCAATTTTTCGGTTGGCGATGTGTTTTTAGCCAAAATTCGAAAATCTGTTCCAGGTCTAAATGCCGCATTTGTTAATGTAGGTTATGAGAAAGATGCATTTTTGCATTATCATGATTTAGGTCCTAAACTTCCTTCCCTTTTAAAATTCATCAAACGTGTAAGCACAGGTAAACTTAAAGATTACTCTTTAAAAGATTTCCCATTTGAAAAAGATATTGATAAAGACGGCAAAATTAATGATGCCATAAAATCAAATCAGTCTGCATTAGTGCAAATCGTTAAAGAACCTATTTCTACTAAAGGACCGAGAATTAGTTCGGAAATATCCATTGCAGGTAGATATTTGGTATTAGTCCCTTTTTCTGACCGTATTTCAATTTCTCAAAAAATTGAGAGTAGAGAAGAAAAAGACAGATTAAAACGATTATTAAAAAGTATTACTCCCAAAGGATTTGGAGTAATTGTACGTACAGTTGCAGAAGGCAAAAAAGTAGCAGAACTAGACAGAGATTTACAAAATTTGTACGATCGTTGGATCGCAATGTGTAAAAAGCTACAAAGAGCAAGTCATCCAAGTAAAGTATTAGGAGAAATGAATAAAGCTTCTTCAATTTTAAGAGACATATTTAATGATTCTTTTTCCTCAATAGTAGTAGATGATGAATCGCTTTACATTCAAATTAAAGATTATGTGCAAGAAATTGCACCAAAAAAAGAATCAATAGTTAAGTTGTATCAGTCTAACGTTCCAATTTTTGAAAAATTTGGAATAGAAAGACAAATTAAAACATCCTTTGGACGAACTGTTTCTATGGCAAAAGGGGCGTATTTGGTAATAGAACATACCGAGGCACTTCATGTAATAGATGTAAACAGTGGTAATCGTTCTAATAAAGCAAAAAGCCAAGAGGATACAGCATTAGAAGTTAATTTAATTTCGGCATCAGAAGTTGCAAGACAGTTACGTTTACGTGATATGGGAGGCATTATTGTTATCGATTTTATAGATATGGCTTCTGCTGATCATAGGAGGAAGCTCTTTAATCATCTTCGTGATGAAATGAAAGATGATAGAGCAAAACACAAAATTTTGCCTCCAAGTAAATTTGGATTGATACAAATAACCAGACAACGAGTAAGACCTGAAATGAACATTAAAACCCGAGAGGAAAACCCTAATGGAGTTGTTAATGGAAATGAGGTTGAAGCTCCAATTAAGATTGTAGAAAAAATCAAACATGATCTGGACTTGATTATTAAAAAAGACTATAAAAAGGTGACTTTAAACACACATCCTTTTATAGCAGCCTTTTTAACAAAAGGTTTTCCATCACAACGTTCAAAATGGTATTTTGAACATAAAAAATGGGTAAAAATATTACCAAGAGATGCTTACACATATCTAGAGTATCATTTTTTAGACAAAAATGGTAACGAAATTACATTATAAAAAAAGCCTTACTCAATGCGAGTAAGGCTTTTTTGATTTAATGACTTTTTAAATTTAAGGTGCTGGATTAGGGATTGCAGCATGTATGGTGTTAATTTCTTTTATAAGCTCATTACTTAACTCTACATTAATGCTATCAATGTTTTCTTTTAATTGCTCGACAGTTGTTGCTCCAATGATATTACTTGCAATAAATGGTCTTTGGTTTACAAATGCTAATGCCATTTGTGTTAAGCTTAAATTATTATCCTCGGCTAATTGTAAGTATAGTTTTGTAACTTCGGTAGCTTGTACGCTACTATATCTTGCAAATCTTGGAAATAGTTTTAATCTTGAGTTTTCTGCAGCAGTACCCTTAATGTATTTACCAGATAATACACCAAATGCTAATGGAGAATAAGCCAATAGTTTAATATTTTCGCGTATCGAAACTTCAGCCATGTCACCTTCAAATACGCGATTTAATAAGGAATACGCATTTTGTATGGTTATCATTCTAGGCAAATTATTTTTTTTAGATTCTTCTAAATAACGCATGGTTCCCCAAGCTTTTTCGTTAGATAAGCCTACATGTCTAATTTTACCTTCTTTAATTACTTCATCTAAGGTCTGAAGTACTTCGTTAAAGTTGTCTTGCCATGGGTCGTTTGGGTTGTGTGCATAATCTCTAACTCCAAATGTATTAGTTTGTCGTTCTGGCCAATGTAACTGAAACAAATCAATATAATCAGTTTGCAAGCGTTTCAACTCTTTGTTAATAGCGTCTCGTATGGAATCTGGACTAAACCCAGTAGTTCTAATATGTGCTGTATAATCGCCATTTCCAGCAATTTTACTTGCTAATATTACCTTATCACGATTTCCTGTTTTTTGCAGCCATGTACCAATAATGTAACTGGTTCTACCCTGTGTTTCGGCAGTTGCTGGGACAGGATATAACTCTGCTGTATCAATAAAATTTACGCCATTGTCAAAAGCATAGTCTAGTTGTGCATGACCTTCAACTTCGGTATTTTGATTACCCCAAGTCATAGAGCCTAGGCAAATTTTACTGACTTTTATATTGGTGTTTGGTAGAGTTGTGTATTTCATGTTTTAAGAGCTGAAAAAGGTTATTAATATAATTGTATTATTAACGAGTTTGCATATGGAAAGTTGCGGGTTTGCGTGCGAGGAATTTCCGAAGAAAATTCAGACGTGGCAAAGGAGTAATGACCTTTGCTTAAGCCAAATACCAGCAATTTTTTATATACGGTGTTGGCAAACGTATTTATTTCGGTTTAATTCCGTTTTCTTTCATTATTTCAATTAGTTTCTGGTCAGGTGATTCGTCAATCATTGTCCATTCCGTTGTGAATTTTAATCCAATTCCATCTGTAAACGTAGTTTCTGTAAATGAACTATTCTTTTCATATTTGTCAAGAACTATAGTTTGAGTCAAAGAATCAAACTTGCTTGTTTTATTTATAGTTTCTAATTCATAACCAGAGTTTTTCCACGTTATTTTAGATAATTTATTCCCACTAGGATGAGATTCCGAATAGATATATTGATAATCATAATTCCGATATAAATATTTCACAGTATTTAATTCAGTCGTAGTTTTAAAGGTTCCAACTTTTAGATTTTCAGGATATTCCTCTGTACAGCTCGTGAAAGTTGTTAAAAGAAGAACCCAAAATGTTAAGAATACTGTTTCTCTCATATGTTTGCCAAATTTGGAATAACAACCTGTTTGTGAATAGTTTTTATTCCTCAACTTCAGCTACCATATATACTGAAGCTGCAATATTATGAGGCACACTAACACCAACTGCTGTTCGAGTATGTTTTCCAATTTCTCCAAATACTTCAACAACAAAATCGGAAGCACCATTCATAGCATCTGCTTGTTCGGTATTCTCTGAAGTAGAATTTACTAATCCGTGCATAGCAACAATACTGGTTACCTTATCTAGCGAGCAAATAGTTTTAATTGCAGCTAAACAACCTATTGCGCAAAGTTTAGTTGCATATTTACTTTCCTTTAAACTTAAATCTTTTCCAAGTTTTCCTTTTTTTATGACTCCATTCTCTACAGGAATTTGTCCTGCAACATAAATTAGATTTCCTGTCTGTTTCGCAGGTATATAATTTGCAACTGGCTTAGGAACTTCAGGCAGTTGAATTCCTAATTCAGTTAATCTGGCTTCAACTTTATTCATCTGCTTTTAGTTTAAATTGTGCGCAATTATTAATTATCATTAAGTAACCTAGAAAGTTCGTCTAATTTTGGTGTTAAAATCACTTCTATTCGTCTGTTTTTTGCTTTCCCTTCAGCAGTATCGTTAGTATCTATAGGAGCATATTCACCACGTCCTGCAGCTGTTAAATTTTCAGGATTTATATTAGCATTTTCTCTTAGAATATTTACAATGGCTGTTGCTCTTTTAGTAGATAAATCCCAGTTACCGCTTAATTGTGTGTTTCCTTTATAAGGTACATTGTCAGTATGGCCTTCTATTAAAATGGCTATCTCAGGATTATCTGCTAAAACTGCACCAAGTTGCTGTACTGCTCTTCTTCCTTCTGAGCCAACCGCCCAACTTCCTGAGCCAAATAACAACTTATTTTCCATAGAAACATATACTTTTCCATCACGTTGCTCCACTGTTAAGCCTTTGCCTTCAAAATCGGTTAATGCTTTTGAAATAGCATTCTTTAAATCGGTCATTGCTTTATCTTTTGCAGCGATAACGCTTTCTAATTCTGCAACACGATTAGATCGATCTTCTAACTGTTTTTTAAGAGCTTCCAGTCTTGAGTTTTCAGCTGCAAGTGCTTGCTCTTTAGCTTCAAGTTGTGCCAATAATTCTCTGTTCTTTTTTACATTTTCTGCTATAGCTGCTGAGCTATTTTTTTCTAAAGCATCATACGATGCTGTTAAATTATCGTAATTAGATTTTAAAGCATTGTATTCACTTTGTAATTTATCGCGAGTAGCAACTGCATTATCATAGTTTTTTTGAAGATCTTTTAAGCTATTTTCTAATTTGATTTTAGCATTTTGAAGTGTTTCATTATCGTCGGATAATTGCCTGTGTTCCTTTTTTAAGTTTGTGTATTTATCTTCTAACTCTTTATAAACTTTTGGAGATACACATGACACAGCAAGTGTTGCTATTATTGCTATTAATGAAATTTTTTTAATCATAACTGTTATTGTTTTTGTTGTTAGGCTATTATATAGATTTGATTACTTTTTTATTTCTACTAAAATTGGGCAATGATCACTATGCACAGCTTCAGTGAGTATAACGGCTCTTTTAATGTTTTCTTGTAATGGTTTTGCTACCATAGCGTAATCTAAACGCCAACCTTTGTTATTGGCTCTTGAATTAGCTCTATAACTCCACCAACTATATTGCTGTAAATCGCTATTTAAATGTCTAAAGGAGTCTATAAATCCGCTATCAATAAATCCACCAAGCCATTCACGTTCTTCGGGTAAAAAACCTGAAACGTTTTTCATTTTAGGATTGTGAATATCAATTTCTTCGTGACAAATATTATAATCACCACATACAACCAAATTTGGTTTGCTATTTCTAAGGGAGGTTAAATATTCTTGAATTTCGTCCATATAGTTAAACTTAAAATCAAGTCTTTCTTGATTTGTCCCAGAAGGTAAGTACATACTCATTATAGAAAGGTCTCCAAAATCGGCACGAATATTTCGTCCTTCAAAATCCATTGTAGGGATTCCTGTGCCATATTCTACATGGTCAGGTTCTAGTTTACTTAAAATTGCCACACCACTGTAGCCCTTTTTTTGAGCACTAAACCAATAATTATGTTTGTATCCAGCGTTTTCAAAAACAGACAAATCCAGTTGCTCTTCTAATGCTTTTATTTCTTGTAAGCAAATCACATCTGGGCTAGCGCTTTGTAACCAATTAATAAAACCTTTGTTAATTGCTGCGCGAATTCCGTTGACGTTATAAGAAATGATTTTCATATTGTTTTCCCATGAAAATGGGAATCTTTTTAATTTTTAGTTTAATTTGAAAAGGTCCCAACACATGGTTGGGATAACTTCCCTTTCATATAAGGAAAGTTGGTTTCAGCTAAAATAAATAATGCTGTACTTTTACACTATTATTTTAAAGGAGTTTTAACTAAAACTATTAACAAAATATTTTACAAGCTTTTTAGTTTATCATACTAGATGAAATTAACACTAACTTTTTTCTTTTTTTTCTTTTGTTTTTTGAGCTTTTCTCAAGGGCAAACTTCTAATTACAAGACTAAAAAGGTTATTGTTAAAGATTCTATATTGGTGGATAGTGTGAGTATTAATTCTAGTAAATTTTTAGTAAAGCTTAAAAGTGGAGTTGCTTTAGATTCTACGTTTTATACTATTGATTTTTCTAGAGCGCTTTTAACTTTTAAAAAACCTATTGAAACCGATTCTATTATTATAGAATATTTGCGTTACCCAGACTTTTTAACAAGAACCTATAAGCAATTAGATGAGAGTATTATTGTTGAAAACACAAGTAATTTAGATAAGTTATATAAGTTATCACAACCAAGTGAAACAAATAACTTTATTCCTTTTGATGGTTTAACAACAACTGGAAGTATTTCAAGAGGTGTTACTATTGGGAATAATCAAAATTCGGTTTTAAATAGTGAATTGGATTTACAAATTTTAGGTAAATTAAATGATAAAGTTTCATTGAGAGCCTCTATACAAGATGCTAATATTCCATTACAAGAAAGTGGTTATTCACAGCGTTTGGATGAATTTGACCAAATATTTATTGAATTGTATAGTGATACTTGGAATATACGTGCTGGAGATATCGATTTGCAAAACACAGATTCTTATTTCGGACAATTTTCAAAGCGTGTTCAAGGACTCTCTATTAATGCTAATTTAAATGGAAACGATTCTAAATCGAATGTTTTTGCAGCTGGAGCTTTGGTTAGAGGACAATTTAGTAGTAGTACTTTTAAAGGACAAGAAGGTAATCAAGGACCGTATAAATTGCAAGGACAAAATGGCGAACTATTTGTGTTAATTGTGTCTGGTAGTGAAACAGTGTATGTAAATGGAATTGCTTTAGAACGAGGCGAGAATAACGACTACATTATTGATTATAATGCAGGCGAAATTATTTTTAATGCAACCTATCCTATTACTTCCGAAATGCGAATTGTAGTAGATTATCAATTTAGTGATAGAAATTATTCACGATTTGTTGGTTATGGAGGAGGCAATTATCAAAGCGAAAAATTAAAAATAGGTGCTTCGGTTTATACCGAAAATGATGCAAAAAACCAGCCATTACAGCAAAATCTTTCGACAGAACAAGTACAAATATTAAAAGATGCAGGAGACGATAGTACTTTAATGGTAGCACCTTCGGCAGTTCCTGAAGCTTTTAATGAGAATAGAATTCTGTATAAAAAAGAAATTATAAGTGGTGTTGAAGCATTCGTATTTTCTAATGACCCAAATGATGAACTATTTGGTGTAAGGTTTACAATAGTTGGTGATAATCAAGGCAATTATATAGTGAGTAACACCAATGCTATTTCTACAATTTATGAATACGTAGAACCAATTTTAGGTGTGCCTCAAGGAAATTACGAGCCTATATTACAATTAATCGCTCCAACAAAATTACAAATAGCTGTTGTAAATGGGGCTTATAGACCTTCGGAAAAAACAACTGTTGATTTTGAAATTTCTGCTAGCAAAAACGATCTTAACACATTTTCGGCATTAGATGACACAAATAATAATGGATTTGCTGGCAAATTAAAAATCACCCAAAATATTATTAAAAATGATAGTCTCTGGAATTTAAATGCCTTTGTTGATGGGGATTATATTCAAAAAGATTTTAAAACTATTGAGCGTTTATATTATGCGGAATTTAATAGAGATTGGAATTTAGATATGCCTCTTGGAAATCAACAATTATTTAAAACAGGGTTGCAGTTAGTTCATAGTAATAAAGGCATAGCTACCTATCAATTTGAGCATTTAGGGTATTCTGAAAATTTTAATGGGAATCGACATGTTATTTTAGCTGATTTGAGGTTAGGAAGGTTTAATGTATTTTCCAATTCAAGCTTTTTAGCATCCAGTTCAAGTTTAAATACTTCGGAATTTTCAAGATCTTTTAACAGAATTGCTTATAATTTTAATAAAGGATGGATTGGAACAAAAGTGGCTATTGAAGATAATGAGCAAAAGGAAAAATTAACGAATACATTAACATCTTTAAGTCAAAAATTTTCATCTTATGAAGTGTTTACAGGAATTGGTGATAGTACCAACGTATTTGTGGAAGTTGGTTATAAAAATAGGGTAAACGATAGTATTAAGAATGGGCAACTTCAAAAGGTAAATACATCTAATACATATTATATAAATTCAAAGCTTATACAAAATAATAATACCAATTTAAGCATTTATACAAATTACCGTCTTTTAAACAGTGAGGATGATACTGTTGATGATGAACAGTCTCTAAACTCAAGGATTCAATACAACCAAAAACTATTTAAGCAAGTTTTACTTTGGAATACAGTTTTTGAAACTAACTCTGGAACATTACCTCAGCAAGAATTTACCTATGTTGAAGTTGAACCAGGACAAGGGACTTATACTTGGATTGACTATAATAACAATGGGATTCAAGAACTAGAAGAATTTGAAGTAGCACAATTTCAAGACCAAGGAAAGTATATAAGAGTATTATTGCCAAATCAAATATTCTTGAAAACGCATCAAAATAGATTAAGTCAAACATTAACTATTAATCCATCAATTTGGTCATCATCAGAAAATAAGAGTGAAAAATTCTGGTCTCATTTTTATAATCAGACATCTTACTTAATTGATAGAAAAGTAAAAAGAGAAGGAAATAATTTTAACCTAAATCCTTTTGAGAGTAATGCGGAAAATCAATTAGGGCTACAATTAAATTTTAGAAATGTGCTATTTTTTAATCGAGGAAAGCAGCATTATACAACATCTTATACATACTTATCTAATAAAGCTCGAAATGTTTTGTCTTTCGGCTTTATTGAAAATAATTTGAAGAGCCATCAATTAAACTTTAGTCATAAAATAATAAATACGTGGCTGCTAACTTTAGGATCGTCATTCAATACGAATAAAAGTAACAGCGAAAATTTTGTAAGCAAGAATTATAACATTGATGAAACAAAATTAATCCCAAAACTCTCATATTTGTTTAATGATTCTTCACGTTTTGATGTGTACTACCAATATTCAAACAAAGAAAATAAAATTGGTGGATTAGAAACATTAAATCAGCAAAAGTATGGAATGTCTTTTGCGATTTCAAATAGCCAAAAATCGACAATTACTGGAGAGGTTAACTATTTTTCAAATAAGTTTGAGGGAAATTCAAATTCACCAGTCGGTTATCAAATGATGGAAGGTTTACAACCCGGAAAAAACTTTACTTGGAGTTTGTTGGCTCAAAAAAGACTAACAAAATTTTTAGATTTAAATATTAATTATTTTGGAAGAAAAAGCGAAATGAGTAAAACTATTCATACTGGAACAATACAGCTTAAAGCCTATTTTTAAGTGCTATTGTTTAACAATGTAACCTAAGTGTCAATTAATCTTAAGTTTTTTATTTATTTTTGATAGACGATATGACAAAGTTGTTTTCCATACTATTTGCAAATCTGATACTTTTTCAAAGTTTCAATATTGGTTTTGATGATGTTTCTAAACTCAATATACTTTTGGAGCACGCTTCTTTTCACCAAGAACAATATGGAGATAGTTTTTTCGAATTCATAGCAGAGCATTATGGCGAAGAATTCAAAAACCATAGCAACGAACATAAAGAACACGAAGACCTTCCGTTTAAGCATGATCAACAAACTTGCCAACATTCTCCTACTATTTTTATTCAGCATTCTGCAACATTTGAAATAAAAGAATATGCATTTATTGATGCTTCAAAAACCTTCTTTTATAAAGATTCTTATTCTTTATTTGAAAAGCATTCTGTTTTTCAACCACCACGATTAGCATAATTCATCACTGTTTAAATCATTTATTTATAAGCTATTTTCATATAGCTTACATCACATTTTACAATGAATTATGTTAGAAAATATTATTCGATTTAGCTTAAAAAATAAGCTTATTATATTACTTTTCACAGCGGTACTTGTTGGTTTTGGAATTTTTTCACTCACAAAAATATCGATTGGAGCTGTTCCAGACATTACCAATAACCAAGTGCAAGTACTTACAACTTCCAGAAACCTGTCAACCCTAGATGTTGAGCAATTTATTACCTATCCAGTAGAACTGGAAATGGCTAATTTACCTGGAGTAAAAGAAATTAGATCGGTTTCAAAATTCGGACTTTCGGTAGTTACCATAGTTTTTGAAGATGATTTAGGAACGTATTTACCTAGACAACTCATTGCCGAAAAAATAAAATCTGCTTCTGAGAAAATACCAGAAGGATTTGGATCGCCAGAAATGGGGCCAATTACAACTGGTTTAGGCGAAATTTATCAATATACACTAGATGTAAGACCAGAGTTTAAAGATAAATACTCTACTGCCGATTTAAGAACTATTCAAGATTGGATAGTAAAACGACAACTCTCAGGAATTCCAGGAGTTGTTGAAGTTAATACATGGGGAGGACATTTAAAGCAATACGAAGTAGCTATCAACCCACAAAAGCTTAAGGCAATGAATATTGCCATTTCAGATATATATTTGGCTTTAGAAAATAATAACAGTGTTGCAGGTGGAGGTTATATTGAAAAAGCTAATGAAGCCTTTTTTATTCGTGGTGAAGGGCTAATATCTAAGTTAGAGGATGTAGAAAATATCGTTGTTAAAAACAGCAATGGTTTTCCAGTTTATATTAAAGACATTGCAAAGGTAGGATTTGGAAGTGCTACAAGATTTGGAGCTATTACGGGAAATGGTGAAGGAGAAAAGGTACTTGGACAAATCATGATGATTAAGCACGGAAACTCCAAACAAATTATTGATGCAGTTAAAGAACGTGTGGCTTCAATACAAAAAATACTGCCTGAAGGCGTTTACATCAATGGTTTTTTAGAGCGAAGTGAACTTATAGAAAAAACTACCATGACTGTTGCCGAAAATTTAATTTTAGGATCCTTAATAGTCATTTTTATAGTGGTTTTGTTGCTTGGTAATCTGCGCTCTGGACTAGTTGTTGCTTCAGTCATTCCGTTGAGTTTATTATTTGCTATAACCTTAATGAACATATTTAAAATTGATGCTAACTTAATGAGTATGGGAGCCATCGACTTTGGTATAATTATCGATGGAGCCGTTATTATTGTCGAGTTTATAGCGTTTCAAATAGTTAGGCAAAGCGATGAAATATCAAATTTAAAGGGTGTTGAAAGACAAGGAGAAATTGATAGCATTACATTGAAAAGTGCATCAAAAATGATGAATTCGGCCATTTTTGGTCAACTGATTATTCTTATAGTTTTTATTCCAATTTTGTCATTAAGTGGTATTGAAGGCAAGATGTTTAAGCCTATGGCGCTCACATTTAGTTTTGCGTTAATTGGAGCAATGATTTTGTGTTTAACCTACATACCTGTTATAGCCTCGTTGTTTTTGAAACCTTCTAAAAAATCAACAACAAATTTTTCTCATAGGTTAATGAAAAGAATAACTTCTTGGTACAAACCAACTATAAATTGGGCTTTGGATAACAAAAAAATGGTTATTGGTTTTGCAACGTTGCTTTTAATTATTAGCTCTTGGATTTTTACTAGAATGGGAGGCGAATTTGTGCCAACGTTGGACGAAGGAGACTTTGTAATTCAACCCGTTTTAAAAACAGGAACATCACTTACCAAAACTATTGAAATCACCACAAAAATTGAAAAGACTTTATTGGAACAATTCCCTGAAGTAGAGCAAGTAGTAACAAGAATTGGTGCAGCCGAAGTGCCTACAGACCCAATGTCTATGGAGGAAAGTGATGTGATAATAAAATTAAAACCTAAAAACGAATGGGTTTCGGCATCATCCAAAGATGAATTGGCCGATAAGTTTAAAGAAGCACTTGCTATTATACCAAACATGGAAGTAGAATTCACGCAACCCATTGAAATGCGTTTCAATGAACTGGTTACTGGAGTGCGAGCAGATGTCGCCATTAAAATTTTTGGTGAAGATTTAGAAATTCTTTCAGATAAAGCGAATGAAATAAGAAATCTAATTAAAGATGTAGAAGGTGCTTCGGATATTACAGTTGAAAAAGTTGAAGGCTTACCTCAGATGAGCGTTATATATAATAGAAGTAAAATTGCGAGATATGGTTTAAATATTTCCGATTTAAATCAATTAATTTCTATGGGATTTGCTGGTGAAGCAGTTGGAAGTGTGTTTGAAGGAGAAAAGCGCTTCGATTTAGTGTTGCGCTTAGACCAGTCACAACGAAAAAGTATTGAAAACCTCCAAAATTTATATGTCGACACACCTAACGGGTTGAAAATTCCATTAAACGAATTAGCAGAAATAAAACATACCAAAGGTCCAGCGCAAATATCTAGAGACGATACCAAGCGACGCATTGTGGTTGGAATTAATGTAAGAAATCGTGACTTGCAATCGGTTGTAGATGATGTAAGTCAACTAATAGATGCCAACTTAAAATTACCAGCTGGTTATAGCATTACCTATGGAGGACAATTTGAAAATCTGCAAAATGCGACAGCCAGATTAAAAGTAGCTGTTCCTGTAGCTTTATTTCTAATTTTTATTCTCCTGTATTTTGCTTTTGGTTCAGTAAAAGAAGCATTAATGGTGTATTCAGCAATTCCGTTGGCAGCAGTTGGAGGCGTATTATTACTTTGGATTAGAGACTTGCCTTTTAGTATTTCGGCAGGTGTTGGTTTTATAGCGCTTTTCGGTATTGCTGTATTAAATGGCATTGTCCTTATTGAGCATTTTAAATCATTAAAAGAATCTGGAACTATGAATATGAAAGTATTAATTATTAAAGGTACCACCGAACGACTAAGACCTGTACTGCTTACAGCAATGGCAGCTGCTTTAGGGTTTTTACCTATGGCGGTTTCTACCAGTGCTGGAGCAGAAGTGCAACGACCATTAGCAACAGTAGTTATTGGAGGGTTAATAACAGCAACGATACTAACCCTTGTTGTGTTGCCTGTATTGTATTCTTGGTTTGAAACTATTAAGATTAAGAAGATGAATAAGAACACAATAATAACCACTTTACTATTATTGTTTGCATTTCAAATGAATGCACAAACAAAGCCAATAACTATTGATGAAGTGTTAGCCAAAGCAATAGAAAACAATGCATCTTTAAAAGCATCAGCATTAACGGTTGAAGAGAAAGAAGCTTTGGTAAGCAGTGCGTTTAGTTTTGATAAAACAAATGTTTATTATAATTATGATGAGAGCAATCTAGCCATAAACAATGAACCATTAAAAGTCTTTGGAGTTTCACAAGATTTCAAATTTCCAACGGTGTATTTTGCTCAAAAAAAGCTTAATAAGGCAGCACAAAGCATAGCAGAAGCAAAGTACAATATCCAATTGTTAAAGGTTAAAAGAGATGTGTATTCAGCTTATTATCAATTAGTTTATGCCAACGAAAAAGTTGCAACTATTCAATATTTAGATAGCTTGTATAAAGATTTTGCAAAAGCTTCTGAAAGACGTTTCGAATTAGGCGAAACCAATTATCTCGAAATGATTTCAGCTAAATCAAAACAACGTCAAATAGAAATGTTATTAGGACAAGCATCAAAGGAAGTTATTGCTGCCCAACATCAGCTTAATAAAGTAGTGCAATCTGATGTATCTTCATTTAAAACGCAAGCTTCTAATAGGCTAGAATTAGAAAAAACACTTAACAGTCCTAATGATGGGTTAGCATATTTTGAAAGTTCTAAAGATTACTACAATTCAGCAATCAATTTAGAATCGCAAAATTTGTTACCAGATGTAAGCTTCGAGTATTTTCAAGGTACAAATAGTACCTTAAATTCAAGTATAAATGGCTATCAAATAGGTGTTAAAATACCATTGTTATTTAGCGGAAATTCATCAAAAATTAAAGCTTCTAAGCTGGCTTTTAAAGTTGCTGAAGAACAGCAAAAAAATTACAGTTTAAGATATGAGGCAGAGTTTAATACACTCCTAGCAAAAATAGAGCAACTAGATGAAGCACTAATATATTATGAAACTCAAGGAAAACATCTTTCTGAAGAGATTATTAAAACTGCCGAACAAAGTTTTAAACACGGAGAAATAGACTTTTTTCAATTCATCCAAAGTATTGAAAATGCAAAAGAAATTGAACTTAGTTACTTAGAAAATTTAAATCAATACAATCAAACAGTTATTACCATTAACAACTTAATATTATAAAACAATAACATGAAACACATATATAGCATTTTATTTTTACTAGTCATTTTGTCTTGTGGGAATAATGAAAAAGAAACAGAGGTTAGTATAGAAAGTCAAAATTATCCAGAAGAGATTATTGTTTCAAAATCACAATTTGAATCTGAAAACATGGAGCTTGGAGAATTGTCTTTGCAAGAGTTTAATGAAACTGTAGTAACAACTGGTTTTATAGATGTACCGCCATCTAGTAAAGCAAGCGTTACTACATTTATGCCTGGATACATTAAAAACGCACCTCTTTTAGTTGGTAATGAAGTCAGAAAAGGGCAATTATTAGTAACGTTAGAAAATCCAGAATATGTAGAGTTACAACAAAACTATTTAGAAGTTTCTAATCAACTTAAATATTTAAAATCAGAGTTTGAGAGACAATCAACTTTGTATAAAGAGAACATCACCTCTCAAAAAAATTATTTAAAAGCCGAAAGTAGTTACAAAAGTAATTTGGCGCATTATAATGGTTTAAAGCAAAATTTAAAAATGTTGAATATTAATCCATTAGATGTTGAAAACGGGAAGGTCTCATCAACAATTAACTTATACGCACCAATTAAAGGCTCAATTACGAAAGTAAATGTAAGTAACGGTTCTTATGTGTCTTCATCTACTGAAATACTTGAAATTGTAAATACGGAACACATCCATTTAGAATTAATGGTTTTTGAAAAGGATGTCTTAAAGATAGATAAAGGACAGCCAATTAATTTTAAAACACCTGAAGCCTCAAGCGAAGTTTTTAAAGCAGATGTACATTTAGTTGGAACATCTATAGACCCAATTAACAGAACCATAAAAGTACATGGTCATATAGAAGATGATGAACAAACATCTTTTGTTACAGGAATGTTTGTTGAAGCTCAAATAATTACAGGATCATCTAATCTAAATGCTTTGCCAAAAACAGCAGTTACAGAAATTGAAGGCACATATTATGCTTTAATAGTTAGTAAAAAGGGTGAAGAAGAATACATTTTTGAAAAAATAGAAGTTGAAGTAGGAAAGCAAACTGAAGATTTTATAGAGGTTTTAAACACAAAAAAATTTATTGAGAAGCAATTTCTTACTAAAGGGACTTTTATGCTCTATCTGGAGGAGAATAAGTAAGGATTTATTTTTTAAGATTGAGCGCAACTTTTTTATTAAAAGAACATCTTATAAAGGCATGATTATTGATAAATCTTTTTGAACTAAAAACTAAACAAATGAAAAAACCAATTCTCTTACTTACGTTGCTTTGCACAATTATGTCTTTTTCACAAGAAGTAAATGATAATTTTGATACTTCAAAAAGAGATGAACTAAAATTAAATATGACAAACCTTATAGGCTTTAAGTGGCTAGATGTTGGTTATGAACGAATTATTAATGAAGAATCATCATTTGGTGTAGGAACACTTATTAGCTTAGGGGATGATTATGATACTGGATTAGATGAATATAGAACGTTTTCAATCACACCATATTATAGACATTTCTTTTCTAAAAAATATGCACAAGGATTTTTTGTAGAAGCTTTTGGTATGTTGCATTCTGGAAAAGAAGAAACCTATGTATATTATGATGAGTTACCAAATGTCTATGGAGAATATAATGAAGATAATTATACCGATTTTGCGGTTGGAATTTCAGCAGGTGCAAAATTTGTCACCAAACGAGGGTTTATTGCCGAAATATATTTAGGAATAGGAAGAGATTTACTTGGTAATAGTGATATTGAAGTTGTTGGTCGTGGTGGTATAGCTATTGGATATAGGTTTTAATAGATAAATATAAAAGAGGCAATCTTAAAAGTAATATTTTGTCAACCTGAACTTTAATAATCAAAATAATACGATTCTGAAATAAATTCAGAATGACGCTTTTTAGTTCATTTAAGACAGCCTCTTTTTTTAGATTTCTGCTTTTTGGTAGTACTTTACATTTTCATCAACCAAGATTTCACATCTACCTCTTGTTTTATGATGTTGCGTAATTCTTCAATTTTAACTCGTTTTTGCTCCATAGTATCACGATGTCTTATAGTGACTGTGTTGTCCTCTAATGTATCGTGATCTACTGTAATACAAAATGGTGTTCCGTTTGCATCTTGACGTCTGTAACGTCTTCCGACAGCATCTTTTTCATCGTAATCAACTGAGAAATCCCATTTTAAATCGTCTACAATTTTACGAGCTACCTCAGGTAAACCATCCTTTTTAACCAATGGCAAAATAGCTGCTTTTGTCGGTGCTAAAACACTTGGTAATTTTAAAACAGTCCTCGTGGTGCCATTTTCTAATTCTTCTTCTTGTAATGAATTGGAAAAAACTGCTAAAAACATTCTATCTAAACCAATAGACGTTTCTACTACATAAGGCACGTAGTTTTTGTTATCTTCATGATCGAAATATTGTAGCTTCTTTCCAGAATGCTCTTCATGGGCTTTTAAATCGAAATCTGTACGAGAATGGATGCCTTCTAATTCTTTAAACCCAAATGGGAATTTAAATTCGATATCTGCTGCTGCATCAGCATAATGTGCTAGTTTTTCATGGTCATGAAAACGGTAATTGTCTTTACCCATTCCAAGAGATAAATGCCACTTAAGTCTATTTTCTTTCCATATTTCATACCATTCTTTTTGGGTGCCTGGTTTTACAAAAAACTGCATTTCCATTTGCTCAAATTCACGCATTCTAAAAATAAATTGGCGCGCTACGATTTCGTTTCTAAAGGCTTTTCCTGTTTGAGCAATTCCAAACGGAATTTTCATACGCCCCGTTTTTTGAACATTCAAAAAGTTCACGAAAATACCTTGTGCAGTTTCAGGGCGTAAGTATAAATCCATAGCACTATCAGCAGAAGCACCAAGTTTAGTTCCAAACATTAAATTAAACTGCTTAACGTCGGTCCAATTTTTGCTTCCCGTTAATGGGTCAGCAATCTCTAGTTCTTCAATTAAAGCTTTTACATCTGCTAAATCTTCATTTTCTAAAGACTTTGCCATTCTTGATAGAATGGTATTTATTTTTTCTTGATAGCCTAAAACTCTTCCGTTAGTTGAAACAAATTCTTCTTTATTAAAAGCATCACCAAAACGTTTAGCTGCTTTGGTAATTTCTTTGTCGATTTTGGTCTCAATTTTAGCACAATAGTCTTCAATCAACACATCAGCACGATAACGCTTTTTAGAATCTTTATTGTCAATTAAAGGGTCGTTAAATGCATCAACATGCCCTGACGCTTTCCAAGTAGTTGGATGCATAAATATGGCAGCATCTAACCCTACAATATTCTCGTGCATTTGTACCATGGCTTTCCACCAATAATCACGTATATTTTTTTTAAGCTCAACGCCATTTTGTGCATAGTCGTAAACGGCACTTAAACCATCATATATTTCGCTACTTTGAAATACATAACCATACTCTTTTGCGTGAGATATTACTTTTTTGAATTTATCGTCTTGATTTGCCATGGTGCAAAAATAAAAAACCGTTCCATACAAATGGAACGGTTACTTAAAAATTATTTGTTGAATTATAGTAAAATTATTTCAGTAGTTCCTAATCGTCTATTATTGTCAAATACGTTTACAATATAACGTCCAGATTCTAGTGCTTTATTAGTTTCAATATTGGCAGATACTTCTAAAGTCGTTTTATTATATAAAACATTTGTTTTGTAGCTGTAGATTAAAGATGAGGTATCAAATTCGATAGCGCCTTTATCTGAAACTACGTTATTATCCGGACCAATAATTTGAATATAAAATTCTTTTTCTTGAGGCGTTGCCAATGGATTTTCTGCTAAAACAAAAGCAACATTAATGTTTTTAGTCTTACTAGCTTTTGTGGTTTCAAGAACCTCTCCAGAGTTTTTTATTGAAAAAGCTGTTGCTTTAAACGAATTTGCAGAAACCAAAGCTCCCAATTTAATATTGTTATCTAGTTTTTCCTTATCTTCTTTTAAATTAGAAATAACATCTATTTGTTTATCTAACAGTCTAGAAATAGAAGCGTTTTGTTTTGATAATTCTGTATTAAGAGCCAAAAAAGAATCACCCTTTTTAACCAAGTTTGATTGTTGTTTTTTTAGTGCTAATAACTCATCTCTATATTTATATATTAATGACATATTAGCTTGTAATTCCTTTAATGAATCTTGTGTTTGGGCAATAATGTTTTTTGAATTGTCCAGTTCGGATTTTAAACTTTCGTTAATACCACCAAGTTCATCATAACTAGTAATTACTTTAGAAATTTGATTTTCTAAAAGTTTCTTTTCTTGATTTAAAAAATCCTTTTTAGATTGTTCAGCTGTATAGCTAGTGTAACTATAAGAAGCTAATATGACAAAAGCAACCATCAAGGTTCCTATAGCAAATCTGTAGTTAAATACTTGAGGGTTAACTATCATTATACACTATTATTGGTTGGAGGGTTAATTAATTGATGCGAAAATATATATTAAGTTTGTAGTAACTAATTTTAATCGTTTAAATGGTAAAAAACTTGTTGAACTTATTTTTTCCGAAAGTATGTTATGCTTGTAATAATTTGTTAGCAGATAATGAAGCTTATGTATGTACGGAATGTAGACATAATTTACCTGTGACCAATTATCATTTTAACGATGACAACTCTGTAAAAAAAGTACTTTATGGACGTGTTGAATTAGAAAATGCGACAGCACTTTTACATTTTCATAAAAAAGGAATGGTACAGCATTTATTACACGGTTTAAAGTATAGAGGTTATGAAGACATTGGTGCTTTTTTAGGAAAATGGCTTGGCGAAGAATTAAAAAACATTGAAGCTTATAAAAAAGTTGATGCAGTTATTCCAGTGCCTTTACACAAAAAGAAACTTAGAAAAAGAGGTTATAACCAAGTTGAAAAATTTGGAAAAGAAATTGCTCAAGCTTTAGATGTGCCATATATTGAAACTGTACTTAAAAAAACAACGTCTACTAAAACTCAAGTTTTTAAAGAACGTATAGCAAGATGGAATAATAACAACGAAGTATTTAGCTGTTTAAACCTTGACACCATTGCAACTAAACATATATTATTGGTGGATGATGTTATTACTACAGGAGCTACTGTTGAAGCTTGTACAAATGAGTTATTAAAAGCTAACAATGTTAAAATAAGCGTTGCTACTATGGCAATTGCTTAATAAGTTTTTCGTTTATATAAATAAGTCGTTAATTTGCTTAAATAATTGATTTAATGCGCAATTTTTTTTCGAATTTATCTCTTTCGCTTGTTATTTGTTTGGTGCTGTTTAATTGTGCAAATCGAGGCACTCCTTCAGGTGGAGAAAAAGATGTATTGCCGCCAGAAATAGTTAAATCTGTTCCTGAAAATAATTCAGTAAACTTTAATTCTAAGGAAATAAAAATATACTTCAACGAATATATTAAACTTAATGACCTACAGAAGCAGTTAATTATTTCACCTCCAATGGAGCCAGCACCAGAGATTACACCTTTGGGTTTAGCAAGTAAATATATTACTATTAAAATTCAAGATACGTTACAAGAAAACACGACTTATGCCATTAATTTTGGAACAAGTATTGTAGATAATAACGAAGGCAATCCTTATCCATATTATCGTTATGTGTTTTCGACAGGAAGTTATATCGATTCTTTGAGTATAGGTGGTTTTGTTAAAAATTCTTTAGAAAGAGAACCTGACGATTTTGTGTCCGTTATGCTTTATGAAGTGAATGATACTTTTAACGATTCAATAATATATAAACAAAAACCTAAATATATAACTAATACACTCGATAGTGTTACTACTTATAAATTGGAGAATTTAAAAGCTGGTAAGTATTTAATGATTGCTTTAAAAGAAGAAAATGGGAACTATACTTTTCAGCAAAAAACTGATAAAATAGCATTTAAAAAGGAATTTATTACTGTGCCATCGGATTCTGTTTATGAACTCAATTTATTTAAGGAGGTGCCAGATTTTAAAGCAGTAAGACCTAGTCTTGTTTCTGGAAATAAGATTGCTTTTGGATATGAAGGTGATGCCAAAAATATGAGCATTGAGTTATTATCTCAAGCGCCATTAGATTATAAAACTATTATTACTAAAGAGGTAGATAAAGACACTCTTAATTATTGGTACAAGCCTAATTTTGAAGTAGATTCCTTAATGTTTAAAGTTTCTAAAGTAGATTATGAAGAGACTTTTAAAGTAAATATAAGAGATCTTAAAAAAGACACTTTAATTATCAAGCCAATAGAATCTAGAGCATTAAAACTCACTGAAGATTTTCAATTACAAGGATCTACTCCTTTTGAAACAATTAATGAAAGTAAGATAACTATCCTTGATAAAGACTCTATTAAAGTGCCTTTTGCAGTTACATTAGATAAGTTTAATAATATTTATAAGTTAAGTTTTGACAAAACCGAAGAAAACACTTATAAAATGAAGATGCTACCAGGTGCGTTTACTGATTTTTTTGAAGACAGAAATGACACGCTTAATTTTAATGTCCGTACAAAAGCTGAAATAGATTATGGTGAAATACGCGTTAATTTGCAAAACGCTACTTATCCAGTAATTGTGCAATTGGTTGACCAAAGAGGTGAAATTAAAGTAGAACAATATGCAGAAGATGCTTCAAAACCAATAGATTTTTTAAGTTTAAATCCTGGAAAATATTTTATTAGAGTGATTTTTGATTCCAATAAGAACGGAAAATATGATTCAGGGAATTATTTAAAGAAATTACAACCAGAACGTGTGAGTCACGATACAAAAGAGATTGAAGTTAGAGCTTTTTCGGAGCAAATAGTAACGTTTATTTTACAGTAAAACGGTCTCTATCATCTAAAAACTTCAGTTTATTTCTAATTGTAGATAGATGTTTTTTATCTAAAAGAACTATCTCTATACCTTCTTTTTCATCTTCTAAAGATGTTAGTTGTGTTCCTAAGCCATCATAAGCAGCCGAATGTCCAGAATATTCATGGTTATTGTTGTCTAATCCAACACGATTTACACCAACGCAATAACTCATGTTTTCTATAGCACGTGCTTTAAGCAAGGTATCCCATGCATCAATTCGAGGTTTTGGCCAATTAGCAACATAAAAAAGCACATCATAGTTTTCTACGTTTCTTGCCCAAACTGGGAAACGTAAATCGTAACATACTAAAGGACAAAGTTTCCAGCCTTTATAATCAATAATTACTTTTTTTGCCCCAGCTTTATAGACTTTATTTTCTCCAGCTAAAGTAAACGTGTGACGTTTGTCATAAGTATCAATTGAGCTATTTGGTTTTACAAAAACGAAACGATTGTAAAAAACATCATTTTCTTTTATTACTAGACTGCCTCCAATGGCTGCTTGTTTTTTAATGGCAAGTTTTTGCATCCATTGTATGGTCGTCCCTTCCATAGTCTCATAAACATGCTTAGGATGCATAGTAAATCCAGAAGTAAACATTTCTGGTAAAAGTATTACATCAACAGGCTCTTTAATAGAGTCTATTTTATTTGTAAAATGTACTCTATTGTCTTCTGGCTTTTCCCAAGTTAGATCCGATTGAATAATTGCTATGTTTAATGTGTTTTTCATGTTTTTACTAAATATTACACAATATTTCTGCACCTCTTTTTAAAGTATCATCAGTTTTTGCAAAGCAAAAACGCAACATTTTTTCGTCTAACTTGTTATGATTAAATACCGAAATAGGAATGGACGCAATTCCATATTCTTCAGTAAGTCTAATGGCTAAATCATAATCACTTTCATCAGAAATATTTGAATAATTTAATGCTTGAAAATAAGTGCCTTTTGATGGCGTAAAAGTGAATCGAGAGTCTTTAATTAAATTCAAAAAAAAATCTCTTTTTTCTTGAAAAAGGCTAGATAATTCAAGATAATGATTAGGCTCTTTTAAATACTCAGCCAAAGCTAATTGAATAGGATGATTTACGCTAAACACATTAAACTGATGCACTTTTACAAACTCATCCATTAAGTCTTTAGGCGCACAACAATACCCAGTTTTCCATCCAGTATTATGGAATGTTTTACCAAATGACGCTGTAATAAAACTACGCGATTTTAACTCAGGAAATAAGCACACGCTTTGATGTTGTTCACCATCAAAAATAATATGTTCATACACTTCATCACTTAACACAATAATGTTTGTGTTATTGGTTAGCTTTTGTAACTGTAGCATATCCTCTTTTGAAAATACAGTACCACTTGGATTGTGAGGCGTGTTAATAATAATCATTTTGGTGTTATTATTAATGGCCTTAGCAACATTGTTCCAATCAATTTCATAATCAGGTTTATGCAATTGAATAGAGATGGCTTTTCCACCATTAAGCTCAATTGATGGAATATAACAATCATAAGCTGGACGAAACACAATCACTTCGTCTCCAGGCCTAATAAACGCAGTAATAGCTGTATAAATGGCCTGTGTAGCACCTGCTGTAATCGTTATTTCATTGTCTGGATTGTAAGTTGAGCTATAAAGGTCATCGTATTTTTTTGCAATAGCTTCTCGTAATTTAAAAACTCCAGGCATTGGTGCATAATAATTATAGCCAGCATTCATATAGGCACTTACTAAATCTATTAACTTTTGGTCACCTTTAAAATCTGGAAAACCTTGTGATAAATTAATAGCCTTGTGTTTATGAGCTAATGCACTCATAACAGAGAAAATGGTGGTTTCTAAATTTGGAAGTTTGGATTGATGGTTCATGCTAATTGGTCTTGTATAGGGCTAGTTTATAGCTCTAAACGAAGTTAGTAAAAGAAATCGAACCAGAGGAAAATTCGGAAGAATTTTCAGAAGTAGGCGAGGACTAACAATTACTTATAACCATTGTTGCAACTGGCTATATTTTAATTGGGTCTACTACAAATCCTTTACTTTTCAATTGTTCAAGAATTCCACATTTCTTTTTTAAATGTAAATATCCAACAGCAATAAAAGTGTTCTTTGTGTTTAATAAATTTGGTAATGTTTTCATCCAATTATCATTCCTTTGTAGAATTAATATATCAGATTCACATTCCCTTTCAAACTGGTAATCTAATTCAAAACTTCTGTATTTTTTTGCAAGTTCGCAATTATTCATATTTGGTTTATCAGTTGTCATTTGGTTAATCCAAGCACTAATATTTTTCCTTTCTTTTTTCCAGTTTGGGTTTTTATTTTCTTTTTCGATTAGACTTAATTGTAAACTATCAGTTTCTAAGCCTAAAATCTCTATTTTGTTTTCTTCAGCAATGTATTGTAGGTAATTGTCAAAATGATCAAATTTATCAGTTGGCTTGGTTGTTTTACATTTAGTTTTTTGAAACTCTTGTTGTAGTTTCCATCTAATTTCTAATGGCTTTAGTTTATACAAATCAACTTTCCAATTTTTTGCAATTGCTTTAAGTTTTTTAAGATCCTTTTTCTTTATTCTCTCTTCAATTTCGAAAGACGATTTTCTCCGTTGGATCATTTCTCTTGTTTTTTCAATGTTGTCAATTGATTCAAAAACAGCAAGTTCTGAGCTTAAAAGCGATTCTTTAATTTCAGGAATTGAATCAACAAATGAATTTCCGAATTGATGAAAAGTACCAACCAGAAAAGAGGTTTTATTATTTATGGTGTCAGTTACTTTCCAAAGAATTGTGTTTTGACTTATCGCTAATTGCGAAATTGCCAAAAAAACCAAAATGTTTAATGATTGTCTCATTCTTTAGCTTTTGTCAACTATAAGTTACAAACCGAAAATTACATAATTTTTAGCTGTCTTAATAATTCTTGTTTATAAGTTCTTCCAACTGGAATTTGTAGATTATTGATAAACACTATATTTCCAGAAACCTTATCGACCTTTTTGCTATTAATGATAAACGATTTATGAACTTGTACAAACTGTTCATCACAGAGTTTTTCTGTCCAGTTTTTAAGCGAGTCTATATAGGTGAGTTTTTGAGTGGTTGTAATCACAGTTAAATAATTTCTATCAGATTCTATATAAATAATATCATCTAAAATTATTTTGTGATGTGTTTTATCTACGTTGATAAAAATGGATTTTTTTTCATCTTCATGAGTAGTGTCTGTTGCTATTTCAGATTTAATTTTCACTCTATTGATAGCTTTTAAAAACCTATCAAACGAAAAAGGCTTCACTAAATAATCCACAATGCTTTCTAATTCAAAACTATTTGCTGCATACTCTGAATAGGCTGTTGTCATGATAATTGCTGGTGGATTCTTAACTGTTTTTATAAAATCGATTCCAGAAATATCAGGCAAATTCACGTCAAGAAAGATAATATCTACAGTATTGGAGTTAAGATATCCATTGGCTTCAATCGCAGCCTTAAAGGTGTTTTGCAAGGTGAGGTAAGGAATTTTACCAATAAAACTTTGCAAGACCTTTTGTGCAGGTATTTCGTCTTCTATAATGATGCAATTCATTGTAAATGGAGTTTTAAATGCACTTTGAATTGCGTTTCCTTAACAATGGTAAATTCATACCTGTCTTTATAAATAAGTTCTAAGCGTTTTTCAAGATTTTGAAGTCCGATTTTAAAAGTGTCTTCATCAATTTTTTTACTATCATAGTCATTGCTACAATTAAAATATAAAACACCATTTTTAATGTTGATGCTAATATCTATAGAACTATTAAGCGTACTATGCTTAAAAGCATTTTCAATGATGGTAATGAGCATTAAAGGTGCAATTTGATAGTTTTCTGAATCTATAACCTTGTTATAATTTATATGCTTAACACCTTCAGTTCTAATTTTTTGAAACTTGATATAATTATCTAAAAAATGCAGCTCTTTTTCAATTGAAATAGTCTCAGAGTTGCTTTCATATAACACATGTTTAAGATTGTCCGACAGCATTAAAATAAGCTCAGGTGTTTCTTTTGGGTTTTCAATAGAATATGAGTAAATGGTATTCAAGTTATTAAACAATACATGCGGATTAATTTGTGATTTTAGAAATTTCAATTCCATTTCTGTATGCTCTTTTTTTACCTTTTCAAGGTCTTCTTGTTCAGCGATAAAACGATAGAGCATCCAAATAAATGAGAAGAAAATCAAAGGGACTAAGGTTTGCCATAAATAGTCACTCAAGCATTTCATAAACGAGCAGCCACATTGCGCAAACACATTGCAATATAGCTGTGTGGCAAGAAAAGAAATGGCAACAAACACAAAAATGTATAGTACGTAGAGTTTACGTTTTACAAAATAAGGCAGTAAAAACAGATTGTTTGAGTATACAATAACCACCAAAATAAACAAGTATTGTAAAAACGGATTTTGCGCCCAATAATAATCTGAAAAAACAAACAAAGACACAAATATAAAAAGCATCCAAAACAGGATGTGCACCAAAATTTGCGATATGTTTTTATTTACGATTGTCATTCGTATGGAAAAGTAACTAGAATTATGAATAACGTCAAAAATTATGTACGAAAACCAATTTTGTAGTGACAAACGTCATTTATGTTGTTTGTTAATTTAAATTGAATAGTTGCAATATTAAGTATGTATTGTGTCCAACTTAGTTTTGTGTACATGGTTTTACTACTAGTTTCGAGATACTAAAATCTATACATCATGCAACGAATAGTTACTATTTTAAGTCTCCTTTTTTGCCTTTCGCTAAGTTATTCACAAACCTACAACCAATTAGTAGTCGATGATAAAGGCAAAGAAAAACTGCTTGGTAAAATTAATCGTGAGGGATTAACCTCAAACAGTTTTAAAAGTTGGTTTGATAAAAATTATGATAATTATATACTCAACGAAAAATTAATTAATACCATAAAAGACTCCCTTAACGATTATACAATAATGTTATTTCTGGGGACTTGGTGTGGCGATAGTAAACGTGAAGTACCACGCTTCTATAAAGTGCTAGATGCAGCAAATTTCCCTGAAGATCAACTTGAAGTCATTGCTGTAGATAGAACTCCAGAAGCGTATAAGAAAAGTCCAACAGGTGAAGAGAAAGGATTAAACATTCATAGAGTACCTACTTTTATTTTTTATAAAAATGGAAAAGAAATTAACCGAATTGTAGAATCACCGCAGGCTACTTTTGAGCATGATATTAAAGCTATTATAGAAGGTAAGTACACACCAAAATATGTAGCAGCCAATTATATTGATGGATTAATTAAACAACAAGGAATAGATACTTTAAAAACTATGGAAACATCTTTGGTGTCAACATTATCGGAATTTGTACAAGGAAGCAGAGAGTTAAATACTTTTGGCTATGTGAGATTAAGAGCGAAAAGATTTAATGAAGCTATTTACGTTTTTGATTTAAACACTAAGATTTTTCCTTATAGAGATAATGTTTTTGACAGCTTGGGAGAAGCTTATTACGAATCAAAAAATTATAGTGAAGCCTTAAAAAGTTATAAAAAGGTTATAGAATTTAGCCCCAAAAATGAGAATGCTATGAAGATGATTACGAAAATTGAAGCCATAGAAAGAACTAGAAGGTAGTTTCTGTTTTTTAACAAGTCAAAAGGCTAAGAATAAGTATCTATTTTAATTTTTAATTAAGAAAATTCTAGAGTAAAATATATTTCTTTGTTAAAGTAATATCTTATATAAATAATGATAGTAATGAAGAAATATATTTTTAGAATAGTTACAATTATTGGGTTAGTCCTTTCAAATTTATGCTTTTCGCAAACAAGTAATAATGAAATTGTAATTGGAAAAAGTTACACTATTACATCAAATAGTTTAAAAGACGAAAGACTTGTTGAAGTTTATTTACCTGAAAGCTATAGCACTACAGAGGCAGCATACCCTGTTTTATACATTTTTGATGGGCAAATGCATTTTGAAAATGGAATAGCCATTCAAAAATCACTACAGACTCCTGGAGTCATCCCAGAAATGATTGTTGTTGGTGTCATGAATGAGTACCCAAGTCGTAGAGATTTAGGTTGGAGTAACAAAGAAGTGTATCATTCTTTCTTAGAACAAGAGCTCATCCCATTTGTAAATGAAAATTTTAGAACTAATAACGAAAGGGTATTGTTTGGTTGGGAACAAGGCGCGTTTATGGCAACCTATATGGTATTAAACAAAAAACCATTATTTAACGGTGTTATACTATCCAATGGAGGAAATGCAACTCCAGAAATGTTAACTGAGTTTGTAAACTCAAATGCAAAAGAAACTTTTTATATGTATATGGTTAATTCTATTAAGGATATATATACCATTCAATATAGTGATAAATTTTTTGAATTGATTGATAAAAGTACACCTTCTAATCTTGAGTTTAAATATGAAAAGCTTAACGAAGAAACCCATGAAACCTTACCTTACTTAGCGCTATTTCATGGTTTAAAATACTTTTATCACAACTATAAAACATTAGATTATAGTAGTTTTAAAGAATATGAAGATTTAGGAGGCCTTCCTTATTTAAAAAAGTATTTTTCAGAAAGAGGACGTCGTTTTGGGTTTTCAACTCACATTGCCGACGAAACAAAGAACGGACTTATTTGGTTAGCATGGAATAAGGATAACTTCAATTACTTTAAATTTTTTATGACAGAATTTAAAGATGTTTTATCAACCAAAAGATACGATTCCGCTTATTGGCAAAACCGATTTGGACAAATGTATTTAAAGCACAAAGATTTGGATACGGCAATAATGTATTTTAGTAATGGCATAAACACTTATGGCGATTCAAGAGAACTGTCTCAAATGTATTATGGATTGAGCAAAGCTTTTGCAGGGAAAAAACAAAAAAGAAAAGCCATTAACAATATTAAGTTAGCAATAAAAACTGCAGAAAATAAATCAGAAGAAAGTTTAAATGATTATAAAACGTATCTAGCAGAACTAAGATAGAAATGTTAAACAATCTCCATTTTCTTTAAGAGGAAACTTGCGTTCATATTCTGGCAAATCCCTTTTTTAAATTTATAGTCAAAATAGAGTTCATCATTAACAATGTCGGCATCAAAGTAGTAGTTCTTTACGTCGTCTAATTCTTTTTCAATTTCGCATAAACTTAGGTCGTGCGTAGCAATAATACCTGTAGCATTTCCAGCGACTAATTTTTCTACAAATTTTCTAGAACCAAGAGCTTTGTCGGTACTATTTGTGCCTTTTAATATTTCATCTAAAACAATAAAATAAGGTTCGCTTTTAATTGTGTCTACAATAAATTTAAGTCGCGTAAGCTCCGAAAAGAAATACGAGCTATTGTCAGTCAACGAATCGCTAGTTCGCATACTTGTGATGAGTTTAATAGGTGAGTATTCACTGGATGTTGCACAAATAGGTAATCCAACATTAGCCATAACAATATGTAAAGATACAGTTCTTAAAAAAGTGCTTTTTCCAGCCATATTAGCTCCTGTTACTATAAAGAATTGCTCTCTGTTTATGTTTAAATCACTAGAAACCCGTTTAATTTTGTTTAATAAAGGATGTCCTAACTCTTTAGCGTTTATAATGGTGTTGTTCTCTACAATTTTTGGGTATTCAAATTCTGGATGGTTAAATGAAAAGTTGCTTAAGGAATTGTAAGCATCAAAAAAGGCGACTACTTCAAACCAATCTTCTACTTTGTGGGCATACTTGGTTATCCATTGTTCTATTTTATAGCTTTGGATTAAATCCCAAAGAAAAAAGCCATTTCCCAAAAAGATAAAAAAGATATTATTTCTATTATCTAATGCGTCTAATGCTTTTGAAAATGATTTAATAATATTTGATGCTTTTGTGTTCTCAGAGGTTATTTGTAGTTGTTTTTCTTTAAGTAATGATGAAGTAAAAGTTTCCGTTTCTATCTGGTCTAATAATAGTGAATATTGCTTAAAGGTGTCCTTGATTTTAGACGTGTGTATGGACAGCATGTTTACTTTCTTAAACACATAACCAATAATAAAAATTCCAAAAACTAACCAATAAGCCATGTAATGAAGTGGAATAACCTGCAACACACTAAAAGCAATTATAACCACTGAAAGTATACCAAAAACATAAGGTAACCAACGCATTATTTTTGGAACAAAAGGCTGATAATTGTTTAACCAATCAATAATAACATTTGTAGGAGTTTCAGTTTCTATTAAAGATGCTTTTGCAGTAAATAGTTGGCGCCATTCTGGTTTTTTAGAAAGCTCCTTAATGGCGTCTTGTCTGTTTACTATGTTGGTAATATCGTTAGCTTTTAATACATCAGCAAGTGTATGAGTTCCCTCATTAATAGCTGTTCTATCGAGGTATTGAAAAAATGAACCACGACCAAATAAATCAATATCTAAACTATAAGGATGCTCAGCGTTTTGAAATTGAACACCACTAAACCGTTTATGAAAATTACCTTTAGCTATTTCTAACTCTTCATTGTTAATGTTTAATAAGGCTTTGAATAAATCGCGTTGCGCTTTGGCATCTGTATGTTTTGACACAAGAAATAAAAACAAGCCAATAGCAACAATGGTAATGACCACAGCAACTGGAATGTTATGAAAAAAATGATAAATTCCCATAACGCCAGCTAGATAAATAACTACTCTAGATAAACTCAAAATCAAAAGCTTCTTTTTTAAAGTATCTATTTGATTTTGGAATAGTACTATCTGAGAATTATAAAATTGAATAGGACTATTCATTAAGTGTTTTTGTTTTAAAAACTTATCTCATCTAACTTTTCAAATACAGTAATCACAGCAGTTACAGCTTTTGCGTAAAATTCTGGTTGGATGTTTTCAAAATCGTCGGTTGGTTTGTGGTAGTCTTTATGGTCTTCTACACCAAAATATAAAAATGGAATTTCTTCTCTGTGAAATGGACCATGATCGGAAGAGAATATCCAACTTTGTTTACCATCTAATCCATCATGACCTACCGAAAGTTTGAAATTTTCAGGTAATTTCAAGCCTTCAATAGCTGGTTGCAGTTGTTTATATAAATTAGTTCCAACCACATACAGTTCGTTATTATCGTTACGACCAACCATGTCTAAATTAATATTCATGGCAATTTGTTCTTTGGGTAATGTATTGGTTTTCACAAAGTGACTAGCTCCTTGTAATCCCATTTCTTCAGCATCAAATGCTGCAATCACCACAGAATGTTTTGGTGGGTTATTTTTAAAATATTCAGCCATGGCAATTATAGCACTGGTTCCAGAAGCATCATCATCAGCACCATTAAAAACTTCACCATTATTTATACCAATATGATCGTAATGAGCCGAAATCACAATATATTTCTCAGCATGTTCAGTGCCTTTAATAAGACCTAAAACATTAGCACCTTCGTAGGTTTTTTTATCACGACGACCTTCAAAACTAAACGGTTGCGTGTAGTCTTCTAATAAAGGCGCAATACCATATTTTTTAAATTGAGATACTACATATTCTCTTGCTATTAATCCTCCTTTAGTACCAGTTTTTCTGCCTTCTAGAGAATCTAAGGATAAATATTTAACACGTTCTAAAAGCGCATCTGCGTCAAATAGGTCAATTGATTTTTTGATTGTTTCAGTCGTTTCAACCTCTTGTGTTGTATTGTTTGTTTGACCTTTGCAAGAAAAGGTGAATAAGGTAATTAATGCTAGGGAGTAAAGTCTAAATTTCATGTGTTTGCTTTTATTGTTTTTCAATGGTCACATGCAACATCCAAATTATCATCATCGGAGGATTAAAATTTTATTTATGGATGTTTCATTTTTTGATTTATTAAAAAAATCAAAGCTAACAAAAAAAACCTAAGATTTAACTTTAAAATTATGGTAATATCATTTGGTTAGAAAGTCAATAATTCAATATTATGTTTTGTGTTTTTTAACTGAGGAATATTGGCTTCTCTAACAGGATAGTACTTTACGTCTATTTCTTTTCCATTTCTTACTATTGTAAATTTTGCTTCATGCTCTGTTGATCCAAAGTATATGCTCCTACTTCTTACCATATCACCTTGCCTTAGTCCAGCTTTATAAGCTTTAGACGCTATGCTAACAGATTTAATACTTTTTTTATCTTCAGAAAACTCAAAACCTAAATCAAAAACGCTACAACTTGGGTCATATTCAAATTTAAAATCTGTAAATATAGTTTTAAGATCAAAGAGTTTTCCTTCTTCAATATGCTTATTAAAAAATGGTTTAATGTTATCATTTAAAAAGCCATTTGCCTTATTGACAAAATAATTATGAGTGATTTTTTGATTAGAATACATAGCGTCTTCTTTTATAGCCAACATTAAATTATCAAGTGATTGTTTTCCTTGGGAATCCTTCTTGATTTTATGATCTAAATAGAATGCGAATAAAGCACCTCGTCTGTACGGCAATTTTTCATAATCTCTACTTTGCCAAAAATTGTCATAATTTATATCGCTATTTGGAGACTCTTTTACAGGAGATGTATACAACAACCTTATAATTTCATTTATCTTATTTATATAGTAGCTTTTGTCGAGGTCATAAATTTTAAATTTTGATATGTTTTTACTGGTGTAGTAATCTGTAAATCCTTCGCTAAACCAATATTGCTCTTCTTCATTATCGTTTTTAATTAAGTGTCCTAGCCAATTGTGTAGTAGTTCATGGTTAAACAAATAGACCAATCCTTCCACTTGTAAATGTTCATTATTTGAAGCAGAACAATCAAAGGAATTTGTGAGTCCACTACCTTGAAAACTGCTTCCTTGCTCCTGGATAGTTGGTGTTAAGTTAACCGAAAAATACTGCTGGGAATGGTCATTCCAAAAATCACGTTGTGCAGTAATGGTCTTTTTAAGCATTTGAAGCATTGTAGAATCTTTGAATACTTTCCAACTACCTCGTGTTGAAAAAGCTACAGTATTGTTATTGATGTTTAATTGATATGTTCTATAATCGCCTCCAATAAAAACCGAATTGATAAATTCGCTTTCAGTTATGTTTTTTAAATTTTGAATACGTTCATTAGTTCCGAAACTGTTTTGAAGTTTATAATTTTCAGGAAATTTTTCCCAATTTAATGTAGCGTCAAAAGTTGTTTCCTTATTGTTCGAATATTCTAAGGGAATCATAAAGAGGCTATGGGCAAATACATGAAAATAGGCAGGTTGAATAACTGGTCTGTAAATCATATTAGTTGTTAAATCACCTTCTGTATCTTGCTTAATGATATACTCAAAATTGACCGTCTTAATATTTTTTGGGTGTTTTATAGTAATCCAACCACTATCTTTTACAACTATTACTTCTGAATCTATATTTAATGGTTTTATAGATTGAATGGTATTATGCAAATTTTCCTCTCCCCAAGAATCGTTAAAAAAAAGAAAAGTAGTTTCACCATCAAGTTCTGCATTGCTGGTTACATTTACTTTCAACATTGGTTTCCCTTCAATACTAATGGGTGATATATTATAGTCGATTTTATTATTCAGTTCTTTTTTGCATCCAAATATGAAAAATGCAACTGCTAAAAACAATAGTTTTGGAATTTTCATGTTTTTTTGATTGATTAGTTTTTTAAAGACGGTTTAAAATTGATAATGTTGCAAAAAAAATCCCAAACATTTCTGCTTAGGATTTTCTATTAACTAAAAGTTTAATTATTTCAAACTTGCCTTCATAAGCTCTCTATTCATTCGAGCAATAGTATCCAATGAAATACCTTTAGGACATTCAACTTCACATGCTCCAGTATTGGTACAATTTCCAAAACCTTCAGCATCCATTTGTGCTACCATATTTCTAACACGATCTGCAGCTTCTACTTGTCCTTGTGGTAATAAAGCATATTGACTTACTTTTGCACCTACAAACAACATTGCAGATGAATTTTTGCAAGTAGCTACACAAGCGCCACAACCAATACAAGTTGCAGCGTCCATAGCTTCGTCTGCAGCATGTTTAGAAATAGGAATAGCATTTGCGTCTTGTGTGTTTCCAGAAGTATTTACTGAAATATAACCACCAGCTTGTTGAATACGCTCAAAAGCCATTCTATCTACAACTAAATCTTTTATTACAGGGAAAGCTTTAGCTCTAAACGGTTCAATAGTAATAGTATCACCATCTTTAAACATACGCATATGTAATTGGCAAGTTGTAATACCTCTATCTGGGCCATGTGCTTCACCGTTAATATACATAGAGCACATCCCACAAATACCTTCACGACAATCGTGATCGAAGGCTACAGGTTCATCACCAGAATTAACCAATTGTTCATTTAAAACATCCATCATCTCTAAAAAAGACATGTGCTCTGAAATATCAGTGACTTTATAATCGACCATTTGACCCTTAGAAGAGGCATCTTTTTGTCTCCAAATTTTAAGTGTTAGATTCATTTTTATAGTTTATTAGCCAAAAGACAATAGTCAAAAGTTATTTTTCTATTGATTTTATAAAGGCGTTTAACATTTTACTTTCTTCGGTAATTAAACCTTGAATTTTATTAAAACTTTCTGTTGCAATAAAATTTAACTCTTTTGCAATTATAATTTGAGTTTCTAATTCTAATAGAGAGCCTTTCGAATACTTTAAGAATTGTATATAATTCTTAGTGTAATTTCTTCCCCAACCTTCAGCTATATTAGAAGGGATAGATATTGATGAACGTTTAATTTGACTCTGTAATCCAAATAACTCATCATTTGGAATTTCTTTACATATTAGATAAGTTTCTTTAACAATTTCAATTCCTTTTTGCCAAACAAGTAAATCTTTATATGTTTTAATTTTGTCCATCTATTGGCTATTGCCTAATGACTAAATTACTTATAACTACGTTGTTTTAGTTCAATATCTTTAAACTCTAATTCTTCTTTATGTAAAACTGCATCAGCAGGTTCTCCTTTATACTCCCAAGCAGATACAAACGCAAAATCTTTATCGTTACGTTTCGCTTCACCTTTTTGTTCCCCATCTAATTCAACAGATTCTTCTCTAAAGTGTCCACCACAAGATTCGTTTCTTACTAAAGCATCTTTAGCAAATAACTCACCTAGCTCAAGAAAATCTGCAACACGACCAGCTTTTTCTAATTCTGGATTCATCTCGTTAGCACTTCCAGGAACTTTTACGTCTTTCCAGAATTCTTCTCTAATAGCTTTAATTTCAGCCATAGCCTCTTTTAACCCTTTTTCGTTACGAGCCATCCCAACTTTGTCCCACATTACTTTTCCAAGTCTTTTATGGAAGTGGTCAACAGATTTTGTTCCGTTGTTATTCATAAAGAAGTTAATTCTATCTGTTACTTCTTTTTCAGCATCCACAAATTCTTTTGTTTCTGTAGAAATAGGTCCTGTTCTAATATCATCAGACAAATAATCTCCAATAGTATAAGGTAGTACAAAATAA
Source organism: Pontimicrobium sp. SW4 (assembly GCF_039954625.1). Classification (NCBI taxonomy): domain Bacteria; kingdom Pseudomonadati; phylum Bacteroidota; class Flavobacteriia; order Flavobacteriales; family Flavobacteriaceae; genus Pontimicrobium; species Pontimicrobium maritimum. The sequence goes on from NZ_CP157199.1 coordinate 3,426,650, forward strand.
CCATCAGCTAATCCTTGCATTAATGCTGAAGCACCAAGTCTGTTTGCCCCATGATCAGAGAAGTTGGCTTCACCAATACAATACAACCCATCAACAGTGGTCATTAAGTTGTAATCTACCCAAATGCCTCCCATAGTATAATGAGTCGCAGGATAAATCATCATTGGTGTTTTGTATGGATTCTCATCAACAATTTTCTCATACATTTGGAATAAGTTTCCGTATTTAGCTTCAACAATTGCCTGACCTAATTCGTATATTTTAGCATCGGTAGGGTTCTCAATGTGATTAAGTTTAGCTTGTTCTTTCCCATAACGCTCAATAGCTGATGCAAAATCTAAATACACAGCTTCTCCAGTGGCATTTACACCATAACCAGCATCACAACGTTCTTTAGCTGCTCTCGAAGCTACATCGCGTGGTACTAAATTACCGAAAGCTGGATAACGCCGCTCTAAGTAATAATCTCTTTCATCTTCAGACAAATCGGTTGGTTTTTTACGACCTTCTCGAATTGCCATGACATCGTCCATATTTTTTGGGACCCAAATACGTCCATCATTACGCAGTGATTCAGACATCAACGTTAGTTTAGACTGATAATCTCCTGAACGCGGAATACAGGTTGGGTGAATTTGTGTATAACAAGGGTTTGCAAAAAAAGCTCCTTTTTTATGGATTTTCCAAGCAGCTGTGGCATTACTTCCCATGGCATTGGTTGATAAAAAATACACATTTCCATAACCTCCAGATGCAATGACTACTGCATGTGCTGAATGACGTTCTATTTTTCCAGTAATTAAATCGCGTGCAATAATTCCACGAGCTTTTCCATCCACTTTTACAACGTCTAACATTTCGTGACGGTTGTACATTTGAATTTTTCCACGAGCAATTTGTCTATTCATTGCCGAATAAGCCCCAAGCAATAATTGTTGCCCAGTTTGCCCTTTAGCGTAAAATGTTCTAGAAACTAAAACACCACCAAACGAACGGTTATCTAACAATCCACCATAATCACGTGCAAAAGGCACACCTTGCGCAACACATTGGTCAATTATGTTTGCTGATACTTCAGCTAAACGATATACATTGGCTTCACGTGAGCGATAATCGCCACCTTTTACAGTATCATAAAACAATCTATATGTTGAATCACCATCACCTTGATAGTTTTTGGCTGCGTTAATTCCGCCTTGTGCAGCAATAGAGTGCGCACGTCTTGGAGAATCTTGATAGCAAAATGCCTTTACGTTATAGCCTAATTCTGCTAATGTTGCAGCAGCAGAACCTCCAGCTAAACCAGTACCAACAACAATAATGTCTATATGACGCTTGTTAGCAGGATTTACTAAATCTATTTTATCTTTATAAGTTGTCCACTTATCTTTAATTGGACCCTTAGGTACTTTTGAATTTAAAACACTCATAGTTATAAAATGTTACAGGTGATTAAAATGATGCCAAACAGCAATGATTATAAATCCTAGTGGAATTACATACGCATATATTTTCCCAAAGGTTTGTAATGCTTTTTTACGTCCTGCAGTAGAACCCATTGATTGAAATGCCGAGGTGAACCCATGTAATAAGTGTAAAGCTAGAAATATAAAGGCTAACACATAAGCACCAACTCTGGCTGGGCTTAAAAATTTATGCTGTAGCTCATCAAAATATCTAAACTCTTGTGTTACAGCAATCATACCTGTCATGTCTCCTTCAAGATACTTTACTTTCATTTCTGGAAACCAAAAATCTATGAAGTGTAATACTAAAAAAGCCAAAATAACAAGCCCACTGTAAATCATGTTTCTACTAATCCAGGTAGAGTTAGCTGCACCATTATTTTTGGCATACTTTACGCCAATCGCTTTTCTGTTTTTTAGCTCTAAAATAAAGCCCATAACGAAATGAAAAATAACCCCAAAAATTAATACAGGCTGCAATGCCAATTGTATTAGAGGATTGGTTCCCATAAAGTGTGAAAGCTGATTGAAAAGTTCAACACTAAAAAGTGAAGTGATGTTAACAGCTAAATGTATTATTAAGAAAAACATTAAGAAGAAAGCAGACAAAGCCATAGCTACTTTTCTTCCAATCGAAGATTTAAAAAATCCACTCATAATGTATTGTAGTTTATAAGTTGCTACAAAAATACTTCAGGGCAAAGGTTCTAACAAAAACATTCGTCATGTTTTTGTTATTTAGAATGGTTTTAATTTAGAGATTAAATCTTGGGTTGACAATAGAGTTGTAAATCGACCCAAATGAATAATTAAAACCAATGTTAAATGAAAAATTATAACCAGATTCAAGCTGCTGTTGTTGTAATAATAATTCTTCTAATGAGACATCTCCTGCAGGTATGTTAATTTGATTTCTAGTAATACTATAATTGCCTCCAACATTAAAATTAAAACCTTTGAATAGTCTTACATTTGTTCTAAAATTAAAGTTCAAAGCATTTAGAGTTGAATCGTGTAAATATTGATCAAACGATATTCTGCCGTTAAGATCTCCCCATTCTTGTCTTATACTTCCACCAAACATGATAGAATGTTCCCATAAATATTCAGCGTCTTTGGCATACACAGATCGTTCAATATAATCGTTATATCTTACACCATTACTATAATTAAGAATTAATTGTTTTTTTGCTGAATCTTCATATTTGAAAAAGTTATATTCTAATGCTGGTTTTAAATTCCAATATAAATCAAAATTGTTATATGTTGATGTGCCAATTCCACCAAAAGCACCATAAGACCAGTGATCGTTAATGCTTAACACATCATTTATATCTAGTGATTTTCCACTATTTATTGAAACTATATCATTCCCATCATATGTAAATGTTGATTTCCGTTCGTTAAAACCAACACGCATAAAAAATTTGTTTTTTTCAGTTACACGTCTAGCAGATACATTGAAATTTAAGTTGCTTGAATTACTAGTTTCTTGGCCATTAAACCAACCATTTGCACCAACTCTAAAAAACCAATAATTCCAAGGATCTTCTACTACAACTTTATTAAGTTCTCTTTCAATTTCTGGAGTCGGTGCAGATACAGAAATACCATTTAATGTACCTTTTTCTATCCAAAACCGTACTAATCCTAATTTAATATATTCAAGAATGCGTTTTCTAACATCGTCTCCAGTCATATTGGAGTCAGTTGTAAATGATAATTTATAGTTTATAGATTCAAAATTATTTTTTCCAATAAAATCTACATCATAACGTCTACCTCCACTTCCTGTACCCTGTGCAAGGAAAAACAAATGCACATCACCTTGAGCTTGATCGCGAACAAATTGAACATTTCCTAAATTTTGTTTTAGAAAGTTATTATCACAAAACCTACAATCTAAGTATATTTTTAAATCTTCATTTGCTGTTTCTTGTGAATTTGATTGAAAAGAAAAGGTTAAGCACATAGCGATTAGTGCTATTAAGGATTTTGACATTGATTGATGGTTTAAGTTAGCATAGTCAATTTTAGGACACAAATAGTATTCCAAAATAGAAATTTCAAGGTTTAATTATTTAATAGGTAAAACTAACTTGATTTAAATGGAGGAGTGTTAATAAAGTGCAAAAGAAGTGTCAATCATTGTTAAAAAATGATAAAAAAGAAGAAATAATAAGATGTAAAACAAAAAGAGCTAGATTTCAATTTATTATTGCATCTAGCTCTTTGTTGATAATATTAAACAGGAATTATTTAATTTCTAAAGTCGTTTTTTGGCTACCAATTTCTATAGTGTAAGTCCCTTTAGGTAAATAATATTTTCCGTTTTGTGCTTTAGGAATGCTTAGCTTACTGTCTTCTTTCATTAAGTCTTTTCTTCCTCCACTTGTAATAGTTAAATCATAATCGGCATAATTAAAGCCTTTATCTGCATTTACTTTTATGGAGTTTAGCAAGGATCCACCTTTAGATAAAATATTAATGCCTTGAGTGGCTTTTGCTTTAGAATAAAATGATATTGTTGCTGAAGGCTCGAACGATCTTCCTCTAAATCTAGGCATTTGCACAGGAGAGGGTTTAAAAACAGCAATGGCCTTATTGCCAATAGTACTATGTTTTTGCAAGTCTGAAATATCTGCTTTATAAATAGAGCGTCCATGAGTACCAACTACCAAATCATTTGCCTCTGGATGCACCACTAAATCGTGTACTGCAGCTTTGGTTAAGCCATTAGAAAATTCGTGCCAACTATTTCCTCTATCGAAGGATACATATACACCATTATCAGTCCCTAGGTATAGAATATTTTCGTCTTTAGTATCTTCTTTAATAACATTTACAGGAGCATTCGATATTCCATTAGTAATAGATTTCCAAGTTTTCCCCATATCTTCACTTACATAAGCATAGACTTTAAAGTCATCGTTTCTATAACCGTTTAAAGTTGCATACACACGTTCTTGTTTGTGTTGTGAGGCTATCACTCTAGACACCCAAAGACCTTGTGGTAAATTATTAGATATTCTTGTCCATGAATCACCACCATTGGTAGTTAAGTTAATATATCCATCGTCACTTCCAGTGTAAATCATTCCAAATTTAAAAGGGCTTTCAGAAATTGTGGTAA